>NZ_RXPG01000028.1:1726-370477 GCF_023757665.1 Rhizobium skierniewicense Ch11
TTTCAGCTCCGACAACATCGCAGCCCTGACGACAAAGCAGGCCGCTGCCCTCACCGCCGCACAGGTCGCAACCCTCAGCTCTGCCGAGCTCAACAGCTTCGAGACAGCCGAGATTGCAGCCCTCAACGTCGCCTCCCTCTCCGGTATCGACTCCTCGACACTGGCGAGCCTCTCGACAGCCAACTTTGCAGCCCTCAGCGCCGCTCAGGTCGCAAAGCTCTCGACAGCACAGATCGGTGCCGTCACATCCGCACAGCTTGACGTTCTGACCACAGGCCAGATCGCCGGACTGACCGCACTACAGATCGTGACGATCACGACAGCCGCCCTGGCCGCCCTAGACAGCACACAGGTTGCAGCATTCGCTCCAACCCAGATCGCTGCCATGACGAGCGACCAGTTCCAGTCGCTTAGCTCCGACAACATCGCAGCCCTGACGACAAAGCAGGCCGCTGCTCTCACCGCCGCGCAGGTGCTGACACTCAGCTCTGCCGAACTCAACAGCTTCGAAACAGCCGAGATTGCCGCTCTGGGCATCAAGGCGCTCGCTGGTCTTACGACCGATGCCATCGTAGGGTTGAGCGACACGACACTCGATGCTTTCACCACACAGCAGGTGCAAGCACTCGACAGCGCGCAGGTTGATGCAGTCATCACCGCATACAACAACGTCTGATAACCAAAGTCAGACATCTCGACATAGAAACGGCGCGGTTTACCCCGCGCCGTTTTTTATTTCGACTGAGCGCATGCGATCTCGACGAGCCAAACAGAAACACGATACGACGGTCTTATCCATCTCACCGCAGCAACTCTCTTTACAAGACGCCCTCTCCCCTCGTCGGAATGTGGACTGTTCTTGATTGACGCCTCAGTCAAAAAAAGGCCCTGAACCTTGCGGTTCAGGGCCTTTTATAATTTGAACGATGTGATCCGCTTAGAGCTGGCGGACCGAAATCGTTTCTTCCATTTCAACCTTGAGCGTATTGCGCAGCGGCAGACCGAAACCGGTCGCCTCGATCTCGAACACGTCGCCCGCTTCCGGCTTGACACCATCTGCAAAGGACAGCGTCGCGGTGCCGAACATGTGGACATGCACTTCGCCTGGTGCGCGGAACAGACCATACTTGAAATGATGGTATTCCAGATTGGCGAAGGTATGGGACATGTTGTCCTCACCCGACAGGAACGGTTTTTCGAAGATAACCTTACCATCGCGCAGAATGCGGGATGTTCCGCGAATGTCGGATGGCGGTGCACCTACCCGGATTTCTGGACCAAAGCTTGCCGGACGCAGCTTGGAATGCGCGAGATACAGGTAGTTCATCCGCTCGGTCACATGATCGGAGAACTCGTTCGAAACCGCAAAGCCGACACGGACGGCTTCGCCCTTGTCAGATATGACATAGATACCAGCCATCTCAGGCTCTTCGCCACCGTCCAGCGCGAAAGACGGCGACAGGAGAGCAGCACCGGGTGCAGCGGCAACATTGCCGTTACCCTTGTAGAACCACTCGGGCTGAACACCGGTCTGGCCGGGCTTTGGCTTGCCGTTTTCGAGACCCATCTTGAACATTTTCATCGAGTCCGTGAGGCTCTCGTCAGATGTCTCGCTGGTCTTTTTGTGCATGCTATCGCGCGTGGCGGCCGAACCCAGATGGGTCAAGCCCGTACCGGTCAGATGCAGATGCGCGGGGTCCGGATGCGTGATCGGCGGCAGAAAGCGGCCTTCGGCGTAAACTTTCTCAAGATCGACCGCATCGCCGTAGCCCTTGGCCGCGATCACGTCTGCCAGCGACTTGTCGCTATTGGCAGCTTCCATCGCCAGTGCATAGACCGACACGGCATTGTTGACGCTGCGCGCCTGACCGCCATCTTCACGAACGGCGACGATGATGCTTCCGCTCGCATCCTTGATTTGAGAAATCAGCACGGTAGTTCCTTTCAAAGACGATCTGACGCCTGCATCTCATGAAAGTGGCCGGAAACCGGCCACTTGTTCTTGTTAAAATCTGGCGGCGATCTGGCGATCAGCCCTTGTTCTTGTTGTAGACATCGAAGAACACGGCAGCCAGAAGCACAAGGCCCTTGACCATCTGCTGGAAATCGATGCCGAGACCGACAATGGACATGCCGTTGTTCATGACACCCATGATGAAGGCACCAATAACCGCGCCGGTGATCTTGCCAACGCCGCCGGATGCAGATGCGCCGCCGATAAAGCAGGCCGCAATGACGTCCAGTTCAAAGCCGGCACCCGCTTTGGGGGTTGCCGAGTTCAGGCGGGTTGCAATGATCATGCCAGCCAGGCCAGCAAGGACACCCATGTTGACGAAGGTCAGGAAGCTCAAGCGTTCGGTGTTGATACCCGACAGCTTCGTTGCTTTTTCATTGCCACCCATGGCGTAGATGCGACGGCCGATGGTCGTGCGGCGCGTGACAAAGCTGTAAACAGCGATCAGCACGAGCATGACGATCAAAACGTTCGGAAGGCCGCGATATGTCGAGAGCTGGTAGCCCAGAAAGACAATGGCAAGCGAAATCAGGGCGTGCTGGGCAATGAAGAAGCCAAAAGGCTCGACATTGATGCCATGGCTCTGGTTCACCTGACGGCGGCGCAGCGCAAGCACGAAGAGGACAACGGTGATAGCAACGGTCAACACCATGGACGTCGTATTGAAACCGGCGATACCACCGATATCGGGCAAGAAGCCGGTGCTGACAACCTGAAAATCGACCGGGAAAGGGCCAATATTCTTGCCGCCGAGAACGAACAGCGTCAGACCGCGGAACACGAGCATGCCAGCCAGCGTCACGATGAACGACGGGATACGGTGATAGGCGATCCAGTAACCCTGTGCGGCCCCAATGAGGCCTCCGACGCCAAGGCAGATCAACGCTGCCAGCAGCGGGTTCATGCCCCATTGCACGGTCAGAATTGCCGCAACTGCGCCGACGAAGGCGACGATCGAGCCAACCGAGAGGTCGATATGTCCCGCCACGATCACCAGCAACATACCGAGCGACATGATCACGATGAACGAGTTCTGAAGGATCAGGTTCGTCAGGTTAACAGGGCGAAACAGAATGCCGCCGGTGTAAAACTGGAAGAAAACCATGATGGCGACGAGCGCGATCAGCATACCGTATTCGCGGATATTGGCCCGGATATACGAGCCGACGGATACGACGTTGCTCTCTTCGGTGGATGTGTTGGCCGAACTCATCAGTTCTTCTCCCCTGAGCGCATGATAGCGCGCATGATGCTTTCCTGGCTCGCCTCTCCCTTCGGCAATTCGGCGACAATCCGTCCTTCGTTCATAACGTAGATGCGGTCGCAGTTGCCAAGCAGTTCGGGCATTTCCGATGAGATCATCAGAACGCCTTTTCCTTCGGCGGCGAGCTGGTTGATAATGGTGTAGATTTCATATTTTGCACCGACGTCGATGCCGCGTGTCGGCTCATCAAGAATGAGGACGTCAGGATTGGAGAACAACCATTTCGACAAGACAACCTTTTGCTGGTTACCACCGGAAAGGTTGATCGTCTCCTGAAAGATGCCGGAAGAGCGGATGCGCAAACGCTTGCGGAAATCGTTCGCGACCGTCATTTCCTTGATATCGTCGATGACGCTGGCAGACGACACGCCGGCCAGATTGGCAAGTGTGGTGTTGTGCAAAATATTGTCGTTGAGCACGAGGCCCAGATGTTTGCGGTCCTCCGTCACATAGGCAAGACCAGCGTCGATGGCCTTGCGCACCGTGCTGACATCAACGGGCTTGCCGTGGATCAGAACGTCGCCCGTGATCTTGTGACCGTAGGATTTTCCGAACACGCTCATCGCGAATTCGGTGCGCCCCGCGCCCATGAGGCCCGCAATACCCACGACCTCTCCCTTGCGGACATTGACGTTGATATCGTGCAGAACCTGGCGATCACGGTGCTGCTGGTGATAGGCGTTCCAGTTCTTCACTTCCAGAATGGTCTCGCCGATCGCCACGTCGCGTGGTGGGTAACGGTCTTCAAGATCGCGGCCAACCATGTTGCGGATGATGACGTCTTCGCTGATCTCTTCATTATGACAGTCCAGAGTCTTGACCGTCATTCCGTCGCGCAGGACCGTGATCTGGTCTGCCACCTTGCGCACTTCGTTGAGCTTGTGCGTGATGATGATGGACGTTAGACCCTGTTTGCGGAACTCGATCAACAGATTGAGGAGAGCTTCCGAATCGCTTTCGTTCAGGGACGCGGTGGGTTCGTCCAGAATGAGGAGCTTCACGCTCTTGGAGAGGGCCTTGGCGATTTCCACGAGCTGCTGCTTGCCCACACCAATATCGGTGATCAGCGTTTCGGGCGATTCCTTGAGGCCGACCTTCTTTAACAATTCGCGCGTACGGTTGAACGTCTGCTGCCAACTGATGACACCATTGGTAGCAATCTCGTTTCCGAGGAAAATGTTTTCGGCAATCGACAGAAGCGGCACGAGGGCCAGTTCCTGGTGAATGATGATGATGCCGACGTCTTCACTGTCGTTGATCGCGCGGAAGTTCCGCAACTGACCTTCATAGTGAATTTCGCCGTCATAGGTGCCGGCGGGATAAACGCCTGAAAGGACCTTCATAAGGGTCGACTTTCCAGCACCGTTTTCGCCGACGAGTGCGTGTATCTCACCCTGGCGAACCTTGAGGTTCACATTCTCAAGCGCTTTTACGCCCGGGAAGGTCTTGGTGATATTCCGCATTTCGAGAATGGTATTGTCCATATCGCAATCCAGCGCCGTACAATCCGGCGTTCTTATTTGAAGAAGCGGGGATGGACACGATATCCATCCCCGCCACGATCATAAAATTACTTCAGCTGGTCTTCTTTGTAGTAACCGCTGTCAACCAGAACCTGCTTGACGTTGTCCTTGGTTACGGCAACAGGCTTCAGGAGGTAGGAAGGAACGACCTTGACGCCATTTTCATAGGTCTTTGTGTCGTTAACTTCAGGCTCTTTGCCCTGCATTGCTGCATTGACCATGCCAACAGTAACCTTGGCAAGTTCACGTGTGTCCTTGAAAATCGTGGAGTACTGTTCGCCAGCCATGATCGACTTGACGGAGGGAACTTCAGCATCCTGACCGGAAACAACTGGAAGCGGCATGTCGCCAGAACCATAGCCAACGCCCTTGAGCGAGGAGATGATACCGATGGAGATACCGTCGTAAGGCGACAGAACCGCGTCAACCTTGCCGTCTGTGTAGTATGCAGACAGGAGGTTATCCATGCGGGCCTGAGCCGTTGCAGGATCCCAGCGCAGCGTACCGACCTTGTCCATGCCCATCTGGCCGGACTTTACAACCAGCTTGCCGCTGTCGATGTAAGGCTTCAGAACAGACATCGCGCCGTCATAGAAGAAGAAAGCGTTGTTGTCGTCTGGCGAACCGCCGAACAGCTCGATGTTGAACGGGCCCTTGCCGTCCTTCAGGCCAAGCTTGTCGGTGATGGATGTTGCCTGCAACACGCCAACCTGGAAGTTGTCGAACGTTGCGTAGTAGCTGACGTCGCCGCTGTTACGGATCAGGCGGTCATAGGCGATGACCTTGATGCCCTGCGAACCAGCCTGCTTCAGCACGTCCGAAAGCGTGGTGCCGTCGATCGACGCGATGACGAGGACCTTTACGCCCTTGGTAACCATGTTTTCAATCTGGGACAGCTGATTCGGAATATCGTCGTCAGCGTACTGCAGATCTGTCGCGTAACCAGCTTCCTGCAGCTGCTTTACGATGTTGTTGCCGTCGTCGATCCAGCGAGCAGACGACTTCGTTGGCATCGCGATACCAACTGTGCCCTTATCCTGCGCCCATACCGGCGACGCAAATGCTGCAGCGCCGATGGCACAGGCCGCAACCAACGAAATGATGGATTTCATAAACTCTCTCCCTTGAACCCTCTTGCCGGCGCTGTCTATCGACAATCCGCCTTCAAATCCACTGCCCGAGCAATGGAGTTTTAGCTTACTCGACTGGACCGCGAATACAATCCGATCTTTCGCCACTCCCCCTCGGCACAGGCGCAAACTGTTCTGAAATCATATAACTGTCAAATAGAATATGCGGCTTTTCCTATGTCATTTTTGGTATATTAAATCGATATTATCGCCCGGCCTCTTTTTTCAGGGTGCAAATGGAAAAATCCATGGAACGAAATGGAACGAACACATTCGAATTTCTCTCGCTGACAGAAGACAATCCCTTGCTACGCGCGGGGCTGAAAATGGCTCATCTGCGCATGCTGGTGACGATCGAAGAGCATGGTCAGGTCAGCGCCGCCGCTGCCACACTCAACATGACGCAACCCGCCGCTTCGCGCATGCTGGCCGAAATGGAGGCTATTGTTAAAAGCCCGCTTTGCCAACGCGCCTCGCGCGGGGTCGTGCTGACCCAGTTTGGCGAAGCGCTTGCCAAGCGCGCGAAGAAGATTCTTCTGGAATTGCGCGAAGCCAGTCGCGAACTTGCGCAGATGAAATCGGGCAATGGTGGTTCAGTTTTCATCGGCTCGGTAACGGCACCCGCCATCAGCCTTGTCGTCCCAGCCCTTCAAAAGGCGATGGACACCTATCCCGGCATCGAGATCAATGTGCAGGTCGAAACCAGCAATGTCCTGGCTCGTGAACTTCTGGCCGCCCGGCATGATTTCGTGATCGGCCGCATCCCTGATGATCTCGATCCGGCTCTCTTCAACGCGCATGAAATCGGCATCGAATCGGCATGCCTGCTTGTCCGCAAAGATCATCCGCTTTTGAATGGTTCTCCGGCAAGACTGGAGGACCTCTCGCAATATGACTGGGTGTTCCAGCCACCCGGCGCTCTTTTGAGGCGCACAATGGAGGATGTGTTTCTGTCACAGGGCGTTGCACTGCCCCGCAACGTCATCAACACGCCATCCGTCGTCCTTACACTCGCGATCGTCACGCAAACCAACGCGATTGCTCCTCTTGCGTTCGAAATGGCACAATTCGTCTCCGGTCAGCATTCACCCATGGGCGACATCCGCATTCTTCCGACGGAATTCGAATTGAGCGTCAAGCCCTACAGCCTGATCATCACGAAAGACCGGGCTTTGCCGCCAAGCGCCCAATTGCTTTACGACCTCGTTCTCGAGGAAAGCCGCAATCTGACATGGAATTGACAGGCGCAAGCCAGACGCCATGTTGATATGATCGTGTCAGCCCATCATCAGGGACCACCGCATGCTGTTTGGACAATCCGTGTTTCAATCCGTCGTGGAGCGCCTTGAGCGTGAAAACGAAAGCGATTTGCCTGAGGAAACCTCGCGGTCCGGCTCCACCATCAACAGCTTCAGTGCCAGCCTCGTTTTCGAGACAGCAACTCAAGAGCCATTGGCCGCCAATCGCCATCTCGATTCGTATCTGGGGTTTATAGAGCATCCAGTTGCCCACGCCGCGCCGGAGCCAGAACCGGAAATCATGCCACCGCATTTGGAAAAAACGGCATTGTCCGATGTCTCGGATGAACTGGCGATCAACGACAAGGATACACTGGAGACATTGAGCGAGAAGCGCCGCAACTTTGCGCGGTTGAACCACCCGGATATGGTGAACCCGCAATTTCGCGAAAATGCCAATCTGCGCATGAAAGCCGCCAATCTGTTGATCGATCAGGCAATCCGCTTCATCGCCCGATGATTACGTCTCGTCCGTTGGCGTCGGCGCCGTCGTTTCCTCGGTCTTTTTGGGCGTCGGTTTGAAGGTGATGAGCAAGACATAGGCAGAATACGCCGCGATGCCGCCAATGAGGGTTGCCCAGAAAATCTCGTGATTGACGAATTCGATGATGGCCCAGCCCGTGCAGAGACCGACAATCAACAGCCTTACCCACAAAGGCTGATAGATCGGATGATTTGTGTCGATGAACAGCATAATGTCTCCCTGCGCGTCTTCGGCTGCGCTTATGTCTGTGCTGCGGCCGTGCCAGAGGTCAGGATATCTCCATCCAGACGCGACAATGCAAGTCCCATATGCCCATCGAACACCAGACTCTGCTCATCTGGCTCGATTGTGATCTGGGGCATCCCCCCGATGCGGATGGCATTTGTCTCCTTCATGCCGTCCTGAATGCTGGTCTTGAGAAGATCGAAAAACCGCGTCCCCGGTCCCGTCACGAAAACACGCATCGGACCGTGCAGGCTGAACAGCCTCGAAAGTCCGTTGCCCAAGGCAAGTCCGGCCTGCCGGAATGCGAAAGCCGCCATGCGGTTTCCCGAACGGGCGGATGCTGCGATTTTGTCGACCTCCGCCAACGGCACGAATTTCGCGGGGATCGTGTTGGTTGGCACCTCGAAAGCCGTGCGCAAGATACCATAGAAACCGCAATATGCCTCAACGCAACCCCGCGCCCCGCACCGGCACAGCGCACCGTCCGGCAGATGCAGCATGTGCCCGAAATTGGGTGCATCGACCGCCGCACGGCCCTCCCCCACGTCGCGCGCGACACCCAGTCCGATGCTGTGGCCAAGCGAGAGGGCTGCAAGCGAGGAGGTCGGCGGCGTCTCAGACCGTTGACGCATCCACAAGGCCTCGGCAACCAGCAGCGTCTCGTTATAGAGATAAATTCGGGCGCTAAAATGCGATGATAAGACCTGTCGAAACTCGACCTGCCCCTCCCCCAAGACAGGTGACCAGACCAGCGTAGCGCTCGCCGGATCGACCAACCCCTTGCTGCTGATGGAAATATGAAGGACGGCACTTGGCATAATCTTGGAGCGAGCAACGAGACGGAGAAGACCGCTCAAGACCAACAGCGCAAAATCATCCGCCTCGCCAGACGTGCGAGGCTCCCCAAATCGGTCCATCAACTTGCCGGTGAAGTCCACCAGCGAATACTGAACCGCATCCGAGGATATGACGACCACCGCCACATAGCCGAAATGCCTGTTTGGCTGAAACAGAACCCGCGGTCGACCTCTGCCCGATGCGGCCTGCTGCTCGGTGCGCTCGATGAGGGTGAAACGTTCAAGGTCTGCGGTGATGGCAGACACGGTTGCGGAGGCAAGGCCAGTCAATGCCGCAAGGTCGGTGTGCGACAGATTTCCGTGGCGTCGCAAGGCGCTCAAAACCCGTAAACTGTTTTGCTGCCGGACCAGCTCTGTACTCGCTATGCCCGACATTGCAATTCGGTTCCTTCGCCTGTTTTCACCGCCATAGACCCTCAGTGATCAAGCCGCAACCGACCCTGAAAAAAGCCGCGCCGAGTTCTGTTGACAGCCCCAGGATTCTCTGACATTTAATTTCTCGACTGTCGAGAAAAAATGCTTTGGGCGTTGCTTGGCAGGTTTTGTGGCGATCGTAGAGGCATGGAGGTGCTTCGCGTTTCGTCGTTACCCGGGAGGACTTCATGAATTCTTTTGCCAAGCTATTGGCGGGTACAGCCGTACTCGTTTCTCTGCACACAGTGGTTGTCGCTGCCGATCTCGTCGTCGGCGTGTCCTGGTCCAACTTCCAGGAAGAGCGCTGGAAGACCGACGAAGCCGCCATCAAGGACGCGTTGAAGGCGGCTGGCGCAAAATACATTTCCGCAGATGCCCAGACCTCTGCCGCAAAGCAACTGACCGACATCGAAAGCCTGATCGCACAGGGGGCGAACGCGCTGATCGTGTTAGCGCAGGACTCGAGCGCCATCGGTCCCGCCATTGAAAAGGCTGCCGCCGAAGGCATTCCTGTCGTGGGTTACGACCGTCTGATCGAAAACCCCAGCACCTACTACATCACCTTCGACAACAAGGAGGTCGGCCGTTTGCAGGCCAAGGAAGTCTTCAAGATCAAGCCTGAAGGCAACTACGTCTTCATCAAGGGCGGCTCAACCGACCCGAATGCGGACTTCGTGTTTTCGGGCCAGATGGAGGTGCTGAAAGCTGCCATCGATTCCGGCAAGATCAAGAATGTCGGTGAAGCCTATACCGATGGCTGGAAGCCCGAAATTGCCCAGAAGAACATGGAGCAGTTTCTGACCGCCAACAACAACAAGGTCGATGCGGTCGTGTCGTCCAATGACGGCATGGCAGGCGGCGTGGTTGCAGCGTTGGAAGCCCAGGGGCTCGCCGGTTCCGTTCCCGTATCCGGTCAGGATGGCGACAAGGCCGCCTTGAACCGCGTGGCGCTCGGCACCCAGACGGTGTCCGTATGGAAAGACAGCCGCAAGCTCGGCAAGAAGGCCGGCGAAGTGGCCGTGGCTCTTGCCAAGGGCACCAAGATGGAGACGCTGGAAGGCACCATCAAGTTCAAGGGCGGCACCAACGGCGTTGAAATGAGCTCTTATTTCCTCGAGCCACAGGCCATCACAAAGGACAACCTCAATGTCGTTCTGGATGCAAAGTGGATCACCAAGAGCGAACTTTGCCAAAGCGTGAAGGGCGGAACCGTCGCCGCTTGCAAATAACCCCGTATCTGGCGTGGGGAAACGCAAGGCGACAACGTCAACGTTTCCCCACGTCTTTGACGGGACTGCCGCAGCCAAGCTTGCGACGGTCTCGCATATGCGAGGCATGATAGGTTTCAGGGAGCACAGGACACATGACGGACCAAACCGTTGTCGCATCGTCACCCGGCGCACGGGCAGAACGGGGCAACCCGTTTCGACGTTTCATAAACGCGACGGAAGTCGATACGCGGCTTCTGGGCATGGTAGTCGCACTCTTTGCCATCTGGATCGGATTTGACATCCTCTCCGGTGGCCTCTTCCTGACATCGCGCAATTTGTGGAACCTCTCCGTTCAGGCCGCATCCGTTTCCGTCATGGCAACCGGCATGGTTTTGGTAATCGTGACCCGTAATATCGACCTTTCGGTCGGCTCAATCCTCGGTTTCGTCGGCATGATCATGGCCGTAACGCAAACACGCTTTCTACCCGGCTGGCTGGGTTACGACCACCCCATGTCCTGGGTCTTCGCCCTCAGCGTCGGCATTGCGCTAGGTGCTGGAATCGGTGCTTTTCAGGGCGTCATCATCGCCTTCATGAACGTGCCATCCTTCATCGTCACGCTCGGTGGCCTTCTTGTCTGGCGCGGTGCGGCGTGGATGGTGACGAGTGGCGCAACAGTTGCACCCATGGACACCCGCTTTCGCCTGATGGGGGGCGGTGCCGATGGATCGATCGGCGCAACGGCCAGTTGGGTCGTGGGCATCATAGCCTGCGTCCTCATCGTCCTGTCTATCATCAATTCACGCAGACAACGCAAGCGATTCGGCTTTCCACTCAAGCCCCTCTGGGCCGAGTTCTTTATGGGCCTCATTGGCTGCGGCATCGTGCTGGGAGCCGTAAAGGTTCTGAATAGCTACTATATGCCGGTCAATCTCGCACGCAAGTACGCCGAAGCCAACAATATGGTCTGGCCGGATGCGGGCCTCGATATCTCGCTGGGCGTTGCCATACCGGTTCTGATCGCGCTCGGCATCGCCCTCGTCATGAACTTCCTTACCAACCGTACCCGCTTTGGCCGCTATGTATTTGCCATCGGCGGAAACCCAGAGGCGGCGGTCCTCGCAGGCATTAAAACCCGCTGGGTAACAGTGCGCATTTTTGCACTGATGGGAGCGCTGTGCGCCGTTGCAGCCACCATTTCCACCGCGCGTCTGAACGCTGCAACCAATGCTCAGGGCACGCTGGACGAGCTTTATACCATCGCCGCAGCTGTCATCGGTGGCACATCGCTTGCCGGTGGTGCTGGCACCATTGCCGGCGCCATTCTGGGCGCTATCGTCATGCAATCGCTCAATTCCGGCATGGTGCTGCTGGGCATGGACACGCCCTTGCAAAGCATCGTCATCGGAATGGTACTCGTTCTGGCCGTGTGGCTGGACACCGTTTACCGCGCCAGAGCCAAGTAAGAATAAGAGGAGTTTCCGATATGACGGACCAATCCACTCCGCTTGTGGAAATGCGCAATATTTCCATCTCCTTCGGCGGTATCCACGCGGTGGAAAATGCCTCGATCGATCTCCATCGCGGCGAAGTCGTGGCATTGCTCGGCCACAATGGTGCAGGCAAATCGACGCTGATCAAGATCCTGTCCGGCGCCTATCGTCGCGATGGCGGAGAGATCCTGATCAATGGCGAAGATGTCGATATTCGCAATCCGCGCGACGCCAAGAAATTCGGCATCGAGACCATCTATCAGACGCTCGCCGTCGCCGACAATGTTGATGCTGCGGCCAATCTCTATCTCGGCCGTGAGCTACGCACCCCTTGGGGCACGCTGGACGATGTCGCCATGGAGGCCTCCGCCCGCGAAGTGATGGGCCGTCTCAACCCCAACTTCAAGCGCTTCAAGGAGCCAGTGAAGGCGCTATCCGGCGGACAAAGGCAATCCGTCGCCATTGCCCGCGCCATTCTGTTCGATGCCCGCATTCTCATCATGGATGAGCCCACGGCCGCACTTGGACCGCAGGAAACCGCGCAGGTGGGTGATCTGGTAAAGGAGCTCAAGAAAGAAGGCATCGGCATCTTCCTCATCAGCCACGACATTCACGACGTCTTCGATCTCGCAGACCGTGTCTTTGTGATGAAGAACGGTAAAGTCGTCGGCCACGCCAGAACGCAGGACGTGACCAAGGACGAAGTGCTGGGTATGATCATCCTGGGCAAGGTGCCCGCAAAGGCAACGCCAGGCCCAGGCGCGATGAGGCTTTGATGACCCATCACAAGGGTGCCGCCAAGCGCACCCTTGATCGTGCGGATTGAAACACAGCGTACAGACGTCTGACGTCCATACACCCTCAGATAGACCTTCAGTCCTTGATGCGTCGCAAAAGTTTCACCAGTTGATCGCGCGCCTTTTCGCCGCCCAAGCGATCAATCAGCTTGTTTTCGTGCTCCTGCCATAAACGGGACACGTCTTCCACCACGACATGACCTTCAGGCGTCATATCCAGATAGTGAACGCGACGGTCGGACATGGATCGACGTCTTTGGAGGAGCTTCTTGTCCTCAAGACCATCAATGATGGCCACGAAGTTGGCACGCTGGATACCGAGTGCTTCCGCGACATCGCTTTGTTTTAAGCCGCTATTGTTGGCGACGAGGACGAGAACCGAAAAATCGGCTGGCCGCAGACCGAGCGTTAACAGACTGTCGTTGAATTCAGACACAACCGAAAGCTGCGCCCTCCGAAGCCTGTAAACGACAGCATCAGAAAGAATCGAGTAATCGATATCGACCTTTGGTGTCGACGGCGCGGTAGCCGCATACATATATTTTGTTTCATCAACGCGATAGTCGAATGCGAGACCTTCCGTCATGCATAGCCTCCATTGATTCGTTTCAAGATTGTAGTAAACTATCGAATTAGGTGTATTAGAACAACATTTAATAATATATAAAGCAACGATATAAAATTTTCCACCCGCAATTAATCGCCACAACAACACCAATCAAAATAAAGGAAAAGTTGCAAAGACTTAGTGTTCCAATTCTTATCTTTGAGAGCTAGGAAAAAAATCTACCGCCCCGAATGGCGGTCCAACGGCTGCCGGGAATCCCAAAAAAAGTCGAAGACGCGATGGTGAAGTTTCCAGCAGAGGCGCTTATTTTGCGAGCAAATGCACACGTTTTAGGAGAACGAAAGTGCACACACAGATGCGGTTGGACAAGGATGACGCCCTGTCTCAACTCCAACCCCAATTTTTCGCATTGATGCGCAGGACAAGCTAGGCTAAGAACCAATCATGACCAGCGGCGATTCATTGCCCGCACGGACGCACCCGTAGCTCAGCTGGATAGAGTGTTGGATTCCGATTCCAAAGGTCGCAGGTTCGAATCCTGCCGGGTGCGCCAAAATTCTATGAATGATCCATCCGTGTGGACCGTCACCCCAAAATAGTGAACCAACGAGCGGTCGCCCATAGACTCCGAAGGGCGAAAGACACTTAGGTTGATTGCGAAAATGCCGGGCTCAGAGCCTGAAAGTGGCAGGCGGGTCGTCATCTACTTGGTACGTTCCTTTTGCACCGGCAAAACCTGTTCCGCCCATGAAGCGACTTGAAATAGTATATTGCCGTCAAGCAAGTTCCGCCCCATCAAAGCGCGGGAGGCCAAGTCCTTCAGGACGTCGTTTTCCTTCGAATTTTGAGATTCGGAGGAATCACCACTTCAAACAGGCGTGCGTCGCTGATTGAGAAAAATGCCTCTCGTTACCAAGGCAGCTCCGGCCCTGGCAACGGGAGTCTGCCCGAACCAAAGAACGGAAGTCGGGCCGGATAATCCGCTCGGCTCCGGAATTCTGGAAAACAATTTTTAAGATTATTTTCAGATCCAGACTCAACTCAGTTGCGAATTAGAATAAAATGTAGCAGTATAATCTAATATTTAAGTGCAAATTTGATGAAGATCATTTCCCAACAACACGACGCAATGTGAGATGCCCTTCGCTCGAAAACCCCCGCCGAGCCATCAGTCAGTTGCTTGTATTCCAGTAAATCTTGTCGTCGCTGTAGTCCCAGATGAGGAAGTCGGAAGATAATGCCCACGCGAAAGACGTTGAAGACACCAGACGCGAAGATGAAACTGCTAGAGGAGAAACTGGACCTTGGGACCTGGACATGGGATCTAGAGACGTCAGAGCTGGTCTGGTCCACGGGGCTCTGTCGGATTCTCGGAGTCAACCCTAATACGGTCGTGCCAAATATCGATTTGTATCAGTCGCTGGTACATCCTGACGACCAGCTAGAATTTGACGATGCCGTTTTATTGGCTGCCTCAAAAAAGCTCGAACATCGCCGTTTCCGAATAATCCGGCCGGATGGAACGCTGCGGGTTTTGGAAAGTAAGGCACATCCCCATTTCAACAGGGATGGCAAGGCCGTGATGGTCATCGGCGTCATAAGGGACATTACCGAAGAGGAGCAGTCGCGACTTGACTGCGTCCTGCAGAAAGAGACTGCGAAAGCGCTGACTAAACTCTTGGGTGGCGATGTCTGGCGCGCATATCCGAATGGCAAGCTGATAGAGACCGTGCATTGGACCAAGCTGACCGGGCAGACCCCTCAGGAAACGCACGACTGGGAGAAGTTGGCTGCCATCCACCCCGAAGACCGATCGCTCTTTCGGGAGGCGTGGAAGGACGCGATCGAACACCGAAGTGTTTTCGATGTGACGATCCGGATCAGACTGGTGAACGGAACATATCAATGCATACGAGGCCGCGCTTTCCCGGTACTGGATGCCGGCGGTTCAGTGACCCAATGGGTCGGCCACACTGTCATCGTGAAAGAGCACCGCACGAAGCTTGAGGAAGAAAAGCTGCTAACATCCGCTCAAATCAGAGCTTCCAGAGCGTTTCTCGACTGGACTGCGCCCGAACTGGCAGCACGCGCGGCGGTTTCATTCTCGACGGTCAGGCGAATGGAACATGATGCCAGAACGGTAAAGAGGGAAAGCCTGGTGTATGTGAAGAAAGCCTTCCAGGATGCTGGTATTTGCTATCATCAAGTCGGGGACGGCGAGGTCGCCATATCGTTGAAACAGAACGAAGTTTTACAGGCCATCTCAGCGCTGGCGAGCGCGTAGTCACTGGTTTGAAAGTGCGCAGCAGCGAATAATAACTCAACACCGACTGAGCATTTGATGCTCAATGGACGTTCACTGAGCATATAAATATCAAAATAAAGCAACGTTTGACTTACCCCCCTTATGCAAGCGTAAATCCTGCGGAAATATAGTTACAGACAGTCCAAGTGATGGTCTAATATAGGGGAAGAAGATGTCATTGTTGAATCTTACACTGAATTCGAGCAATAAAGCCGTCATCGCAGCATTGGAAAAATCCCAAGCGGTTATCGAATTTGCAATGGACGGAACCATCCTGCGCGCGAACGAAAACTTCTGTTCGGCACTGGGCTACACCCAATCGGAAATCGTAGGGAAACACCACCGAATATTCGTGGCTGAAGTAGAAGCATCGTCACAAGACTATCAGGATTTCTGGGCTCGCCTCCGCAGCGGTCAGTTTGATCGGCGGCAGTACAAGCGCATGTCGAAAGACAGAAAAGAAGTTTGGATCGAGGCAACCTACAATCCGATCCTCAAGAACGGGAAGCCGTTCAAGGTCGTGAAGTTCGCCACCGATATCACCGCCTCCAAGGTTGCTTCCCTGAACGATGCAGACACTTTGGTGGCGATTTCACGCTCGCAGGCGGTCATCGAATTCAATCTGGATGGGGAAATTCTCACGGCAAATGCTAATTTTTGCAGCGCTATGGGATATGATCTGTCCGATATCCGCGGAAAACATCATCGTATATTCTGCAAAGCTGACTACGCAAATTCAGAAGAATACCGGGACTTCTGGCGTCGCCTCAGCAAAGGCGAAGTCCTCGCGAACGAGTTCCTTCGGGTCGGCAAGGATGGGCGCGAGGTCTGGATACAGGCCGCATACAACCCGATCATCGATCCCAGCGGTAAAGTCACCAAGGTGATAAAGTTTGCGACCGACGTCACACCCCGCATGGGCGCTGTGACGACGGTGGCCGACGCACTCAAATCGTTGGCGGCAGGAGACCTGCTACAGAATTTGAGCACGCCGTTCGTTCCCACGATGGAGGCGCTCCGGCATGACTTCAACGAGGCGATCGACAAGCTACGTTCAGCCATGCAGATGGTAGGGCAAAACGCCAGAGGCATTGCGGCAGGATCCAGCGAGATAAAATCCTCTGCAGACGACCTCTCCAAACGAACTGAGCAGCAGGCAGCTTCGGTCGAAGAAACTGCAGCAGCACTTGAGGAAATCACCAACACGGTCGCCGATTCCAGCAGACGCGCCGAAGAAGCCGGTCGTCTGGTCGAAGCAACGCGGGCAGACGCGGAAAATTCTGGCACCGTCGTAAAGAATGCCGTCGCAGCCATGGATCAGATCGAGGCGTCCTCCCGCGAGATATCGAACATCATCGGGGTCATCGACGACATCGCCTTCCAGACAAACCTCTTGGCCCTGAATGCGGGCGTCGAAGCCGCACGTGCGGGCGATGCGGGCAAAGGCTTCGCGGTTGTCGCTCAGGAAGTCCGGGAACTCGCGCAGCGCTCCGCAAAAGCCGCAAAAGAGATCAAGGTGCTGATCAACGCCTCAAGCGAGTATGTCAAAAACGGTGTTTCACTCGTTGGCGAGACAGGCAGATCACTGGAATCGATCGTGCGGCAAGTCCAAACCATCAACGGCAACGTCGAAGCGATCGTGCGCGCGTCGAAAGAACAGTCCATTGGACTGAAAGAGATCAATCAGGCGGTCAACATGATGGACCAGAGCACGCAGCAGAATGCCGCCATGGTCGAACAATCCACAGCAGCCAGCCATGGTCTTGCACAGGAAGCGGACTCCCTCTTCAGCTTGCTCAGCCAGTTTCAAGTCGAAGAGCGGGAAGCTTCGCGTGCTCAGAGACACAAGGCGCCAGAGCTGGCTATCGTATCACAGACCCGTCGAACGGGCTCGATGCCAAGACGGGGATCTTCCGGCAATGCTGCGGTTGCAACGACGTCCTGGGAAGACTTTTGAGTTCCATTCCCAGGAGATGTCCCCCAAGCGATGAGAAAATAGCCAGATGATGCAGGGAACCGTCGTTCATCGGACAAAACCAATCGAGTTCGGCGATGAAGCCGACACGATCCGCGTTTGTATCACAGACAAACAGGGCCAGGTTCAAATGGCCAGCCCTGATTTCTTCGAAGGGTTGTCTGTAGCAACAGCCCCTGCGTCGAACTATCGTCTGGAAATCAAATGCGGCGACAACGGCACAATATTGGCCTTTGAAGACATCGTGAACGTCATCACTTGTGAGAACAAGTGGGCTGGGTGGTGCCGGGTTGCCGAAGCGACCGTACCCGGCCCTTGGTTTCATGCCGTTCTGACACCCGTGGCCCCGCAATCTTCAAGGAAAAATGCTGAGGCAATCATCGTAGCCAGGACGGCGCCTGCAAGGGATGCTCTTCAGACCTTGCAGGCTTCTATCGCAGTCGCCGAATTTGACATCGATGGAACCATGATCTCGGCGAACGAACACTATCTTTCAGCGTTTGGATACGACCTGGCGGATATGGCCGGACAACATCACTCAATGCTGCTTTTCGCGGCCGACGCCGCATCAATGGACTATGGACATTTCTGGGCAACCCTCCGCAAAGGTCTAAAACTCGAAGCCCCGTTTCGGCGTCGTGACAAATACGGCCGCGAAAAATGGATCCAGGCAGCATATTGTCCCGTATCAGGTCCGGCAGGATCTCCCAACAAGATCATAGAGTTCGCAATCGACATAACGAGACAGAAGCTCAGGGATGCGGATCACGAAAGCCAGATAGAGGCTATTCGGAAGTCGATGTGCATGGTCGAGTTTACGCTCGATGGTTTTCTGATCAGCGCAAACGATAGGTTTCTCGATCTCTTTGGCTATCGGATCGAGGAACTCGCGGGTGCTCATCACTCGGTTTTCGCACCCGTGGAATTCAGAGATTCACCAGAGTATCAAAGCTTCTGGAAGCGGCTGACGGAAGGCTTTTTCCAGGCGTCGCAGTTCCGGCGTGTTGCCAAGGACGGATCCGACGTGTGGTTGGAGGCGATCTACAATCCCGTTCTGTCACCTTCTGGACGACCATGTAAAATCATAAAACTTGCACGCGATATAAGCGAGCAGAAACGCCAACTTGCTGCCAAGGAATACGCAATTTCCCATGCGGCCTCGCACGACACCCTCACCCAGGTTTTGAACAGATACGGCCTTCGAAACAGGTTCGCAGAGGAGCGCCAGAAGGGAAATCATCTCACGTCTATCATGCTTGTCGATCTGGATGGCTTCAAACCCGTGAATGACACCTACGGGCATTTCGTGGGCGATGAAGTTTTGCGAGAGGTCGCCCACCGCCTCCAGGTCATCACTGCTGGAGAAGGCCTCGTCGCACGATTGGGAGGAGACGAGTTTGCCATTGGGCTAACGGCCAGCGGGTCTTCAAACCTCGTGCCGAGCCTTGTTGCAGACGAGTTGCTGGCACTCTTGCGAAGACCCATTACGATATCGGGACTGGACATTGTGATAGGAGCCTCGATTGGAATTGCGGTCAACGTATCTGGAGACGACGAACTCGATGTCCTGCTTCGTCGTGCGGACATCGCTCTATACACCGTCAAACATAACGGCAAAAACGGGTTCCACGTATTCGATGCCGACTAGCGCCATCACCAAGAATGTCAAAGGATTAAGTTGTAGGATAGCTTTGCAGATACAGCCTCAACAAGCTGGATCAGCCTATTGCTTGTCCGCCCCTCGCCATCGTAATGGCCTCACGATCTTCCCTTCGTCTCCCGACAACGTTGCGAACAGAATTTGACGCTATCCCAGTTCTTCTGCCACTTCTTTCGCCATGAAAACGGCCTGCCGCAGACCGGACAAATCTTTGAAGGCAGGTTTGATTTTTCGCGATGTTTTGCCATCTGCTATTCCAGAATATTTTATCGTTAAAACAAGCTACGTCCCGATTGGGAGATCTGCTTGGCAACAATGTGCGCACAGTCAGCGTGTTGGCATCGGGATAACGGATATATGCCTTGCCAAGAAGCCCGACGAATGCATTACGTTAATACCCATAAGCAATCCCGTGAACCTCTTCCTGCGTTCGGTGTTTATAGCAGATGGAAACATTGCCCTCTCTCGTGCTACCCTGCCTGCCAGCAGACTTCCGCGCCGTTATCTTGGGGGCGAGTGGAGGTGTAGGGTCAGCGATTGCTGCTTTGGTGGAGCAGCAGCCGCAGCTTGGCGAACTCTTCACTTTTTCACGCAGCGCTGACGGGTTTGACCTGCATGACGAGAAAAGCGTCGAGGCCGCGGCAGAGGCGGTTTCCGGCGGTCCTGTCCATCTCATTATTTGCGCGACCGGCATTCTAACAACGAACGGCGTATCTCCGGAAAAATCGCTGAAACAGCTGGACCCTGACATCATGCTGGAGCAATTCAGGACAAACGCGGTGGGACCTGCGCTGGTCGCGAAACATTTTTTGCCGCTGCTTGACAGACAACACCGTTCCATCGCTGCGTTCCTGTCGGCACGCGTCGGCTCCATTGGCGATAACCGGCTGGGTGGGTGGATGTCCTACCGCGCTGCAAAGTCAGCGTTGAACCAGATTGTTCACACCAGCGCAATCGAGTATCGACGCACGCACCCTTTGGCGGTCGTGGTGTCGATCCACCCCGGAACGGTACGGACCGGCTTGTCGGAGCCATACTCGCGCGGCCACAATACCGTCTCTGCGGAAGAGGCAGCTCATGCGATGCTGTCGTCACTGAACAAGTTGCATCCGGAGCAGTCCGGGACGTTCATCGCTTATGACGGCAGCGACATTCCCTGGTAGCCTCCAGCCGATCGGAAGATCATTTTCCGTCACTGGCAATCTTCATCTCCAGCGACTGCGCAATGGCCTTGAGGTTCCGCTTTTTGCCGGCAATTTTCTCCATGGCTGCGATGGCGAGGTCGCTGGCAACATAATCGGATTTATGGCCGAGATTATGAACGACGATGAGTTCGGCGCCTCTGATGTCGCGCGCGAGATGACGCGAGTGAATATCGGTTGAAACAACCGTGTCGGCATCGCCCGCGATGATGACCGTCCTGGCCTTGATGTCGCGAAATGCTGGAGACGCCGTCTTTGCCCATGCGTTCAAGCCACCCACTTCCTGCGCGTTGTGGCGGAATGCGATGGGACGCAAGGCCTGATACGCCTTTGTTTTTGATATGTAATCGGACGGGCGTGGATTGGGCTCAAAGACAGATTTGACAGCGGCATCCATGGCGAATGCGCCAGCTGGAGGCGCGATCAGCGTGCTAAAGAGCACCCCGGCGAAGGGTAGCCGTGCCGCATCATAATACCAGGAAACACCTCCCGGCCAAGGGTAGACCGCCGGAGACAGAAAGACGAGACCGTCTACCATGTCTGGGTGACGCACGGCAAAGGCGGCAGTGATGGCGCCGCCGAAGGAATGCCCAACGATGATCGCCTTGCGAATGCCCCGTTTTTTCATAAGGTCCGCGATGGCATCTGCCTGTGCATCGGGTGACACATTTGCCTTAGGCCCCACGTCGGAGCGGCCGTGACCGGGCCGGTCAACGAACAGCAACGTCGCTTTGCCCTCCAGCTTTTCACGGAACGCATACATCGGGTCATAAAGGCTGGTGCTGGCCCCGTGAATGAAGACGAGTGGCGGAAGCGTTGCGCCTTTCTTGGCTGGCAGGAGAATGCTGTTGAGCTTGAAACCACCAACGTCAACCCTAGCCTCGCCTGATGTGGCTGGCGACTTTATCTTTTCCGACGCCAAGGCCCCACTTCCGAGCATCATCGCGATAGAAATTCCGAACACAGTCGCAAAACGAGATGCCATGATGAACCTGAAAGTGAGAGGCGTGACGAAAAATGAACCCGCTGTCGAGATGCCGGGTGGAGCGGACGTCCGCGTCCTTCAACGGGCGATGCGGCCACCAAACTTCTCGGTGATCCAGTGACCTGCACACGCCGAAACACCGGAAAGCAGCGAACCCCAGATCAGATCGGCAACCGTCAGTGTTGTCGTCCAGGTGACGAGCGTCGCCTGGTTGGTCAGGTCATACGTTGCATAGGCCATGAAGCCAAGCATTGCGCCATAAAGCGTTGACGTCCCCAGCTTGGCTGTCACAAGCCCGGGGCGCACCGCGAAGAAGGTCAGGCCAGCGGCGTAGATAAGGTAAAACAGGACAGCCGGGATGGGCCGAAACTCCGGCGCCAGCATCGGCCCCAATGTCGGCCGATAGAGCACGTCTGCCATGACGCTCAGCCACACAAAATCGATGGCCACGAACACCACCAGCGTCGAAATATAAGCGACAGCGCGTTTCTTCATCTTAGCCCCAATTTCCAGAAATCATCAGTTGATGCGCGACCATTCAACGCCCTTGCAGATAACACCAGCAAGAACACAACCCTTGGTCGTCATTGTATCGCCTTTTACCGACACCGTCAGTTTGTAGGTCAGATCGCGCTGAGGGTCGAAAGCGGTTCCAGCATATTCCCCGTCAGAGGTCGGCTTGATGCTCATGACCAGCTTGTCGCCTTCTTTTTCTGTCGGCGTACCGGGTTTGATCCAGGTGTTGGTGGCGCAAATATCGCCACCACAAGGTGCGACGCGAACCTTGGCGTTGCCATCGCCGCGCGCCCATTGGCCGGTTATGTCTGCCGCCGAAGCGATGCCCACAGAAAAAAAGACCATGCAGATAGCGTAGGGGAATGCTGTTTTCATCACCGTCTCCTCCGACAGTTTGACTGTGTCGCGATGTATTGAAGACTAGAACGGTGGAAAAGTTTCATTGGATCACTTCGAAACGTCGTATCGGTTTTTTTCTTTCCCGAGCAAACCAAGGCGTTTCCTTCGCCGTAGTCTATTGAAAGAAGCAACATATCAGTGCGGAAGAATGTCCCGATGAACTACGGATTGATGATCTTGATTGCCATTGGGCTCAGTCTTGCCATGACGTCTGCGTGGGCCATCCAGCGAAAGACCGGCGCCAGCGGCTGGATCGACACGATCTGGTCCTTCGCGGTCGGCATCGGCGGTCTTGTTGCCGCTTTGGCCGCGCAAGGCGCGTTCGAGCGGCGCATAGCGGCCTTCATGATCATCGCCATTTGGTCGATAAGGCTTGGGAGTCATATCGGCACCCGCACGAAGGGCGGGGGTGAAGACCCACGCTACGCCAAGCTGGTGGAAGACTGGGGCAGCAAAGCTGGGAAACGCCTGTTCCAGTTTCTACAGATACAGGCACTGGCCGGGTTCGTCCTTGTGTTGGCGATCTACCTTGCCGCCTCCAATCCGTCACCGTTTCCCACATGGCTGGACATCATCGCTGTCGTGCTTGCACTCGTCGCACTCGTGGGCGAAGCCGTGTCGGACCGACAACTGGCGCATTTCCGCAAAAAGCCTGAAGCTAAAACCGACGTGTGTGAAGACGGTCTGTGGGGCTACTCGCGTCATCCCAACTATTTTTTCGAGTGGCTGTTCTGGTGTTCCTGGCCATTGATTGCCCTCACGGGACCCTCACCATTGAGCTGGGCTTCGTTACTCGCACCTGCGCTGATGTACTGGCTGCTCGTGCACGCGTCCGGCATCCCGCCGCTGGAAGAGCACATGCTGCGCTCGCGCGGGGAGAAATTCAAATCCTTGCAAAGACGCGTGAATGCGTTTTTTCCTGGACCAAGAAAAGAGGAGGAATAGTATGAACATGTTGGCTTTCGCCATCAACGCCGCGGAACGGGCACCGCTTTCTGACAGCCTGACGCTGGCTGGCATCGATTTTCTCTGCGCCCGCACCAAGCGGAAGCTGGAGAAATCCCCCCAGGAGGAAGAGCAGACATTCACGCAACGGATGACGGACTTTCCCGTTGCGACCAATACGGACGACGCCAATCGCCAGCATTATGAAGTTCCGGCAGAATTTTTTTCGCTGGTGCTCGGACAGCAGAGAAAATACTCCTGCTGCTATTATCCCGACGCCACCACGACGCTGGACGATGCTGAAACGGCCGCCCTCGCCGAAACCGTCAAGCATGCGGATCTTAACGACGGTATGGATATCTTGGAACTGGGCTGCGGCTGGGGGTCGCTTTCGCTCTACATGGCACGCCAGTTTCCGAATGCAAGCATCACATCCGTCTCCAATTCTGCGTCACAACGCGCCTATATTCTTGGTGAGGCAGAGCGTCATGGCGTCCGTAATCTGACTGTCATCACAGCGGACATGAATGACTTTGCACCATCTGGAAGCTACGACCGGATAGTCTCTGTCGAGATGTTCGAACACATGTCGAACTGGCGCACCTTGCTTGAGCGCACGCGCGGCTGGTTGCGGGACGACGGCAAACTGTTCATGCACGTCTTTACCCACAAAAATCGCTCCTACCGTTTTTGCCCCAGCGACCCGACTGACTGGATCGCACAACATTTCTTCACCGGCGGCATCATGCCAGCGCATGACCTGCCGCATCGCTTCGACGAGACATACAAAGTTGAGGCTGAATGGCGCTGGTCAGGTGAACATTACCGCCGAACGGCTATGCACTGGCTGGCCAACTTCGACCGGGAAGCTGAGCGTATCACACCGATCTTGAAGCAGGTTTACGGAGCAGATGCGGCTCTGTGGCGTCGTCGCTGGCGACTGTTCTTCCTCGCCACAGCCGGGCTCTTTGGCCATGAACAAGGCGAGGTTTGGGGCGTTGGCCACTACCTGCTTGCGCCCGCGAAACGATAACCGATGACAAACTCGGACGGAACGCGTGATCCCTTGACCGCAGCAACCATTACCGTTGCCTGGGTCATCATCTTGAACAAACCGTTCTACCCGCTGTCCATCTGGTGGCTGGTTGGTAATGGCGTAGAGGCATCGCTGATCAGCGTTGCCTCCATGCTGTTTTTTCTGGCCATACCCCTGATCGCCCGCAGATCAGCGCTTGCTGCACGTGTCGCACTGCCGTTGATCGGCACCATCGATACGATTTTTGAGACCAAACTGTTTGGCACCGCAGCTGGAACTGAGCTGTTTTTTGCCGCCTGCATCATGCTCGTCGCCCTCTCGTTCAAGGCAAACGAAAAGATGTGGCAGATCGGCATGACCGGCGTGGTCTTCGCCGGATTTCTGTTCACGCGCTACCTGATCGGTGACGCAATGCATATCTGGACCGCGCCTGATCTCGCCAAACTGTTCAACCTCAACGCTTTCGCCGTGGCATGCCTGACAGCCTTCATCGCGTTGCGCTATTCCGGTCTGGACAAGCGGGATCAGTCCTCCGGTGCGAGACCGTCGTAAACCTCCAGCAATGCAGCAGAGATTGCGGTGCCTAGAGCATTAGCGGCATCGCGAATGGCGACGTCGTCGCCCTGGCGCGAGGCAATCGCCAGATTTGACCCTTCGATCGAAATAATGGCTTTGGCGCGTTCAATGGCCCAAAGGCCGAAATCGCCGCGATTGTCTATCGACACAGTATCCATGCAATCCAATCCCGTCAAAACGAGCCATTACGGCGCGGGGTTTGATATAGCCTCCGTGTGTCGGAACTGTCAAAACTTGAGAGTTCATTCCTGATCGGCTACCACCTTTGAAAACATCTCGATTGGATCGATGCGGCGCATCATTGCGTTACGTTCCCGATCATCTTGATCGAAACAGCATGAAACGACCGGAATAAGGATGGATTTAACATGAGCCTGAAGTTTGGAACGAGCGGTCTTCGCGGACTTTCACAGGATTTGAAAGGCAAGGCCTCGGCAATCTACGCGACAGCCTTTGCGAGACACCTTCTGGCTTCAGGCATGGCGCAAGTGGGTGATCCAATCCTCATCGGCCAGGATTTCCGCGATTCCAGCCCGGATATCGCCCAGACTTGCATTGGCGCCTTGAAGGCCGCCGGATTGACGCCGCTCGATTGCGGAGCGCTGCCAACCCCTGCTCTGGCGCTTTACAGTCTCTCGTTGAAAGCCGCAGCTCTGATGATCACCGGATCCCACATTCCGGCAGATCGTAACGGCATCAAATTTTATCGCCCAGATGGAGAGATCGACAAGAAGGACGAATTAGCGATTGCTGAACTCGCCAGCCAAGTTGAAGTCGATGGCGTGACCGCAAACACCGCACAGGCCGATAACCACGCTGAGCAAGCCAACACCCTGTTTTTCCAGCGCAATGCTTCGTTGCTTTCGCAACAAGCCCTGACAGGTCTCAAAATCGGCGTCTACCAGCACAGCACCGTTGCCCGCGATCTCTTTGTCGATGTTCTGAAACACTACGGGGCAGAGGTCGTAGCAGTCGGTCGCTCGGAGACCTTTATTCCTGTCGACACGGAGGCCGTTTCCACCGATACGCTGGGAAAGCTTAAAGCTTGGGCTGCCGAACATCAGTTCGACGCTCTCATCTCCGCCGATGGTGATGGTGACCGTCCCCTGTTGGCCGATGAACGTGGAGTACCCCTGCGCGGCGATCTCATCGGTCTGATCACGGCAAACTTCTTGAAAGCGGATGTGGTTGTCACGCCGGTGACCTCCAACTCCGGCATCGAATCGAGTGGCGCGTTTGAGGTTGTGCGCACCAAGGTTGGTTCACCTTTTGTGATTGCTGGAATGGATGAAGCGATGGCCGCCGGTAAAAAAGGCATTATCGGCTTTGAAGCCAATGGTGGATTTCTGACAGCGTCACCCTTCGAACTTGGCGACAAAACCATCTCCCCGCTTCCGACACGCGACTGCTTCCTGCCCCTGCTGGCTGCCTTGAAGCTGGCTGCGGACCACAAAGAACCGATGTCACAGATCGCAGCGGCCTATCAGCTGCCCGTCGCTGCTGCTGATCGTTTGCAGGATTTTCCGCAAGACAAGAGTGCCGCCATTATGGATCATCTGCGGTCTTCGCGCGCCAACCTCGATGCATTCCTCGCACCCGTAGGTACCGTAAAGGGCACCAGCGATATAGATGGACTTCGCGTTACGCTGACCGATGGCAGCACCATCCATTTCCGCCCATCCGGCAACGCGCCCGAGATGCGCTGCTATGTGGAAGCAGCCAACGAGGATGAAGCCAACGCCTTACTGGCCAAGGGAATGGACCTTCTTCGCAATTTCGGTTGATACACACTCACCGGGTGCGACAATACGCTTTGTCGCATCTGCTGTTTGCGTTTGCGCTTTCTGGACGAAAGCGGCAAAACGCCTGAAAACGGAGACCGCGAGACGTGGCAGATGAAACCATCACGCTTTATGAGGCCATCGGCGGGGAGCGCACCGTTCGTGCCTTGACGCGTCGCTTCTACGAATTGATGGACACTTTGCCGGAAGCCTCCAATTGCCGTGCGATCCACCCGCCGGACTTGTCAGGCAGCGAGAACAAATTTACCGAATATCTGATTGGCTATCTTGGTGGTCCGCCGATCTATGTCGAGAAACACGGCCATCCCATGCTGCGCAGACGCCATTTCGTGGCGCCAATCGGCGCCACTGAGCGTGACGAGTGGCTGCTGTGCTTCCGCCGTGCGATGAACGAAACCATCGAAAACCCAAAGCTACGCGAGATCATCTGGACGCCCATCGAGCGATTGGCTTTCCACATGCAAAACCACGAAGAACAACGTCCATGAAAAGCAGCTGGCTGCGCCCGACAAGCCTTTTCCTCTCGGGCATTTTGGGCGCAGCAGGCGTTGCCCTTGCAGCTGCGGCGACACACACGGGCGCGACGCAGCTGCTGGGAAACGCGTCAGCCATGTGCTTGGCCCACGCCCCTGTCCTCATCGGCATCTACCTGGGTTGGGAACGCATCAGGACGGCTGCACCCGTAGCGGTTCTACTGGGTTTGGGAACGCTCATTTTCGCAGGCGATCTCGTCTCGAGACATTTTACCGAAAGCGGTCTGTTTCCCATGGCCGCACCGATGGGCGGGCTGGGGATGATCTTGGGTTGGCTCGCTCTTGCCAGCGCCGCTTTTTTCGCAGAGGCGCGTCGATAGCGTCAGTTTGCAGTGGTGCGATCATTCATCGTCTGGAGCGCTCGTTCCAAACTGGATTTGCTGCCGTTTCGCAAGGGAACAAAAGTCTTGCCGAATTTCTTGCAGCCGGACTTCACACGCAAACACGCATCGTGACTGATACAGTCGATGGGGCAAAACACGCAATCCACCGACGGCAGCAACGTATCAATGCGCGAAACAGCCTCTCGCAGGCCGCCGTCGTGATGGATGAGTTCCGCATCGAAATTGCTGGCAATCTGGCGAAGATGGGCCACCTGACAGTCACGGCCGCCGACGTAAAGAAAGCTTTTCGGCGCGGCTGGCGCTTGCAGAGAGGCTGAAGGTGCGACCTGCTGCGGGCGATTGTCCCGCTTACCGCTTCGCTCAACTTTCTTCTTTTCTTTCCGCGCCATGCCTCACCTTTTTATCAAAATCTGCCGCCTGTTCGCTCAGGCTGGCGACACGATAGTAAAGATGAGTTTTAGAGTAAAGTATAAAGTTGATAATTTACGTCATGTTTTTTTGAGCGGCGCCGGGATGATGCCCAGACCACCCATGAACAGCTGCTCCAGAAACCGTGCTGCGTCTTCGAACCGCCCCTCGCCTGCATGCGCTGACCCCAAAACTGAACGGACCTGAACATCGAAGTCGGCATAGTGCTGGGTCGTAGCCCAGATAGAGAAAATCAGGTGATAAGGGTCGCACGGCGCGATCCGTCCGGCTTTGGCCCAGGTGCGAATGACATCTGCCTTTTCATCGACCAGCTGTTTCAGCGGGCCTTTCAGCTCATCTTCCACATGAGGCGCACCTTGCAGAACCTCATTGGCAAACAGACGACTTTCTCTCGGATAGTCCCGTGCCATTTCCAGCTTGCGGCGAAGGTAGGATTTGATTTCCGTTTCGGGATTGCCCTCGGCATCGAACGCGCGAAGCGGGTCCAGCCAGGTATCCAGCACACGCTCGATCAGCGCGCGGTGCATGGTCTCTTTGGTACGGAAATAATAGAGCACGTTCGGCTTCGACATCCCCGCCACTTCGGCGATCTGGTCGATGGTCGTGCCGCGAAATCCATTTACGGAAAAGACATCCAAAGCCGCTTCTAAAATGATCTCTTCTTTTTCTTCCTGTATCCGCGTTCGTTTTTGCGTTTTCGCCGCTCTGGGTATGGCCATGAAGGATCTCTGTCTGTTTTACATGCAATCGGCAGGTCGGTATGGGCAAAAAATAATCGGCAATGAACGCTCAATCATGAAATACCGCTTTACACGGTGAAAATCCCTCGATCTTTTCTAACCGTCAAAGTTCGAAATAACAATGTTTACCAGTCGGTCAAATTAACGGCATGCCGCTTCGCTTTTGTATTTCATCGAATCCTACTGCGAACGGCACGCCCCTTGCATGATGACGCCCAAAACAGGTGAGGAAAAGACTGGCATGCCGGAAACACCCGCAAAAAATGAAGCAATCGGAAAAAACCTGACCATCGACGGCAACCGTCTGTGGAACAGTCTGATGGACATGGCGAAAATCGGCCCCGGCATTGCTGGCGGCAACAATCGCCAGACCCTGACGGATGAGGATGCGCAGGGCCGTGATCTCTTTAAACGCTGGTGCGAGGCTGCAGGAATGAGCGTGGGCGTCGATGCCATGGGCACGATGTTCGCAACGCGGCCCGGCACCGATCCGCAAGCACGACCCGTCTATATCGGCAGCCATCTCGATACGCAGCCGACCGGCGGAAAGTTTGATGGCGTCCTGGGGGTTCTGGCAGGGTTGGAAGTGGTGCGAAGCCTCAACGACCTCGACATCAAAACGAAACACGCAATCGTCGTTACCAACTGGGCCAATGAGGAAGGCGCTCGCTTTGCCCCCGCCATGCTGGCATCCGGCGTATTTGCTGGGATGCACGACCTCGATTACGCCTATGGCCGTACCGATACGGCAGGCAAGACCTATGGTGACGAACTGAAACGCATCGGCTGGCTCGGCGAAGAAGAGGTCGGCGCACGCAAGATGCACGCTTATTTTGAATATCACATTGAACAAGGGCCCATCCTCGAAGCGCAGGACAAACAGATTGGCGTCGTAACCCATTGTCAGGGCCTTTGGTGGCTGGAGGTGACGCTGACTGGAAAGGAAGCGCACACCGGCTCCACCCCCATGGCCATGCGCGTCAATGCAGGGCTCGCGGCTGCCCGCATTCTGGAAAAGGTGCAGGATGTCGCGATGGCCAATCAACCCGGCGCGGTTGCCGGTGTCGGGCAGATGATCTTTTCACCCAACTCCCGCAATGTACTGCCTGGAAAAGTGGTTTTCACCATCGACCTGCGCACACCGTCGCAGGAAAAGCTGGATGGAATGCGCGCGATCTTCGAAAAGGAAATCCCGAACATCGCGGCGGAGCTCGGCGTTGGATGCACAATAGAGGCTATTGGCCATTTTGACCCGGTGACCTTTGATCCCGTTCTGGTCGGACGTGTGCGCGACGCGGCAGAAAAGCTGGGCTACAGCCATATGGACATCATTTCCGGCGCGGGCCACGATGCCTGCTGGGCAGCACAGGTCGCGCCTTCGACCATGATTTTCTGCCCCTGCGTGGACGGCCTTTCCCACAACGAGGCCGAAGACATTTCTCCCGAATGGGCCGCGGCTGGCTGCAATGTATTGCTACACGCCGTGCTGGAAACTGCGGAGATCGTGGAATGACCACCATCATCAAGAACGGTACTATCGTCACCGCCGATCTGACCTACAGGGCCGACGTCAAGATCGATGGCGGCGTCATCACCGAGATCGGGCTGGACCTTTCCGGCGACAGCGTTCTGGATGCGACGGGTTGCTACGTGATGCCCGGCGGTATCGATCCGCATGTGCATCTGGAAATGCCGTTCATGGGCACCTATTCGGCGGATGATTTCGAGAGCGGCACACGCGCGGCCTTGAGCGGCGGGACGACGATGGTGGTGGACTTCTGCCTGCCAGAACCTGGACAATCACTGCTCGATGCCCTCAATCGCTGGGACAACAAGGCGACCCGCGCAACCTGCGACTACACCTTCCACATGGCCGTGACCTGGTGGAGCGAGCAGGTCTTCGACGAGATGAAGACCGTCGTTCAAGACAAGGGCATCAACAGCTTCAAGCACTTCATGGCCTACAAGGGCGCGTTGATGGTGAATGACGACGAGATGTTCGCGTCCTTCTCCCGCTGCGCAGAACTCGGCGCGCTCCCCATGGTGCATGCTGAGAACGGTGACATCGTCGCGCAGATGCAGGCAAAACTTCTGTCGGAAGGCAATAACGGTCCGGAGGCCCATGCCTATTCCCGCCCTGCCTCCGTCGAGGGGGAGGCTACCAACCGCGCCATCATCATCGCGGATATGGCAGGCGCACCGCTCTATGTCGTGCACACCTCCTGCGAACAGGCGCATGAGGCCATTCGCCGGGCGCGGCAGAGCGGTATGCGGGTTTACGGCGAGCCGCTCATCCAGCATCTGATCCTTGACGACAGCGAATATGCCAACCCGGATTGGGACCACGCCGCCCGCCGGGTGATGTCGCCTCCGTTCCGAAACAGGCAGCATCAGGACAGCCTGTGGGCGGGTCTCGCCGCGGGCTCGCTGCAATGCGTGGCCACCGACCATTGCGCGTTCACCACGCAGCAGAAGCGAAACGGTGTCGGAGATTTCACCAAAATACCGAATGGCACCGGCGGGCTCGAAGACCGCATGCCGCTGCTCTGGACACATGGCGTGACAACAGGTCGCCTGACGATGAACGAGTTCGTCGCTGTAACCTCCACCAACATCGCCAAAATCCTCAATCTCTACCCGAAAAAGGGTGCGATCCTTGTCGGCAGCGATGCCGACATCGTTGTCTGGGACCCGACGCGTGAAAAGACCATCGCGGCCAAAACTCAGCAATCCGCCATCGACTACAACGTCTTCGAAGGCCACACGGTGAAGGGATTGCCGCGCTTCACGCTCTCGCGCGGTGTGGTGGCAATCGAGGAAGGCACAGTGAAGACGCGTGAAGGCCACGGCCAGTTCGTGGCCCGAGAGCCGTACCCTGCAGTAGCCAAAGCATTGTCCACATGGAAGGAACTCGTCGCGCCGCGTAAGGTGGAGCGTGCGGGCATACCGGCAAGTGGAGTGTGATGATGAGCGTGTCGCCTCCCTTTTCCGTCGTTTCCGCCAAAAATCTTGGCCTCACCTTCAATACAAATGACGGGCCCGTCCACGCGCTTTCAAATGTCGATCTCGATGTGAAGAAAGGTGAATTTGTCTCCTTCATCGGACCGTCCGGCTGTGGCAAGACCACGTTTCTGCGCGTCATCGCCGATCTCGAAAAGCACACATCGGGCGAAATTACCGTCAACGGCACCACGCCTGAAAACGCCCGCAAGGATCGGTCCTATGGCTACGTATTTCAGGCCGCAGCGCTCTACCCGTGGCGCACCATTGAAAAGAACATTGCCCTGCCGCTCGAAATCATGGGGTACACCAAGACAGAACAACAAGCGCGCATCGAACGAACGCTCGATCTGGTCAATCTCAGCGGCTTTGCCAAGAAATTTCCCTGGCAACTGTCCGGCGGCATGCAGCAGCGCGCCTCCATCGCCCGCGCGCTCGCTTTCGATGCCGACCTGCTGCTGATGGACGAACCGTTCGGCGCGCTGGACGAGATCGTCCGCGACCATTTGAACGAGCAGCTTCTGAAACTCTGGAGCGCAACCGGCAAAACCATCTGCTTCGTCACCCACTCCATTCCCGAAGCCGTCTATCTCTCCACCAAAATCGTCGTCATGTCCCCCCGTCCAGGCCGGGTGACGGATATCATCGAGTCGACCTTGCCACGGGAGCGACCGCTGGAGATTCGCGAGACACCGGAGTTTCTGGAGATTGCTCATCGGGTGCGTGAGGGGTTGAAGGCGGGGCATAGTTATGAGGGGTGATGTTTCGACGTCGAGGTCAAGAGCCCCTCCCCATCCCCTCCCCACAAGGGGGAGGGGCTTAACCCAGCCGCATCCTTTCCGGCTCAATGAAGCCTCGGCGATGCAGCACGGTTTCTCCCCCCTTGTGGGGGAGATGGCCGGCAGGCCAGAGGGGGAACGCCGCAAAACGCTAACGGTGATGCGAGGGGTAGGCATGGCGCATTCGAATATCGAGCTTATAACGCGTCAGCGTGCCAGGACCCTGCGTCGGGAAATGACAAAAGCCGAACGGATCATGTGGGATATCCTTCGGGATTTCCGTCCCAGAGGCGCAAGGTTTCGTCGCGAAACGCCTATTGGGCCTTACATCGCGGATTTCGCCTGGCTATCCGCACGTTTCATCATAGAGGTCGATGGCGATAGCCATGAAACAACCCATGGTCGGAAACATGACATCAAGCGCGATGCTTTTCTCGTGTCTCAAGGCTTTACGGTGCTGCGGTTTGATAACAGTCAGATCATCGATAACCCCGACTACATAGTAATCTCACTGGAGCAATCCATCTCCCAATGTCTGGATCGAGGCCAGCCATGACCACCCTCCGACAGCGCATCCTGCCCGTCCTCACCATCATAGTCGCGATCCTCGTCTTATGGCACATCGCAGTCGTCTACCTCAACATGCCCTTCGCGCGTGATCAGGCCGCCAGAGCAGGCCAGCAACTGAGCTTTTCGGAACTCCTGCCGCAAACCTTCGCGCAGGAACGTCCTGTCCTGCCCGCGCCGCACCAGATTATCGCCGAGTTGTGGGATACCACCGTCAACAAGTCAGTCACCTCCAAACGCAGTCTCGTCTACCATGCCGGCATCACGCTCTCGGCGACGCTACTGGGTTTTGCCATCGGCACCGCGCTCGGCGTTTTGCTGGCGGTCGCCATTGTCCATAATCGGGCTATGGATCGCTCGGTCATGCCGTGGGTCATTGCCAGCCAGACCATACCGATTATCGCGGTGGCACCGATGATCATCGTCGTGCTCAATTCCATCGGCATATCGGGGCTGCTGCCAAAGGCACTGATTTCGACCTATCTGAGCTTCTTCCCCATCGTGGTCGGAATGGTGAAGGGGCTGCGCAGCCCTGAGAGCATTCAGTTAGACCTGATGCACACCTATTATGCAGCACCTTCGCAAATCTTCTGGAAGTTGCGATGGCCGTCTGCCCTGCCCTATCTGTTCACTTCGCTGAAAATCGCCATCGCCATTTCGCTGGTGGGTGCCATCGTCGGTGAACTGCCGACAGGGGCCGTTGCGGGTCTGGGCGCACGGTTGCTATCCGGCTCCTATTACGGCCAGACAGTACAAATCTGGGCCGCACTGTTCATGGCCGCCGCAGTCGCCGCCATTCTTGTTGCGATGGTCGGCATCGCCCACACCGCTGTGCTGAGAAGAATGGGAGAGCGGCCATGAGCAATCCTGGTTGGGTTATCGGCGCTGTCATTTTCTGGCTCGCCGCCTGGGCATTGAACGAATGGCTGGTGCGCCAGCGTTTTCAGACGCCCGTCGCAAAACGTGCGAGCAGCATCGCCATCCCGCTGATCTTCGGTGCGGCCATCATCGTGCTGTGGGAGGGCATGGTTCACGGCTTTGCCATCCCATCGATCCTGCTGCCAGCGCCGAGCGCCATCTTTCTGCGCCTCATCAGTTCCGTTCCCATCCTGTGGGCTGATTTCCGACAGACGTTTCTGAAAGCGGTGCTGACCGGATATGTGCTGGGCTGTGGTCTCGGCTTTGCCGTTGCCATCATCATAGATCGCTCCCCCTTCCTGCAACGCGGGCTGCTGCCGATTGGCAATTTCGTCTCTGCCCTGCCAGTGGTCGGGATCGCGCCGATCATGGTCATGTGGTTCGGCTTCGACTGGCTGTCCAAGGTCGCTGTCGTCGTCATCATGACGTTCTTTCCCATGCTGGTGAACACGGTGCAGGGGCTCTCGGCTTCCAGCCACATGGAGCGCGATTTGATGCACACCTATGCCGCAAACTGGTGGCAGACCTTGGTGAAGCTGCGCCTTCCGGCCGCTTGGCCTTTCATCTTCAACGCTTTGAAGATCAACTCTACGCTGGCGCTGATCGGTGCCATCGTCGCCGAGTTCTTCGGCACGCCCATCGTGGGCATGGGATTTCGTATTTCGGCCGAAATGGGCCGGAGCAATGTGGACATGGTCTGGGCCGAGATTGCCGTGGCGGCACTCGCAGGCTCGGGCTTTTACGGTTTGGTGGCGCTCGCAGAACGGGCCGTCACTTTCTGGCATCCGTCCGTCCGCAGTGGACGCACGTAAACAACGAAAAAAGGGAACAGCGATGAGAAACAGATTTGCATCCATGCTTCTGGCCGGGGCAACGCTGATGACGGCGTTCGGCGCGCACGCCGCCGAAAAGGTAACGCTTCAGCTCAAATGGGTCACGCAGGCCCAGTTTGCCGGGTATTATGTTGCCAAGGACAAGGGTTTCTACGAGGCGGAAGGTCTCGACGTCGATATCAAGCCCGGCGGCCCTGACATCGCACCCGCCCAAGTTCTGGCAGGCGGCGGTGCGGACGTTGTCGTGGACTGGCTGCCTTCTGCGCTGGCAACCCGTGAAAAGGGCGTTCCACTGGTCAACATTGCCCAGCCTTTCAAGAAATCCGGCATGATGCTGACCTGCTTGAAGGAAACCGGCATCACCAAGCCGGAAGATTTCAAGGGCAAGACGCTCGGCGTCTGGTTCTTCGGCAACGAATATCCCTTCCTGTCATGGATGGCGCATCTGAAAATTCCAACCACGGGCGGTGCCGATGGCGTGACCGTGCTGAAGCAGGGCTTCAACGTCGATCCGTTGCTGCAAAAGCAAGCCGCCTGCATTTCCACCATGACCTACAATGAATATTTGCAGGTATTGGAAGCGGGCGTGAAGGCCAGCGACCTCGTCACTTTCAAATACGAGGACGAAGGTGTGGCAACATTGGAAGACGGCCTCTACGTGCTGGAAGACAAATTGAAAGACGCCACGTTCAAGGAGAACATGGTCAAGTTCGTGCGCGCCTCCATGAAGGGTTGGAAGTGGGCGGAAGAAAACCCCAACGATGCCGCTGACATCATCCTGGAAAACGACGCATCCGGCGCGCAGACCGAAGCGCACCAGAAGGGCATGATGACGGAAGTTGCCAAGCTGACCGCCGGCTCCACGGGCGCTCTCGACAAAGCCGATTACGACCGCACCGTCAAAACGTTGCTGGGCGGCGGCTCCGACCCCGTCATCACAAAGGAGCCGACCGGCGCATTCACGACTGACATCACCGATGCTGCGTTGAAGTAGGATATTGCCATTCTCAGGGCGCGGAGCAATTTTTCGCGCCCTGAGCTTCCAATGGGACGTTATCAAGCCACGAGATTTAACATACGAAATGTAGACCCAACCGACCTGTAAGACGGATTGAATTACCTCGCGCGACCATTTACACTCCATCACGACAAAGTTGAATATTTGCCTTGCGATAAATTTTGCCTTTTGTGGACGGGCATGTTTCTTGAAGGACGCAGAAAGCTGCGAGGTGGGCGAAGGTTTTGTCACCCGGATTTTTGCTTTCATTTTCGCATGACCTTCAAAGGCACCTGATGTGTTGGCTGGACGTGCGATCCGATATCTGGAACGGACAGGCACATGCAGCGTAAGACAATCGCATCCGGGCTCGCAATCATCATGGCTTCGGCACTTATTGCGCCCGGACTTGCTGGTGCCCAGGGTGGAGCTGACCGCAAAAATCTACCCTCCATCGTCGTCAGTGAAGCAACGACGCGCGAACTCGTGGACCGTGTTGTGGCGACGGGAACGCTGAGGCCGGTCGATGAGATTTACGTTCAGCCGCTGGTGGATGGCTTGTCGATTGACACCTTGAATGTCGATATCGGCGATAAGGTCGCGGCAGGCACCTCGCTTGCCGAGCTTTCAAAGGACAGTCTGATCCTGGAAAAAAGTCAGCTTCAGGCCAACAGGGCCAAGGCGGAAGCTTCCGTTGCGCAAAGCAAGGCTCAGGTCATAGAGGCACAAGCCAATTACGACGACGCCATTCGCCAACGTGACCGGGCAGACCGTCTCGGTAAATCCGGTTCTGGTTCGGTTTCTCAGGTCGAACAGACCGCTGCCGCTGCAGAGGTAGCACTGGCACGCCTTCAGGCCTCCAGGCAGGCCGTCACGGTTGGTGAAGCCGACATCAAGGTCGTGGATGCGCAGATCGGCGATATCGATCTGAAACTATCGCGCACCAGCGTCAAAACACCCGTCGCCGGTATTATTTCGGCCAAGAATGCCCGTGTCGGTGCCATCGCCAGCGGCAGCGGCGATCCGCTCTTTACGGTTATCAAGGACAATGCGATCGAACTGGTTGCCGATCTCTCGGAAACCGACATCCAGAAAGTCGAGCCCGGGCAACGGGCCGTCATCACGGTTGCTGGTGGTCGCAACAAGATAGAAGGCAAGGTACGGCTGGTCTCACCCACGGTTGACGCGACAACGCGTCTCGGCTCCGTCCATATTTTGCTGCCAGCTGATAGCCCAGCGCGCGCCGGTATGTATGGTAGCGCCGAAGTGGTGATAGCCTCCGCCAATGCCTTGGCACTCCCGCTTTCGGCCGTTACCTCAGGCCGCGATGGTTCGACCACCAGGCGCGTCGAAGATGGCGTGGTTAAACAGGTGGCTGTCGAAATCGGCATTCAGGACGGTGGTTTCGTGGAAATCAAGAACGGGATTTCTGTGGGAGACGTGGTCGTCGAAAAAGCGGGCGCATTCGTGCGCGATGGTGACAAGATCAACCCGGTCCCGGCTGATGCCGCAGCCTCGAACTGACTGAGAGAACACCATGAATTTTTCCGCATGGTCCATCCGTAATCCGATAGCACCGCTGCTTTGCTTCGCATTGCTGCTGTTTTTAGGCGTCAAGGCATTTTATGATCTGCCGATCACCCGCTTTCCCAACATCGACGTGCCGGTGGTAGCGATTACCGTCACACAAAGCGGCGCATCACCGTCCGAACTCGAAGCGCAGGTCACAAAGGAAGTCGAAGACGCGGTCGCGTCCATCAGCGGCATCGATGAGATACAGTCAACCGTCACAGACGGCCAGTCCCTTACCACTGTTCTGTTCCGAATCGAAAAGCCAACGGAAGAAGCGGTTCAGGACACCAAGGATGCCATTGATAAAATCCGCAGCGAGTTGCCTGCGGATATCGAAGAGCCCGTTGTCAGCAAGATCGATGTTGAGGGGCAGGCAATCCAGACCTTTGCCGTCTCCTCGCCCAACATGACGCTGGAGGAGCTGTCCTGGTTCGTGGACGACACCATCAAGCGGGCGCTTCAGGGCCAGTCGGGTATCGGCAAGATCGACCGCTACGGCGGCGCGGACCGCGAAGTGCGTGTGTCTCTCAATCCAGCCAAACTCGATGCCTACGGTATCACCGCATCGGACGTGAACACACAGCTGCGCGGCACCAACATCGATCTCGGCTCCGGTCGCGGACAGGTGGCAGGCAACGAACAGACGATCCGTACCTTGGGCGATACTCGTGATGTGGCGCAGCTGTCCAACACCACGATTTCGCTGTCCAATGGTCGCTTCGTCAAGCTGTCGGAACTCGGAACCGTCACCGACACCTATGAAGAGCCGAAATCCTTCTCGCGCTTCAACGGCAACCCGGGCGTAACCTTTGCCGTCTTCCGTTCCAAAGGCGCAAGCGAGGTATCCGTTGCCGAAACGGTCGCGCAAAATCTCGATAAGGTGCGCGCAGACCATCCCAATGTCTCCATCGAAATGGTCGATGACTCCGTCTATTTTACCTATGGCAACTATGAGGCCGCCCTTCACACGCTCGTTGAAGGCTCTATTCTTGCCGTTGTCGTGGTCCTGCTTTTCCTGCGAAACTGGCGTGCGACACTGATTGCCGCTGTGGCGTTGCCACTGTCAGCTATCCCGACCTTCTGGGTCATGGACGTCCTAGGCTTCTCACTCAACCTCGTCAGCTTCCTCGCCTTGACGTTGGCAACGGGTATCCTCGTGGACGATGCCATCGTGGAGGTGGAAAACATCTCCCGCCACATAAAGATGGGCAAATCGCCCTATCGTGCCTCGCTGGAGGCCGCCGATGAAATCGGCCTAGCGGTCATCGCCACCAGCTTCACCATCATTGCGGTCTTTGTACCGGTGTCTTTCATGCCGGGCATACCGGGTCAGTATTTCATTCAATTCGGCCTCACGGTTGCGTTCTCGGTGTTTTTCTCACTGATGGTCGCGCGCCTCATCACACCGCTGATGGCCGCGTACCTCATGCGTTCCGATGATGCTGTCGATGACCACCACGACAATGACGGCTGGCTGATGAAATCCTATACGCGGATGGTCACGGCGACCACCAGCAAATGGTGGGCGCGTTATCTGACATTGCTGGGTGCCATCGGCTTCCTCGTCGGGTCCATCGTGCTTCTCAGCGGCGTTCCAGGCAGCTTCCTGCCGCCGGATGACGCATCGCGCGTCGTGCTGTCCGTAGAACTTCCACCAAACGCGAAACTTGAAGAAACCGACGCGACGACATCGAAAATCTTTCAGGCCGTGAAAGATATCGACGGCGTCCAGAGCGTTTTCATTCTTGGCGGCGCATCGCCCAAGGGCGACCTTGAGTTACGACGTGCGACAGTGCGCGTCATTCTCCAGAACATCGATCATTCGCTTCTGAAAACACTCGTCAATAGCGGGCTGGGCTCGATACCGCTCATCGGCCCCTACCTTCCCAAGGTCGAAGACAGGGGCAGAACACGACCGCAATGGGATGTGGAGCGCGATATTTTCGCCAGGGTGAACACCATACCGGACGTTCGCATCATCAAGCTGAACGATCGTGGCGAACGGGAACTGAGTTTCAACTTCCTGTCGTCGAGTGAAGAGGATTTGCAAAAAGCGGTGAGCACTCTGGAGACGCGTCTTCGCGCCTCGCCGATCCTTGTCAATATCAGCTCGGAAGGCGCACTTCCACGCCCGGAACTGCAAATTCGTCCGCGCAAGGACGAGATCGCACGCCTCGGCATCACCCCGCAGCAGATATCGCAGACGGTACGCGTGGCGACCATCGGCGATATCGATGCGCAACTCACCAAGATTTCGCTGGATGATCGGCAAATCCCGATCCGCGTTCAGGCATCGCTCGACGTTCGTCGTGATCTAGCCTCCATCCGAGCCCTGAAGATCAAGACGGCAACCGGCGCCACGGTGCCACTCTCCAGCGTTGCCGACATTGACTACTCCGAGGGTCCGAGTTCGATCAAGCGCAACGATCGCAACCGCGTGGTCTCCATCGGCTCTGATGTCCCGTTTGGCACGGCGCTGGACACCTCCTCGGCCGAGTTCAAGCGCATCGTTGCCGAGACCAAGCTGCCTGCCACGGTGCGTCTTGCCGAAAGTGGTGACGCAAAGGTACAGGGGGAAATGCAGCAGGGCTTCACCAATGCCATGCTGCTTGGCCTCCTGTTGGTGCTGGTTGTTCTCATTCTGTTGTTCAAGGATGTCATCCAGCCCTTCACCATCCTGTTCTCGCTACCGTTGGCGATCGGCGGTGTAGCGGTGGCTCTCATCATCACAAACAACGCGCTGTCGATGCCGGTCCTGATTGGCATCCTGATGCTGATGGGTATCGTCACCAAAAACGCCATTCTTCTGGTGGATTTCGCCATTGAAATGCGTCGTCATGGCATGGAGCGGGTTCACGCCATGGTTGAGGCCGGGCGCAAGCGCGCCCGCCCCATCATCATGACCTCCATCGCCATGTCGGCAGGCATGCTGCCGTCTGCGCTGGGCGTGGGCGAAGGTGGATCCTTCCGTTCGCCGATGGCCATTGCCGTCATTGGCGGCATCATCGTGTCGACGGTTCTATCTCTGGTTGTCGTTCCGGCCTTCTTCCTCATCATGGACGACCTGTCGCTACTCCTCGGTCGCCTCTTCGGCCGCTTCATCGGCAAGAAGGAAGAGGAACATCCGGTCCTGTCCAGCGAGGAACTATCGGAAGCGGCCCGTACCAATCAAGACGCGTTGTTTGGCCTTGAAGAGCGTCTGGCAAACATCGAGCGAAAAAACGGTGCAGGCCAAAACAACAACGATAATGCCAGCAATGTTCTGCGTCTGCCGCCGCTGGCCGCAGAATAACATTATCAGCGACAGCCAAGGAAACACCGGAACGGTCCGGCGTTTCTGTTCAGTCTGCGGATGAGAGAAGCAAACGGGTTGATCGAAATCGAGGTCGTTGAAACGGCCTCGATTCCGCTTCAATTATTTTCCGGCCTCACAACCCGCCATGTTGCCGGAGGAAGTCGACGATGGTTCCGACGCCCTCGCCGCGTTTCATATCCGTGAAAACAAATGGCATGTCCTTGCGCATACGTTTTGCGTCCGTATCCATCACACCAAGGTCGGCACCGACATAGGGCGCAAGATCCTTTTTGTTGATGACCAGCATATCGGAGCGCGTGATGCCGGGGCCACCCTTGCGCGGGATTTCCTCACCCTGACAGACTGAGATGACGTAGAGCGTGATATCGGCAAGATCAGGCGAAAACGTCGCAGCCAGGTTGTCACCGCCGGATTCAATGAAGACGATGTCGAGATCTGGAAAACGTTCGTTGAGGCCCGCAATTGCCTGAAGATTGATGGTCGCGTCTTCGCGAATGGCCGTGTGCGGGCAACCTCCGGTTTCCACACCAACGATGCGCTCGGAAGGCAGCGCCTGCATGCGCACCAGCGCTTCTGCATCTTCTTTCGTATAGATATCGTTGGTCACGACAGCGACCGAGTAATCGGCGCTCATGGCCTTGCAGAGTTTGTCCGTCAGAGCTGTTTTGCCTGAGCCGACAGGCCCACCGATACCGACCCGAAGCGGGCCATTTCCCGATTTCATTCGATTTTCCTTCCGAATACTGTTGGTTCTGACAAAGATGGTTTCGCAAAGCCCATCCAACGGACTAAGAACGGAAAAGCCGTGTTTCCTGTATTTCATGCCGCATGGATGCGGTATCGGCCATAATTGTCGCGGACCCAAGATCATCCAGCGTTGACGTGGCTCCACGCTTGGCAACGCATGCGATGTCGGCTTCCAGTTGCGCAAGGGTCGCAACACCGTCTTTTTGTCCCGCAATCCCGAGACGAATGCCCGCAGAGACAAGCTGGGAAACGCCGGAATGTAAATATGCTGCCAGCGCATCTTCGAGCGCAATGTCATGGGCCGCCGCTATAGCACCCACCGCCACGGGGTAAGGCGTCGCCTTGGCAAGGCGTTTGAAAACGGCGTGCGGCCACGCGCCTGCGGCGTCGATGAATGCATCCCCCAGTTGGACCGTTTCACGATACCGCTCCGCACAACCGGCCAAAGCCTGCCCCAATTCGACCAATTCGGCAAGCGCCTCCCGGTCTTCGTGAGATCGCCATCCATGCGCCAGCAATACGGCGTCATTCCATAGAGTCCCACGGTGCAGAATAGGGCGTATCCAATGACGAAGATCGGTCGCATTTGAAAGGTGCCGGTCGTTCACGGCACTTTCCAAACCGCCGGAGTAGGAAAACGCCCCAACGGGAAAGGCCGGAGACATCCAGGCCAGCAGCCTCAGCAACGCATCCACCGTATGGGGCATGGATCAATCATGGCTGTGGTGGTGATGGTCAGGCCCATGCGAATGGCCACCATGGGCGTGATAGGCACCGCGCGCGGGCTGAAACGGTTCTTCCACCTCACACACCCTCGCACCCAGGCCCTCGAGCATGGACCGGATGACGTGGTCGCGGAGGATCAGGATGCGCTTATCCTCGATCTGGGCAGCAAGATGGCGGTTGCCAAGATGCCAGGCGAGCTCGATGAGATGGAGCGTGCTTTTGGCCGTCACTTCAAACAGCTTTTCGTTGGCTGCTCGAACTTCGACGAGGTCGCCATTCTCGATGACCAGCAGATCGCCATGCGCAAACAGCACAGGCTCCTTGAGATCGAGCATCACCATCTCATCATTCTGGAGATGCAGCAACTTGCGACGCAGGTGCCTCTGGTCATGGGCGAGCGTGACGTAACCGGAGGGTTCGTCACCTGGTGTGCCAGCGGGAAGATAAGATTGTACGCGCAGCATGAGATCATCCAGAATTGGTTTTCATCGACACCGAAACCTGAAGGATGCTGCTGGCGAATGCAAGCCGCTTATGGTGAAAGCAGCGCGATCCGCGACATAAAAACGTCCACAATCAACAAATTAGGACGCGACCGCCAAAGTCGCTTTCAGGTCTCCCACGGCTTGTGCGATGGGCAGGTCGCTTTCGTGGCGCACACAATTGCGACCGGAGGCCTTAGCCAGATACAGCGCCTTGTCGGCGGCCGAAAACGTATCGTATTTGGAACGTACAGAATCGATATCGGCAACACCGACAGAGACTGTCGTCTGCACCTGATGCGAGTTAAAGTTGATCGTCAGGCAAGACACGCGAATCCGTGCCAGCTCTATCAAAGCAAGCCGATCCTTGATCTGACCACCGCGAACGATAACCGCAAACTCCTCGCCGCCGAGTCTCGCCACGCAGTGAAACTCACCAAATACATCGGCGATGGCTGCAGCAGCTTTCTTGATGACGACATCTCCGGCAGCATGGCCGTAGTTATCGTTGATCCCCTTGAACCGGTCCAGATCGAAAATCGCGAGCGAAGCATCGTTGAGGACTTCCTCGAAACACTGATTGAACGCACGACGGTTGGCAAGGCCGGAGAGCGTATCGGTTTTGCTCAGCCGCTCGAACTCCGCATGGGAATCGTGCAGCTTACGAACCGCTTTGGATAGGACAGCACACAAGATCAGTGTGACGATGCCGCCGACGATCCATGCCATGACCACGCTGTAAGCCAGCGCGCTGTAAAGCGGCAGCGGCAAGACATCGAAAAATGCGCCCACAGCGATAACCGCGGTACTGACGATAACGGACAGAATAATGGAAATAAAAACCATCTTGGCTGCAAAGTTGCGGAGATTCTGGCCTTGGCCGGTCTCGCTCAAACTCATTTCTAACGAAATCATTTTTTTAAAATGTTCAATCATCACACCTCCCCTTGCATGACCTATCGATAACCTTCAGAGATTGGTTGAAAGTAAAGTGGTTGTATAAATTTTTATCTACCATCGGTATATTTTAAAATTACTTTTGACAGTAAATATACGCTTAATTCTGCGCGTGACTGAAATGCTGTTCCAGGCTAAGTGCCTTTGAATGGAGGGCAAAGGGGCCGACGTCTATGGCCCGATCAAGCAGATGCCGCTTTTATTTAAACCGGAATTTACCGATTTCCAAAAGAGTGAAAAACAGGTGCAACCTATGACAATCATTAACGATTTCATGGTGCAGTCTGGATCTTCGATGTGAGCATATGCGACGAAAGCTCGACCGGCTGCGGGCTTCAGTGCAACCGAAGGCGCTTCCTAGAACAGGAAATAACGTTGCGCCATCGGCAGAACCGTTGCCGGTTCACACGTCAAAAGCTCGCCATCGGCCCTAACCTCATAAGTCTCTGGATCGACCTCGATATGCGGCGTTAGCGAATTGTGGATCATAGACGCCTTGGAGATTCCACCACGCACATTGCGCACCGCCAGAAGCCTCTTGGCAACGCCGAGGCGCTGTGCCAGCCCACCATCCAGAGACGCCTGTGATACGAAAGTCACCGAGGAATTGGTACGCAGCTTACCGTAAGCCGCAAACATCGGTCGATAATGCATCGGCTGCGGCGTTGGAATCGAGGCATTGGGGTCGCCCATCGGTGCTGCGGCAATCGAGCCGCCCAACAGCACCATTTCCGGTTTCACACCGAAGAAGGCCGGGTTCCACAAAACAAGATCGGCACGCTTGCCGACCTCGATAGAGCCGATTTCGTGGCTGATACCGTGCGCAATAGCGGGATTGATGGTGTATTTCGCGATATAGCGGCGAACACGGAAATTGTCGTTTTCGCCCTTTTCCTCTGTCAAGCGACCACGCTGCCGTTTCATCTTGTCCGCCGTCTGCCACGTTCTGATCGCGACCTCCCCCACGCGGCCCATGGCCTGGCTATCAGAGGAAATGATCGAGAACGCGCCGATATCGTGCAGAATATCTTCGGCCGCGATGGTTTCCTTGCGGATACGGCTTTCCGCAAAGGCGATGTCTTCCGGTATCGACGGCGACAGGTGATGGCAAACCATCAGCATATCCAGATGCTCTGCCAGTGTGTTGATCGTATAGGGCCGCGTTGGATTGGTGGACGACGGAATGACGTTGGGGTTGCCACAAATCTTGATGATATCGGGCGCATGACCGCCGCCCGCCCCCTCCGTATGAAAGGCGTGGATGGTGCGCCCGTTGATGGCCGCAATCGTGTCTTCCACGAAGCCGCTCTCATTGAGCGTATCGGTGTGGATCATCACCTGCACATCGAACTGATCGGCAACCGTCAGGCAGTTGTCGATGGCAGCGGGTGTCGTGCCCCAGTCCTCATGCAGTTTCAGCGAAGACGCGCCTGCAAGGATCATCTCTTCCAACGGGGCTGGCAGGGATGCGTTGCCCTTGCCCGCCAGTGCCAGATTCATCGGGAAGGCATCGAAGCTTTCGATCATCCGCTCGATGTGCCATGCGCCCGTGCAGGTCGTGGCCAGCGTGCCATGCGCTGGACCCGAGCCCCCGCCCAGCATGGTGGTGACGCCGCTCATCAGGGCTTCTTCGATCTGTTGCGGGCAGATGAAATGAATATGGGCATCCATACCACCAGCTGTGAGAATTTTCCCTTCACCCGCAATCGCCTCGGTCGAGGGGCCGACAATGATGGTTACACCTGACTGCGTATCCGGGTTCCCAGCCTTGCCGATGGCGTGTATGCGGCCATCCTTCAAACCGATATCGGCCTTGTAGACACCGCTATGATCGACAACGACGACATTGGTAATGACGGTGTCAACAGCACCTTCAGCGCGCGTGGCCTGGCTTTGCCCCATGCCATCACGAATGACCTTGCCGCCACCGAACTTGACCTCTTCGCCGTAGGTCGTGAAATCTTTCTCGATTTCGATGAAGAGTTCGGTATCGGCAAGACGGACTTTGTCACCCACGGTGGGACCAAACATGCTGGCGTAGGATGCGCGGGAAATTTTGTAAGGCATGAAAATCAAGCTCCTTGGGAAGCGGAGAATACAAAGGCAGAAGTCAGATCAGAAACCGTCTGATAGCGCGCGAAGGTCTTCGGCGCGTTTTGTGCTCATATCGGCAAGGCACGAGGACACGAGCATAGGTTCCATGGACCCACCACGCGCTTGAAAACCGAAAGATTCGCAATTGGCATCGCGAAAGGAAACCCAGGCGCGTTGGGCTACCACAAGCGCATCGACCGCGCCCTTGGTGTCGTCCTCGGCGCTCTTGTCCCAATCGCTCATCTTTTTGCGAACCTGCTGATACGCCGCATTCAAATCCTTGTCTGCCTTCTCATAGTCGAGGTCGGCACAGGCATTCATGTCGCTCTGCGTCGAGGGCTCCGCACAATTCGGTTCATCTTGCGCTCGTGCTTCAAAGGCTAGTGTGCCAGATAAGAATGCCGCGCAGGCAAGCAACAGGCTGAGTGGCGCGGAGCGGAGCGACTGGGCAATCATGATCACAGCTTTCCCATGACGAGTTTGCGAAAACCATAGACCTCGCGTTTGCCGGAAAGCGGTACCAGCGTCACCTCGCGCTTCTGGCCAGGCTCGAAGCGAACAGCGGTTCCGGCAGGAATATCCAGCCGCATACCATGCGCCGTCTCCCGCTCGAAATGCAGGGCAGCATTGGTTTCCGCAAAGTGATAATGGCTCCCAACCTGAACCGGCCGGTCGCCCGTGTTGGAAACCTCGATCGTAACGGTCGGCTGCCCGGCATTGAGTTCGATCTCGCCTTGGGCGGCAATGACTTCACCTGGGATCATGATCTTGTCCTCTCATCGTCACGCAGCTTTGACTGGGAAACAACCCTGGGCTTTCAAGACCCGTTTGGTCGAAGCCGGATTGTTCACAAGCTTTTCCGCCGGACGGACCGGACGCCGCACCAGTTCGCCACCGCAATTGGGACACTTGCCGCCCAGCACGTTGGTGGCGCAATCGCTGCAATAGGTGCATTCGAACGAACACATGACGGCATCCAGGCTATCGGGGGCCAGATCCCTGTCACAGCATTCACAGTTAGGGCGGAGTTCAAGTGTCATGATGCGTCCTCAGCGAATGGGTTCGTGAACGGTCACCAGCTTGGTGCCATCCGGGAACGTCGCTTCCACCTGCACGTCATGGATCATCTCGGCAATTCCATCCATGACCTGATCGCGGGTGATGACATGCGCGCCGGCTTCCATCAGATCAGAGACAGCGCGGCCATCGCGCGCGCCTTCGACGACGAAATCGGTAATCAAGGCAATGGCTTCGGGGTAATTGAGCTTCACGCCTCGTTCCAGACGCCGACGCGCCACCATGGCGGCCATGGAAATCAGAAGCTTGTCTTTTTCTCTGGGGGTCAGGTTCATGTTTGTCCCGTCTGTAGAGCGCCATGCGTTCTTTAGGACGCATAAAGGGCACTCGAACTCTTATTCAACTCGCGCATCAGAGATTCCAGACTTTCGGCACTGGCGCGCCATTCCGCAAGAGCGAAATGATCGGAAACAGCATTTTTCTCAAGGTAAATCCGTCCGAAGCCGACAGGCGCACCACGAGCTTTCCCTGCCACTCGCTGGCACCGCCGGAAAACCCAGCAACCGCCCGTATTTTAGGCAGAAGAGCCTCCGCAAAAGGGCCGATATAAAGAAGCGTCGCAAATGCCACCTGGCCGGATAGAACCGGGGCGGCACTGGTCAGTTCGGCAATTCTCCCGTCGAGCCTGATATCCTCTGCATGAACCAGTTTGCCGCCGTGACGTATGCGCCACCGATCCCTGAACAACCCCTCCTCCATCGCTTCTCCCATGGCCTGACGACCGAGAAGAACGGCTTCGACAGCGATGAATTCAGCGGAAGCATCGATATCCGCTTCCAGTCGGCGGGTCAGCGATGCGCGGTCAAACAGAATGGTTTCCTGCGGGAGCCAGTGAAGCCTGGCGTCGGGCCCGGCGGTGACGCGGGCAGTAACCGTGGTCGTGCCGGCTGCTGCCTTGTAAACTTTTTCGCAGGCCTGCGTCGTGACAACAAGCGACGTGCCAGCACCGGCAACGGCATGCCACTCCAACTCGTCCCCCCCGGTCAAACCACCGGAAGAGTTGATGAGAATGGCCTCCATTTCATTGGAGAAGGTATTGGGTAGCCTGATCTTGGCGCAGCCTTCCTGGAACAATTCGTCCAGACGGCTGCGTCCATTCAGAGCTTTGGTTACAACGCGCCCGCGGCCTCGGGCACGTTGCGGGCGGTGTTGAGGGATGATTTGTTCGTCTGCCTGCACGTCGTCTCCGAAGCATTCGCGGATGCGGAAACCGCTTTCACAGAGCAATCGGTCTTCGCAGTTGCGTCGACAACCATCTGCCCTTCCGTGTTCTGGAAGAAATCCCACATTCTTTCGGCTGCATCAAGCCGTTGGACCATCTCGGTCGAAGGCAATTTGCGCTCCACCACCTGCTGTACCTTCGCCGTGACGTCGCTCGATGGCTTGCGGATGATGGCCGCCGCCGATGCAACGACATCCGCCTTCATCGTCGCACGTGGCCATGCATGGTCCCAGGCCTCGATGACATAGGAATGGATGCGCGAACCGCTTTTGCAGACATCGTAGGAGTTGACCGTGAAGCTGTCAGTGGACTTGCTCTTGACCGCACCCTTGCAGCCATCGATTTCCGCCCAGCGCTTCAACGCTATCTCACCGCTATATTGCCAATAAGGCTTTCCACCACCCTGATAGGGATTGGCCGGGTCCTTCAGACCAGCAAAAGCGACAATGGACAGCGGCTTTGCAGGCGCGCAGCTTTTTACGTCCGGTGCCCACTTGCCCTCATTTTCCTGAGGAAGACCAGCGCGTAACGAGGCAACGAAGCCTGCTGCAGCAAAATCGGTGCTGCCACTGCAGAGATATTGCGACAACATGCGCCCGCCGCCGGAATAGCCGGAGCCGTAAAAACGCGCCTCATCAACGCAAAGCTTCGCTTTGATCATGTTGACCGCATCACGAATGAAAGCGGGCTCATCCAGGCCGCCATCACGCTTGGTTACGCCGGGTACGTTCCAGGCATTCGTGCCGGGCAGTTCGCCGCTGAGGCTACCCTGAAGCGCCACGACGACGATGCCTTCGCGCTCGCCGACCGTGTCCCAGCCGCTGCGGTCGAGTTGACCGTTCGGATTGCTGTTGCTGCCATGAAAATCGAACACGACCGGCATTTTTTTCCGACCATCATAGGAAGACGGAACAAAATAAACACCGCTGCGTTTAGATCCCTCAGACATCAGCGAAAACGCGTGTCTACCCGGCTGAGTGGTCTGGCCGCAGTTTGACGCGAAAGCAGCGGAGCTTGTTGCCGTGAGAATGGCAAATCCCGCGGCAATGGCGCGAGCGGAACGAACAAACCGGGACATCCGGCCAGCAGCAGTCGTAAAATTCATCGGCACGCCTTTATTGGCACAAGTCCCCGACAGTATGCCGGAAAATACGTGGAATGTAAGGGATCGACGGGAGCGGCATGCAGATGGCCTCGCCATTGTGTCTTGCGTGCAGCAGTTTCGTTGCCAATAACACACGTTTTTAGTCAATGAAACGCTAAAATTGCGCATGATTGCCATGCAGCCGCGCATAGCGGATCACATTCCTGTAATATCTGTGCGCCGCCGCACGCGGAAAATCTCTTCAGATAGTCGGTTATACTGTGAGATGGCGTCTTGCTTCCGGTGTATCCAGCGTCTCTGCCACCCCTTCGTGCACGATCTCTCCGCGATCCATGATATAGACATAGTCGGCAAGCTCTCGGCAAAAATCGAGATACTGCTCCACCAGCAAGATCGCCATACCCGTCGAATCCCGCAAATACTTGATCGCCCGTCCAATATCCTTGATGATCGACGGCTGAATGCCCTCCGTCGGCTCGTCCAGAACAAGGATTTTCGGGCGTGTCACCAATGCACGGCCGATCGCCAGTTGCTGCTGCTGCCCGCCGGAAAGATCACCGCCCCGGCGCGAGAGCATGGATTGCAGCACGGGAAACAGGCTAAAAATATCATCTGGAATAAACCGCTCTTTACGCGGCAGCGGCGCATAGCCCGATTGCAGGTTTTCCTGCACGGTCAACAACGGAAAAATCTCGCGTCCCTGCGGCACATAACCCACGCCACGCTTGGCGCGCTGGTAAGGTGCAAGACCGTTGAGGCTTTCGCCACCGAAGCTGATTGTGCCAGCACTCAACCCATGCTGGCCTGTGACGGCCCTCAACAGGGAGCTTTTACCAACACCGTTGCGGCCCAGCACGCAGGTAATCTTGCCCATCTCCGCATTCAAAGAGATACCGCGCAACGCTTGCGCTGCACCATAGTGAAGATTGATTTTATCGACGCTTAGCATTTTATCGCCCCAGATAGTTCTCGATCACCTTCGGATCGCTCGACACGAAATCAATCGACCCTTCGGCCAGGACCGAGCCTTCGGCCAGACAGGTCACCTTGACACCAAGGTCCCGGATGAAGCCCATATCGTGTTCAACCACCACCACCGAGCGGGTCTTGGCGATTTCCTTCAGCAAAATTGCCGTCTCTGCGGTTTCCGCATCCGTCATGCCCGCCACGGGCTCATCGACCAAAAGCAACTTCGGCTCCTGCGCCAGGAGCATGCCGATTTCCAGCCATTGCTTTTGGCCGTGAGAGAGGTTTGCAGCCAGATCGTTGCGTCGATGGCCAAGGCGCACGGTTGCGAGAATCTCCTCGATCCGCACCTTGTCTTCTTTCGTCAGCGTGTAGAACAGCGTGGCGAAGACCCCCCGCTTGCGGTTCAGGGCCAGTTCCAGATTGTCCCACACCGTATGGCTCTCAAACACCGTCGGCTTCTGGAATTTTCGACCGATGCCCAGTTGCGCAATATCGGCCTCATCCTTCTTGGTCAGATCGATGCTGTCTTCAAAAAGCACAGTACCGCTGTTGGGCCGGGTCTTGCCGGTAATGATATCCATCATCGTCGTCTTGCCTGCCCCATTGGGCCCGATGATGGCGCGCAGTTCGCCTGGCTCGACCACGAAAGACAGGGAATTCAACGCCTTGAAGCCATCGAAGGAAACCGATACGCCATCAAGATAAAGCAGGCTTTTTATTCTGTTTTCAGAAACCGTGTTCATGTTGCCTGCTCCGCTGTCTGTTGCGCCGTCTTGTCAGCGTCTGAGGAAGCCACCTGCCGCTTTTCACGCCGCCCGGCCAGATAATGCTGGACGCTGCCGACGATACCCTTTGGGAAAAAGAGCGTCACGGCGATGAACAAGCCACCCAGCGCAAACAGCCAAAACTCTGGGTATGCGCCGGTAAAATAGCTCTTGCCGCCATTGACCAGGACAGCACCGAGAATTGGCCCGATCAGGGTGCCACGTCCGCCCACCGCAGTCCAGACGACCACCTCAATCGAGTTGGCAGGCGAAAATTCGCCCGGATTGATGATGCCCACCTGCGGCACGAACAACGCACCTGCTATACCCGCCATCATGGCCGACACGACGAATGTGAAGAGTTTGATGTTTTCCACCCGGAAACCCAGAAACCGCACGCGGCTTTCCGCATCACGAACGCCGACCAGCACCTTGCCGAACTTGGAATTGACAATGCCGGATGCAATCAGGAGGCACACCGCCAGCATGATGGCTGTCATTGCAAACAGAACCGCACGCGTCCCATCGGCCTGCACAGAAAAGCCGAGGATATCCTTGAAATCGGTCAAACCGTTATTGCCGCCAAAGCCCATATCGTTTCGGAAGAAGGCCAGCAGCAGAGCGTAAGTCATGGCCTGCGTGATGATGGAGAGATAAACGCCGTTGACGCGCGAGCGGAAGGCAAACCAGCCAAAGACGAAGGCGAGCAAGCCTGGAACAACCAGCACCATCAGCATGGCGAACCAGAACATGTCGAAGCCGTGCCAGAACCACGGCAGTTCCTTCCAGTTCAGGAACACCATGAAGTCTGGCAGAATGGGATGGCCATAGGTTCCGCGCGTACCGATCTGCCGCATCAGGTACATGCCCATGGCATAACCGCCGAGGGCAAAGAATGCGCCGTGGCCGAGCGAGAGAATGCCGCAATATCCCCACACCAGATCGAGCGCCAGCGCAAGAATTGCGTAGGAGAGATATTTGCCCAGCATCGACATGATGTAGGTCGGAATGCGGAAGGGACTGTCTGCGGGAAGCAGGAGGTTGGATGCGGGAACGAGCACCGCAATGGCCAGAATGATGGCAATGGCAATAAGAATTCGGCGGTCGAGCGCCCGAAGGAGGAAGCCGGTAATCATGCTTCGATCGCCCTTCCCTTGAGTGCGAAGAGACCGCGGGGTCGCTTCTGGATGAACAGGATGATGAGGACGAGAACAAGAATTTTGCCGAGTACCGCGCCCACCGTCGGCTCAAGGAACTTGTTGAGCACACCGAGCGTCAGCGCCCCGACAAACGTTCCCCAGAGATTGCCGACACCGCCGAACACCACGACCATGAAGCTATCGATGATGTAGGACTGGCCGAGATTGGGCGACACATTGTCAATCTGGGACAGTGCAACGCCGGCCAGACCGGCAACGCCCGAACCGAGCGCAAAGGTGAACGCATCCACCCACGGCGTGCGGATCCCCATTGATGATGCCATGCGCCGGTTCTGGGTCACGGCACGCATTTGCAGACCAAAAGCCGAGCGCTTGAGCAGAACGAGCAAGGCAAAGAACACCGACAGCGAGAAGCAGACGATCCACACGCGGTTCCAGGTGAAGTTCAGATAACCGACGCTGAACGAACCGGACATCCAGCTTGGATTGCCGACTTCGCGGTTGGTCGGCCCGAAAATGGAACGCACGCCCTGTTGCAGGATGAGCGAGATGCCCCAGGTCGCCAACAGTGTTTCCAGAGGTCTCCCATAGAGAAAACGGATAACGCCACGTTCCATCACGAGGCCGACAGCACCCGTGACCAGAAACGCCACCGGCAGCGCAATGGTCAGCGACCAGTCGAACAGCGCGGGATAGTGGCTGCGGATCACCTCCTGCACCATGAAGGTGGAGTAAGCGCCGATCATGACCATCTCGCCATGCGCCATGTTGATAATGCCCATGACGCCGAAGGTGATGGCAAGGCCAATGGCCGCTAGCAGCAGGACAGAGCCGAGCGACAGCCCGTACCAGATGTTTTGCGCCGCATCCCAGAGCGCCAGCGTGCTCTCTATATGTAAAATCGCCGCGTCGACATCGGGTTTCAGGCTTGGATCCGTAACGGATGAAGCCGCCATCAGAATGCTGATTGCACCACGTCCACCGAGATTCTTGATGGTCTCGATAGCGGCGCGTTTCTCCTCGACGGAGCGCTGTGACGCCAGAACGGAAACAGCCTTTGCCTCCTCCATTCGTGCCCGCACGTCAGCATCGGTTTCCCTGGCGAGTGCCGCTTCCAGCAGCGCGAGGTTCTCAGCGCTCGGCGCCTTCAATACGGCATCGGCAGCAGAGAGGCGCACAGATTTGTCCGGGCTCAGCAGCGTCAGGCCACCAAGGGCCGCGCGAATGACCCGGCGGAGATTGTTGTTGACGCGGATTTTCGTCACCGCAGCCTTGGGCGCTTCACCCGCGCTCTCGCCTGTCAATGGGTCGATCAGCGTGAAACTGGCACCAGCGGGCTCTGTCATAAAGACAAGGTTGTCGGACTTGCGAATGTAGAGGTCACCATCGGCAAATGCTTCGAGCGCTGGCACGACACGCGGGTCGCCTGTTGCGGCAATTTGCCCGGTGAGTGTCTCAGCCTGCTTGAAGTCTGCGGTGCCGAGCGCATTGATGAGGGCTTTGGGGTCGGTTTGCTGCGCAACGGAGGGCGCAGCGAAGCCAAGCAGCACGCCAATGATGAGCAAAACACGAAGAAACATGATCCCAAGTCTCCCTTGGAGCGAGCACAGTGTTTGAAAACCGGCAAGCAAAACTGTAAGCGACGGCGCTTTCCCCCTCAGAGCAATCCCGACCCAACATCACCCTCGGACTTATCTCCGAGGATCTGCAACAGCAGCGGCATTTTCTCGCTGACGAAGAGTTTGGAGGAGTGGTGGCAGATCCTCGGGTCAAGCCCGAGGATGACGTCGAGAGTGGTGAAAGCGTCAGTGCAGACATTGAGGCCTCTCCGATTCTGTGGAGGGGCCGAGAGGCGTAGGATTACTTACCCTTGCCACCGCATTTGCCTGTGGCGACGTTGAAGTTGCCGCATTCCATCGGCTTGCGCCAATCAGAGATCAAGTCCTTCGAGTCAGGCAGATAATCTGACCACTCGTCGCCCACGACCTGCGCAGTCTGCTGCACGATCTCGAACTGGCCGTCGGACTGGATTTCACCAATCAGCACAGGCTTGGTGATGTGGTGGTTCGGCATGACGGTGGCGTAGCCGCCCGACAGGTTCGGTACCGAAACACCGATGATGCTATCGAGAACCTTGTCGGTCTCTGTCGTGCCAGCGGCTTCGACGGCCTTTACCCAGGCATTGAAGCCGATATAGGCGGCTTCCATCGGGTCATTGGTCACGCGCTTGTCGTTCTTGGTAAAGGCATGCCATTCCTTGATGAACTCGGCATTCACCGGCGCATCGACAGACTGGAAGTAGTTCCAGGCGGCGAGATGCCCGACCAGCGGTCCGGTATCAAGACCGGCAAGTTCTTCTTCACCCACGGAGAAAGCAACGACTGGAATGTCTTCAGCCTTCACGCCCTGGTTTGCAAGTTCCTTGTAGAACGGCACGTTCGCATCACCATTGATGGTGGAAACAACGGCTGTCTTCTTACCGGCAGAGCCGAACTTCTTGATGTCCGAGACGATCGTCTGCCAGTCGGAATGACCAAATGGCGTGTAGTTGACCATGATGTCCTCTTCCTTGACGCCCTTGGACATCAGATAGGCCTTCAGGATCTTGTTGGTCGTCTGCGGATAGACATAGTCCGTGCCTGCCAGAACCCAGCGCTCGACGCCTTCTGTGCTGGCAAGATAATCGACAGCCGGAATAGCCTGCTGGTTCGGAGCGGCACCGGTGTAGAAGATGTTGCGGGAGGATTCTTCACCTTCATACTGCACAGGATAGAAGAGGATGGAGTTCAGCTCTTCGAAAACCGGCAGAACGGATTTGCGCGAAGAGGAGGTCCAGCAACCGAAGACGGCAGCGACCTTGTCCTGGCTAATCAACTGGCGGGCCTTTTCGGCAAACAGCGGCCAGTCAGAGGCGGGATCGACGACAACGGCTTCGAGCTTCTTGCCCAGCACGCCGCCCTTCTTGTTCTGCTCATCAATGAGCATCAACATGGCGTCTTTAAGCGTTGTCTCGGAAATCGCCATGGTGCCAGAGAGTGAATGGAGAACACCGATCTTGATGGTGTCGTCAGCGGCAAATGCGCCGTGGAATGCGGTTGTAGACAAAATGGCACCGAGCAAAGCGCCGGACAGCATTTTCTTTAACGTCATAGGAAGGACCCCTCTCCTGTTCAGCCTCTTTGGGCTCAGCGGTTATTTTACCGCTGCTGGAGGGGACTATCGGTCTCGCATCTGCAAAACCGTATACGTCAATTGACGTAGGTGGGGTGGCGAAACAGGAAATCAGGCCGTGCCTCGCCCGCGCATGAACGCGGGTCACGGCGTGGGTCGAGCGCTCAGTTGTGAGGCTTGCCTAGGTCCGAATGTTCCTGGATCGCTTCCTGATGATACCAACTGTCGAAATCGATATGGGTTTTCGGTGCGGCGGCGGTCGGCCCATGGAGGATCGACTCTTTACGCAAACCTTTAAAGCCTGCACGGCCACCGACGGGGAACTGGTAGATCGTTGCACTTTCCATCTGCGGGTCGCTTCTCATGACATTCACTCTTTCGTTGAATAGCCAGCATTAGTGCCTCATCTCGAATATACGCCGAAAAAAGCCGAAAAGCACCCCTTTTGATTAAAAAAATATCACATCGCCTAAAAAATAGACACATCGAAATCGCGAAGGTCCAAAGAACAGTCTTTATGCAGATCACCTCAGAATTTCAGACATTTCTGCGGGAAAAATATGCTTCGTCGGGGAAACGGCTTCATTTTTGATCAGAAACTGGACCTGCCCACATAAAAACACGGAAAATCACAGCATTTTCCAAAATTCATCCTGTGCGTATTTTTTGTTTTTTTGCTTTCAGCAACCCAGTCGCGCCAAAAAACAACGAAGCTGTCCTTCTCGCCGTCAAACTGGCACGGGGAATGCTTCTATAGGCGCAGCACTTGAAAGCGGGACTGTTCAAAAAAATGGTTTTACCCGCAGAAGGATATCAAGGCACCGCATCTTAACCTATGAGAGGTTCGTAATGACTAAGTTCAAACTCGAGTATATCTGGCTGGATGGTTACAAGCCGGTACCAAACCTGCGTGGCAAGACGCAGATCAAGGAATTCGATGAATTCCCGACACTCGAGCAGCTTCCGCTCTGGGGCTTTGATGGCTCCTCCACCCAGCAGGCCGAAGGTCATAGCTCGGATTGCGTTCTGAAGCCTGTGGCTCTTTATCCGGATCCTGCCCGCACCAACGGCGCACTCGTTATGTGCGAAGTCATGATGCCGGATGGCGTAACGCCACACTCGTCCAACAGCCGCGCGACTATCCTTGACGATGAAGATGCATGGTTCGGCTTCGAGCAGGAATATTTCTTCTACGAAAACGGTCGTCCTCTCGGCTTCCCTGACCAGGGTTACCCTGCACCACAGGGTCAGTATTATTGCGGCGTCGGCGCCAGCAGTGTCGGCGCGGTCGCTCGCGAAATCGTTGAAGAGCACCTGGACCAGTGCCTTGCCGCTGGCATCAACCACGAAGGCATCAACGCCGAAGTGGCAAAGGGCCAGTGGGAATTCCAGATTTTCGGCAAGGGCTCCAAGCGTGCCGCCGACCAGATCTGGATCGCTCGCTACCTGCTGCAGCGTCTGACAGAGCAGTACGGTATCGATATCGAATACCACTGCAAGCCGCTCGGCGATACCGACTGGAACGGTTCGGGCATGCACTGCAACTTCTCCACCAAGTTCATGCGTGAAGTTGGCGGCAAGGAATATTTCGAAGCGCTCATGGCTGCTTTCGAAAAGAACTGGAAAGAGCACATCGACGTATACGGCCCGGACAACCATCTGCGTCTGACCGGCAAGCACGAAACGGCGCCATGGAACAAGTTCTCCTATGGCGTTGCTGACCGTGGCGCATCGATCCGCGTACCGCACTCTTTCGTCAACAACGGCTACAAGGGTTACCTTGAAGACCGTCGTCCGAACTCGCAGGGTTGCCCGTACCAGATCTCGTCCATCGTTCTGAAGACGATTGCCGAAGTGCCTCTCACACAGTCGGCCGCTGCCTGATTTGTAAAAAATGGCGTCGCCCGGTTCGGGCGACGCCATTTTTCTGTAAGCCTACAGCCACCGGCCCCGCGACCCGGCAACTGGCTTCCTGAAGCCTCTGGAAAATTGGCATGGCCGCACGGCAACGCATCATCCCCGTACGCCGCGAATATAACCGCTGGGTTGCCAACCAGACGCTCGAAGACTACGCGCTACGTTTTACCGCAAAGAGCGCCCGCCAGTTTTCCTCCAGCCGCATTTCCCACACCGCCATCGGCGCAATATCGTTTCTGGCTCTGGAAGCCATTGGTGGCGCGATCACGCTGTCCTACGGCACGACCAACGCTTTTTTTGCTATCCTCGTCGCTGCCACCGTCATGTTGGCCGTGGGTGTACCAATCAGCCGTTACGCCATCCGCTACGGCGTCGATATCGATCTGCTGACCCGGGGCGCAAGCTTCGGCTATATCGGCTCTACGATAACCTCGCTCATCTATGCCGCCTTTACCTTTATGCTGTTTGCTATCGAAGCGTCGATCATGTCTGGCGCGCTGGAACTGGCGCTCGGCATTCCCCTATGGATCGGCTACATCGTTTCGGCCATCATGGTCATACCACTCGTCACCCACGGCGTGCGCCTCATCAGCCGCTTCCAGATCATCACCCAGCCCTTCTGGATCGTTCTTAACGTTCTGCCCTTTATCTTCATCGCCTTTCTGGACTGGGAAAAATTCGATCTGTGGCGCGCTTTTGCGGGGATTCACCATGCTTCCGGCCCACCCGGTACAACGGCCGATTTCAACCTGATCGAGTTCGGTGCTGCCTCTGCCGTCATTCTGGCACTGATGTCGCAGATCGGCGAACAAGTCGATTTCCTTCGCTTCCTGCCCGCCGATGGCAAGCTGAAACTACGGCACCGGTTTGCCGTGTTTCTGGCAGGCGCGGGCTGGGTTCTGGTTGGCGTACCGAAACTTCTGGCAGGCTCCTTCCTCGTCGTGCTGACCTTCAGCTCCGGCGTCCCCGTGGACCGCGCGGCCGATCCCTCGCAGATGTACCTCACGGCCTTCGGCTATATGATCCCCAACGAAAATGCTGCGCTGCTGCTGATGGTGGCCTTCGTCGTCGTTTCGCAGTTGAAGATCAATGTGATGAACGCCTATGCCGGGTCGCTGGCATGGTCGAACTTTTTCTCACGGCTCACACATAGCCATCCCGGTCGTGTCGTCTGGCTGGTGTTCAATGTGCTGATCGCGTTGCTGCTGATGGAACTGGGCATCTATCGCCTGCTGGAAGAAACACTCGGTATCTTTTCCATCATCGCCATGGCATGGCTATGCACGATCTCGGCTGATCTGTTCATCAACAAACCGCTCGGCCTTGCGCCACCCGGCATCGAGTTCAAGCGCGCCCATCTCTACGATATCAATCCGGTCGGTGTGGGCACCATGGCGCTTTCCGCCACCATCGCCCTTATTGCGCATTTCGGCGTATTCGGTACGCTGGCCGCGTCGCTTGCACCCTATCTTACCCTGATCGTCGCCTTTACCGTTTCGCCACTGCTTGCCTGGGGCACGAAAGGCAAATTCTACCTTGCCCGCAAGCCGCGACAAAAGTGGAGGCAGGAAAGCAGCATCACCTGCTCCATCTGCGAACATCCGTTCGAGCCGGAAGACATGGCCTGGTGCCCGGCCTATGCCGCGCCCATCTGCTCGCTCTGCTGCTCGCTGGATAGCCGCTGTCACGATATGTGCAAGCCAAAAGCCAAACTGAATTATCAGGTGGCCACCGTCGCCCGCACGTTCCTGCCGAATGATCTCGTCGTTCGGCTATCAAGCCGTCTGGGCCGATACGCCATGTCTGCAGCGCTCGCCGTCGCACTACTGGGTGCAACACTCGCCCTGATCGCCCATCAGGTGGGAACCGCCTCACCCGCCACCGTCGACGTGGTCAATCGCACCATTCTCGCCGTTTTCTTCGTCTTTGCCGTTATCGCTGGCATCGTCTGCTGGTTTCTGGTTCTTGCCCATGACAGCCGCGTTGTCGCGGAAGAGGAATCCTCACGACAAAACACGCTCCTTCTCAAGGAAATCGCAGCCCACAAGAAAACGGACGCAGCGCTTCAAAATGCCAAGGACACGGCAGAAGCCGCCAACCGTGCAAAAAGCCGTTACGTGGTTGGCCTCAGCCATGAATTGCGCACCCCGCTCAATGCCGTTTTGGGTTACGCACAAATCCTGGAGCGCGACGAAACGATCCCACAACCGCGCCAGTCCGCCATCAAGGTTATCAGACGTTCCGCAGATCATCTTTCCGGCCTGATCGACGGTCTGCTTGATATCTCAAAGATAGAAGCGGGCCGCTTGCAGGTCTATTCCAACGAAATCAACATTCAGGATTTTCTCGACCAGATCATCGATCTTTTCCGCCCGCAGGCACAGGCAAAGGGCCTTGAACTGAAACATGAACGCACCCGTGCCCTGCCCCAATATGTCCGCACGGACGAGAAGCGCCTGCGCCAGATCCTCGTCAACCTTCTCTCCAATGCCATCAAGTTCACCGACACTGGTACCGTGAACTTCGATGTCGCCTATCGCAGCCAGGTAGCAACCTTTAGCATCTCGGATACGGGACGCGGCATAGCCGAAAAGGATTTGAACCGCATCTATGAGCCGTTCCAGCGTGGTGAGGCAGAGAGCATCCGACCTATGCCAGGCCTTGGTCTGGGGCTGACCATCACACAGCTTCTCACCAACACGCTCGGCGGCGAAATCTCCGTCGTCAGCGAAAAGGACAAGGGCTCGACCTTCAAGGTGCGTTTGATGCTGTCTGCAGTTCATCGTCCAAATACGACCCCTGCCCCGGAAAAGACCATTGTCTCCTATTCGGGTCAGCGCCGGACCATCGTCGTCGTCGATGACAATGAGGATCACCGCGAACTGATGCGCGAGGTTCTAGGGCCTCTCGATTTCGTCGTGCTCACAGCACATAGCGGCCCCGATTGCTTGACACTTATCGAGGGCGTTCAGCCAGATCTATTCCTCATCGACATCTCCATGCCCGGCATGAGCGGCTGGCAGCTCGTGACGAAATTGCGCGAGGCGGGCCAGACAGCCCCGCTCATCATGCTTTCGGCCAATATCGGCGATGGCTCAATCGCCGGTGCGGGCGATGACAATCACAACGATACGATTGCCAAGCCCGTCGATATCCGCCGTCTCTGCGACAAGCTCGCGGTGCATCTGGGCCTTGCATGGGTCTATGAAGCCGATACGCCCGCACCGGCCAAACCCGCCAAGGCCGAAATCAGCACGCCGGGGCCGTCGCACATCAAGGATTTGCAGCAACTGGGTGAAATTGGCTATATACGCGGTATCGAGGCAAAGCTTAAGGATCTCGCACGAACATCAGAAAACCTGCCTTTCACCGAAGAACTGGCAAGTTATGTGCACGCCTTCGATATGGCGGGTTATGCCGCGTTTCTTAGCCGTTTCGAAAGTACCGGACACAAGGAGCGTCAACCATGAGCGTACCATCTGCCGCGATGGCGAAGGATATTGTTCTGTTGGTGGATGACAGCCCTGACGCGCTGGGCTTTCTGACTGATGCGCTGGAGCAATCGGGCTTTTCCGTACTGATCGCCACCTCAGGACAATCTGCTCTCAACATCTCTGAGCGCATCACGCCCGATATCATCCTGCTCGATGCGGTCATGCCGTCGATGGATGGGTTCGAGACCTGCATGCGGCTGAAATCCAACGCGGCGGTGACGCAGGTTCCGGTCATATTCATGACCGGATTGACCGAAACGGAGCACGTCGTGCGGGCGCTCGAGGCCGGTGGCGTAGACTACTTGACCAAGCCGATCAACATTGACGAATTGCGTGCCCGGATTCGCGTCCATTTGTCTAACGCACGCTCTGCGCAAAGCGCGCGGGTCGCGCTGGATGCGGCAGGACGCCATCTCCTGGCTGTGCGCAGCAACGGAGCGATCCACTGGTCAACCCCGCAGGCAACGCGGCTGGTCAACGCCGCAACAGGCCGGGATGACGGCCTTGAGATCGTCACCCAGCACGTCGCAGAGTGGCTGGCCAACCGCAGAAACGATACGTCGAGAGATCTGCCGCTCACCATCCAGCAGGCGGACCGCGCCATGTTGCAATTGACATTCCTTGGAGCGATGGGGCCGGATGAGCATCTGTTCCGGCTGATGGCAGCCAGCGACAAATCTGCGGATGTGATGTTGCGTCAGCATTTTTCACTGACCACCCGAGAATCCGAGGTCCTGCTTTGGATCGCCAAAGGCAAATCCAACCGGGACATCGGAGACATTCTCGGGCTATCATCTCGCACTGTGAACAAGCACCTTGAACAGATCTACGTCAAACTTGGCGTTGAAAACCGTGCGTCCGCTGCCGTTAAGGCGGCCCATATCCTCCACGACACATAAAAACGGGCGCCTGCTGCGCCCGTTTTTCAGATGTCAGATGCGACCGACCGATCAGCGGCAAACGCGGGTTTTCTTCACAACAACCCGACCGTGATATTGGGTGCGGACCTTTTTGACGAAGCACTCGCGTGGAGCACGATGATGCCGCGGGCGGTATTCATCACGTACAGGCTGACGGACAACGCGTTCGGTTGTCGTAACCGTTACGCCCTGCGCAAATGAAGGCGCCGCGAAGGTAATGACAGACGAGACAGCGATCAGGGACGAGATGAGAAGAGTTTTCATTTTGAGACCTCATTGATTGTCAAGCAGAACGTAACATCTGGCTTTCGGTTCCCATCTCCAAGATTAATACGCGGTAATGTTCCGAAACCCGAAAGCTGAAGAATTTCAAAAGTTAAAGGCACCCGAACATGAAAGAAACATCCAATAACCTGGTGGTCATTTCCGGCTGTTCAGGCGGCGGCAAATCCACCCTGCTGGCGGAGTTGGCAAAACGCGGTTACACCACCATTGAAGAACCCGGCCGACGGATCGTTTCGGCTGAACTGAGCTCAGGCGGCACCGCCCTTCCATGGATCAATATGGAAGCCTTTGCTCACCTTGCCGTCGCGATGGCATTGGCGGATCGCACGCAAGCGCCCGGTAACGGCTGGGTATTCTTCGACAGGGGCTTGATCGATGCCGCCTCTGCCCTCCACCATGTGTCCGGAGATGGTTTGCTTCACACACTGAAGCTGCAGCACCGATATAACCCCGTCGTGTTTATGACCCCTCCCTGGGTCGAAATCTATGTGACGGACGGCGAGCGTAAACATGATTTCGGTACGGCCGAAGCGGAATATAAGCGCCTGCTGTCCGACTATCGCGCACTGGGCTACGAAACCATTATCCTTGAGAAGACAACCACAAGCGAACGTGCCGACAGGGTTCTAAGCGTGCTGGAAGACAGACACTAAAGTCCCAGCGTTATGTCCGGTTTTTGAGCAGCTCCGACACTGTCACGAACCCAAAGCCACGCTGGCGTAGCCCGTCGATGATCTGAGGCAAGGCCTGACGGGAGACATCCCTTCCCCGATACATCACATGCAAGATGATGATCGAGCCGTTTCTGGCATTGTCGATGACATAGCGCGTCATGGCATCCGCATTTCCTGCAATGTCCTCGAAGGATTCCGGCTCGACATCCCACATGATCGTCTTGCGATCGTGCTGCCAAAGATACCAAGGCAGCGTCAGCAGTTTTTTGCCATAGGGCGGGCGAAAGAGAATTTCTCCCTGATATCCAGCCGTGCGGATGGCCGCATCCGTTCGCTCTATCTCATCTTTTACCGTGCCCGCCCCCATCCACGCCATGTTGGAATGGGTGTAGGAGTGATTGCCGATCTCATGTCCGGCATCAACGATGAGCCGTGCTTGCGGCAGATTTTCAGCGGTCTCCTTGCCGATCAGGAAAAATGTCGCCGTCACGTTCCTGTCTTTCAGGATCGTCAATACCTCTTTCGTGAAGCGCGCAGACGGGCCATCATCAAATGTGAGCGCCACGACGGGCCTGTCCGTTTCAACCCGGGCGATGATATCGCCGAACAGTTGCGTCGTTCGGGCATTGCTGAACATATGGAGCGAGGCGATCACGACCAGCAAGATGGCAAGAATGCCGGAGCCCTTCAGAATGCGCCGCGTCGTCATCGCTATCCCTAATTGCAATCCTTACACGCTGATGTTCTGATCCGCCTTGATGTCTCCATTGTGGCAACGGACATGATGCAGGCCCTTCAACGAAAAAAGCCCGGCATCGCTGCCGGGCTTCTGTCGGAATGTCGGTAGGACTTAGCTGCCCTGCTGGAAGTAGCTGTACTTGCCGTCCGGGCCCTTCTTCCACTCGTACATGACGTAGCCAGGAGCCTTTGGATCGCCCTTTTCATCGAAGGAAAGTTCGCCGAGAACGGTCATGAACTTGCCTTTCTTCATGGCGGCAGCAACGGCTTCTGCGTCAACCGAGCCTGCATCCTTGGCAGCAGCAGCAATCGTCTGCACGGCAGCGTAGGAATAGAGCGTGTAGGCTTCAGGGTTGAAGCCTGCCGCCTTGAACTTGGCAACCAGATCCTTGTTGGCAGGGTTGATGGTTGGATCAGGGCCGAATGTGTTCAGCGTGCCTTCGACGGCGTCGCCTGCGATGGAAGCCAGTTCGTTGGAGACGATGCCGTCACCGGAAACGAGCTTGGCCTTCAGACCCTGGTCTGCGGCCTGGCGGATGATCAAACCGGCTTCTGTATGGAGACCACCCCAATAGATGACCGATACGCCCGATTCCTTCATCTTCGCGATCAGAGCAGAGAAGTCCTTGTCGCCGACGTTGATGCCTTCGTAGATGACTTCTTTCGCGCCAGCTGCATTCAGGGCCTTCTTGGTTTCGTCTGCAAGACCCTGACCGTATGGGGTCTTGTCATGAACGATGGCAATCTTGGCATCTTTGAAATTTTCGGCGAGATATTTGCCGGCTACGCCGCCCTGCTGGTCGTCACGTCCGCAGGTACGGAATGTGTTCCACAGGCCGCGTTCGGTGAAAACAGGGTTGGTGGCGGCAGGCGTGATTTCGAGGATGCCGTTTTCCGCATAGACTTCGGACGCCGGAATGGAAACGCCGGAGTTGAAGTGACCGACAACGAACTTGACGCCGTCAGCAACAAACTTGTTGGCAACCGAGATACCCTGCTTCGGGTCGGACACGTCGTCGCCCAGCACAATTTTGATCTGTTCGCCGTTGATACCACCAGCAGCGTTGATGTCCGCCGCAGCCTGCTCAGCACCCTTCTGGAGCTGTGCGCCGAAAGCCGCATTCGGGCCTGTCAGCGGGCCGCCGACGCCGACGAGAATGTCAGCCCAGGCAGAACCACTGAAGGCGACCATTGCGGTCAGCGCAACTGCGGAAAGAAGAGACTTCTTCATTATATTACTCCCAGTTCCATGGTTGGGTTGTTTATCCCCGCCTGCTCAGTACCCACCTTAACTGATCAGGCTGTTCCACTCTTGCGGGCATTCTGAATTCAGAAGAACGCCGCTGTCAATCTTTCTTCTTATAAGAAAATGATGAAGTTCGATCATAAAGCCAATAGTAGTTATTGACCATCTGATCGGTCCGGCGCATGCGAAAGCCGACAGTTGCAAAAGCCAGCAGAACGACCACATCCATCAGGTAATAGAAGCCGCTCAGCATGGGTCCGGCGAACAACGCATAATGCATGAACCGCATCACCACACCGAGAAGCAGGGTGTAGACCACCACGCGCGGATAATTTTCCCAGCTATCGGCTACAGACCTGCCGGTCCGCCAAGCCGTCCAAAATCCCAGGAGAACAACCAGCCCCCGCAAGATGTAGCGAACGCCGCTATCGCTTTCGAAAAAAAGTCCCTGCATCTTTTTCCCCATCAGTGCCCTGCATCGTTGTGGCAGGGCCTGTCTTCGCCAGGCGCCTGCCGTTTACCCGCAGGCTTTATTGTTATCCAACGTCTACGCCACCTGAGTGAGCGCAGAAATCAGTGGCGACCACCCTCTAGATAGGCCGCACGCACTTCCGGATTGGCCAGAAGCTCTTTACCAGACCCGCTCATCGTGACCTTGCCGTTGACCATGACATAGGCCCGGTCAGACAGCTTCAAGGCGGCGAACGCATTCTGCTCGACGAGAAAGACGGTCAGCCCCTCTTCCTTGTTCAGCGTCTTGATCGCCTCGAAAATACCTTTGACGATCAGGGGCGCCAAGCCGAGCGATGGCTCGTCCAGCAAAAGCAGCTTGGGGCGCGACATGAGCGCGCGACCGATAGACAGCATCTGCTGCTCGCCACCCGACAATGTGCCGCCACGCTGGCTCTGACGTTCCTTGAGGCGCGGGAACATCGTAAAGATCTTTTCGACGTCCTCCTTGAAGTATTTCAGATTATCAAGATTGGCGCCCATCTGAAGATTTTCCAGAACGGTCATGCGCGGGAAGATGCGACGCCCCTCCGGCGACTGCGCGATGCGCCGACGAGCAATAAGGTGTGTCGGAATTTTCGTGATGTCTTCGCCATCGAAAATCACCGACCCGGTGCGCGCCTGCGGGCTTCCGCAGATCGTCATCATCAGCGTCGATTTGCCTGCACCATTGGCGCCGATGAGGCTAACGATTTCGCCTTTGTTCACTTCCACATCGACGCCCGCAAGCGCGCGAATGTTTCCATAATAGGTTTCGACGTTCTGGACTTTGAGAAGGGGTTCACCGGACATCACACCGTTCCCCCAAGTTCTTCTGCAATCACTTCTTCCACTTCATCATCCTCGACACCCAGATAGGCGGCGATGACCTTCGGGTCATTTTTCACATGGTCCGGGGTACCATCGGAAATCTTCTGGCCGTATTCGAGAACCACGACGTGATCGGAAATCTCCATGACAACGGACATATCATGCTCGATAAGGAGCAGAGACGTGCCCTCAGCGCGAATGCCGCGCAACAGATTGTTGAGCGCCAGCGATTCTTTCGGGTTGAGACCCGCGGCCGGTTCGTCGAGGCAAAGAAGTTCTGGTTCCGTGCACATGGCCCGTGCAATTTCCAGGCGACGCTGCGCCCCATAGGGAAGATCGCCGGCCGGATCGTCGGCACGATCCGTCAGATCGGCCTTATCGAGCCAGTATTTCGCCTTGTCGATGGCGCCGGCAGCAGCCTTTTTATAGGCTGGCATGCCAAGCAAACCCAGGAACGTGTAGCCGGACGCCTTCATCAGCGCGTTGTGTTGGGCCACCAGCAGATTTTCCAAAACAGTCAGGCCAGAGAACAAACGGATATTCTGGAAGGTCCGCGCGACCTTGGCCCTCTTGGTGATTTCAAAATCCGGCAGGCGTTCGAGAAGATGCTCCTCGCCCGTGGTCCGCCGCATCGTGATCATGCCCATCGTCGGCTTGTAAAAGCCGGTGATGCAGTTGAAGACGGTCGTTTTGCCTGCACCGTTCGGCCCGATCAACGCAGTGATTTCGCCGCGCTTGGCTTCAAAGGAGAAGTCGTTGATGGCCATCAGTCCACCGAACCGCATGGAGAGGTGTTCGACCTTAAGGATTGTGTCTTTTGTCATTTCAATGTTTCCGGAAGCCATCAGCCGTGACCTTCCTTGGTGAAGTCGCCGGAAATGGACTTGCGCTCTTTCAGGAAGGCCGTGGGTTCACGAGAGCCGACAAAGCCGCGTGGCTTGAACAGCATCACGATGACCATCGCCAGACCGAACAACAGCATACGGTAGAGTTCAGGTGTAAAATCAGGACCGAAGATGTGCTTGAGGAATTCCATTTCGCGCAGCAACTCCGTGCCGCCGACCATGACGACGGCAGCAATGGCGATGCCCGTCAGCGAGCCCATTCCGCCGAGAACGACGATGGCAAGGATGACGGCCGATTCGAGGAATACAAAGCTTTCCGGTGACACGAAACCTTGACGCGCCGCAAAGAACGATCCGGCAAAACCACCGAACATCGCACCGGTTGCAAAAGCTGTCAGCTTGGTCTTGACCGTATCGATACCGAGCGAGCGGCAGGCGATTTCGTCTTCACGCAGTGCTTCCCAAGCACGACCGATCGGCATGCGACGAAGCTTGATGGTGACATAGGCCGTCAGCATGCACAGCAGCAGAATGACGTAGAACAGGAAGATTTTGTAATAGGACGAGGACATCGGCAGCCCGAAGACCTTGGCGAAGTTGTTGGGGGCACCGACATCAAAGGACCAGATGCCGAAGACGGACGCCTTCGCGATGCCGGAAATACCGAATGTTCCCTTGGTGACCTCAGTCCAGTTCAACAGCACGAGTCGGATGATTTCACCGAAAGCCAGTGTCACGATCGCCAAATAGTCACCGCGCAAACGCAGAACCGGGAAGCCGAGGATGATGCCCCAGAACGCTGCCAGAATACCGGCCATGGGAAGCAGAACCCAGAACGACAGGCCGAAGTAGCTGGACAGCAATGCGTAGGAGTAGGCGCCAACGGCGTAAAAGGCCACATAACCCAGATCCAGCAGGCCCGCGAGACCGACGACGATGTTCAGGCCCCATGCCAGCATGACGTAGATGAGGATCTGGATGCCGAAGTTGTCGACCAGCTTCAAAGATCCCTGGAACCCGAAGAGACCAACTGCGATCGCTGGATAAATCAACAGGAAGACAAGGGCAATCTTGAGGAAGTGCTTGTGAAAGAAGCCTTTATCTTCGGCAATCTCCAAAATGCCGGTCTTTGCCTTGGAAATCTTGCGCTTGTCCAGATGCGGGCGCACGAAGCCGACGACGAGAAACCGGCCGATAGCGGCAACGCCAACGAAGATGGCCAGAAGCCCCCAGCGTGTGCCCCAGATTAGCTGGTTGTTGATATCCTGATAGGTGACGATACCGACATAGAGGATGAACATCCCAAGCGACACGAGGCCCGCGAAGATGCCTTCCTTGACGGCCTGAACCATCAGGCTCGAGCCGGGCGTATCCTTTTCGGAAGCGATATTTGCCATGATCTCAAACCTTCTCGACTTCTGGGCGACCCAGAATACCGGTCGGCTTGAAAATCAGCACGAATGCCAGGATACCGAAGGCCGCGACGTCTTTGTAGGCGATGGAGAAATAGGCAGACCACAGGCTTTCGATCAGACCGATAAGAAGCCCGCCGAGCACAGCACCGGGTAGAGATCCAATGCCGCCGAGAACGGCTGCGGTAAACGCCTTCACGCCAGGAATAAAGCCGTCGTTGAACGACGCAACGCCATAATACATGAGATACATGGAGCCTGCGACGGCTGCGAGTGCAGCGCCCATGACGAAAGTGATGGAAATGGTGCGATCGACATCAACGCCCAGAAGCGCCGCCATCTTGCGGTCCTGCTCGGTTGCACGCTGCGCACGGCCAAGCGGCGTCTTGTTGACGATATACCAGAAGGCGAGCAGCAGAACCGAGGTAATCGCCACGATCAACAACTGCTTCAGCGAAATGGTGATGGCACCAAAGTGGTAAACATCCGTCACAAGTGCCGGGATCGGCTTGTTGCGCGGGCCCTGCGTGACTTGAATGAAGTTGGACAATGCAATCGACATGCCGATGGCGGTGATCAACGGCGCCAGGCGGAAGGAGCCGCGAAGAGGACGATACGCGACGCGCTCAATGGCCCAGTTCCATAGACCGGTCATCAGCATTGCAACGACCATCATCACCAAAAGCAGAACGGCGACGGGGATACCGGCAAAAAAGGATGTGAGAATAAGGAAAACGATCAATGCAGCGAAACCGCCGAGCATGAATATATCGCCATGGGCGAAGTTGATCATTCCGATAATGCCGTAAACCATCGTATAGCCAATCGCGATGAGGCCATAGATCGATCCAAGAGTCAGCCCGTTTATGAGCTGCTGGACAAAATACTCCATATCTTTCCCCCGGACCTATTCTCGACAGAAGAGGTCTCGTTATGTTGCTTCCGGGGGCTGCATTTTCTGTCCCCCTTGGTTAAAACCCATATCGCGTTCGGAAAAAATGTGAAGTCAAAAATCTGTAAAACAGCTTTTTATTTGGTGTTTCCACATTGAATGCCACCTGAGGGTTCACAAAGATCATATTTTTGGCAGAGAATGCTGTAAAAAGCGGCTCATCGTCATAAAATCCTAACTTGTTACCACATATTTTCGTGCCTTGGCGGGAGACCGGTTGCGTTGTAAACGAGCCCCTGAAAGCTTATGTCGGGTGCCAAATGGAACGCGTCCGGCGATCGGCAGAAGGATCTCGATGCTCGACATCTTAACAGCGGCCACATTAAAGGCTGGCAGGGAAATCATGGCGGTGCATGCGGCCGGTCCTCATGTGACGTACAAGAACGACTGTTCGCCCGTCACAGAAGCGGATCAACGGGCAGAAGCCGTGATTCTGGCAGCACTTGCATTGAACTTCCCCAACATACCGGTCATTGCCGAAGAAGCCGCCTCCGTCGGTCTCGTCCCCAAAGCCGAAGACGAGTTTTTTCTGGTGGACCCACTCGATGGCACCAAGGAATTTATTGCCGGCAAGCAGGACTTTACGGTCAACATCGCGCTGGTGCGCAATGGAACACCAGTTCTGGGCGTCGTCTACGCACCAGCGTTGAAAGTCATGTGGACAGGAGACGGCGAAGTTGCGCGAAAGGTCCAGGTCACCGACGATTTTGAACCGAGCGACGTTCGCAATGTGCGGTGCCGGGCCAAGCCGACCATTCCAATTGCGGTCATCAGCCGTTCGCACTGCACACCAAAGACCGAAGCCTTTGTCGCAGAACATGGTTTGATCGACAGCATTTCCATCGGCTCTTCGCTCAAATTCTGCATGCTGGCCGAGGGCGCTGCCGACGTTTATCCACGCTTCAGCCGGACCATGATGTGGGATACGGCGGCGGGTGATGCCGTGCTACGCGCGGCCGGCGGCATAACGCTCGATATTGCCGGCCTTCCCTTGCGATACGACGTTAAGGACAGCAGCGAGGACGCACTCGCGAACCCTGATTTCATCGCTTGGGGCGCAGCACCTTAACGCACAAAAATTATTTTTATTTTTTTCTCCACAGCTATCCGGACGGCCACACAATCTCCCACGCAACGGAGATTGAAAGATGACCGAACAGACGTCGAGACTTGAACTACCCTACATATTGCCCTCTCAGGCGCAAAAACATGTGACGCATAACGAAGCTCTGCAAAAGCTGGATGCCGTCACACAACTGACGATCAGGCGCGAAATCAGCCAACCACCCCAAACGATGGAGGATGGCGATTGCTTCCTCATCGCTTCCGTACCCACCGGAGAATGGGAGAGACACGGTGGGAAGCTCGGCCTGTGGCAGGACGACGCGTGGGTCTACATCGTTCCGCGTGAAGGATGGCGTGCGTGGTTTCTGGAAACCGGCCAGATGAGGGTGCTGAGCAATGGGAACTGGCAGGACATCCCCCTGCCCGCAGCAGGCGCTTTCGGACGATTGGGCATCAACGCCTCTGCGGATCCGCAAAACAGGCTCACGGTGGCATCACCGGCCAGCCTGTTCACCAACGAGGGTGGCGGGCACCAGATAAAGGTCAACAAGGCAGCACCGACCGACACGGCATCGCTGCTGTTTCAATCCGGCTGGTCGGGTCGGGCCGAAATGGGATTGGCGGGAAACGACAGCTTTTCCATCAAGATGTCGGCAAATGGCGTGGATTGGAAAACAGCCCTCTCCATTTCCGGTGCAGGGCATGTCTCGCTGCCTGAGCGTCCGCTTGTGCGGGCAGGACGCGCCGTAGAAACTGTGTCTCACACGGCTGGCACCATCTCCGGTTTCACGGACCTGCCCGTCCAGCAAGGCGGCTTTGCACTGGGAAATAGTGTGGTCGATGTGCAGAAGGATCTGGTGGTACCCCTGACAGGCCTTTATCTGATCACACTGACACTGTCCGTTGTCGCATCCTCGGGCCACACCGTCACGCTCAGGATCAATGATGCCAACAGTTCCTTTGCGCTTGCGGGCACAACGTCCGCCGAAAACAGCACGCAATCAGCAAGCTTCATTGTATCCCTAAACGAGAAGGATCGCATCTCGCTGGCGCATGGCGGCGCGTGCCAATTGGCTTACGGAGCAGGAAAAACGGAGCTCTTGGTGGCGGCGCTGTAAGAAGTTCTCTTCCGCGCCTGTCGCTTGCCAAAAGCAGGCGGCAGGCGCGATCAGATCGACCAAGATTCTAAGTCCAAGATAATATTATGAAATTCAGATATGGCGTTGCTGAACGTTATTGAGACAAAAAATAATAAAATGATTTTTTTATTATGACACAAGAATCCAGCAAAGCTCGAACAAATCAGGCGAAACCATTCAAATTCTTAACAAAATGTCTCTGACTGCTTAGGTAATTTTTAAAGGTACGGCCCTAAAGTGCATCAGATATGGTCTTGAGTTTGTGTAGAGTGTCCAATGACCGAAATGATACGCCCACGAGTTAAATATGTCATCGGCCCCGATGGCAGCCCTCTGACGATTGCCGATTTGCCTCCTGCGGACACGCGCCGCTGGGTCATTCGTCGAAAGGCAGAAGTTGTCGCAGCGGTACGAGGAGGGTTATTGAGCCTCGAGGAAGCCTGCGAACGTTATACACTGACAGTGGAGGAATTTCTCTCCTGGCAGTCTTCCATCAGTGACCACGGTCTTGCTGGCCTGCGCACCACGCGCATCCAGCAGTACCGCCACTAAATTCTGTCGATGCCCGTCAAGGGGCATATCGACGGCAGAGAAATCGAGCGTCACCTTTCTCCATGGATTCGGGGATTGCGTGGCGCTGATTTGTTTTGTTCTCACGAAATCCTCATCGGCAATTATCGACGCTGGGCAAACTCTCAACCACCCTTTTGCAGACATTCATGATGCAAAGGCATGAGACAAAGCACGCCGCATAAAAAAACCGCTCGTCCATTGAGCGGTTTTTTTTGATCCCGAAACAGGAATTTGCGTCGGGCAGATCTGGTTGAATGTGTCCAACGACAAGACGTGACGTCGCGCCATTGAAAGCAGCCTCCTGATCCACTGGCCGCCGTCAATGAGGACGTCTTTGTTTCTTTGATTTATGCCTTACGCGCGAGCGCGAATGGCAACGTCTCGGCTTTCAAGGGCCGCTGCCCGTTCGAATTCCGCCTGGACCTCTTCCAGAACGGCTTCCGCCGCCTCTTCCTGCATCTTCAGTTCGCGAATGGAGACCTGAAGGTTATCCGCGCGCTGACGAGCAGCCTTGGCGAAAGTCGGGTAGGCGAAATGCGACGGATCGGTAATTCCCGATTTGCTCTCCTCCAGAGAAATCTGATGGACCAACTCCTTGGCCATTCGTTCGAATTCGGACATCATCGACTGCAATTGTTGCAACTGACGACGTTTTTCGTTGACCTGAAATTCCTTCAGGCGAACTAGGCTGTCACGCGACTTCATACGCAATACTCCGTGGATAGCGAGACCCCGGTAAAAACTGGAACCGGCCCTTCACTCAGGCATGTGCCGGAATAATTCTGAAAAGTTACCGGACGTTAATAAAAAATCGACGTCGTTAACCTTTCGTTTACGGGCATCGTTAATGATAAGGCAGATCATTTAAAGGTCGGTAAATGCCAAGCCCGAAAAACAACGGGCACGACAATGTCAGAGTCGGTTGAATCACTTAGCGGGATAACTTCACGCTATGGTTCATGTTTGGCGGTGCGGATTCACGTTGAATATCAGCAGACTGGAGCCACTATTTAATAAATTCTACACACCTTGCCAAAGGTAATTAGAATTTGTTAACCATTTGGTGGCAGCCTGCAAATCAGGCAACGACTGGATCCGTATCGCGCAAAAGGCAATCATTACCTTCCGCGGCGGCAAAGGGGATAATTATGCGGGTTCTATTGATCGAAGACGACAGCGCAACGGCTCAGAGCATTGAGCTGATGTTGAAGTCCGAAAGTTTCAACGTCTACACAACCGACCTCGGTGAGGAAGGCGTGGATCTTGGAAAGCTCTACGATTACGATATCATTCTTCTCGACCTCAACCTGCCCGACATGTCGGGTTACGAGGTACTGAGAACGCTCCGTCTTTCCAAGGTCAAGACACCGATCCTTATTCTTTCCGGTATGGCCGGCATTGAAGACAAGGTTCGCGGTCTCGGTTTCGGTGCGGATGACTATATGACCAAGCCTTTCCACAAGGATGAGCTTGTTGCACGTATTCACGCCATCGTTCGCCGCTCCAAGGGCCATGCCCAGTCGGTGATCGCAACGGGCGAGCTGATCGTGAACCTCGATGCCAAGACGGTGGAAGTTGGCGGTCAGCGCGTTCACCTCACCGGTAAGGAATACCAGATGCTGGAGCTTCTTTCGCTCCGCAAGGGCACCACGCTCACCAAGGAAATGTTCCTCAACCATCTCTATGGCGGCATGGATGAGCCTGAACTGAAGATTATCGACGTTTTCATCTGCAAATTGCGCAAGAAGCTGGCGAATGCCGCTGGCGGTGCAAACTATATCGAAACGGTTTGGGGCCGTGGATACGTTCTGCGCGAGCCGGACGCTGTCACCGAGTTTCTCGAAACAGCTTGATACTCCCCAAGCACGCCCGCATACAAAAAACCGCCCCTCTCCGGCGGTTTTTTTGTCTTTACGAACATCAAATTTCCGTCAGATCTCACAGGAAGTTACAGTCCATGCATTTCAGACCTGCCCGGGCAGACGACGCGGCGAGCCTGGCGGCCATCTCGGTGGAAGTCTGGATTGGTACCTATGTGCGAAAAGGCGTTAATTCCGTCTTCGCCGAGTATGCCTTGAGCGAATTCACAGCAGCCAAATTCGAAGCCTTCCTCGCGAGCGAGAACGAGGCCGTCATTGTTTCGCAAAACGAGAATGGCATCGATGGTTTTATCCGCCTGTCGTTTGACAGTCCGGCACCGGATTGTGACCGCTGCGCAACGGAAATCTGCACCTTGTATGTCCAGCCGAGACATCACGGGCGCAAGCTTGGCTCGGGCCTGTTGCACGAAGCGCTACGCCTGTGTCAGGCGCGGGATATTTCCGAGGTCTGGCTGGCTGTCAATTCTCAGAACACAAGGGCAATCGAATTCTACAAAGCCCACAGCTTCTCCCTCTCGGGGCAGACGCATTTCCGAATCGCGGATGAGGTCTATCTCAACGAGGTGATGAAGCGGAGGACCGTATGAATCGGCCCCAAGGCTAGAGCGTTCCCTTGTTAAATGGAAACGTTCTAGCGGGGCCACCAGAGGCAGCCCCGATCACCATATCGTGTTACGCTCGATCAGGCGGCGTCGATGGTAAACGCCGTGAAGACGATTCGGTCGTCGTGAACGGCGTATTCAATCGTCATCCCCGCCTCATGTGCCATCAGAAGCGTGTAATAAGACTGTACGGAATGGGCATCAACCGCTTCCTCTTCGGTGCCTTCAGACAGTGCAACGAACTTCGCAGGCAGACGCATCATGCGTCCCTTCACTGTGATTTCGAAGCGCGCGTCCGTCTCAGGGTTTTCAAGCACCACGTCCACGTTGCCACCGCGTGGAATAGCGCTGTAGGCGACGAGGAACAGGTTCAGCAGCATTTTAACGCGGTTTTTGGGCACGATGGCACGCGGACCGTTCCAGGTGACTTCGGCTTTCTTTTCGGCAGCGGCGAAATCCTTGGCTGCCTTTTCTGCCTCACCCGTGTCGATTGAGGCGCCGGCAGAGCCGGATGCGCCAAAGGCGAGACGAGCAAATTTCAGGCGAACGGAGGCGTTGACCGCGGATGTCCTGATCAGATCGAGCGCATCGGCGTCCGAGCCGCCCTCATCCAGCAGTTCCAGTCCATTGTTGATCGCTCCGACAGGAGAAATCACGTCATGGCATACGCGACTGCACAGAAGGGCCGCCAGATCGGCGCCGGACAGCGTCAGGTTTGGTTTGCTCGTCATAAAATTCTCTCCTGCGCAAGGGTTGCGCGGACTGTGTGGAAGTTATTAAGCCATAATGACATCATATTTGGTAAACCGATTGTTAATATCATAGTTTCAAAATGCCAAATGCCTTAACAGGGCAAAACGAATAAACAGACGGACGGACTTGACGATGCGATTTACCGAACTCCGCACCATTGCACGCCTGGGACTGGTAAAGATTTTCGTGGTACTCGCGAGCCTTTGCATTTCCTCGGGCCATGCCGCTGCCCAAAGCAGTGACCAATATTCATTTCAGGAAATTATTGATGCAGGTCACGGTTTCTTTGGTGAAACGACCGGCGGGCTTGCGAAGGTCGTCGAGCGTGCTTTTCAACAATATGGCCTGCCCAACGGCTACATTCTCGGCCAGGAAGGTTCCGGTGCCTTTGTTGCTGGCCTGACCTATGGAGAAGGCCAGCTTTACACCAAGAACGCCGGTCAGCACCCCGTTTTCTGGCAGGGTCCGTCGCTGGGACTGGATTATGGCGGCCAGGGCACGCGCGCCATGATGCTGGTCTACAACCTTCCCGCAGTCGATTCGCTTTACCGTCGTTATGGCGGCGTCAGCGGCTCTGCCTTCATCGTCGCGGGTGTGGGCATGACCGTTTTGAAAAACAGCGATGTCACCATTGCTCCGATCAGAACCGGCATCGGCGCACGTCTCGGCATCAATGTCGGTTACCTCAAGCTCACCCAGCAGCCAACTTGGAACCCGTTCTGATTCGCAATATCAGCAATTGTGCATAATATGGTCACCGTCGATCAGGTCTGGCGCAAGTTTGACGTGGGATGATCGAAGGCTTGTAGTAACAGACCCAACCGTTGAAATGCCATCATGGATGGCCATCATTGCCTTTTGTGAGTGGAGACGACCCGCGTGATCGAATACGCCCTTCTTTTCGGACTCGGTTTTCTCTCTGCCATTTTGCTGGTTTCGCTGTTGGCGCCGTCGATCCATCGCCGCATCGTCGTTTATACAGAAAAGCGATTGCGCGCGACGATGCCGATCAGTCCGCAGGAGGTTCGCGCACAGAAAGACATGGCGCGCGCGCTCTATGCGGCAGAAAATGCCCGCACCCGCCAGGAACTGGACGCGGAACGTGAAAAAGCACATTCCCTGAAGTTCAGAAACGACAGCGCACTGAGCGACACCACGGCCCTTCTGGCCGAAACGCGTGAACTGAAAAGCCAGATCGAAACGCTGACACTGGAGGCAAGCGAGTTACGCGCCAAAGCGCTTCGCCACGAAGATGCATCGGCACGCTTGAAGGCTGCCTTGAACGACGCCGAGGAAACCGCGATCTCCCGCACGCAGGAAATCTCCAACCTCACCAAACGCGTCAGTGCCATTTCCCGCGAGCTCGATGACCTGAAAATAGCGCTGTCGGCCCGCGACATCGAAGTGGAGCAAGCAAAACACAAGCTCGCCTCCTGGCGCAAAGAGCGTGAGACGATCACAAAGGAATTGGAAGAGGCCGCAGCGAGAAACCGCGAAGCCGCTCACCAGATGACCCGCGAAAGCCGCAAGATCGCCAGGCTCGAAGAACAGCTTGCAACGGAAGCAGCCCGCAATGCCGACAACGAAACCCTCTTGGAACGTCGGGCTCAGGAAATCAGCCGCCTGAAAGGCGTCGCCACCGGGAACGGTGGAAGCAACCGACTCGAACCCGCACACACTGAAAAACCCCTGCCCCAAATTATCGCCACGCCTGAGCAGATTGCGCGGGAAATTGAAGACATTCGTCATCAAGGAACCGCACTGACCGAGCGTTTGTTGAATGGCAAGGGCACTGGCAATGACGATGCGATCCGCAACGAGATTTCACAGATTGCCGCGCGTATGATCGCCTTGACCGCAGCCCAGGAGGGCACGGCCTCGACCCTACCCTCACTCATTTCGAATGTCTCGAACAAAAGCAGCCGAAAAAACCTCGCGAGCCGTGCAAGCGACATCATGGCGGGGCAAAAAGCCTAACACCTTCAAGCGTCTATCCGGTCGCTACAAACAGGATGGAATCAAGTGAAGCGTCGTCAACGACCAGCCAACCAGCCAGAGCAGTACCTCTACCGGTTCAATCAGACGCCCCCAGATGCGGCTATGTGTCTTGAGGCCGTGTACGTTGCGTTTTCCCATTACCGCCCTGTCTGGAACTGGTGCCGTCAATGTTTTACGTCCCAGAACGAAGAACGCACCAGAGCGGCGGGGCCGTTACATCGCGCCAAATTAGAAGATTTTGACCAGATTTACTACGAGCATCCCAACTGCTCAGGTGGGCGCGACACGTTCCTACATTTCCTGCCACGTGCGCTTGAACTGGCGTTTTTGAAATCCGAAACCGATTACTTCCTTATCCACTACACTTTGCGAGTTGGTCTCTGGCGATTTGATAAAACAGAGCAGGATGCGCTTCGGACCCTGTTCTGTCGTGTGGCGATAAACTGGTTTATCCATAACGACACAGCACCACTTTTATTGCCACTAGCCATGAAGGAAAATCGCCACGAAGGTTACGTCTCGGACTGTATCATCCAAGCACTCTTAACGCTTCGGGTAGACCCATTCGATCTCGTTTGCTGGCTGGCTAGGCTAAAAAACTCGAAAGCTTGCATTGCGCTTCTGGACCTATCGATTACCGCATATCCAATCGAAAACCCATCCTATTACGTGCTTGATGACAAAGCCGATGAGGTGGTGCAGCGCCGCGCGGTCGACGCGCTCATACGGCTGACTCGCGATGCGAGTGGACGTGTGGCAAGTGACAAAAGGCTTCTCCGGCTTTGGCTCTGGGCCGAAAGTGCAAATCCGCCTCTCGCTAGAGAGATCGAAGAAGTGCAATCATCTCTTTCAGACCAAAGGCAACGTCTGACACGGTCCGAGCGGATCCAAGCACGCATTGAATTGTGTGCAGCTGTTAGAAAGCCCGAAGAAATGCACAAAAACGCGATAAATCGCATTAAAATTAAAGACCGATAAAATTGTAGCTATTGGCTTAAATCCGCTGAAAAGACTGCCCTGTAACGTCGTGATCACTGGCCCGGACAAGACGTCCAGCGCCAAAAGGATACGCGGATAAGACCGGCAACAAGCTGGCCGACGCAAAAATAGGGTTTGACAATGCTGAAGAAACTCTTTGCTGCTGCCATCTGTGGTATCGTTATCGCCTCGATCACCAGCCATGCTGACGCGGCAGGCCCTGCCGGTTTCGCCCGCGGATTTTCAGCCCTGGAATATCGGGGCATCGCATCTGTCGCGCCATTGAACAGCGCCGACAGGATCAACGTAACTCGCGACCAGACCATGTCCGCAATCGACCAATATTTTTCCGGCTTTGATCAAGCACAGGCCGCTGAGTAACCCCACATCATTTTCGAATCATGACTGACTTGCCGCCGCTTCCTCACCGAAGCGGCGGTTTTTTTCTTTCAGCCACGGCAATTCCGCCAAGTGTCAGCAGCAATGCGAAAATTTGATAGGGATGAAGCGTCTCTCCGAGAATCATGACAGACAGGAGCGTGCCGAAAACTGGAATAAGGTTGATGAAAAGCCCAGCACGGTTGGGCCCGATGCGCTCCACGCCGAGAATGAAGAAGATTTGCGCAATAAGCGAGGCAAACAGCGCCGTGTAGACAGTGATCATCCAGCCCTTGGCATCGGGCCAGACCGCTGTGTTCTGCGACACTTCCCATAATAGAAGCGGAAGGGAGGACATCAGAGCAGCCACCGCCGGAATGGCCATCAGCGTACGCCAGTTCACCTTTGGTTTCCACCGCAACATGACGGTGTAGATCGCATAGGCAAGGACGGCGAGCAGCATGATCGCATCACCAATATTCACTTTCAGCGCCAAAAGGGAGATGAGATCGCCACGCGATGCAAGAAGCGCCACCCCAGTGATGGTCAAAATGAAGCCGACGATCTGACCAATAAAAATACGGGTCCGAAACAGCGCGAAATTGAACGCGAAAATCACTGTTGGAATGACCGCCTGAATAACGGCCACGTTGACGGCCGAGGTGTATTTCAGTGCCGTGTAGAGCGTTGCGTTGAAGCAGGTGTAGCCGATAGCGCCCAATGCAAAGAAATAAGGCAGGCGTGTTTTCACCACCGGCCAATCGCGCACAAGCTGCGGCAACGAAATGGCGGTGATAAGAGCAACAGCGATCGTCCACCTGAGACTGGTCAACACCATGGGGCTGATATGACCCACCGCCATCTTTCCAGCAACGGCGTTTCCGCCCCAGCATAATGTGGCGATGATCAAAACAAGATAGGCTTTCGATGACACGGAAACTTTGACCTTTAGCTCAACAACCGCCGTTGTTCTGCACCGCGGATTCGCGTTCCGCAAGGACGGATACCACCACAAGAGACGAGCCCGAACCGAATTATGCCGGAAAAACAAGGTTTCGCCCCATAAACAGGGTCGCTTTCCGCAAAACAACGCAGTATACATTCGCGGGTTTGAGTTAGGGGCGTTTCAACGCCATGAGCAGGAAAGCAGCAAATGACGAATGTCGTGGTGGTCGGCTCGCAGTGGGGCGATGAAGGCAAAGGTAAGATCGTAGACTGGCTATCCGAGCGCGCCGACGTCGTCGTGCGCTATCAGGGTGGTCACAATGCAGGTCACACCCTTGTGATCGATGGCGTCAGCTACAAGCTGTCGCTCCTGCCATCCGGCGTTGTTCGTCCCGGCAAGCTTGCCGTGATCGGCAATGGCGTCGTGGTCGATCCGCATGCGCTAATCGCGGAAATCGGCCGTCTCGACGCCCAGGGCGTGAAGGTCACACCTGAGAACCTGCGCATTGCAGACAATGCGACGCTCATTCTGTCGCTTCACCGCGAACTGGACGGCATGCGCGAAGACGCAGCCTCCAACAGCGGCACAAAAATCGGCACCACCCGTCGTGGCATCGGCCCGGCCTATGAAGACAAGGTTGGCCGTCGCGCCATCCGCGTCATGGATCTGGAAGACACCGAGGCGCTTTCTGCCAAGGTTGACCGTATTCTGACGCACCACAATGCGCTTCGCCGGGGCTTTGGTGCAGCGGAAGTCAGCCATGAAAACATCATGCAGGAACTGACATCAGTTGCCGACCAGATACTGCCGTTCAGCGAAACCGTATGGCTGCTGCTCGACAAGAAGCGCCGCGCAGGTGCGCGTATCCTGTTCGAAGGCGCACAAGGATCTCTGCTCGATATAGATCACGGTACCTATCCCTATGTGACCTCGTCCAACACGGTTGCAGGACAGGCCGCCGCCGGATCGGGCATGGGTCCTGGCTCGCTCGGCTATATCCTCGGCATCACCAAGGCCTATACGACACGTGTCGGTGAAGGCCCCTTCCCCACGGAACTGCACGATGAAGTCGGACAGTTCCTTGGCGAAAAAGGACATGAATTCGGCACAGTCACGGGCCGCAAGCGCCGTTGCGGCTGGTTTGACGCCGCACTGGTTCGCCAGTCTGTCGCAACCAATGGCATTACCGGCATTGCGCTCACCAAGCTTGACGTTCTCGATGGTCTGGAAGAGTTGAAAATCTGCGTCGGCTACAAGCTCGACGGACAAGAAATCGACCATCTTCCGGCAAGCCAGGGTGCCCAGGCGCGCGTGGAGCCCATCTACATCACGCTTGAAGGCTGGAAAGAATCCACCGTCGGTGCCCGTAAATGGGCGGATTTGCCTGCTCAAGCTATCAAGTATGTCCGTCAGGTCGAAGAGTTGATCGGAGCGCCTGTCGCTCTTCTCTCCACCAGCCCTGAGCGGGATGACACAATACTTGTGACTGATCCATTTGAGGATTAATGTCCCCAGCGATCAAGTTTCATAAACCATATCGGGCCAGAACGTCATTGGCCTCGACGAGAAAGTGCTTATGGCGGATTTTGTAGCAGTCATTCGCAAGGCCGTGGATGGCTTGGCGAACAATACCCCCGAAAACCGGGTGAAGGTGTACGACAAGGCGCGTAGCGCTGTGGTGCGCCAGCTTGAAAATATGAAGCCGCGCCCGCCGGAAGAGCTGCTGAAGCGGCAAATCCTCAAGCTCGACACCGCTATTGCCGAGGTAGAGGGCGAATATTCGGAGGCGCTTCCCGCCATCGATGAAGACGAAGACGATTTGGTCGCCGCAGGTGCATCGGTTGCGATTCCGCCGGCACCGGATGTCTCTTCCCCCTATTACGAAGAAACCGTCGCGGAAGAGCAGCGCGTCTATGAGCAAACACCTGTAGCGGTGGAGCCACAGGATTACGCGCCCGTCGAGCCTGCTGCTGTCGAGCCTGAAACATACTATGAAGATCCGAAGGCCGAAGAGCCCCACGCCGAGCCGGTAGAAGACTATGTTTCCCGCGACCCTGAAGGGCCGACCTACTTTACGACGGCGACGGAAGAGGCGCGCTATACCCCTGATCCTATCGATGCTGAGGTAGATCACGCACCTACATCAGTAGAGAGTGAAGATCATGCCCATCAAGGCTGGGTTGGACAGGATAGCCCTGCGGAAGAGCGCTATGCATATCAGACTGAAGAACCTGCTCATCAGCCTGTAGACGACCTTCATCAGGAACCGGTTCCCCACGCCGGTGAGAGCGACGTCTTCCACAAAAACACGCCACAGCCCTATGATGCGAGCTACTCGGCCCCATCGCCCTATTATCAGGACGTTGCGAAAGAGGAGCCTTATGCGGAAAAGCGCGCTGACGACGTCCACTTCGGCGAAGCTCCGACCTTCGCAGATGACGATAAACTCTACAAAGATCAGGAGCAGGAAGCACCAAAACAGTCTCCGGCCGTTGTCGAGGATTACTCGACCTATTTTCAGGACACATCGCTCGATCTGACGACAAAATCCAGCCCAAGCCTTCCCCGTGCAGACGAAGATCCCTTCGCACCGCAATCGGGCAAAAAGGACGACAGGGAACGTACGCCCTGGGACGATCTGGAAGAACTGATCGGTTACGACGGCACGTCCGGCAATACGTCTGGTAATGCCAATAAGAATGATTTTGATTCTGGAATCTCTGCCGATGGTATTCCCGCGTCTGCCTACAGAACGAAGAAAAAGCAGAAGCGCAATTATGCCGGCATGGTTCTGGGCTTGTGTGGTGTCGTTCTTCTCGCGGGCGGCGCTTATGCTTTGTGGATCAACCGCGACACATTGAACGACATGGTTGGCGGCCTCGTACAATCGGCCAAAACCGGTACCAGCACTCCATCGACAGAGACGGCGTCCGCGCCGGCCAACACACCTGCGACTACGACTCCACCGGCGCAAAGCGGGACCACTGGCCAGCAGCCAGCCGCGTCCAATACGCCACCTGTTGATGATGGCTCTGTGACGGGCACCAAGTTCACTCAGCGCCTTCTGGCCAATGGTACGGAAAAAGATGAAGGAGCGGGTCCAGGACCCAATGGCCAGCCTGTGACGGCCGAAGGCCAATCCGTGTACCAGCAGACGGAAGCTGTGCCAGAAGCGCCGGCTCAGACACCGGCTGCAGCAAGCGGAACGGCAACGCCACCAGCCGGGGCAGCGCCTGCCCAACAGGCAGCGGCAGCCGCAGCCGGCCATCGCATGTTCCTCTACGAAGAGGTGCTTGGCCAGACTGTCCCAACAGCAATCGAAGGAACAGTGTCCTGGTCGTTGCAAAATGACGCGGATGCAGAGGGCAAGCCATCCGCGACCGTTCAGGGTCAGATCACCATCCCCGGACGTGGCCTGAGTGCCTTGATTACCTTCAAACGCAACACCGATCCTTCATTGCCCGCCAGCCATCTGGTCGAGATCGTGTTCTCGGTTGGAGCTGGTTTCGAAGGCGGTGCCATCGACAGCGTTCAGCGCATAGCCATGAAGAGCACTGAACAGGATCGCGGCAACGCATTGATCGCCGTTCCGGCAAAGATTACGGACGACTTCCACATGATCGCGCTGAACGACTTCCCGGATGCGTTGAAGACCAATCTGGAGCTCATGCGAACGCGTGACTGGATCGACATTCCAGTCTCGTATCGTAATGGCCGCCGCGCGCTTCTCACACTGCAAAAGGGTGCCGACGGCAAAGCCGCTTTCGATACGGCCTTGCGCGAGTGGAGTGCAGCCACGCCGGCAAACAATCAGTGATACTCTTATGAGTGTTTGTATAAATGTAAAAAGCCCCGAATGTCTCCATTCGGGGCTTTTTGCTAACAACAAAAGCAAGAAACGTGAGCGTTACGCGTCCACGACGCGCAGTGCCTTTGCAGTCTCCAATGCTTCTTTCTGAACCGCTTCCTGAACTTTTTCGAAAGCGCGAACTTCGATCTGGCGAACACGCTCGCGGCTGATATCGAACTCGGTCGACAAGTCCTCCAGTGTGACGGGATCTTCCGACAGACGGCGCGCCTCAAAGATGCGACGTTCACGGTCGTTCAACACACCCATAGCCTTGGCCAACATCCGACGGCGCGTCTCCAGCTCGTCCTGCTGTATCAGCACCGTTTCCTGACTTTCGTGATCGTCAACCAGCCAATCCTGCCACTGCCCTGCTTCGCCTTCCGCAGCCCGGATCGGCGCGTTCAGGGACGCATCGCCATGAAGACGGCGGTTCATCGAGATCACTTCCTCCTCGGAAACCTGAAGCTTGGTCGCAATCTCGGTCACATGTTCAGGCTTCAGATCACCCTCGTCGATAGCCTGAATCTTACCCTTCAGACGCCGCAGATTAAAGAATAGGCGCTTTTGATTGGCCGTCGTTCCCATTTTGACGAGAGACCACGAGCGCAAAATATACTCCTGAATGGATGCCTTAATCCACCACATCGCATAGGTCGCAAGACGGAAGCCGCGCTCCGGGTCAAATTTCTTGACCGCCTGCATCAGTCCGACGTTGCCTTCCGACACGACTTCGCCGATCGGCAGGCCGTAGCCGCGATATCCCATGGCGATCTTCGCCACAAGACGCAAATGGCTCGTCACAAGCCTGTGAGCTGCATCGCGATCGCCGTGTTCGGCGTATCGCTTACCGAGCATATATTCCTCTTGCGGCTCAAGCATTGGGAACTTACGAATTTCGTCGAGATATCGATTGAGGCCGGCTTCACCGGCAGTAATCGAAGGCAAACTGTTGCGGGCCATAAAGCACCCCCTTATCTATGTTCCGGGCTGGCTCCCCTCTCAGGCAAACCAAAATTGCGTGTCGAACTCCGACCCCGCACGAACCCACATGACAAATATGTATTGGAAACTCACGTTTCAAGAGCGCGCAATTGAAATGCGCGTCACAGAATGATGTCGCTCCAGTCTGCTGTTAAAAACAGATCAACGATAAATTCGTTCCGAAAAATTCGTGAGCCCGGAACGGATCATCAATTCATAGATCATGCGACGACCCATGGGGTTATGCAGGCGCGTAACTTTGGCCCCCAGGAACTCCGTTTCCACATGATCGAACGCCAACAGTTCCGGTGATTGCAGCACGACCTGCTGATAGTAGTCATGATACTCGCGACGGCAGACATAGGTCTTGTATTTGGTCATGCAAAACGCGCTGAAACGGTCGCCCTGCGCACGGAGAAAGTCGGCAACGCCGACGGTCACTTCGGGCCATTGCGGATTGAAGGTATCGTCAAAAGCAATAACGCCGTGATCCGCTAGGACGTCCATCGCAAGTCTGCTGTCAGCCAGAACGTGGTGCAGCATGTGGCCACCATCGACACTGAAAAAACGGACCTTTCCGACTTTCGCAAGCACCTCGTCCGGGCTGAGTTGCGTACTGTCACCCTTGATGACGAGGTCTTCATCGACCTTCAGATTCAGACGCTTGCCATTGTCGAGAAAGCGCTCGTACTGACGACTTTGGCCATCGCCATCTTCCAGATCGAAGAGGTCTACGGCCAGAACACGGCAATCATTACCGACGACCTTGCGCAGGAGAAAATAAGAGCGCCCGTAAAACACGCCGATTTCGGCAACGCCTCCCTCGAAAGCTCTTTTCTGCTGGGCATGCAACAGTGATGTAAAGACGAGGGCATCGGGTGGATCAATATAGCCTTCTATTTTTTGCAGATCATGAAAGATGAATTTACGGTCATGGACATTCACAGCGCTCAACCCCTAGTTTAGGCATTCTAGCGAACAGGTTGCAAAGTAGATTTCAACCCTCAACGGCTCAATTTTTGAGGGAATACTGGCTTCGACTGGACGCTTTATTGCAATGCAAAAAAGTAGGAGTAATTGAAGCAAAAATGAGACAGTAATATAGATCGTTTATTTAAGTAATTATCATAAACTAATTTATAAGCGTAATTTAATACTTACAAAAATTTTGGGCAAAAAAAGTCACTCGGGACGTTGATGTATCCCGGAGTGACTGTGTTGGTAATTGGGCAATTTCAGGCTCGAAGGGCCTGCGCCAGCTCTTCCATATCGGTTGGCATGTCTGTTTCGAACTCCATGACCTCCCCTGTGCGGGGGTGTTCGAAAGCAAGCAGATAAGCATGCAGGGCCTGCCGCGGGAACCGGTTGACCACCTCTTTGGCCTCGGCTGGCAACAGGTTGGCCTTGGTGCGGAAGGCCGCACCATATTCAGGATCACCGATCAGCGGATGGCCGATATGCGCCATGTGCACGCGGATCTGATGGGTCCTCCCGGTTTCGAGACGGCATTCCACCAGAGAGGCAAGGCAGGTCGCATCCGGCTTTTCGTGATAGCGCTCGATCACCTCGTAATGGGTAATGGCCTCACGCGCGTCATCAACGTCATCACGCTTGACGGCACGCTTTGTGCGGTCGGCACCGCGACCCAGCGCAGCATCGATTGTCCCACGCAAGGTCTTGGGGCGGCCCCAGACGATGGCCTTATAGGCGCGTTCCAGCGGCCCGGTGCGTCCGTGGTCTGCAAATTGGGCGGCCAGCTTGCGGTGGGCGTTGTCGTTTTTGGCCACGACCATGACACCGCTGGTTTCCTTGTCCAAGCGGTGAACGATGCCGGGACGCTTGACGCCGCCGATACCCGAGAGGCTATTGCCACAATGGTGGATCAATGCATTGACAAGCGTTCCCGTCCAGTTACCGGCGCCTGGGTGCACGACGAGGCCGGGTGGCTTTAACAGCACGATGAGGTCTTCGTCCTCGTATTCCACATCTAGCGGAATATCCTCACCCTTAGGTTCAGGGTCTTCCGCTTCCGGCATGGTGATCTCGATGTGATCGCCGGGATGGACCTTCTTCTTCGGCTCGGTCACAGGCTTCCCGTTGAGGAAAACTGCGCCCTGCTCGATCAAGGCCTTGATGCGGCTGCGCGACAGATCGCCTTCGACTTCGGCTGCGAGCCAAGCATCGAGGCGGCCTTCGGCGTTTTCCCCGGCAATCAGGACTTTCCTTGCGTCTCCGCCTTGTTTAAAGGGGTCGTTCATTCTTATGTTCCGATCACTCAACAATATCCAAGGATCCCGATGACGCAGATCGAGCAAGCCGAACAGGACGACCAGCCGTTAGATCCGGCCATGGAAAAAGTTCGCCGCAAGATGATCCGTTTGCAGATCGTGTCGGGCTCCGTAATGTTTATCAGCCTTATGGCTGTCTTCGGAGCCGTTGTCTACAAGGCGGTCGGCCCTTCCAAGACAGCAACCACAGCCGCAACGAACCCCGTTCCATCGGACGCGCCGGTTGCCGCCACCGCCAGCCTTCCACAAGGTTTTACCATTGAGACCGTCTCGTTTGCCAACGGTGATATGCTGTTCTACGGACGGCTCGCCAACGGCACCCGCAAGGCACTGGTGTTCAACGTACAGGCTGGCCGTTTCGTAGCAGACATCACCATCGATGCCCGCTGATCTCGCGCTGACCGCGATCACCGACCCACACGATCCACGCATCGCCGTCTTTCGCGACATCCGTGAGCGTGACCTGACCGGCAGGCACGGTCGTTTCATTGTCGAAGGCACCGTCGTGCTGCGCATGTTGGCGCAGGCGAACAAGGCCGGTCTCGATTTCGAAGCGGAAAGCATCCTGATCCTCGAAAATCGCCTTGCAGGCGTGGCGGAGATTCTCAGCGAATTTCCATCTGATGTCCCGATCTATGTGGCCAAGGCATCGGTGCTGGACGCGATCGTTGGCTTCAACCTGCATCGCGGCATCCTGGCGCTCGGACGGCGCAAGAGCGAGACGGACCTGGAGGCGACCATCGGCCGATTGCCGCAATCATCACTGGTTCTCGTCGGCTGCGGTATTTCCAACCACGACAATCTCGGTTCGATGTTCCGGAATGCAGCTGCCTTCTACGCCGATGCCGTCTTCATGGACAGCACCTGCTGCGATCCCCTTTACCGGAAGTCGCTGCGCGTCTCGGTCGGCTCGGTGTTGTCCGTCCCCTATCATCGCGGCGGCAATGCCGTCGAATTGCTGGAAACAATGGCAGCAAAAGATTTCAACATTTGGAGCCTATCCCCAACAGGCACTCTGGAAATCAGGGAGATACCGGCTTCCAACCGCATGGCCCTCGTCATAGGCACGGAAGGTGATGGCCTGCCGCCGGACGTGCTGAACCGTTTCAACACCGCTCGCATTGCCCAATCGCCGCAACTGGACAGCTTGAATGCTGGTACAGCCTCTGGACTGGCGCTTTACCAGATGGCAGGCGCTATCGGCCGTCTCTGATTGTTGACAAAACCTTAATAGATCGCATTTGCGTTAACCTTGTCTCAAAACCGAGCGTTAACATTTACAATTTAGTAATGGGCGGAACGAGAGGTTTCGCGATGCGTGGCGTATTTGTCGTCGTTTTTCTTTTGACTGTTCTGGCTGGCTGTGCGACCGCGCCGTCGCAGATTGGCAATGCCTGCGCGATCTTCGAACAGCGAGACGGCATATTCAACAACTGGAAGAAGGACGCGCAGGCGGCGGAACGGGAGTTCGGCGTGCCCGTGCCTGTCATGATGGCCACCATCTACACGGAATCCAGCTTCCAGCCCTATGCGCGCCCACCTCGCAACAAACTCTTCGGTTTCATTCCCTGGGGACGCAAATCGACCGCCTATGGCTATGCGCAGGCGCTGGATGGCACATGGAAGGTTTATCAGCGCGAAACCGGACGCTGGAACGCCAGCCGCACGGATTTCACCGACGCCATTCACTTCGTCGGCTGGTACCATGCCAAGAGCAACCGCCAGAATGGCATCGCACTCAACGATCCCTACAATCTTTATCTGGCCTACTATTCCGGCCATACGGGCTATGCGAACGGCGTCTGGCGCAGCAATACCGCTATCAAGAATGCGGCACGCCGCTCTGCCAACATTGCCATGCGTTACGAGAAGCAGTTACAGGATTGCGGCTACCGGTAGACATGTCGTCATCTCCGGCGCGTCGTGTGCTTAAAGCGGTTTCGCATATTGAGCGCCATTAGATAATGGCCACGTCATCCTCAAGCTCAGCCCGAGGATGACAGTGACGGGTTTCGCTAAACCCTTCCGGGACCGCTACACGTATCGCGCCAGAAACGCCTTCGCCGCCTCTATCTCATTCCCGCGAATTTCATGGCCGCCAGCGTGCCACTCCATCTCGACCTCACCGCCCTGTGCTTTCAGGTATTGCATCAGACCATTGGTCAGGGGCACGGGGCAGATCGGGTCACGTTCACCCGCCGTGATCAGCACCCGACGTGAGGCAGGTGCGGGTGCAGGTTTCGGCTCGAACGGGATCAGCGGGTGCATTAACACCGCGGCATCGAACAGATCAGGAAACTCGATCAGTGTATTGGCTAGAATGTTCGCGCCATTGGAAAAACCGAGTCCCAGCACGAGACCTGACGCATGATGATCGCGGTTGGCTTTGACGAAGGCCGCCATTTGCTGGGTCGCACGATCGAGATCGGCCATATCGTAAACGCCCTCGGCCGTCCTGCGGAAGAAGCGTGCGGCACCGAATTCGGAAACGTCGCCACGGGGCGAAATGACCGTCGCATTCGGTAACAGCCTGGTACCGAAGTCGAAGAACTGGTTCTCGTCCCCACCCGTGCCGTGAAAGACGAAAAAGACCGGCTGGCCCGGCGCACCGGCGCGCACCTTGTGAGAATAAGCATCCTTGCTCATGACAATATCTCCTGAGAACAGCCTGCGGCGCTCAAGCCACAGGCGTCCTCTTCTTTTCGAAAAAATCAGTTTTCAAGTGGCTCGAGATGCTGCTCAAGCGTCGCGCGCAGATGGGCGTGCTGAGATGGCAACTGCAACGCTTCGCCCAGATGCGCCGTATCCTCATCCCGATCGAAACCGGGCTCGTTGGTGGCGATCTCAAACAGCACACCGCCTGGTGTCCGGAAGTAGATCGCCCAGAAGTAATCGCGATCGATGACCGGTGTGACCTGATAGCCCGTATCCAGTAGCGCTTTACGCACCTCGAGTTGCGTCTGACGATTATCGACGGCAAATGCGATGTGGTGAACAGAACCAGCGCCCAGACGCGCGCCAGAAATATTCGGCATCGTCTCTATGTCGATAAAATCGGCACCATTGCCACCGGGCATGCCCAACCGCAGCACACCGTCCTGCCGATCGACCTCCTGATAGCCCATGAATTTCAGAAGTTCGGCGGTTGCTCCTTCATCTGCAAGCCGCAGCGATGCACCTTGAAAACCCCTGATGGCCTGATCTTCGCCAACGCCATTGCCCGTCCACTGCGCCCGTGCATCGTCTTTGAGTTCGACCAGCGCAAAACCATCCCCGTCGGGACCTGCAAAATGGAGGCGCCTGTTCCCAAAGGCGTCATCGGCTTTCAAACCGTCCACATTGGCTTTGGCAAGGCGGTCCTGCCAATAGGCAAGCGAACCTTCGGGCACCGAGAACAACGTCGTGCCAACTTCGCCGGTGCCCTGGCGACCACGTGCAATGTGTGGGAACGGGAAGTAGGTCATGACAGAGCCCGGTGTGCCGACCTCATCGCCATAATAGAGGTGGTAAACATCCGGCGCGTCGAAGTTGACGGTCTTCTTAACCCGGCGCAGACCAAGCGTGTCCGTGAAGAAATGGTTGTTCCCACGCGCACTCGCTGCCATGGATGTGACGTGGTGCAGACCTCTGATCTGGTTCAACATTTTAAACCCTCCGATTGGATGAGCTCGCAGGAAAGCGATGCCCTTCTTTCATGGGTTCAAGATGGTGCAGATCAGGGCGCGCGCATAGACTGGACGTTCAGAACGGATTGTTCTCAATTTGTGAACGACGAACCGAACTGTTCAGCAAATGACATGATGGTCAGTGGTCATCATTGGCACCCCTGACCCAGTAACCCGCGGTCACGAACGCGGTCTTTGGAAGACCGGCTTCTTCGCCAAGCATTTTCTTGACGGAACGCGCTTCGCCCTTCTCGCAGCCAACGAAAACATGCAGTCCATCGGCACCGGACCATGGATGGGACCGCAGTGCCCGCTCCAGCAATCCCGCCGTTCCAGCCGCTTGACCGTTGCGATAGAGCCAGTTCCAATTGACATTTGCCTGAGATGAAATCTCCTGCCGCTCCTGCGGATTGTCGATTTCGGCATACACCGTCAGCGTCTTACCCGCTGGCATTTCCTCAGCCATTCGCAACATCACAGGCAGCGCGGTTTCGTCACCGGCAAAAACGTAATGATCTGCATCCGGAAGCTCACCGCCAGGACCAACGATGCCGACGAGATCGCCGGGAGCCGCCGTCGCACCAAAATGTGCACCCGGCATATCGTCGCCCTCGTGCATCACGAAATCGAGATTGATCTCCCCGCGTAAGACACTGCCCGTACGGATGGTGTAGACACGGCGCGACTGCTCGTCCTCGCCCTTGGCCCAAACGATGGCGCCAGTTTTCGACAGATATGGCCAAACCGGCGCCCGGTCCTGATCGGGAAGGATCAGAATGCGGACATGCAGACCGCCACTCATCAACCGCTCAATGCCCTTGTCGATGGCAATCACGACCCGTCGCATTCTTGGCGTCAGATTGTAAGCCCGCACGACCCGGCCGCTGAAGAGGTTGGGCATTTCTCGCACATCCGAGCCGTGGCCTTCCCAGCGAAAGTCCAGAGACGTATCACCGGTAAACTCGACGATATGTTCAGCCACCATGGCTTTGACGGACAGCAGGACATTTTCCGAAACACAATTGATCCTCGCCGCAAACCGCCCATTCTCGGCACCGAATGTGCCATTGCCGTAATCAGCTTCGAAGTGCAGCGCCTCCCCCTCGCGGGTCATCGTCATGTACTCGGCGAAATGTTCGTGGAAGGCATCCACGATGGCGGATGGATCGGGAAGAACGACAGATGTTTGCGCAGACAGAAGCACCAGCTTAAATCCTTCAGATTACAGTCCGGTTATCTTTAGATCACCCTACTTCAAAGTGCAAAGCAGTTTTTGCCAAGGTCGATCACAGTTTTTCAGGCAATTGCCAATCGATCGGCTCGCGGCCACGCGAAACGAGAAAGTCATTGGCTTTCGAAAAGTGGTGATTTCCGAAAAACCCGTTATGGGCAGAGAGCGGGGATGGATGGGGCGACTTCAGCACCAGATGTTTCGCCTGGTCCACGAAGGACGCTTTCTTCTGCGCATAAGAGCCCCACAGCAGGAAGACCACGCCGTCGCATTCGTCATTGACGGTGCGGATAATGGCATCGGTAAACCTCTCCCACCCCTGCCCTTGATGGGACGCAGCGCGCGCTTCTTCCACCGTAAGAACGCTGTTGAGCAACAACACACCCTGACTGGCCCAGCTCTCCAGAAAGCCATGCTTCACCGGTGAAATACCGAGATCACTCTGCAATTCCTTATAGATATTGACGAGCGACGGTGGCGTGCGAACACCCGGCTGCACGGAAAAACACAAGCCGTGCGCCTGTCCCGCGCCGTGATAGGGATCTTGACCCAGAATGACGACCTTCACCTCATTCAGAGGCGTCAGATCGAGGGCGCGAAAATATTCGCTCCCTTTGGGGAAGATGTGCTTGCCGGCGTTCTTTTCAGCCAGCAGGAACTCTTTAAGCTTGAGCATGTAGGGGCTGGCGAATTCGGCAGAAAGCGCACGCTTCCAGCTCTCGTCAAGTTTCACACCCACCTCTGCCATGAAAATCCTCTTGCCTATTTGAACCGTTTGCTGCGCTCGAGCACTTCGATCTTGTATCCATCGGGATCACAAATGAAGAAATATTTTGCGAAGGGCGCGCCCCTGTATTCAGCGTTGATGATCTTTCCCACGACAAGGCCAAGCGCGGTGAGGCGGGTGTGTTCTGCTTCTACATCGTCGACGCTGACAGCGATATGGCCATAGCCATCGCCCAGCGCGTAAGGCACTTCGCGGCCTTTGTTGATGGTCAGCTCAAGCTCGAAATCACCTTCGGCATTGCTGAGATAGACGAGCGTGAACGTGTCGAACTCGAACCGTTCGGCGATCTCGAGGCCGAAAGCCCGATGATAAAAACTGACCGAACGCTTTTCGTCCAGCACCCGGACCATAGAGTGAATAAGTTTGGCCATGGTGTTTCCCTTACCCTGAATCCTGCTGGCCCGCGAAAGACGCGGGTGTCCGGGCAGCCAAATAACGGCTGGAGTCCGGATTTTCAACCCATGAGGCTTTTTCGCGACTTTCAGCGGATAGTCACATACCCGATTGGCATCACAGCTTTCACACTATCATGACATGGATACTCATGATAACGGCAGTCATGCGCATCCTCTATCTCTGTCTTGGCTGGCTTATGGTCGCAACCGGCGTCGTCGGTGCTGTCACGCCCGTTTTGCCGACCACACCGTTTCTGCTGATCGCGCTCTGGTGCTTTTCCAAATCATCGCCAAAGCTTGAGGCGTGGCTTCTATCCCACCCCAAATTCGGTCCGTCCTTGCGCAACTGGCGTGACAAAGGCGCCATCCCGCGTAAGGCAAAGATCGCCGCTGTGTCTTTGATGACAATGAGTTACGCCATTTTTTGGTTCGCTACGGAGCCAACGCCCCTCAGAGCCGCAATCGTTGCCGCGGTGATGCTGGGTGCAGCGCTGTTCGTCACCACCCGACCGGAACCTTGACGTCCAGGCTCATCGGTGGCGCGATTGCGGCAGCACATAGGGAATGTGCCGCGCAGGAATGCGCCCGACCGTCCCGCCAATGCCGTAGACCCGAGCAATGATGTCGTCGTTGATGGTGTCAAGTGATGAGCCAAAGGCTGTGATTTGCCCGTGATGCATGACGATAAGTTGATCGGCAAACTCGGCGGCGAGATTGAGGTCATGCAGAACAGCAAGCACGGTCCCACCTTCACGCGCAAAGTCGCGCGCGGTCTCCAGCACGGAAATCTGGTGGCCGAGATCGAGGCTCGATGTCGGCTCGTCCAGCAAAAGCGCTCTCGCCTCGCCATTCTCCACGGCATTGGGCACCTGCGCCAAGGCGCGCGCAAACTGCACGCGCTGTTGCTCGCCCCCGGATAGCATATTGTAGGACCGCCCCTCGAAACCGCTGAGGCCGACCTGGGCAAGCGCCTGCCTCGCCTGCGCCTCCGGCTTCACGGAGCCTTGCGCCACGGCCCCCATGCGCACGATTTCCAGCGCCGTAAAGGGAAAGGACAGAACTGTGCTCTGCGGCAAAACGGCACGAATGCGTGCCAGTTGCGCAGGCTTGAACACGCCAACATCGATCTTGTGATAGGCGACATGTCCAGCATCGGCGGTCATCTCACCTGACAGCACCTTCATCAAGGTCGATTTTCCAGCGCCATTTGGGCCGATGATGACGCTGAACGTGCCGGGCTCGAGCCTGATCGTGACCTCGTCCAGCAATCTACGACCCGAACGGATGACGGTGACGCCGCGTGTGGAAATCATGACACATTCCTCAGACCGAGACCGTTGCCTTTGCCCAGAAGTAGAAACAGGAAGACCGGAGCGCCAATCAGCGCGGTCACGACGCCAATCGGCAACTCGGCGGGAGCGGCCACCGTGCGCGCAAAACTATCCGCCAGAAGGAGCAGCCCTGCGCCACCAATAGCCGACGCGGGCAAAAGGAAGCGATGCGAGGAACCGATGACCAGCCGTAAAAGATGCGGCACGACGATACCGACAAAACCGATGGACCCGGCTGCGGCGACACTTGCCCCGCAGGCAGCGGCGACCGCCAGAATGACGGTCCGCTTCAGACGTTGAACCGGAATACCCATGTGAAAAGCAGCCGCATCTCCCAGGATCAACGCATCCAGCCCTTTCGACACGAAGGGAATGCTGGCCAGGATGATCAGGAAGAACGGTAGCGTCGTCCATATCTTCAGCGGCGTTGCCCCACCCAGTGAACCCAGGCTCCAGAAGGTGATGTCGCGCAGGGCGCGGTCATCGGCCATGAAGATCATCAAACCCATCAAGGCTGCACTCAGCGCTGCAACGGCGATACCGGCGAGGATCAGAACCGTTGTCGATGTTGCGCCGTTCCGCGTCGCGATCATGTAGAGCAGCAGCGTATTCATCAAACCGCCGAAGAACGCCATCAGCGGCAGAAAGTGAATGCCGAACAGAAGAGACAGTGGCGCAAGCAGGCTGCCACCCAGCGCCAGCGCGGCAACTGCAAAAAGTGCTGCCCCGGAGGTGACACCAACAAGACCGGGATCGGCCAGTGGATTGCGGAACAGGCCCTGCATCATGGCACCGGAGACGGCAAGGGCTGCCCCGATCATAAGACCCAGGCCCGTGCGCGGCAAACGGACCGCTTCCAGAATGACGCGGTCGCGTGGTTCCATGCTTTGCGAATGACCGGTGAAATAAAGCCACAGCTCATACAGGCCCACACCCGTCGGCCCGCTGGCGAGGGAGACGAGACAGGCTACGACAAGAAAAATACACAACGCCGCAAGGGTGATGGCCCCCTTGCGCGAACGATCGCCGGGAATCGGACCTGCGACCTCGGTCACAGCCAACGCGCTCACGGTTTAACGATCTCGGGATACAGTTGCGAAGCCAGTTCACGACCGGCAGCGGGCGTGCGCGGACCAAATCCGATCAGATACAATCCATCCATGCTGATCAGCGATTTGGAAGCGGCAGCAGGCGTCGACTGGAAGGCGGGGAGCGCAAAAAGCTCGTCTGGCTTTGCCGCATGGTTGCCGCGCTGCATGGTCAAAACAACATCGGGCGCGGCTGCAATCACGGCTTCATCGGTCAGCGGTTTGTAGCCGGTAATTTCCTCGGCGGCATTGATACCACCGGCCATTTCGATGATCGCCGCAGCCTCCGTATCCTTGCCAGCAGCCATGATGCGCCCGCCTGCGGCCGACAGAACGAACAAGACGCGCTTCTTCTTGTCGCCAACAGCGGCAACGTCCTTCGCCAGCGCATCGAGACCAGCGTCAACATCGCCCGCAAGCGCCTTTGCCTTGTCTTCAAGCCCAATAGCTGCGCCAACATCCTCGATTTTCTTGGCAATAGCACGGCCTTCCGGCGGCGTGTCGACTGTCACCATCGGCACTTCGCTGGCTTTCAAAATGCCGATCACATCTGCCGGACCTGCCCCATCCTCCGACAAAATGAGATCCGGCTTTTGCGACAAAATACCTTCCGAGGAGAGCGCGCGCATATAACCGACATCCGGTTTGGACAACGCTTCAGCGGGAAAACTGCTGGTCGAGTCACGCGCGACGATCCGATCTCCGGCACCCAGCGCGTAGAGAATTTCCGTCACCGTACCGCCAAGTGCAACAATCCGCTTCGCGTCGGGGTTGCCCTTGTCGGACGCGTGGGCAGCGAGCGGAGACAGTGCCAGCGCCACGGGAAGAGCGGCACCAAAAGCAATCGAGCGAAGCAGAAGCGGCATGACATGATCCTGAACAATGCGGTGTGCGACAGCCTGCACACCATATAAGTTGAGTTAATTACACATCTTTTAAAGTCGCACAATCCGATAAGTTGACTATTTCCGTTATCTTTTATATCTCCGCTTTTCAGGGGTAGCGTACCACCATCCGGTGCCGCACATTCAAAGGGAGACTATCGATGTTTATTGCCATGAACCGATTCCGCGTCGTGCCAGGCTTTGAAGAGGCTTTCGAAACCATCTGGCGTGACCGTAAGCGTCACCTGGCCGAGATGCCCGGCTATCTGGAGTTTCACATGCTGAAGGGTGCGAAGGCTGACGATCATACGCTTTACGCCTCCCACACCGTATGGGCCACCAAAGATGACTTCACCGCATGGACAAAGTCCGAGCAGTTCCGTGCCGCCCACGCCAATGCCGGTAACAATCGCGGCAAGGTCGAATATCTCTCTGGTCCGCATTTCGAAGGTTTTGACGTTATTATACACGAGGGCCAGAACGGCGAAGACCTACCCGTGGCAGCGCAAGCATGAGCGACACTGCCATGATAGCGCGCGCGAAAGCCGCTCTTGCCGAAAATCCGGATGGGGTGGTGGAGGCCATCGCCGCCAAGGCAGAGGTGACACCAGCAGATATTCTCAAGGTTTTGCCGCGTGGTGCCGCCGTCTCAGCTCCTGCCGACAAATTCGACGACATATGGAATGAACTGCGCAGCTGGGGCGAAGTCCTGATGATCGTTCAGACACCCGATATCGTCTTCGAGGTTCCCGGGCATCTTCCCGAGGGAACAGAGGGCCACGGCTGGTTCAACATTCATGGCGATAGCCCCATTGGCGGACATATCAGGAAAGACAATTGCGCCTCGATCGCCTTCATCGATCGGGAATTCCATGGGCGCCGCTCGCTTTCGGTCTGGTTCATGAATGCCAGTGGCAGCGCCATGTTCAAGCTCTTCGTGCGCCGTGACGAGAACAAGGAATTGCTGGCGGACCAGCTCTCGAAATTCGAGACGCTGCGCGATAGCTTTCTCGCCTGACAAGATTGGCAAGCCGCCGCCGGAAATCGGGTGGCGGCTTTTCCTTTGAACATAGAATGTCGCTTCCGGCATGTCTCACCCCTCCCGACATGCCCTATCCATTCAAGGCTTGGTAAAGCACGAGAGGCTTTGCGCCACTCTCGACCTGCGCTATAGGCCGTTCGACACATGATGAGGGAAAGCCGATGACGACCTATGTTTTGACCGTGGCCTGCCAATCCAAACGCGGCATCGTCGCTGCTATCTCGGGTTATCTGGCGGCGAAGGGTTGCAACATTGTCGACAGCTCCCAGTTCGACGACCTCGAAACCGGCAAGTTCTTCATGCGCGTCTCCTTCATTTCCGAAGAGGGCGAGAGCATGGAAGCGCTACAGGCCGGCTTTGCTCCCATCTCTGCGGAGTTCGGCATGGATGCTGCTATCTACAGCGATGGCGAGCGCACCAAGACACTGCTGATGGTCTCGCGTTTCGGGCACTGCCTCAACGACCTGCTCTACCGCTGGAAAATCGGCGCGCTGCCCATCGATATCGTCGGTGTTGTCTCCAACCACTTCGAGTATCAGAAGGTCGTCGTCAATCACGATATCCCTTTCCACCACATCAAGGTGACGAAGGACAACAAGCCGAAAGCCGAAGCGCAACTGATCGACCTGATCGAGACCAGCGGCACGGAACTGGTGGTGCTGGCCCGTTACATGCAGGTGCTCTCGGATGAAATGTGCCGCAAGATGTCGGGCCGCATCATCAACATCCACCACTCGTTTCTTCCCAGTTTCAAGGGTGCGAACCCTTACAAGCAGGCCTATGAGCGCGGTGTGAAGCTGATCGGCGCCACGGCCCATTACGTCACAGCCGATCTCGATGAAGGTCCGATCATCGAACAGGACACGGTCCGCGTCACCCACGCACAATCGGCAGAAGATTACGTGTCGCTCGGGCGCGATGTGGAAAGCCAGGTATTGGCCCGCGCGATCCACGCCCACATCCACCACCGCACCTTCATCAACGGCAACCGCACCGTCGTCTTCCCACCCAGCCCAGGCTCATACGCATCAGAGCGGATGGGCTAAAGTTTTTCATCCACAAAAACTTGGAATTTATTTTCGGTGGTGAGCAACCGACTGCCTCGTGCAACCGTTTGTTCTGCGTTGTCACACACCAGAGGTGTCCCTCATGAAAAAGTTGATTATCGCCAGCGCCGCGCTTCTTCTCGCGGCAGGGTCTTCGTTCGCCCAACAGCCACCGCCACCACCACCAGCCGGTGGACCGGTCCCCGGTCAACAGGTCGATGCACCGCCACCACCACCACCACCACCGCCAGGTCCCGGCGCGCAGGCGGATGCGCCTCCGCCACCTCCGCCCGGCCATTGGGGTCCACGTGACGGTGGTCCGAAAGACGGCGGCCCGCGTGACCGCATGATGATGCCGCCACCGCCACCGCCATCGAAGGGCGCGCACTTCCGCCTTGAACAGGGCGAGACGAAGATTGACATCAAATGTGCCGATGACGAGCCGATGAAGGCCTGCGCCGATATCATGATGCAGTTGATCGACAAGATTAACGAGTAAGTTCGCCAGCATAAATGGAAGTGGCGCAAGCGCGCCGCTTCCTCAAAAGCGCACAGTCGCCTTCAGACCTCTTCCAGATGCGCCGTCGTCCAGCACAAGCCGCCCGTTGAAAAGCGAGGCAATCTCCTCGACGATTGCAAGCCCCAGACCCGCACCGGGTGCCGCGTTTCCGTCTCCCCTGGCAAAACGCTGGCGCACCACATTGCGTTTTTCGGCTGAGATCCCGGGGCCGTTGTCCTCCACCTCGATGTAGGCCAACCCGTTTGTTTTCCCCACCCTGACCGTCACTTCCGCTCCCCGCCCCGCATAGGCGATGGCGTTGCTGATGAGATTGCCGAGGAGCTCGCCGAGCAAAAGCGGCTCTGCCGGGATGCTGGTCGCTTCCACGTGTTCGAACCCCAGATCGATGCCCGCTTCTGCGGCGACAGGGACGTAATCTGCGGTCACGGATTGAGCCAAGGAGACAAGATCGACATCGACAAGGCTCTGCTTTTCTCCTGATCCGGCAGCATCAATGTTGGCCATGCGCAAAAGCTGCGCCAGAATATGCTCGGCATGCGCGACAGAAGCATCCCCCTTGTGCGCCGCGGCCTGTGCCTCCTGCAAGGTGGATGCCCGCGCCGACAGCGCGAGCTGGGTGCGGATGATGGCCAGCGGTGTGCGCAGCTGATGGCTGGCATTGCCGGTGAAATGCCTCAGCGCATCCAGCGCCGACTGCAACCGCACCATGAAGGAGTTGACGGTTTCCACGAGGTTTTCGACCTCCACCGGCACCGATTGGCGGATGGGGTGCAAATCATTGGGGCTGCGTTCATCAATAGCTTCGCTGAGCCGATAGAGCGGACGCAGCGAGATCGTCACGGCAATCCAGACGATAATGGCGGCACCGACGATCATGAAGAGAAGACGCAGGGCCGAGCGAATGATAATCGCCTGCGCCAAGCGACTGCGGGCAATCGTGGTTTCTGCAACAGTGACGGTAAACGGCACGGAATTCACACCCGTCGATGCAAAGCGCTCGATTGCGGCCACACGGATGGGCTCGCCGCGAAATTCGGCATCCACGAAAATGGGCGTGTCACTGCGGACCTTTTCCACCGAAGGCAAGTTTTGGTAGCCCGTCAGAAACTGACCGTTCGGGCCGTCCACCCGATAAAACACCCTGTCTTGCGCCGCCGATGTCAGCATTTCCAGCGCGACATATGGGATATCCACCTCAAGTGACCCATTCTCGGAGACAACGACCCGCTCGGCGATGGCCAGGGCGGAACCGGACAGCACCCGGTCAGAGACGATATTGGCTGTATTGGTGGCTTCGCGGTAGGTATCGGCCAGCGCAATGCAGCCGATGATCGCCGTGGAAATCAGAAGCCAGCCCAGCAGGCGCCGCCGCAGCGAATAGGCGGCCTGCTTCATTGCGCCATCTCCGGCAACTTCTCGAGATAATAACCAATGCCGCGCGCCGTCTTCACCGTCAGCCCATGCGGAGCAAGTCGCTTGCGCAGACGGCTGACATATTGCTCGATCGCATTGCCGGACAGTTCGTCATCGAAACCCGTCAGCGATTGGACGATGGCTTCCTTGGCCACCACCTTTCCGGCACGCATGAACAGCACTTCCAGAAGCGCCACCTCACGCGCAGGAATATCGAGCGGAATGCCCTCGGCGGAAAAGGTGCGCGACGTCAGATCGAACGACACCTTGCCGAAACTGACCAGCGAGGAACGCAAACCGGCGTTGCGGCGCAGGAGAACCCTCACCCGCGCTTCGAACTCGGTGATATCGAACGGCTTGGTCATATAGTCGTCAGCGCCGAGATCCAGTCCTTTCACCCGCTCTTCCGGCGTGCCGCGCGCCGTCAGAATCATCACCGCTGCCTTATCCTGGCGGTCACGCATCGAACGCAGCACCTCGATGCCGTCCATTTCCGGCAGGTTGAGATCGAGAATGACCAGATCGAAATTTTCAGCGGCAATGGCGGCGTCCGCCGAAGCGCCATCGGACACTACATCCACGGCATAGCCGCTACCCCGCAGCAGCGCGGAAAGTCCTTCCGACAGCACCTGATTGTCCTCCACAAGCAGAATTCGCAAGCAGACGCCCTCCATTTGGATCGAATTTATCCAAGCCTACCCGTCTTGTGAATGGCAAGGGCCTGCGGCATGATCTTTTCCATGCGTATTCTTCTATCCCTCTGTCTTTTCTTTGGTATCGCCACCTGTTTGCAGGCGCAGCCAATGGTGTTTCCTGCCCTGTCCGGCAAGGTGGATGCAGAAACGCTCGTGGTCTATTCCTCGTTGGACGAACCTCTGGCAACCCCTATGATCGAGGGGTTTCAGAGAGCGAACCCGGATGTCGCGGTTTCCTATGAAGATATGCTGACCGGCGAGATTTACGACCGCATCGTGCGCGAAACGGATGCGGGTGAAAAAACCGCCGATTTCGCCTTCTCCTCCGCCATGGATCTTCAGGTCAAACTCAGCAATGACGGCTATGCGCAGCGATCCGACCTGCCGATGAGCGCCCGATGGCCCGCCTGGGCCAACTGGCGCAACACGGCCTATGCGCTGACCTTCGAGCCCGCCGTCTTCGTCTACCATAAGCCGAGTTTTATTACGGAAAAGCCCCCGGCCAGTCGTGCCGAATTCGTGGATTATCTGGAACGCCACGCCAAAGAGGTGCATGGGCGCATCGCGACCTATGACATCGAACGCTCCGGCGTCGGCTTCCTGTTCATGTCACGCGATCAGGAACAGTTCGGCGATATCTGGAACGTCATCAAATCAATGGGAACGGCGGGCGTGAAGGTTTACTCCACCAGCTCCGCCATTCTGGAGCGCATTTCCGATGGTCGGTTCCTGCTGGGCTACAACATCCTCGGTTCCTATGCCGCAGATTGGGCCTCTCGCCATCCCGATGTCGGTATCGTGCTGCCGAAGGACTACACGGTCGTCATGTCGCGTATCGGGCTGGTGCCGCAGGCGGCCAGAAACGCCGAACTCGGACGCCGCTACCTGGAGTTCTTCATGTCGAAGGAAGGTCAGACCATCATGGCGCGGCAGTTGCAGATACCCGCCGTCAGTCCGGATGTGGCGGGGGAAAACACCGCCAACATGATGCAGGCCATCCACGGCGCACAATTGCGGCCGGTTCCGGTCAGTCCGGGACTGATGGTCTATCTCGATCAGGTCAAGCGCGCCCGCATCATCGAGCGCTGGAACGAAGCTCTGCGTGCCCAGTAGACGGATTTCAAAAATTAATAGACAGTAAATGTGTCGAGGAGTTGCCAAGCGTCAGTTAGATGACAGCTTTCTATGGTGCTGTACAATTCTTCGTTCATCCGTGGAGGCGGACTGAAGAAGCGGGAGGAAAGTCTCACAGGACAGATGGTTCGGGTTGCTATTGCCACCCTTGATGTCGTCCATGCGCGCCCCTTCCGCGATCACAACAACAATGCCAAAACGGCATACAAGGAGGGTTCCCTTTGAAGCATTTTCTCATCGCTTCGCTTCTCGCAGGCGCAATCGCACTTCCGGCAGCAGCAGCTGACTACACCATCATCGCCCCGGCAAACCCTGGCGGCGGCTGGGACCAGACGGCGCGTTCGTTGCAGAGCGTGCTGCAGGAAGAAGGCATCTCCAAGCGCGTTCAGGTTCAGAACGTTCCAGGCGCGGGCGGCACCATCGGTCTTGCACAGTTCGCAAGCCAGCAGAGCGGCAACCCGAATGCGTTGATCGTCGGCGGCTACGTGATGGTTGGCGCCATTCTCACCAACAAGGCTCCGGTTACGCTGAAGGACGTCACGCCCATTGCGCGTCTAACCGGTGAGTACGAAGCCATCGTCGTTCCTGCATCGTCGCCCATCGAAAACATCGGACAGCTCATCGAGCAGCTCAAGAAAGATCCGGGCAGCGTATCCTGGGGCGGCGGTTCCGCTGGCGGCACCGACCACATTACGGCTGGCCTGATTGCCAAGGCTGCAGGCGTCGACCCGACCAAGATCAACTACATCGCCTATTCCGGTGGCGGCGAAGCACTCGCTTCCATTCTTGGCGCACAGGTCACCGCCGGCATCTCCAGCTACGGCGAATTCGAAAGCCAGGTTAAATCAGGCACGGTTCGCATTCTGGCGATTTCCAGCGAGCAGAAGCTCGAAGGCATCGATGCGCCCACACTGAAGGAAAGCGGCCTTGATGTCGTCATCCAGAACTGGCGCATGGTTGCAGCTCCTCCAGGCCTGACGCCTGAGCAGGAAAAGGCTGTTGGCGCCGATATCGAAAAGCTGGTGAAGTCTGCCAAGTGGCAGGAAACACTGAAGACCAAGGGCTGGATGGACACCTACCTCGCTGGCGATGCCTTCAAGGCACAGCTTGAAAAAGACACGGCGTCGACCGAAACCATTCTTAAAGACATCGGACTGGTAAAATGAGCCAGGGTTCATCCCCTTCCCAACCCACAAAGCGCCGCCCTGATTGGGCGGCGTTCGCCATCGCCGTGTTTTTGGTGGCCGTTGCAGCCGTCATCTTCTGGGATTCTGCACGGCTTGCCAGCGTCACCGGCTATTCTCCGGTTGGCCCGGCAACCGTTCCTTACGCCATTGGTATCTGTCTTATCGGGCTGGCGATCTGGACGGCGATCGAGGCGTGGCGCAATGAGTTTCCGACCCGTGACAAACAGGAAATGGGACCTGTTTTCTGGGTCATCGCGGGTCTTGCCGCACAGATGCTGCTCCTGAAAATCGCCGGGTTTTCGATCGCGACAGGTCTGCTCTTTGCCCTTACGGCGCGTGCTTTCGGTAAACGCAAGCTCTGGTATTCGATCCCCATCGGCATCGTTTTCAGCTTCGTCATCTGGGTTATCTTTGCGCAACTGCTGCAATTGTCGCTGCCCGCTGGACCCTTGGAACGGCTGTTTTTCTAACGGCCGATCCACCCGATAAACAATGAAGACATGAAGCCTGGGCGCTCCGTATATGGGGCGCAACCGCCGCTTCACCCGACAGGGGGACAACTGTCCATGAGCACTTTTGAATTTCTGCTGCAAGGTATCGCGATTGCGGCGCAACCGATGAACCTTCTCTATGCGCTGATCGGGGTCACGCTCGGCACCGCTGTTGGCGTTCTGCCCGGCATTGGCCCTGCGCTGACCGTCGCGCTCCTGTTGCCGGTCACCTACCAGCTTGATCCTGCGGGATCGCTGATCATGTTTGCTGGAATTTATTACGGCGGCATGTATGGCGGCTCTACCACGTCGATCCTGCTCAACACACCCGGCGAAAGCGCTTCCATCGTCACCGCACTGGAAGGCAACAAAATGGCACGCGCGGGGCGCGGAGGACCGGCCCTGGCAACCGCTGCCATCGGCTCGTTCGTTGCAGGCCTCATCGCCACCATCGCGCTGGCCTTCGTGGCACCTTACATTGTCAAGCTGGCGCTTGTATTTGGACCGCGCGAATATTTCGCGCTGATGGTTCTGGCCTTCGTAACCGTCTCATCCGCCTTCGGTGATTCCGCCCTGCGCGGTCTCACTTCGCTCTTTATCGGCTTCACGCTTGCGATCGTCGGCATCGACCAGTTGACCGGGCAGACACGCATGAGCTTCGGCGTTCCCGACCTGCTGGATGGTGTTGAGGTCACCACGCTTGCCGTTGCCATGTTCGCCATCGGCGAAACGCTGTTCATCGTCGCCCAAGGCCAGAGCGGCGACGAAAAGGTCGAAGCCGTCAAGGGGTCGGTCTGGATGAGCGCGCAGGATTGGGCTCGTTCGTGGAAGCCATGGTTGCGTGGCACGCTGATCGGCTTCCCCATCGGCGCCATGCCGGCGGGCGGCGCTGAAATCGGCACGTTCCTGTCCTATGCCACGGAAAAGAAGCTATCGAAGCACCCGGAAGAATTCGGCCACGGCGCCATCGAGGGTGTTGCCGGTCCGGAAGCCGCCAACAATGCATCGGCTGCCGGTACGCTGGTGCCGCTTTTGACGCTTGGTCTACCGACAACCGCGACAGCTGCGATCATGCTGGCCGGTTTCCAGCAGTTCGGCCTTCAGCCAGGTCCGCTGCTATTCGCAACGAACCCGCAACTCGTCTGGGGCCTGATTGCCAGCCTGTTCATCGCCAATGTGATGCTGCTGGTTCTCAACCTGCCACTGATCGGCCTGTGGGTAAAGCTGCTGACGATTCCCAAGCCTTGGCTCTATGCAGGTATTCTTCTGTTCGCAACGCTCGGTACGATTGGCGCGAACCCATCCGTGTTCGAACTCGGTATGCTGCTCGCCTTTGGTATCCTCGGCTATATTATGCGGATTTTCGGCTACCCGATCGCGCCTGCCGTCGTTGGTCTCATCCTCGGACCTCTTGCCGAACAGCAATTGCGCCGTGCGCTCGCCATCGGTCAGGGAGACCCCTCCGTGCTCTTCACGTCGTGGATTGCGGTCGCCCTGTTTATCGTTGCCGCTGCCGCCTTCCTCATTCCGCTCATCATGCGTATTCGGGGTCGTGGTCAGGTGCTGACGCAGCTTGCCGCCAACGAAGACTGATAAAACAATCCTCCCAAGGACCGGCCCCGCATTCGAAAGGATGCGGGGCTTTTTTATGTCCGGAACGCAAAGGCTACAGGTTGGTTATAATTGTATGACTGAGCTTGAACAGAGGAACACGGGAATGAAGAAAACCGCCGCTCTCTTGTGCGCCGTCGCACTTGCCTCATGCACAACAGCGACATCCCCTATCGAACCCATCCCAGGCAGCATCACCTATGGCGGACAGCCGCGAACAAAGCTCACCAAGTCGCCCGTTGGAAGCACGCTGAGGCACGATTTCAACATGGGAGATGGCCGGCGTGCTTACGAGACCTACCGCATCGCGCCGGACCGCTCCCTCGTCCTGATGAACCGTGTGATCATGAGCGATGTGCCGCCTGACCGGTGAGCGTCACACGAAATGTTTCATACACGGACAGATTTTGGAACGACTGACGCTCCCACTCGTTGCTTTCCCGAACGTCTCAAAACAATAAAGTAACGAGTGGTGTTTCAGGAGAAGAAAATGAGAACCCATAAGACCAGAAACGATTTACCCTCCAATGCAAAAGCAACGGTCATCGGACTCCTGAACGAGGCGCTGGCCTCTGTCATCGACCTGTCACTGGTCACCAAGCAGGCCCACTGGAACCTCAAAGGTCCACAATTCATCGCGATCCACGAGCTTTTGGATACGTTTCGCACATCGCTCGACAAGCACAGCGACACAATCGCCGAGCGCGCTGTACAGCTCGGAGGAACCGCGCTGGGAAGCGTCCAGTCGGTGTCTTCGACCTCGAAACTCAAAGCCTACCCGACAGACATCTTCAAAATTCACGACCATCTGGATGAGCTTATCGAGCGCTACGGCGACGTTGCGAACCTGATCCGTAAATCAATCGATGAAGCTGATGATGCCGGTGATGCCAATACTGCGGATATCTTCACTGCCGCATCGCGCGATCTGGATAAGTCTCTTTGGTTTCTGGAAGCCCACATTCAGGAAAAAGCCTGATACACAGAAAAGCGCCCGGGCAACCGGGCGCTTTAACCACTCATGTTTTTAAACATCAATGACGTCTGAGAACCGCTTTACCGATATCACGCAACATATCATGATCCCAGATACCACGTTGAGCACTTCGGATGAGAACGGCTGCACATTTACTGGCGACTTCGCTGCTGCGGTCTTCAAGGCATTCAAAACAAACGCCATCGAATATGGTCTGCAGATCAGTGACCTGCTGCGGCGACAACTGCGCGCCGACACGTTCAAAAGCCACATAAGACAAGACTTATCCTCCCAAGACATGCCAAATGCTGACGTTCATTTTACTGAACGCTTAAGTTCTACACCGCATCGAATCGGATGTCGAATCTGATTTTAACGAATTATCAATGATTGATTTCGTGAGTTAGCGGAATATGCCTGACCGTTGCCATATTATCATCTCTTGAATAAGACCCGCAGCAGCACAGAAGGAAAATATATATTTTCCTAAAGCGAGAGAACGCCAATGGCCGAGAGAGCCTTTTCAACGCTATGCTGTGAAACGGGCTTGGTTATAAATATCGCTCCGGGTGGCAAGATACCCTCCGCTGGATTGTAACGTCCTGAAATCACCACGACCTTGATATGCGGCCAGCGTCGATGAGCGACATTAGCCAGGCCCAGACCGTTGATTGAACCGGGCATGTCAATATCGGTCAAGATGGCACTGATCGAGTGCTGCCGCTCGAGCAAAGTCACCGCCTGATCAGCCGTCGAGGCCTCATATGCCAGACAACCAAGGTCCGACACCATATCGACAAGGTCGAGGCGTATGAGCCCGTCGTCTTCGACGACGAGAAGGCGTGGTGGCTCTTGCATGATTAATGCTCCCGCTGGAAACTGACCAGCTCTGCCGAAATCCGACAGCTTACGCCACGTGCGTCATACTCGATATCGACGCGGCTATCATCGGCCCCGGCAAGGCCTGCCTTGATCAAACGGGAACCGGACCCTTCCTTCTCGGGCGCGACGACCGCAGGGCCTCCCCTTTCCGTCCAGACAAGTTCAAACCGTTCCGGATGATGCTCAATGACGTCCCAATGGATATCCACTTTACCGTCCGGCGATGACAAAGCCCCGTATTTGATCGCGTTGGTCGCCAGCTCATGCAGAATGAGTGATAGGGAGAGAGACGGGCGCGAGCCGACACGTAATTTCGGTCCCGACACAAAAATCCTTGGCGCCATCGGATCGTCGTGCAGTTCCACCATCTGGTTGACAAGCTTGTGGACCTCGGATGTTCCAATTCCGCCCAGAATAACGGTATCATGCGCTGCGCTCAATACGCCGATACGGTCCGAGAGCGTGCGCCTGGCGGATGCAATATCCTTGGCCGTTCTTAGTGTTTGCGACGCGATCGCCTGCACCATGGCAAGTTGGTTTTTCAGACGATGACCCAACTCATGGGATATCAACTCCCGGTGCTTCTGCTCTGCAAGACGCTCCGTCACATCCTGGGCTTGAACGAGAATACCGATGATTTCTCCACAGGACGACCGCATAGCCTGATAGACAAGATCGATCATACGTTTTTGCCGCTCGCCGGACGGCCCGCGATTCAGCTCGACCGGCACGGCACGCGCTGAAAAAGGCTCCCCCGTGCGGTAGACCGTATCAAGCAGATCGATAAAGCCCTGCCGAACAACCTCGGAAACAGCCTCCGCCACGGGCTTTCCAATGATATCGCGGCCAACGCCGATCATCGAGTAATATTCCTCGTTTGCAAATTCGAACACGTGCGTCGGGCCATTCAGCATCGCGATGCCCGCAGGCGACATTTCGAAGATCTGAAGCAACTTCTCCTGCTGACTCTTCTGTTCTCGCCGAAGCATGATTTCGTTGGTGATTTCAGAGCATGCGCAGAACATGCCCAACACCACACCATCACGGTCGCGGACAGGGGTATATGAGAAAGAGAAATGCGTTTCCTCCGGATAGCCCTTGCGATGCATGATAAATTCGATGTCATCCATCGAAGTCCCCTGCCCGGCATAGGCCGCCGATATGATCGGCTCTACCCCATCCCAGATATCGAACCAAAGATCCTTGAAGGGATGCCCAAAAGCAGCCGGGTGACGATTGCCGCACATCTCTGCGTAGCCATCATTGTAAAGTGTGATCTGCTTTGGTCCCCACACCATCAACATGGGCTGGAGCGACCCGAGCATCACGTTGACGAGCGTCTGCAATTCAACGGGCCATTCATCCGGCAATCCCAACGGACTTTGCTCCCAAGCAAAATCCCGGAATAGATCTCCGCATTCGCCACCGCCGATGAATTTCAAAGTCGTCCCCACACGTACCACACCTGAGCGTTACAATTCCGGGTGTCGGATTTCGTTCCAAAAAACGACAGGCTTTCCGTCGCATGTAAAAATTTGCGTTAATCCCTTGGAGCGCAAGCGCTTCGGCGATTATCAGCGGAAGATCGGATGACGTATCCGACGTTGAGATCAGCGCCGCAAACATCATGCATCAACGCGTAAGGCATAAGTCGATTTTTTAAGTTGCCGTGCGGTGCTTAGCAAACGCGCGATCGAATTATCCTCAAGATTATCATCTCCTCCTTGTCAATGTTGTCGATATCTAGAATCGCTGTCGTTCCCAAACGCAGATGTCCTTTCCAGAACACATGATGTGGCAACGCCGCGCTTATTAATTTTATGTAACTAATATGGAACGAAAGACTGGAGTGGCGGTTAGATCATCACGGAGCCGCAGAGACTGGCCCGCATGAGAGGAAACCACCATGAAGAAGATCATTGTTGCGGCAGCGCTGCTCGGCGCGTCCGCTCTTTCCGCTATGGCCCAGACGACACCAGCACCGACCGCTGACGGCAGCACCCCCGCAGTCGCCACGCCGGGTGCAAACAATGCACCCGCTCCTGTGGAAGGCGCCAACAGCTTCACGGAAGAACAGGCCAAGACACGCATGGAAGAAACCGGCGTAACGGGCGTCAAAGACCTCATGAAGAACGACAAGGGCATCTGGATGGCATCGGGCATGAAGGACGGCAAGACCGTCTCTGTCGCTCTGGACTACCAGGGTAACGTCGTCGCCAAGTAAGCCAACACAATTTGAGGATGAATCCATGAAAACTGTTACCGGACTATTCGATGACCACTCCGATGCGCGCGCTGCGGTGAACGCCCTTGAGGCACATGGTGTCCCGTCGGGCGACATCAGCATTGTTTCGAACAATCACAACACAGATGGCCATCACCATGGCGATGTTGATGGTGAATCCAAAGCAGCCGAAGGCGCGGGCACTGGTGCTGGTATTGGCGCAGTCGTCGGTGGCGCAGGCGGCCTGCTGACAGGTCTCGGCATTATGGCGATCCCGGGCGTTGGCCCCGTCGTCGCAGCAGGCTGGCTCGCAGCAACGGCCGCTGGCGTTGTCGCAGGCGCGGTAACTGGTGGTGCAGCAGGCGGTATCGTCGGCGCGCTCACGGGCTCCGGCGTCTCCGAGGAAGATGCACATGTGTATGCCGAAGGCGTCCGCCGGGGCGGCACGATTGTGACGGCTCGTGTCGATGAAGCAATGGTTCCAGAAGCAGAAGCGATCCTGCAGCGATCCAACTGGGTCGACCCAACCGAACGCAGAACAGCTTACAATCAGGAGGGCTGGAAGCAGTTCGACGACACGCTCGATCCGTACAATGCCGACCAGATCGCCAAGGAACGCGACCGTTACCGCCGCCCAGGCCTTTAAGTTTCAACTGGATGTTCAGGCGCGCCTGATGCCAAGGCTGACACATCCGAACAGCAAAAGAGAAATAAGGGCCGCCCGCAAAGGTGGCCCTTTGCTTTGCGTGAGATTTTCGCTGGAACGGCAAAATAAGCCTGAACACAGAAAGCGGATATCACGGCCCTTTGTGGCGGCGGGAACATTCACACATGTGAGGAAGATTTCCCTGAAAGTGTCCCCGGCAGAACAAGGCGCCCGGATTCAGGAGACGCCTTACCAAACGAAATATAGGTGGAAACGGACGTATCTCCACAGCGCTGAGCCGACGACGCAGACTGATCAAACGTGCAGCGCGCTTCCTTTACCTGCAACGCACCGCATTCGGCGGCAAAGTTGACCGTCAGAGTTTCGGTGTTTCCATGCAATGTGCACGGTTCAATCTGATGAAGATAGGACCACAGCTAGAAGCCATTCACGAGCGAATGACCGGCGTCGTCATCGAACAGCTCCAGTGGTGCCAGTTTATCGAGCGGTATGACCGGCCTGGCATGCTATTTTATCTTGATCCGCCCTACTGGGGAAACGAGCGCGACTATGGTTATGGTATCTTAGGTCGGGCAGACTTCGCGGAGATGGCCAAGGTTCTGAGTGCTCTTAAAGGGCACGTCATCCCGTCCTTAAACGCCGTTCCAGGCGTCTTCGAAACCTTCTCGGCCTTTAGAACGGAGGAGGTCGATTGTACCTATTCAGTGGCTGGTGGAACCAATAGTAAAGTGGTGCGTGAAGTGATTATATCCAACACACGAAGCTAATCGAAAAGGGGTGGACAGATGACAGAAGACAGTAACAAAGCATCAAAACAGCTAAAAACGTGCTTTGTCGTCGGGCCAATAGGTGCCAGTTCCACCCCAACTCGCACGCACGCAGATTGGCTGCTTAATGGAATAATCAAGCCAACCTTTTCTGACCACTTCAGTGATTTTGAGGTCATCCGTTCAGACACTATCTCGTCCCCTGGTATGATCGACACTCAAATGATCACTCATCTGCTGGAAGCAGAGTTGGTGATCGTAGATATGAGCCTTTTGAACGCTAACGCATTTTATGAAATGGGTATTCGACATATGGTCGCAAAACCCGTGATCCATATGTTCCTAGAGGGAACAGAGATTCCTTTTGATGTGAAGCCTTACAGAGCCATCCCTTTTCAGCTTCAAGAGCATTTTCACTTATTTGATGCACAGAAGCGTTTGGCAAGCGCTGTCAGTTACGCGGTCGGGCTGGACTACGTCTCAGAAAACCCTGTCACGAAGGCTAAGGGCTTCCAGCAATTTGAGCAAGCCGCCACGCCAGCTGACAGACTAATGCTGCACGAGATGGAGGCTTAAGGCAAGAACTGAACATACTCAAACGCTCACTAGAACACGGAAATCGCCCAAACTTAAAAAGCATTTCGGGACATCAGCAAAGGCTGAAGTTTGATGACGATTTCGCAGATATCCTTGGTCGTTCCCCAATCTCGGTCGTCCAAATTGACGGCTACACCACAGAGATTTCACCCAAACAGATCAACCAGGTCCGAGGTTTAATAGACGGTATCGTCCACCAAGCTCAATGGGTGATTGGTGAAAATGGCCTGACTGTTTTACTCGAAAGCGAAACCGAAGAGAATATTACTCGCGTCATTTCTGCGCTGCGAGGTGCCGGAGTTACAAATATAAAGGTACATGGCCAATGAGCCCTGAACATCTTGAATTAGATTGTGGATGGACCAATCCTCCGCAGCCGGTAACGGAGTGGTCAGCCTGGATGCGGCGTATGCGTGGCGAACTCTTAAAGATGCCCACTTCAAGGGGGTTTAAAAGGTCGCTTAAATCGAGTTTGACAGGGCGGTTGCAAAACTCAAAATTTGCAAAACGTGCTGTCAAATTTGCAAAACCGCGCTACAGGGTACAACCGAACACTGGTTGGGTTGGCACAGCGCGAATAGCGACCCAGAAGTGCGAAGAGTAATGGGACCGGTGCAAGGAAACAATGCGCCCTAAGAAAGCCTGACGAGGAAATCAGAAACACGAGAAATTCCGGTTTCTCGTGTCAAAATTCCGAAACCGCGGTACAAGGGTACAACACGAGAAATTCCGAAACGCCGTTACAGGGCACAACAGGCTCGATTTAAGAATTTTTGGTAGCGGGAGAGGGACTTGAACCCCCGACACGCGGATTATGATTCCGCTGCTCTAACCACCTGAGCTACCCCGCCACAGAGGAACGTGACAGTTGCGTTACTGTCGGTCCCTAAGGATGAGCGGCTTATAAGGTGCCGCTCCCTTGAGTGTCAAGCGCAAGATGCGCAAAAACGTCGCTTTATGTCTTGTGACAAAAACATCAGCGACTTCAGGCTGCAACCTTGTTCTGGAGCAGGGCTTTCAGTGCTGCTTCTGCGTCCGCGGAGCGTTCCGAACGCTCGATGAAGCCACCGCCGTAGACCCGCGCATCGGCGCCGGGGGCCGAGTAGAGAACGCAGGCTTGTCCCGGTGCCACACCCGCCTCGCCGACTGCAAGATCCACATAGATACCCCTGTCGTCGGCATACAGCACGGCCTCGCCCGGCGGACGTGTGGAGCGGACCTTTGCGAAGCAGGAAAAGCCTCCGATGGCGTCGTCCAGAAGTGCGTTGTCTCCCAGCCAGTTCATGTCCCGCAAATAGACGCGGTGGGTTTCCAGCGCCTCGCGCGGACCGACGATAACGCGGCGGCCACGGGCGTCCAGATGCACCACATAAAGCGGCTCGCCGGTGGCGACGCCAATGCCGCGACGCTGTCCAATCGTATAGTGTACGATACCATCGTGACGACCCAGCACACGACCGTCGAGATGGACGATATCACCCACCAGCGCCGCGTTTGGTTTCAGCTTGTTGATGATATCGGTATATTTGCCCTGCGGCACAAAACAGATGTCCTGGCTATCGGCCTTCTGGGCGACGACCAACCCCATCTCTTCCGCGAGCTCACGCGTTTCTGCTTTGGAGAGCCCCCCCAACGGAAAGCGCAGATAATCGATCTGCTCCTGCGTGGTGGCAAACAGGAACCAGCTTTGGTCACGGTCGCTATCGATGGGGCGATAGAGCGCACGGCGGTTCGGGTGGCCGGGGACGGGATTGAGCCGCGATCGAATGTAGTGGCCGGTCGCTAGCGCATCCGCTCCGAGTTCCTGCGCAGTTGCCAGAAGATCAGCGAATTTGACCGTCTGGTTACAGGCCACACACGGCACAGGCGTTTCACCCATGGCATAGGCTTCAGCAAAGGGGTTGATCACAGTTTCGCGAAAGCGGGCTTCGTAATCGAGCACGTAATGAGGAATGCCCAGCGTCTCACAGACGCGACGGGCGTCATCGATGTCCTGTCCAGCACAGCAGGAGCCAGCGCGGTGAACGGCTGCACCGTGGTCATACAGTTGAAGCGTTATGCCGAGGACATCGTAGCCTTCGCGCTTCAGGATGCCGGCCACCACCGAGGAATCGACCCCACCGGACATGGCGACGACAATACGGGTGTCTTCCGGCTTCTTATCAAAGTCGAGCGTATTCACGTGTTTTCCAATCGTCAGTCATACCGGGGTTCAAGGCCCCGCCGCCTGTCGTGTCTGGTCCACCGATGAAGGATCACGCGATCCACACGGGCGTCAGCCAGATTTTTCTGGCCTGCATATAGAAAAAATTGAGCGAAGACGCAAGTAGAGGGCGGCATGGCCGCCCCCAGGGCTTAGAAACTCGGGTAATCGTGCTTTAAGCGCCAGCTGTTTTCTGGCCACTGCCAATCCACTTGTCCCGCTCGCGCCACAGGGCAGGAAGAGCCAGCATCGCCACGCCAACCAGCGCAATGATGGTCTTTTCGAATTGCGTAAGCTCCGCGGTACGACCGTCGAGATAGTAGATGCCGTAGACAATCGCGACATGCCAGACGTAGACCTGAAGCGAGTGGCGGCCCAGCAGCTGCAGGAATTTCAGTGACAAAACCCAGATCACAGCGCCGGCAGCCCTCTGAACCAGAGGGTTGTGGTGCTTGGGGCCAGCGATCAGCAACCACGTCAGACCAACAGCCACAGCCAGGAAGTTGATCAGGTAAACGGGACCGAAGTCAGCCCGGATTTCCATGGTGGAGAACTTGCCCAGCATGAATTCGGGCATCAGGTTCCATGCCGTTGCAATGCGCAGCGGGACAAAAAACAGGCAGACAAGGAGGGCAGCCTTCGGGATCCAGCTGCGTTGGGGCGAAAAGATCTTCGTCCAAGCGATCTTGTTCTGCGCTGTCATCGCACCCAAAACCAGACCGGAGTAGAACACCAGCTGCCAACCGAACAGGTTGAAGCTGACGCGAATGCCCTGCTCGTCAGCACCCTTGACAAGCTCGTTGACAGGCGCCGTGAACAGCTGCTGCAAGCCGAGTTGACCAGCCATCCACACCAGCAATGAACCGGCGATGACATAGGCCCACTTCCCATCGAGGCAAAGCTTCACCAACAGCGGAGCGAAGATCATGTAGACGATGTATTGTGGGAGAATGTCCATAAAAGTCGGCTGGAACAGGAAGGTGGCAATTGCTGCGAGGCGCAGCGGATCGTCGAACGACGTCATGCCCAGCCAATTGTACCAGATATAAGGCGCATGCGGGATTATCATGCGGACAAACATCACCGCGATCACAAGGCCCATCGCGTACTTGTAGAGCTCGAGTGCGCGTGCCCAGATGAGGTCGCGACCCTGCTCATATCCGTATTTCATCATCTTGCGGGCATAAACCATACCGATCAGCAGACCGGACAGGAACACGAAGCCCTGAGCGTCTTCAACGAAGGCAAGCTGTCTATGGTTGATTTCCATCAGCCATAGACCACCCGCAAAGACGAGGTGGTTGATGAGCATAAAGACGAGGAAATACCCGCGCATTCCGTCGATCAGGTCGAAGCGTTTCATCTTGCTTGCTCTCCATACTCGCAGGAACCTAACGAGCTAAGGTTGCCTGATCCGGTTGATGGGATGGTTCTTGGGGTACCATCCGAACGTGGATCGTGAACGCCGTTTTAGAGCTACGGTTCCGCTGAAAAAAGCGTTTTGCTGCTCGCGTCAGTTTCACATTGCTGTGTCCCGGCTCTGGTTAGAGGGAGACGACTGAACGCTGGATGAACAGAAAAAGGCATTTGCGTGGAAAGATCGTGTGCAACAGAAACAAACACTTGATGGCCGAGAAGGCGCTTTTACCTACCCCGCAAGGCATCTGAAAAACAAAAGGCCGGTCCAGAACACGTCCTGCACCGGCCACAATTCCCGCGAGATTTATTTCAAGCGATCAAGCGGCTTCCTGAATGGCCGCCACCTGCCATTCCGCCTTGCCGTTGCGAACGAACGTCCACATCTCGACTGATTCTTCCGGCTCGTGTTCATTGCCCTGAACGATCTTGCCGGTATTGCGATCGCGCATGACGTCGATGGCGGAATACCGCATGGCCACCGTCGCGTAATCCTTGCCCTCTTCGTGCCAGGCTTCGGCAACGTCACCCTGCAGCAGCGTCACATCGCGAACGTCGTTCTTAACGCCGCTGGTCGCGTTATCGCTCAGCTCTTCGGCCAGATAGGACATCGCCTCCGGCGTGGTCAGCTTGCGAAGCGTGCCATAGTCCTCGGCGGCATAGGCCGATTGCACGTCTTGCAACGTTTTCTGGAACGTTTCGAGGTCTACCGGCGTCACGCCAATCTCGTCACCCTGCGAGACCGCATTTTCATGCGGCGTCCCCCGGGGCGCGACGGTGGCTGCCGCAGCTCCTGCAACAGCACCGGCCTTGGAGCCCATCTGCGGAATCTTGAACCCGCCGGTCGAGCCCTGATTGGTCTGCGGGGCAGAATAATCATGACGCGACGACGCGTTGCCGGGTGCACCACCAAACGCTGGCTGACCCTTGCGGCGCGATGCGAAGAAACGCATCGCCAGCATGATCAGACCGCCGATCAGCAAACCCTGAAGCAACATGCCGAAGAAACCTGCCATGCCACCGAAGCCGCCGCCCATGAGCATGCCGAACAGGCCACCCATCAGCAAACCACCCATAAGACCGCCCATCATGCCACCGAACATACCGCGGCTCTGTTGCGGTGCCTGCGCGCCCGGACGTGCCGGCTGAGCAGCGCCCGGTTGGGTCGCCTGATTGGTGTTGGGCGTCATGCTGCGATTGATCGGAGCAGCCTGACCAGGAGCGGTGTTGGTTGTCGGCGGCGCAGAAAAGGTGCGCGTCCCACGGCTGCCAAATCCGCCACTCGCACGTCTGGCCTCAGCCATATCAACGGCAATGAATGAAACGGCAATCCCCAGCGCGGCAACCGCAAAAACACCCCTAAAGCGCCTGATGGCAGCAAACATCGTCATCTCCTGTTATGCCACCCTCCCATCGAGCGGCTCGTTATCGTCGATATAGCAACTATGGATCATCATTTTTAGGGACATGGCATAAAATTTTTCGTGATATGCAACCATAGATAAATGTTTGACCATAAACACAAAAAACCCGACACAGAATGTCTTCTGTGCCGGGTGATGATGGCTGTTTGTTGGTATCAGAAGTGCTCAGTCGATGTTGAACGACAGCGACTTGACCTGACGGATGGCCGGGTTGGCGCGCAGCTTGTCCAGCACCTCTTCAGACACGGGACCATCGACGTAGAGAAGTGCGATAGCATCGCCGCTTTCCTTTTCGCGGCCCAGCTGGAAGTTGGCGATGTTGACGCCCGCTTCACCCAACGTCATGCCCATGAAGCCGATCATGCCGGGCACGTCGGTGTTGGTGATGTAGATCATGTGCTTGCCAACATCGGCATCCATGTTGATGTTCTTGATCTGGATGAAGCGTGCCTTGCCATCCGAAAACACCGTACCGGCTACCGAACGGACCTGATTTTCCGTCTTCACGGTCACCTTGATGAAGCCATCATAGACGCCGGTCTTGTCGCGCTTGACCTCGGAAAGGATGATGCCCTTCTCCTTGATCATGATCGGGGCAGAAACCATGTTGACGTCGGCCACCTGCGGACGGATGAGACCTGCCAGCAGCGCGGATGTCAGCGCCTTGGTGTTCATGTTGGCGGTTGCACCATCGTAGAGAATTTCGATTTCCTTGGTAGCGCTTTCCTGCACCTGACCCACGAAGGAACCGAGGACGTCTGCCAGCTTGATGAAAGGCTTCAGGCGTGGTGCTTCGTCAGCCGTGATCGACGGCATGTTGATGGCGTTGGAAACGGCACCCTTGACGAGGTAATCCGACATCTGCTCGGCAACCTGAAGCGCGACATTTTCCTGTGCTTCGGTGGTCGATGCACCCAGGTGCGGCGTGCAGACGACGTTTGGAAGACCAAACAGCGGGCTTTCCGTCGCAGGCTCAACTTCGAACACGTCGAAACCGGCACCGGCAACATGGCCGGACTTGATGGCGTCGGCAAGTGCAGCCTCATCCACCAGACCACCACGGGCGCAGTTGATGATACGAACGCCGGGCTTGGTCTTGGCGATGTTTTCAGCGCCCAGAATACCGCGCGTCTTGTCGGTCATCGGCACATGCAGCGTGATGAAATCGGACTGTGCGAGCAACTCGTCCAGCTCGACCTTGGTCACACCCATTTCCTGCGCACGCTCTGGCGACAGGAAGGGGTCGTAGGCCAGAACATTCATCTTCAGGCCAAGGGCACGCGAGCAGACGATGCCGCCAATATTACCCGCACCGATAACGCCCAACGTCTTGCCGGTGATTTCGACACCCATGAACTTCGACTTCTCCCACTTGCCAGCCTGCGTGGACGTGTCAGCGGCAGGAAGCTGGCGGGCGACGGCAAACATCAGCGCGATCGCGTGTTCGGCTGTCGTAATGGAGTTGCCGAACGGCGTGTTCATGACGATGATACCGCGGCGCGAGGCTGCTGGAATATCGACGTTATCGACACCGATACCGGCGCGACCGATGACCTTGAGATTGGTCGCGGCTTCGATCAGCTTTTCCGTCGCCTTGGTGGCGGAACGGATAGCGAGACCATCGTAATTGCCGATGATTTCGGCCAGCTTGTCTTTATCCTTGCCAAGCTTCGGCTGGAAATCGACGTCGACGCCGCGATCACGGAAAATCTGGACGGCGGTTTCCGACAATTCGTCAGATACGAGTACGCGAGGTGCCATGAGTTGGGCTCCTTGAAAATGGGTTTATTTTTGAGAATGAGGTATGAGCGGCCCTACCATAGCAGGGCCGGAATAGATTAGGCCGCAGCCTTGAAAACCGCAGCTTTCTGCGTTTCAAAAGCCCATTTCAGCCAAGGCATGACGGCTTTCATGTCAGCCGTTTCAATCGTGGCACCGGCCCAGATGCGAAGACCGGACGGCGCATCGCGGTAAGCGCCGATATCGAGCGCCACGTTTTCTTTTTCGAGAAGAGCAACCATGCCCTTGGCGAAATCGGCCTGTGCAGCTGCGTCCAGAGCTGCGACGTCCTTGCAGACGATCTTGAGGCAGACGGAGGTGTTGGAACGTGTCTCGTCAACGACCGCGAGATTGGCGATCCAGTTGTGCTCGGCCACGAAGTCGAAGATGACCTGGGCGTTGGCATCGGCACGCGCCATCAGGGCGTTGAGGCCGCCGAGGCTCTTCGCCCACAGCAGCGCATCGATGTAATCTTCGACGCACAGCATGGACGGTGTGTTGATCGTCTCACCGGTGAAAATGCCTTCGATCAGCTTGCCGCCAGATGTCATGCGGAAAATCTTCGGCAGCGGCCATGCAGGCACGTAGCTCGTCAGACGCTCGACCGCACGCGGAGACAGAATGATGACGCCGTGGCCACCCTCGCCGCCCAGAACCTTCTGCCAGGAGAAGGTCACGACATCAAGCTTGGAGAAGTCCATGTCCTGCGCAAATGCCGCAGAGGTCGCGTCGCAGATCGTCAGACCCTGACGGTCGGCCGGAATGAAATCGGCATTGGGCACTCGAACACCAGACGTCGTACCGTTCCAGGTAAAGACCACATCACGGTCGAAATCGATCGTGGAAAGATCAGGCAGAACGCCGTAATCGGCTTCAATTCTGCGAACGTCCTTCAGCTTCAGCTGCTTGACGACATCGGTGACCCAACCGGCACCGAAGCTTTCCCACGCAACCATGTCCACACCGCGCTCACCGAGCAGCGACCACAGAGCCATTTCAACGGCACCGGTGTCAGACGCGGGAACAATACCGATGCGATAATCGGCGGGAACATTCAGAACTTCGCGGGTGAGATCGATGGCCTGCTTGAGCTTGGCTTTGCCAACCTTGGCGCGATGCGAGCGACCGAGCGGTGCATCAGCGAGAGCGTCTAGCGACCAACCGGGGCGCTTCGAGCAGGGACCAGAAGAGAAATGGGAATTTTGCGGACGAAGGTCCGGCTTCGTAATCTGTGTCATCATGCTATCCTTCCAGATAGAAAGCCTCTCGTTAGGGAGAGGTGGCCTGCCGTCGTTGCTATTCTTCTCGTCCGGTCCGGTCAAGTGAAATATGTTGCAGCTGACAAGAATTTCGCACTGCGACCCCCCCGGCCAGACGCCCAAACAGCAAAAACCGCCCGCATCCAGCGTGGACGCGAACGGTTTATCTCTAAAGCTTGAACGTGACGGTTATTTGTAAACGGCAGGCTGAAGCGGAATGTCTGCGGGCGGAATATACTGGGCGGTATCGCAGCCGTTAAAGACGTAACGACCACCGACGCGCACTTCATGCGAGGTCAAACCCTTGTCGCGTCCTGGACCGACAGCACCACGGCCACCGAACATGTCACCACTGCCGATCTGCCGGAAACGATAACCAACATCGGCCTTGAGATTACACGTCACATCGATGGATGCGCCGGCCATCAATGCGTAAGCAAAGCGCCAATCACCCTTGCCTTCAAACTCGCAGCAACCGCTATCAAGTTTAACGGTATCCCACTTCACGTGTGCTCCACCGATACCCGCACCCAGATAAGGGGTAATACGACCGTATGTACCCAGATCGACATAGGCGTTGGCCAACAGGCTGTAGGCACGCAGCGACGAGCTGAAGTTGTCGACACCGCCGCCCGCTGCATTAGCTTGACCGTGATAGTCCGATTTTCCCATGTAGTCGAACGTCAAGTCCGTACGCAGGTAATTGTTGATCTGATAACCCACACCCGCGCCGAAGAGGAAACTGTCATCTGCCTCGGTTCTGTCGGATTGGATAAGAGTGTTCGTTCCACCGCTCGCACGGCTAAACTCGAAGCGACGCGCATCGTTGAACGAATAGCCGACATCACCACGAAGGTACCAGCCACTGGCTTCCTGAACGGCGACTTCAGGCGCCTGATCGGCAAATGCCGGAGGCGGCTCTTGATAGACATCGGCAGCAAATGCGGTATGGCTTCCAAATAAAACGGCAACAAGACCGATCAGGCTCTTTTTCATGATTGCGGCTCCATAAAAGGTAAAGCGCCCAGCGCGGCAAGACCCGTTAATTTGTTCATGCCTGAAATCTAAAGGAAAATGGTTAAATCACTCTTAAAAATCCCTATGTAGCCGCCTCATTTCCTAACATTTACGGTTAAGAGGCGGTGAATACAGGCTAAGCACCCTTTCAATGCGCGCGCGCCGGGCTTGGAAATATCTGCTTGCGATGCTTTTAAGTAATAATATCAATATAAAATAATGTTTCATTAGCTAATATTGTTGTGCCTATCGCAACAATCATACGACATCATCAGTACAAGCCCTGCGATGACTTGAAAGATCCAAGGTTTAGGGCAGCCATGATGCGCTGACCGGTCAGCAAAATAACTTTCCACACGACCGCGCGATGCATTCTCGCAAACATCACCGGAACGACTGCAGGATCGTCACGCCTTGAGCAGTACTTTGAACCACATTATCGAATTCCTCCGCATTCCAGATAACAATCCGGACCTGCTGAAGGCAAAATATCGCGCGTTTTGCAAGCAGATGCCGATGATGTACTTCATTCTGATTTCAAGCACGTGGGCGCTCGCGGCAACGCACATGTCCATTGCACCGGCGTTGCTAACCATCCTCGTTCCGTCTCTCTTCACATTGATCAGCGCCGTCAGAGTCGTGTTCTGGTGGACATCCCGCAAGCAGTCCCCGTCGGCAGTCCAGGCGCTTTCGGCTCTGAAACGCACACAACGCCTGTCCATCGGCATAGCAGCTGCATTCACACTCTGGTCTTTCCTGCTTTACCCCTATGGCAACGCCTACCAGCAATCCCACGTCGCTTTTTATATGGCCATAACGGTCATTTCCTGCATTTTCTGTCTGATGCATGTTCGCTCTGCCGCCTTTATCGTGGCGATCATCGTCAACGGCACCTTCATCGTCTTTTTCGCCACCACCGGCCAGCCGACTTTCCTCGCCATCGCGATCAACATTTTGCTGGTCAGTTTTGGCATGCTCGCGGTGCTGACTGTAAATTATGGCAATTTCGAACGAATGATCGTTGCGCAGCAGCAGACCCAGGCACTTAGCAACGAAAACCTCCGGCTGGCAAATATCGACAGCCTCACGGGATTGCCAAACCGCCGGGCATTTTTCCAGCACCTTTCAAGCGCATTCGAGTCCGCGAAGACCGGGAACAAACGGCTGGCGGTCGGCGTGATCGATCTGGACGGTTTCAAACCCGTCAATGACCTCTACGGGCACTCGGCGGGCGACCGGCTTCTGGTGGAAGTCAGCAACCGTCTCGGCCGGCCCGTCTCTTCATCAGACCTGTTTTTATCCCGTCTCGGCGGCGACGAGTTTGCGTTCGTCATCTCGGAGGTCGCTGACGATCATGACATCGTGGGAGACGGCAACCGCATGTGCGACCTGCTACGCTCGCCGTTCAACCTCCCCGACGCGACGATCATGATTTCCGGCTCCATCGGCATCGCCGTTTTTCCAGATCTTGCATCCTCGCCTGATGAACTCTTCGACCGTGCCGATTATGCGCTTTATCACGGCAAACGAAGAAAGCGGGGCAACAGCACGCTCTTTACGGCACAGCATGTGGCAGAAATTCATCGCGATGCGCGCGTAGAACAGACGCTGAAGCAGGCGGACCTCACCAGCGAACTCTCGACTGTCTTCCAACCCATTGTCGATATCGCCCAGCATCGAACAACGGGCTTTGAGGCATTAGCACGCTGGAACAGCCCGCATTTGGGCCAGGTCTCACCCGGCCAGTTTATTCCCATTGCCGAACGCGCGGGCATCATCGGAAGTCTCACGCGACCTTTGTTGAAAAAGGCACTCGACGCCGCCGTCAAATGGCCCGCCGATATTCGTCTGTCCTTCAATCTGTCGGCACAGGATTTAAACAGCTCGGAAGCCGTGATCGGCATCATTGCTATCATCGAGACGAGCGGCTTTCCCGCATCCCGCCTGGATCTCGAAATTACCGAAACGGCATTCATCCACGATACGTGGCAAGCACGGCAATCGGTGGAAATGCTGAGACAGATCGGCTGCGGTATTTCGCTGGATGACTTCGGAACCGGCTATTCCAGCCTCACATCGCTCCATTCCCTGCCGCTCACCAAGATCAAGATTGACCACACCTTCGTCCATGAAGTGCAAAGCAATCCGGCCAGCTACAAGATTGTCAAATCCGTGCTGATCCTCAGCCGTGAAATGGGGTTGGACGCTATTGTTGAAGGCGTTGAAACCGCAGAACAAATGGCTGTCATTCGCAATCTCGGGGCCACATTGGTACAGGGATATTACTTCTCTCGCCCCATGGCGGAGAGTGATATAGCCGATTTCCTGTGCGCGGAGGAAATATCGAGAGCCGCAGAACCGCTCGCTTCCTGACGGGCCGGGAGAGACCAACAAACCGCTGGCAGGAAAGTATTTTCGTTCCGGGCAAACCCTTTGGGCGCAAACCCTGAAACCAGTCCGGCCCCGCTACGCGTCGCATGCCCCATGCTAAATCTAGCTATTTCCTCGCCATGCAACTTTCGCTACGGTTGCAGCGAGACCGGGCGTAACGGACCGGTCTTGGGGCTCGTAACCCCTTAACTGGCGGCCGGTGTCGGCCGTGATGACACCCCTCAGCCATATATAATTATGGCTGAGGCGGTCCATTGTGACTATATAGCTCATCTGCCTACGGCCGGGGAGGCTCTGACGTATGTTCAAGGCGCAAGCCTAAAGGTCAGGGCGGTCGTCCAGTTACGGCTTACGAACTCCCCGGCCACCAGAGGTCCGTTTCCTCCGGTGGTCGATTTCCCGTTTCAACAAGATGGCGATGGTACTGCGCGTCTTTCGCGTGAGCACCTCTGCCGATGGGGAAATGCGATGGAATCCTATAGTTTTTGGGCCGATCTCTTACACACCTTCCGCATGATGTCCGATCAGGTGAAGGTCTTGCTCATCTACATGCCCTGCGTCTTCGCGCTGGGGTTTGCGGCGCTCTACCTCTATCATTTGCGTAAGCTCAATCCGCCCGTCTGGAAGGAGCCGCAGCCTTACACGCTGCTGCCGCCGGACAGGACGCCACCAAACGAGCGTGTTCAGCCCAGTCTGGAGCGCTTGCGAAGGTTGGACGACCGCATGGCCCAGATGAAAGGCGAGCGGGATATCGACCGCCTATAAGCGCCTTCTTGCCTAGAGCGTTTACGTACGAGATGGAAACGGCAAACCGACTATGCCGCCGTCTTCGCGTTCGATATCACACCGACGAGATCGTTGACGATACGCTCGACCTGCGCGCTATCATCGCCTTCCGCCATCACACGGATAAGCGGCTCGGTGCCGGATGGGCGAATGACCAAACGACCATTATTGGCCAGAGCGCTTTCCGCATCGGCGATAGCCTGCTTGACCACCGGGTTTTCCAATGGCTTGCCACCTGAAATACGGACGTTTTTCAGCAGCTGCGGCACCGGCTCGAACTTGCGGCAGACTTCGCTCACCGTGCGACCAGACCGCTTGACGCGTGCCAGCACCTGAAGCGCTGCAACCAGGCCATCGCCCGTCGTGCCATAATCCGAGAGAACGATGTGACCCGACTGTTCACCACCCACGTTGAAATCGTTGTTGCGCATGTGCTCGACGACGTAACGGTCGCCGACCTTGGTGCGCGCAAGCGTCAGACCCTTATCATCCAGGAAACGCTCAAGCCCAAGGTTGGACATGACGGTTGCAACGATACCGCCGCCGCGCAGGATATTGTCGTCAGCCCAGCTTGCGGCAATCGTCGCCATCAACTGGTCGCCATCGACAATCTGGCCGCGCTCGTCCACGATGATCACCCGGTCTGCATCACCATCCAGTGCAATACCGATATCTGCCCGGACCTCATGCACCTTCTTTTGCAAGGCATCGGGGTGGGTCGAGCCACATTCGAAATTGATGTTGGTGCCATTCGGCTCGTTACCGATCGTCACGACCTCGGCACCCAACTCCCAAAGCGCGGCAGGCGCGACCTTATAGGCGGCGCCATTGGCACAATCGATGGCAATCCTCAAGCCGCTCAAGGTCACGTCGCGCGGCAGGGTGCGCTTGACGAATTCGATGTAGCGATAGATGTCACCGTCCACGCGCTTGGCGCGACCGATTTCGTGCGGCTTGGCAAGCTGTGCGTAGATATCGCGGTCGAGAAGCTCTTCGATCTCGAGCTCTAACTCGTCAGAAAGCTTGTAACCGTCAGGTCCGAAAAGCTTGATGCCGTTGTCGGCAAACGGGTTGTGAGAGGCCGAAATCATCACGCCGATGTCCGCCCGCAGCGAGCGCGTCAGCATGGCAACCGCGGGCGTCGGGATCGGTCCGAGCAGAAACACGTCCAGCCCTGCTGCCGTGAAACCGGCCACCAGCGCGTTTTCCAGCATGTAACCGGACAGGCGCGTGTCTTTGCCGATCACCACACGGTGGCGATGCTGGCCACGTCGAAAAATCGTCCCCACCGCGATACCGACGCGCATCGCCAGATCCGGCGTCATCGGGAACACGTTGGATTCCCCGCGAATTCCATCCGTTCCGAAATAGCGACGTGTCATGTGAGCTCCAGATTGTTCCACGGAAGCGGCTGCGATCATACGCGCCACACCCTTTGTCCGCTCAATGCCATAAAAGGCTGCCGACAGCACGTCAATTACCGCTAACAGCCAATATATGTTGTTACCAAACCTCACGCGCTAACAAGACGTGCTGAAACGCAAAAGGGCCGTCCTGACGGACGGCCCTTGAATTTGAATTGCAAAGCAATCAGCGCGGCTGCGGCTCCATGCCGTCTTCGGCCTCACCGTTGTCCTTGGCTTCGGTCGGGCCGTCCTTCTTGGTGCCAGCCTTCGGCACAGCAGAACCACGACCACTCGGCGAATCGTCACCCAGATCACGCGCAGGCTTTTCGCCGCGGATCAAAGCCTTGATTTCCTCGCCCGTCAGCGTTTCATATTCGAGAAGACCTTCCGCAATGGCGACGAAGCCATCGTGATGTTCGGTCAGAATACGACGCGCTTCCGTATAGGCCTCATCAATCAGGCGACGCACTTCGGTATCGATCGTCTGTGCGGTGGCCTCAGAAACATTCTTCGACTGCGAAACGGAATGACCGAGGAACACTTCCTGCTGGTTTTCACCATAGGCGACCTGACCCAGAGCATCGGAGAAGCCCCACTGTGTCACCATTGCACGGGCAAGCTTGGTGGCCTGCTCGATATCGGACGAGGCGCCCGAGGTGATGTTTTCTTTGCCGAACGTGAGCTCTTCGGCGACACGACCACCCATCATGATGACGAGACGAGAGACCATCCACTTGTAGCTCATGGAATAGCGGTCGCCTTCCGGCAACTGCATGACCATGCCAAGCGCGCGGCCGCGGGGGATGATCGTTGCCTTGTGCAAGGGATCGGCCACCGGCACTTTCAGCGCCGTAATGGCATGACCGGCTTCGTGATAGGCCGTCAGTTTCTTTTCGGCCTCGGTCATGGCGGACGAGCGGCGCTCGGCGCCCATCATGATCTTGTCCTTGGCGTCTTCGAATTCCGCCATGGTCACGACGCGCTTGTTGCGGCGGGCGGCCATCAGTGCTGCTTCGTTGACGAGGTTCATCAGATCGGCACCGGAAAAACCGGGTGTGCCGCGTGCGAGGACCTTGAGATCTACATTCGGCGCCAGCGGTACGTTGCGCGCGTGAACCTTCAGGATGCGCTCGCGACCGACGATATCCGGGTTCGGAACAACGACCTGACGGTCAAAACGGCCTGGGCGCAGCAATGCGGGATCGAGGACATCTGGACGGTTGGTCGCGGCAATCAGAATGATGCCCTCATTCGCCTCGAAGCCATCCATTTCCACCAGCAACTGGTTCAAGGTCTGCTCACGCTCGTCGTTACCACCGCCGAGACCTGCACCACGATGGCGGCCAACAGCATCGATTTCGTCGATAAAGATGATGCAGGGCGCATTTTTCTTCGCCTGCTCGAACATGTCGCGGACACGGCTTGCGCCGACGCCGACGAACATTTCCACGAAGTCGGAACCGGAGATCGTGAAGAACGGCACATTCGCTTCGCCCGCGACTGACCGTGCGAGCAATGTCTTACCCGTACCCGGAGGACCGACCAGCAGAACGCCGCGCGGAATTTTGCCGCCCAGACGCTGGAATTTCTGCGGGTCACGCAGGAATTCGACGATTTCTTCCAGATCCTGCTTGGCTTCGTCGACGCCTGCGACGTCTTCAAACGTCACACGCCCATGCGCTTCGGTCAGGAGCTTGGCCTTGGATTTACCAAAGCCCATCGCGCCACGCGACCCACCCTGCATCTGCCGCATGAAGAACAGCCAGACACCCAGAATAAGGAACATCGGCAGGAGCGTTCCCAGATAGCTCAGGAAGCCTGACGAACCATCGCTTTCAGGACGCGCGTTGATGGCGACGTTCTTTGCCTGGAGACGCGCCAACAGGGCATCGTCAATCACGGGCGAATAGGTCTGAAACGCTGCATTGCTTTCGGTGTAGGTTCCGAGAACACGGTTTCCGGTGACGGTCACCTCACGGACGCGCCCTGCGTCGACATCACTCAAAAACTGTGAATAGGCGATCTCTCGTGACGCCGATTGTGACGGCGACGTCTGGAACATGCTGAACAACGCGATCAGCAACAGAGCGATCACTGCCCACAGGGCGAAATTTCTAAAATTTGGGTTCATCGAACTCCCCGAACTGCAACGTGCGAATATGCGCCCGCCATTATGTTGGGCTTAACATAAGGAGGACAGTTGCCGTTGCCAAGGCAGGCGAAGAGATGAGTTGCGATTTGCGGTAAAAACTCTGACAAAAATCGGTTTTACCGCCATTGGACCTTCAAACAGGCGGCCTGGGATAGGCAAATCGGCCGACAAGCCTCGCAATGGTATTCGCCAACTCGAAATCAAATCGTGTGAGAAAGAGATCATAAGGCGCAAGCCTGAATTGACTGGTCACCCCTGGCGGTGGCGTCAATGCTGGCGCATCGCCCTCCCCCCCGTAGATCGGCATCGCCTGCAAAGCGCGCTTGACGATGCCCGACGGAACGGAGGGCCCGACCTCATCCGGTATCGAGATGTCGCATGTGCCAAATCCGCGCACGGTAATATCGCTGCTCGACAGGTTGGTGATATCGAACCGTTCATCCCATCGGATGCTCGCCCCTCTGGCCACCGTCACATGGGGAATATCTCTGTTTTCGCGCATCAGAAAAAGGGTATCCCTGCGTCGCTCGAACACCACCCGGCTGGCCGTCACCCTGCCCTGCTCTCCGGCTTTGGCGAAGGCCAGAACTTTGTCCATGCTCGCAGCGCCCAAAGCGAACCGCCGACCACCGATGACACAGGCAAGAGCAGAAAGCGCATGTCGAACCGTTGTGGAGTTCCCAGCCAGACATCCTGCATCCAGCGCAACGAGCCCATAGCCGCAATATGTTGCGAATTGTTCGATGAGTCGGGCGGACTCCGATGACATGGCCAATCGGTTGATTGACTGATCAATCAACGTCCGTTGAGCCTCGCGAGGTGTGTTTCGCACCCGCACGCGTTCGTATGTCGCATCGTCATTGCTGGGGTCGTCGTACCATGATTGTCCCTGTGCAACGAGGAAGTCGCGAATGTCACGTCTTGTCACGGTCAGGAAGGGACGAAGGACCCAATGGCGCGCGTCGTAGAGCACCGCATCCGCCATGCCGGCAAGACCCAGATTGTCTGGTCGATCACTTCGGGCGCCGCGCATGGCGATCGTTTCCTGCTGATCACCCAAGGTGTGGCCGACGACAACCATATCGGCCTCGATCTCACCCGCGACCGTTCCGATCAACGCGTAACGCGCAACCCGCGCCGCCGCAGACAGTCCCGCCTTCGGCTTCTGCCCCTCCCAACGAAGAAGGTGATGCGGGACGCCAAGGGTCAGGCAAAAGGCCGCAACGCCCTCGGCTTCCTCCCCCGATTCAGGACGAAGCATGTGGTCGATCGTGACTGCCTGAAGAGAAATATCCTGCCTGCCGAGATCGCGAAGGGCCTGATGCAGCGCCAACAGCAATCCGGTGGAATCGCTACCGCCGGAAATGGCAACGAGAACACAGGACCGACTTGTAATTTTCTGGACAAAAAGCCGAGCAGCCTCAAGGGGTGCAACCGGCATCGCTGCGGACGACCTGCCATGGTCAGCGGTCGTCACCGGCTCAGCAGCTCAGGCGTTTTTGTTCGCTGGTAACCTTGCCCAGAACAGTCTTGGATGCGGTGGGGTAGCGCTTGGGCACTTCGCGAAGGGTCGCGCAGGCGGTTTCCTTGTTGTCGAGGGCGGCCAGCGACATACCCAGCTTCAGCAGCATTTCTGGCGCTTTTGGCGACTTGCTGTAGGTCTGGTGAGCGTTCAGAAACGTCTTGGCAGCATCAGTAAATTTGCCTTGGCTATACTGGGCTTCGCCCAGCCAGAAATTGGCATCCGCGGCTTTGGCACCCTTGGGATAGCCCTGGATATACTGCTCGAAACCCGTTTCCGCCGCCTTATAGTCACCTGACAGAACATGGCTGTAGGCCGCCTGATAGACATCGTTCTCGCTGGTGAGCGCCGCTGTGTTGACAGGATCGGTGGTCGTCGAACGGCCGGTCTCGACACCAGGCAACGTACCAGCCGAGTTATTGGCGTTCGGGTTCATCGAACCACCAACAGGCAGCCCACGCGAATCGAGCTCAATGGAACCGAGTGTGCTTTCACCCGGCGCCGCATTGCTGCGTGGCGCTGAGGCCAACGGGCCGGTACCCCGTTCGCTGCCGCCCATTGAAGCGCCGCCCTGGGACGGCGTTTCAATGATGGTTGCGACGTCATCCTGCGGACCTGCCGACGGAATCTCGGCTTCGGCCTTCTTCTTCGGTGCAGGTGACGCACCCTTGCCGCTTTCGAGTTCCTGGAAGCGGAACTCGTTGTCTTCCTGGGCTTTGCGGATCGTTTCCTGCATTTGCAGCAACTGGAAGCTCATTTCCTCGATACGGCCGTTCAGCTGACGAATCTGCTCCTCGAGTTGCTGGACACGATAGGCATCGTTTGCCTGCACCTTCACGACGGGTGCATTTTGCGTGTTCAACGTGCCGAAGGCCCCACCCGAGCCGAACAACGGCCCCGAGACGGCCGCGCCGCTCAAGCCGGTGAAGGCTGCAAGCCCCAGCATTCCCGCCACGACAAGTTTCTTCATGTTGCGTCCTGTCTGGTTGATTTGCGCCCCAACGACGCAAATCCGGATTTTTTCCATTTGGCGTAAAAAAGCAACTTAAGTTCGGCCAAACTATGGAAAAAAGAAAGGCGGCCCGAAGACCGCCTCTCAAACATGATCATACAATCGCGAGACCTTAGCGGGCACCGCCCAGAACGGTGACAGCGCGACGGTTCTGCGACCAGCAAGAAATGTCGTCGCAAACGGCAACAGGACGTTCCTTGCCGTAGGAAATGGTTCTCATGCGATTGGCAGGAACACCCTGCGAAGCGAGGAATTCCTTGGTGGCAGCTGCACGGCGAGCGCCCAGTGCGAGGTTGTATTCGCGTGTGCCGCGCTCATCGGCGTGACCTTCGACTGTGATGGCGTAGTTCGGATAACGGGCCAACCACTGTGCCTGACGCTGCAGGGTCTGCTGCGCGTCTGCGCGGATCGACGTGCTGTCGGTATCGAAGAAGATGCGGTCGCCGACATTGACGGTGAAGTCCTGGGCAGAACCCGGCGTCGCAGAGCCTGCACCACCACCAAGACCAAGTTCGCCGGCGCTGTTGGGCATGTTCTTCTTGTTGGCACAACCAGCCAGCGCAAGAGCAAGCGTCAAAGCGATAACAGCCGGGTTACGGGCAATTTTCTGCATCGGGCCGAGTGCCGAAGTGTTTGTACGGCTCATAGCCGGTCTCTCCTTAGAATTTCAGTAACGTTGCCAGACAATAACCGAATGCAGTTAATTGCCCCCAAACAATTATGGTTAACAGAAAGGAAATGTCCCGCTTTTTTTAGCGCCCTCACAACAACTTTGCAGCAAAAGGCGAGACAGGTCCCGGTATCACATGCGTAGAAAATATAGCGGCATGCTTGCAACATACCGCCATAATCGCGTTATCAATCCAGAAGCGGCGACCATGCCGGGTCGGATGCAAATGTCGGCGTCTTGATCAGCTGCTCGTTATAGCCGGTCAGATCGATGGAGTAGAGCTGCGGGCCACCGGAACCGGCTGCCTGACGGAAGAACATCAGTACGCGGCCGTTTGGTGCCCATGTCGGTCCTTCATTGTGAAAGCCCGAGGTCAGAATACGCTCGCCGGACCCATCCGGCTTCATGACGCCGATGGAGAACTTGCCGCCAGACTGCTTGGTGAAAGCAATCAGATCGCCGCGCGGAGACCAGACCGGCGTGGAGTAGGAACCATCGCCGAAGGAGATGCGGTTCTGGCCGGAACCATCGGCATTCATCACGTAAATCTGCTGGCGACCGCCGCGGTCGCTTTCAAACGCAATGCGCTGGCCATCGGGCGCATAGGACGGTGCCGTATCGATGGCACCCGTGTTTGTCAGGCGGGTCGTGGTACGCGAACGCAGGTCCATCGTGTAGATGTTGGCATTGCCTTCCTGCTGAAGGCTCATGATGACCTTCTGTCCATCTGGCGAAAAGCGCGGCGAGAACGTCATGCCGGGGAAGTTGCCGACGACTTCACGCTGTCCGGTTTCCAGTTGCAACAGATAGACGCGCGGCTGCTGGCCCTCGAACGACATGTAGGTCACTTCCTGACGGCTTGGCGAAAAGCGCGGCGTCAGAACGAGGTCCTTGGTCGTCGTCAAGTTGCGAACATTGAAGCCATCCTGGTCCATGATCGAGAGCGCACGCTTTCGGTCGGTCTTGGGACCGCTTTCGGAGACGAAGACGACACGGGTGTCGAAGTAACCCTTTTCACCCGTGACACGCTCGTAGATCGCATCGGCGATGATATGGGCCACACGACGCCAGTTTTCCGGTTGGGTGAAGAACTGCTGACCGCTCATCTGCTGACCGGCGAACGTATCCCAAAGGCGGAATTCGGCGCGCAGTCGGCCATCGGCTTCCTTCGTCACACGGCCCGTGACCAGTGCCTGCGCATTGATGACTTTCCAGTCCTCGAAACGGGGCTGCTGATCGGGATTGCTGATCTTCTCGATGAACGCATTCTTGTTGACGGGCGCAAACAACCCGGAACGCTGGAGGTCGGCCGCGATAACCTGCGAGACCTGCGCACCGATGCCGTCACCCGACATGAAATCGGTGATCGCGATCGGCAACGGCTGAACGTTGCCCTTGTTGATGTTGATTTGAACTTCGGCACTGGCCGGTGTGACCGCAACGAAAGACAACAGCATGCCAGAGGCAACCATCATCGCGCGCAGGAGAGAGAACTTGATCATTGAGACAAGCCTTTCAGCTTCATACAAAATTGGACATCGAATTGGGTGTGGTTTTTGTCATAGATCCCAAAACTGTCGGTTTAAATCGCAAACTCAGAGGGGTCGAAGTTCAGAACCATCGTGTTCCATCCCCTTTCACCTTCGTATTTATCCGGCGGAAGGTTTTTTAAAGGCTGGGACTTCAAGATCGCACGACGCGCGCTGCCTTCGACGGCGCGGCGCGTACCCTCGGGTCCACCAGTGGCCGTCACCTCTGGCTGACCGACAACCATGCCGTTCTGATCGAGTGATACGCGAACGACGACTCTCACCTCGGCCACACCCGTCAGACCACCGGGCATGCTCCAGTTACCCTGAACCTGACCACGAACACTGTCGATCTCACTAGCGCTCAAACCGGTGCCAATTGTCTTCTTGCCACCAAGCGACGCTGTTTCGGTAGACCGTTTTGCACCGCCGCCGGACGGGGCCTGCTTGTTCAACAGTTTCGAGATGTCGTCGGCGTTGAACTCGCTGGCCTGCGAAGCGGCAGACTTGGCGGTCTCCTGCTTGCGGTCTGCCGGTTTCTTGTCGGACGGCTTCTCTGTCGACTTCGCCTGCTCCGGCTTCTTCTCCGCCGGTTTTTCGGCTGGTTTCGTCTCGGCTGGCTTTTGTTCGGCCTGCTTCGGAGGTTCCGGCTTCGGCTCAGCCGGCTGTGGGCGCGAATTCGGGCGCGGCACATTTGGCGGCACCGGAATCTCCGCCGGTTCCTGATTTTGCGGTGGTGGCTCCTGAGCCTGCTGTTGCGCGGGCGGCTGCGTCGGCGTCGGTGGCGTTGCTATTTCCGGCTTGGGAACAGGCAGCGACGCCGTTTCCAATGGCTTTGGCGCAGACGTCTCTTCCTTGACGATGTCTTTCACATCGTTGGGCTTGGTATCGACGACAGGCGCTGGCTTTTCCTGCTTGGGAGGAGCAGCAGCACTCTCATTATTGTTGGGCTTTTCCGTCGGCGTCGGCGGCGCTTCGAGATCGACGCTGTTGTTACCGGCATTCTGGGCGTTGGCAACGATGTCGGGACGAGTGGTCGGAACAGGCGCAGACTTTTCCGCCTTGGGCGCGTTCTTGTCACCCTGCTGAATCTGCGTCATCTCTTCCACGGACACCAGATCGACAGGCATCGACTCGGCCTGAGACACCTCGAGCGGCGCTGGCGAGCCCAGAGACACGAGGGCAAAGGCCAGCAGTGAGGCGTGCACGATCGCAGATGTGGTGACGCTGCCTTTCATACCGAGATCAGTTGTCCTGTTTCTGTTGTGTTACGAGACCGATATTCTTGAAACCCGCAGCCTGGATACGCGCCATGACATCGGCAACGATGCCATAAGCGGCAACCGAGTCCGCACGGACGAAAATACGCTCATTGTAGCCGGTGGTCGAAATTGCCTGCAGTTTGTCGGCCACTTCCGTTGCCTGGATCGGCGTTTCCTGCAAATGGATCACGCCATCGGCATTGACCGAAATGGTAATCGGCTGCGTATCGGAATTCAGCGCATTGGCTGATGTCTGCGGCAGATCGACAGGCACGCCGACCGTCATCATCGGTGCAGCCACCATGAAGATTATGAGCAAGACTAGCATGACGTCGACAAGCGGCGTCACGTTGATTTCGCTGATCGCGCCACCCTTGCGGCGTCCCCGGCCTCGACCACGGCGTCCGCCGGATCCACCGCCGCCACCGCCTGCTGACATTCCCATCGTGTTACTCCACTCGCTCGGAAGCGCGTTTACTGCGCGGCCTGACGCGTCTGCAGCTTCTCATCGATCTGGCGCGAAAGGATAGCGGAAAACTCATCCGCAAAACCTTCCATACGCGCAGAGAGCTTGCCTGCATCGCCGGTGAATTTGTTATATGCGATAACGGCCGGAATAGCGGCGACAAGACCGATGGCCGTTGCCAGAAGCGCTTCGGCGATACCAGGCGCCACAACCGCGAGGTTGGTGGACTTGGAACCGGCGATCGCCTGGAATGAGGTCATGATACCGATAACAGTACCGAACAGACCGATGAACGGACCTGCCGAACCGATCGTTGCCAGCGAACCGAGACGCGCCTCGAAGGTCTCGCCTTCCCGCGCCATGGTCACGTCCATCGCCCGGTCTATCCGCATCTGGAGCCCGATCGGCGATCGCGCACCACGCTCGAATGACTTTTTCCATTCGCGCATCGCCGCCACGAAGATCGCCGCAAGGCCCGTATTCTGGCGCTCGGCCAGCGTCCGGTACAGCTCTTCAAGCGACTGGCCAGACCAGAAGACCTGTTCGAACTGGTCGAACTGGCGCTTTGCCTTGCCGAAGGACACATACTTGTCGATGACAATGGCCCACGTCCAGACAGATGCGGCTATAAGACCGATCATGACCAGCTTGACGATGAGACCAGCCTGCATGAACAGCGCCCAAAGACTTACGTCGTGCGTTGCTGCGGCCAAACCTGCCTGTTCCATAAAAATCCAATCCCCGAATCCAAACGCCCGGTGCATGACCGGGCGATTTAAACGCGCATCAACGTTTGAAGTCCTGCGGCAGTCGCCGAAAACCCCTTGAGCCGTGCCCCGATATGACCATTTAGCCTTCCTTGACCGTAAATTTGGTAAAAGGAAGGCGTGTGGCGCACAAATACCGAATGGTTAAGGTAGACTACATTATGGTTAAGAGAGTGTTACGAAATAGGCACGTCTAACAGCCGTCGCGTGTTTCTTCGCTCTTACTTCAGAAATTTCTCTGCAATCGCGTCCGGCAGACGGCGCGGTCTTCCCTTCGAATTGATCACAGCGATAATCACTTTTGCGACAATGAGTGGCGTTTCGCCGCGTCGTATTTCCTGATTGAGAACCATTTTCGCCCCGCCCGCCTTTTCGGTCAGCGTGGTAATGACCAGCACATCGTCCATGCGTGCAGGCGACTTGAAGTCGATTTCCATGCGGTGAACGACGAAAACCAGGCCTTCGTCATCGGCGGTCAGAAGCGCGCTCTGCTCACAGCCAAGGCAGCGCAGGTAATCGGTACGACCTCGCTCCAGAAAATGCAGATAGCGCGCGTGATACACGAGGCCGGAAAAATCCGTGTCCTCGTAATAGACGCGCTGTGTCAGCCGGTGGCCGTGTTCGATGAGCTCACCGGAGAGGGAAACGGTCAGATCAGTCATGTGAAAGTCCCGGATGTGGAGCGGCACAAAGGTTCATTTATCATCCAGATTGCGGTCATCCCAAACGACGTGTTGCGTGGAAGTGGGAAGGTTTTCGATCTCACCGGCGATGAAATACGGTGGAATGTCCAGCTGCGTCAAGGCTTCCGTGGTCGCACGCGCCCAGCGGAACTCCAGCGGATGCTTGCCATCCTGCATGCGGTGGACGATGTCTTCTTCGTGGAAAGGAAAGGTTTCGGGCAATTCCATCAGATAATAGAAACCAAGCTCGTGCCAGTCCTTGCCCTCATAATGGAAGAAATTCTCTACCACCCAAAGCAGCCGCCCGACCTTGGCCTCGACACCAAGCTCCTCCACCATTTCACGCGCCAGCGTCTCGCGCGATTGCTCGCCCATTTCCGCCCGGCCACCGGGAAAACTCCAGAATTTCTCGTGCGTCGCCCGGTGCACCAGCACGTGGCCGTCGCGAAACGCGATACCCGCTACACGCATCTGGAAGAGGCGCTTGGGCTTGAATTTGATGCGGATACGAAGGTCTTCAGTCATATGCTTTGGCTTCCGGGAACATGAGGTCACGCTCCGCCCAACCTAGCGCGTCCAGTTCCGTTTTGCGAACCCTTGCATCATCATCCACGATAAACTCGTCCAGCTGGGGTGGTTTGACGGAGCTGCCGGAGAGCATTGCGTGCACCTGACCTCGGTGATGGGTCTGGTGTTGAAAAAGATGGCTTAAAATATCGTCGCAACGGTCCTGTTGAACTCTCTCTGCACGGTGCACGCGCACGTCTGCTTCCAGATCGATGTCCGTGCATGTATCGACAAAGGCGATGAGGTCGTCGTCCAGCTGCGATTGCGCCTTCTGGAGAGCGCTCATGTCTGCGAAAGGATCACCGTGAGCGAAAATGTCAGGGCCCCTCGTTCCACCTTTCAGAGCATCGATGTAAAACAGGTCGACGAGATAGATGTGGTTCAATGTGGCGCAGATGGTGGGAAAGAAACCATTTCGCGCCGCGACGAATTCGGCGGGAGAAAGCCTGCCGCAAGCAGCGTGCAGCCTGAGATTTGCCAACCGGTTGTTGCGGGCGAGCTTTCGGAACACGCGACGAGGGTCGTAACTCATGGCTTTCTCCTATTCTGCGCAGCGGGGAAAAGACGCGACTGCGTGAAAAGCGTCAATCGGCCTTATCGAGCTCCGAATGACTTTTCAGGACCCTGCCGCCGTCTTCCTGCTCGATCAGGTAAGCGGGCTCGTCCTCGCTTGCCTTCCGCTTGATGACCGAGCCTTCGATCTTGCGCTCGACGTCTTTCGTAAAGCTCTCGGCAATCTTGCCTTCGCCTTTACCCGAACCCCATTTCCACTGGACTTTGGTACCCTTACGGAATTTCGTCATGTCACGCTCCTGGCAAAGAACGTGAAATGGCCGGCAAGCGGGATGGTTCCTATGCCTCACCCAGATCGATCACCACCACCTCTGGCGGCGACATGAAACGGACCGGGGCGATGGAGCAGCCGAGCCCGCCGGAGACGACAAGATGCCTGTTATCTTCGACAACGTGACCATAGACGAAACGCTCGCCAAAGCGCGACGGCACAGCTGGACGCCAGCCGAACAGATTGACCTGCCCGCCATGCGTATGGCCCGACAATGTCAGCGATACCCGGTCCGGGACAGAAACGAAGATGTCAGGCTCATGCGCAAGAAGAATGACGGGGGCGTTATCCGTGATCTGCGCAAGTGTGCCGGGAAGATCGTCCAGACCCGTCGTGCGGCGTCCGGTCAGATAGGCCCATTGGTCTTCTATTCCCGCAATCCAGAAGGGTTGGGTATCGGAACCGCAACGCACAGCATGGTTCGAATATGTCTGAATGCCGACCGACCGAAGCGCCTTATGCGCAACCGTTTCCTTCAGCCGCAGCCTCTGCGCTTCAAGGTCCTGCCACCAATCGTGGTTGCCGCACACGGCGTGCACCCCTTGCGGTGCCTTCAACCCCGAAAGAGCCTTCGCCCAGTCTCCCGGTGGAACGACACCTGTCACCAGTTTCATGCCGGACATGTAATCGCCCAGCAGCAGAATGACGTCGCCACCCAGCGTGTTGGCGTAATCGCAGATCTTTGCAATGCGCTCGGCAGGCATCCATGGCTCGCAGGCGTGAAAATCGGCAAGCGCCACGATGCGCAAGCGTTGCCCCTTGGGCCAGCCGGGCGGATTGATACGATATCGCGTGGTCGATAGCCGCGCCAAGGGCTCGATGCCACCCGCATAGGCACCAAGAGAAACCAGACCCGCCGCCATGGTGGCAGCCGTCTTGAGCAATGCGCGACGGGTGATCACGATCAGTCGTCCTCGAGCGTCAAACGAAACTGCGCCGCTTCGATATCTTTCGGCGGCTGCAGGTCCAGATGCTTCCACGCCGTTGCGGTCAAGATACGTCCTCGCGGCGTTCGCTGAATGAAACCCTGCTGGATCATGTAGGGTTCGATAATGTCCTCAATGGCATCGCGTGGCTCCGACAAGCCGGCGGCAATCGTTTCGATGCCAACGGGACCACCGCCGAAATTCACGGCGATCATCGTCAGATATCGCATGTCCAATTGGTCAAGACCCATATTGTCCACGAGCAGCCGCGTCAGCGCCTCGTCGGCAATCTGTCGCGTCACGGATTCTGCCCGCGCCACCTCGGCAAAATCACGAACACGGCGCAACAGCCGCCCGGCGATGCGTGGGGTGCCGCGCGAACGACGCGCCACTTCGCGTGCGCCCTCTTCCGTCATCGGCAAACCCATGATGCGCGCACCACGGCGCACGATCAGTTCGAGTTCTTCCACCGTGTAGAAAGACAGGCGAACGGGAATGCCGAAGCGATCTCGCAACGGATTTGTCAAAAGGCCGAGACGCGTGGTGGCCGCAACCAGCGTGAATTTCGACAGATCGATTTTTACGGACCGCGCAGCCGGTCCCTCACCGATGATCAGATCGAGCTGAAAATCCTCCATCGCAGGATAGAGGATTTCTTCCACGGCAGGGCTCAACCGGTGGATTTCATCGATGAACAGAACATCCCGTTCTTCCAGATTGGTCAGAAGCGCCGCCAGATCACCGGCCTTGGCAATCACCGGTCCGGACGTGGACTTGAAGTTGACCCCCAGCTCCTTGGCCATGATCTGCGCCAGCGTCGTCTTGCCAAGACCCGGTGGCCCGACGAACAGCACATGATCCAGCGCCTCGCCACGGTTCTTCGCCGCTTCGATGAAAATCTTGAGGTTCGCCCGCGCCTCCGCCTGGCCGGTAAAGTCATCCAGCGTTTGTGGGCGAAGCGTCGTATCGATATCTTCGCCGCGCTTTTCCGAAGAAATCAGCCGTGCCGCGTCACTCATGTCAGAAGTTCCATTCCGGGTATTTTGCGTGCGGCTCTCTGATCGAATGTGTCAATCATCTGTCACCAGGCTTTCAGCCGAGCTGATCTAGAACACGCTTTTGGACCAGTCGTTTCGCCTTTGGATGTCATGGTCGTCTGGAGCCCCATGACGACCTCTGTTCTTAGTTTTTAAAGATCGCAAGGAAAATAACACAGGGCGTTCTACCGCGAAAGCTCCTTCAAGCCCAACCGGATCAGCTTGGCGCTATCGCCACCCTCACCGCCATTCTTCAGCGCGGCCGCCACGGCATTGGCGGCCTGATCGCGGGAATAGCCAAGGTTGGTGAGGGCAGACACGGCATCGGCCACGGGTGCGGATGCGACGCCTTCGCCCAGTTCCTGTTTGAAGCCGATGGAGGACGATACCTCACCAGCAAAGGCAGGCGCCTTGTTGCGAAGTTCCGTGACGATGCGCACGGCAACTTTCGGCCCGACACCGGGCGCACGCGACACGACGACCTTGTCCTGAAGGGCAATCGCGTTGGCCAATTCAGAGGGCGTCAATGTTGACAGTACCGCAAGCGCAACCTTGGCACCCACCCCCTGAACGCTTTGCAACAGGGTGAACCACTCCCGTTCCAGTGCTGTCAGGAACCCGAACAGCCGCAACTGGTCTTCGCGCACATAGGTTTCGATGAAGAGGACCACGGCCTCGCCTGCAGAGCCAAGGCGCGACAGAGTTCGCGCCGAACAATAGGCCACGTAACAGACACCGTGAACATCAACGACCACATGGTCATCGCCAATTTCATCGATCGTGCCTTTGAGTTTTCCAATCATGGGAATGCCTGTGAAAAGAGGAAATCAGCTTGCGGCCAGCACGCGGCGCATGCGCTCGCCCGCCCTGTTGTGTGCATGGCAAATGGCGATGGCAAGAGCATCAGCTGCGTCATTACCCTTGAACTCAGCCTTAGGCATCAAAATTTTCAACATCATGTGAATCTGCTGCTTTTCGCCATGCCCGACACCGATCACGGCTTTCTTGACGGCATTCGGTGCATATTCCGCTACCGGAAGGCCCGCGCGTGCGGGAACCAGCATCGCGATACCGCGCGCCTGACCAAGCTTTAGCGTCGCCACAGCATCCTTGTTGACGAAGGTCTGCTCCACCGCCGCCTCGTGCGGTTGGTGGGAATGGACGATTGCGGAAAGGCCGTCATGGAGCTGGCAAAGGCGCGACGCCAGGTCCATATCGCCATCGGACGTGACAGTGCCGGAGGCCACGAAGCGCAGGCTGTTGCCCAGCGTTTCTATGACGCCCCAGCCCATTCGCCGAAGCCCTGGGTCAATCCCGATAATTCGAATCGCATTTGTCATGTGGCACCCTACCGTTCAGGCGCGAAACCTGCCAGCGATAAGTGAACAAAACGACAACATTGCACAAGATGGCATGGCCGCTCACGCTGGGTCTGATCGAAACGGGCTCCGTAACCACCGCATATGTGCACCAGTTTTTTTGATCCATCGTTCAATTCGGCGCGATTGCACTGGCAAATTTGGCCATGAAACTTACATCTAGCACAACCCGAAACGCATCAGGAGCGTCCTATGATTCCCTTTTCCATTCTCGATCTGTCGCCCATCGGTGAAGGCGAGAACGCGAGCAAGGCGCTTGAGAATTCGCGCCGCATGGCCATCAAGGCCGAAGAACAAGGCTACGAGCGCATCTGGCTGGCCGAACACCACGGCATGCCCGGCATTGCCAGCGCCGCCACTGCCATTGTGATTGCCCATGTCGGTGCCGCAACGTCGCGCATCCGCGTCGGCTCCGGGGGTGTCATGCTGCCAAACCACTCGCCGCTCGTCATCGCTGAACAATTCGGCACGCTCAATGCCTTGTTGCCGGGCCGCGTCGATCTTGGTCTCGGTCGTGCACCCGGCACGGACATGCGCACGGCGCGCGCCTTGCGACGAAATCTCGATGCCGGTGCTGAAAATTTCCCGCATGATATTATCGAACTGCAACAATATCTGGGTGCACCGCAGCCAGACCAGTCGATCCTGTCTGTACCCGGAATGCATTCCAATGTGCCGATCTGGCTGTTGGGGTCCAGCACCTACAGCGCGCATTTGGCGGCCATGCTTGGCCTGCCCTATTCCTTCGCATCGCATTTTGCGCCGGATATGCTGATGGACGCCATCGCTATTTACCGGGAGCGCTTCCAGCCCTCGGCAACGCTGAAAAAACCCTATGTGATGGTTGGCGTCATGGGCGTGGGCGCTGACACCGACGCGGAAGCGGAGCACCTGTTTACTTCAGCCCAACAGCAATTCGTCAATTTGCGAAAGAATATCCGAAGCCAGTTCCCACGGCCGGTCGACAGCATGGATGACTATTGGAGCGATATGGAGCGCATCACGGTCGACCATACGCTGAGATACGCGGTTGTCGGTTCTCACGCGACGGTGGAACACAAACTCGGTGAGTTCCTCGCGGTAACCGGCGCTGACGAGTTGATCGTCTCCATGCCAGTCCATGACATCCAGAAGCGCCTACGCTCTGTAGAAGTTTTCGCCGAAGTTCGGGGCGAACTGAGGCAGGCTGCCTAACGGCGTCTCCTCAAACCTCATGAAAAAAGCCTCCGCGCATCGCTGCCGGAGGCTTTTACATTGCAATGGAATATGGATCAGGCCGAAAGCCTGGACATGATTTCTTCCGATACTTCGAAGTTTGAGTAGACGCTCTGGACGTCGTCGTCATCTTCGAGGTTGTCGATCAGCTTCATCAGCGACTGCGCTTTTTCCTCATCCACAGGCACCGTGTTCTGCGGTTTCCAGATGGACTTGACGCTTTCGGCTTCCCCGAGCACCGCTTCGAGAGCCTTGGAAACTTCGTTCATCGCTTCAAAGCCGCAGATGATCGTGTGGCCGTCTTCGCTGCTTTCCACGTCATCGGCCCCGGCTTCTATCGCCGCTTCCATGACGGTATCCGCGTCGCCGACAGAGGCCTTGTAGGTGATTTCGCCAACGCGGTCGAAGGAGAAGGATACTGAACCGGTTTCACCCAGCGCGCCACCGGCCTTGGTGAAGATCGAGCGGACGTTTGACGCCGTGCGGTTGCGATTGTCCGTCAGCGCTTCAACGATAACCGCCGTGCCGCCCGGACCATAACCTTCGTAACGCACGTAATCGTAGTTTTCAGCATCCGCACCGGATGCCTTCTTGATGGCACGGTCGATGTTGTCCTTGGGCATGGACTGCGCCTTGGCGTTCTGGACCGCCAAACGCAACGCAGCGTTCATGCTCACATCCGGCAGACCGGACTTCGCAGCAACGGTGATTTCACGCGCAAGTTTGGAGAACATCTTCGAACGGATCGAATCCTGTTTTCCCTTGCGATGCATGATGTTCTTGAACTGTGAATGGCCAGCCATGGCACCCCTGATCGGATCGTTTGTTTGGATTGCGGTGCTTATAAGTGCGATGGCCCGCCTGTTCAAGCCCAGATGCCCACTCTTCTCGCAACACATTAAGGAACTGAAATGTTCGCTCTTCGTTTGGTTACCAGTACGAAGCGGGCAGCCTTGCCCACTGATCGTGACGATAACGAGAAACGTGAAGGAGACACATTCAATGGTCAGTCTGAGTGAAGCACGCGAAGCCCCTGCCCGTCAGCTTTGGGACGAAATCAATTCCGTGCATGCCGGGATGCTGGGCCTTGAAGGCCTCCACAACCATATGCAGCCAATGGCACCACATGCTGATCCAAAGACCAACACCATCTGGTTTTTCACCAAGAAAAGCGCCGATCTCGTTCAAACTCTCAAGTCCGGCGCCCGCGCCCACTTCTGCGTCATTGGTAAGGACCACGATTATCATGCGTGCCTTTCTGGCAAGCTGGAGGTGCGAGAGGACAAGGCGAAGCTCGACGAATACTGGAATTCCGTCACCGCCGCGTGGTATGAACACGGCAAGAGCGACCCCGATCTAACCATGCTTGCTTTGCACGTCGATGATGCAGAAATCTGGGCATCCACCGACAGCACGCTGAAATTCGGCTGGGAAATCGCCAAGGCGAATTTGTCAGACGACAAGATGCCAAACATTGGCGTGCGTCAGCATCTGACCTTCGCATAATATCACTCCCGCCACCGCTCATTCACATGCCTTGCGGCACGAGAATCTGCGGCTGGCGGGGAAGACTTCGCATAGAGACGCGAATGACAGGATCGTTGGCGTAAGCGATCTTGAATTGGGGACCGAATGTCACCAGAAACTGCTCCAGACCGCTTGGCTGGTGCATAGGCAAAATAAGCGCAGACCGCAGCCGTTTCACGATACGGCTCATACTATCGGCGCCCATCGTCAACCCACCGTCAACCGGCACCATCAAGATATCGAGACGGCCGATTTCCGCATACTGGCTCTCCGTCAGTTCATAGTGAAGGTGACCGAGGTGGCCGATGCAAAGGCCAGCGACTTCAAAAATGAAGATAGAATTTCCATCCTTTTGCAATAAGCCACCACCACCCCAGCGATTGCGAATATCGGACGTGACGTTGCGGATATAGACATCCCCGACCTGCAGTTTATGCACAGCCTTTTCGCCAGGCACATCGCCCCAGCCATGCAGCACGTTTTTGATCGCAGGGTCCGGGTGCAACGTATAGTGCGTCGAGTGAGCGTTGTTCATCGTCACGACATCGGGCGTAACGGGTGGGAGGTAGACACCGTTATAATCTGTTGCGATCGTCACACCATCCGGTGACGTGATCAGAAAGGTCGAGTGACCAATATACTGGATGTTCACCTCTTCCTTGGTGGCTTGGATGCGCTGCAGGTCCGAAGGTTTGAAGCTCGCGAAACTGGCCCCGGGCATTGATTGGGCAATCGCTTGGCATTGACTGATCGGCGGGCGATTGACCAAGGGTCGGGTGGGCTGTTGCTGGGCCTGCGTCGAGGCTGCACCCAACAGAAATCCGGTCAATGCGAGCATCAGCATGCGAAGCATTACGCCACTCCCTTCACGAGGTGAATGGACAGCAGGATGCGGCAAGGTACCGGCATCGTAAAGCAACGATCAGGTCGAGGCGCTCACATTCACGTCATTTTAGGTAAGGCGAGTAAGGCTGACCTCTCTGCGAGATTTCAAACGCCGCTAGACCCAGATGCAGTCAAACCCAGAATGGCGGGATGGTCTCTGCGAGCCGTGGCCCAATCCGCAAAGGCGCGATCTTTTCGGCAAGACCTGTGCTGTCGGAAATCTCGACGCCCACGCCGCAAATCGTCGCTGGCCCGCTGGCCGCTTCAAACCGGCCTTTTGGCATTTTCGAGATAAAGCGGTTGATCGGTTCTTCCTTTTCCATGCCAAGCGATGAGTCGTAATCGCCGCACATGCCGGCATCCGACATATAGGCCGTACCACCGTTCAAGATTTGCGCGTCAGCCGTCGGCACATGCGTGTGGGTACCGACGACAAAACTTGCGCGACCATCGACGAAGTGGCCGAAGCACTGCTTTTCGCTGGTCGCCTCTGCGTGAAAATCAAAGACGATGGCATCGGCCTGTTCACCCAGTGGGCAGGCACCGAGAATGCTTTCTGCCGAGGAAAATGGATCGTCCAATTCCGGATGCATGAAGACGCGGCCCATGATGTTGGCCACGAGAATGCGGGCGCCGTTGCGGCCGTAGAACAGACCCGAACCCTTGCCCGGCGTCCCCTTCGGATAATTGGCAGGCCTTAAGAACTGGTCGTGCCGCTCGCAAAAGGTCACGGCTTCCTTCTGGTCCCAGACATGGTTGCCGGTCGTCACCACATCGGCACCGGCATTGATCGTCTCAAGGTAGATTTCTTCCGTAATGCCGAAACCACCAGCGGCGTTCTCGCCATTGACGATGACGAAGTCCAGATTGAGATCGGAGATCAGTCCCGGAAGACGCTCCCACACCGCTGTGCGGCCCGCCTTGCCAACCATATCCCCCAGAAACAGTAATCTCATTCCGTCGTCCTGCCGTTGAAATATCGTAGGCCGCTCTCGGTCAGAACGGCATGCAGTGCCACATCATGAGGCTGCGCGGGCACTGATGGCACTTCCTGGCAGTCGAATGCAATGCCGACGAGGGTTGGTGCAAGCCCTTTTGTGTGAAGACGGGCGATTGCGCGGTCGTAATGTCCGGCACCATAGCCAATCCGTTGGCCCGTCATATCGAAAGCGGCGAGAGGAACCAGGAGGATATTCGGATCCAGCACCTGCGAACGTTCGTCCGGACCGGTCGTCCCGAAGCCGGTCTTGACCAGCTCTGCGTCCTTCGCAAACTCTCGAAATACGATCGTCTCGCGGTCTAGGATAACCGGAAGGCAAAGGCGTGCACCGCGCACGCGCAAACCATCCATCAAGGGGCGCAAGTCTGCCTCTGAGCGAATGGGCAGAAAACCCGAAATTGTCGCCCCCGCCTCGAATTTCAACTCCGCTGCGCCACGGGCGGCAATGCTGAGACTTTTGTCGAGGCGCTGCTCAACGGAAAGAGCGTCCCGCAAGGCAAGACGCTCAATTCTGATCTGTGCTTTATCGAGGTGACCCGACGTCATCAGGCTGCCCGGCTGACCAGCACCTTGTCGATGCGGTGACCGTCCAGGTCGATGACTTCGAAACGCCAGCCGTTGCGGGTGATGTGCTCGCCCAGTTCCGGCAAACGGCGGAACTCGTCCAGCACCAGACCGGCCACCGTTTCGAATTCGGCATCGTCGGAAATCTGGAAACCCATACGGTCGGCAAACTCGTCGGCAGGCATCCACCCAGCCACGAGGAAGCTGCCATCTTCGCGCTCCACCATGGCTGGCTCTTCGCCGTCGTCTTCCTGGAAGGCACCTGTGATGGCCTCCAAAACGTCGCCGGAGCTAATGATACCTTCGAAATGGCCGTATTCGTCGTAAACGAGAACCATATGAACCGTTGAGCGACGTAGCGATTGGATAACATCAACCGCACTCGTCAGGTCTGAAACGACAGGGACTTCGCGCAGCAATTCGCGAATATTGAGTTCCTTGCCGAAAGCAAACGCATCAAACGCATCCTTGACGAAGAGGACGCCGAGAATTTCATCGGAAGCGCCATTGCGCACGGGCAAACGTGAGCGCTGCGTGGCACGCAATTGCTCACGGATTTCCGCTGCCGAATCCTCGATATCAACGACTTCCACATCGCGGCGTGGCGTCATGAGACCACGGGCATTGCGATCTGCAAGCCGCATGACGCTGGTGATCATGGCCGATTCTTCGGTCTCGATCACGCCGGCACTGTGCGCTTCGGCCAAAACGGTGCGAATCTCATCGTCTGTGACCGATGCGTTGGACTCGCCGCTATGGCCGAGGATCGCGAGCAACAGCTTGCCGGAGCGATCCAAAAGCCAGACAACCGGCGCACCGATCTTCGACAGCATCACCATGGCGGGAGACACCCGCACGGCAACCTTTTCAGGATCACGCAAGGCAATCTGCTTGGGAACCAATTCGCCGACGATCAGGGACAGGTAGGTAATCGCAAGAACCACGGAACCCACACCGATGGCGTCGGCGGCACGGTCGGGCACACCCTGCTCCAAAAGCCAGCCGGTAAAGCGGGCACCCAGTGTCGCACCGGAAAACGCACCCGACAGAACGCCGACGAGCGTGATGCCGATCTGTACAGTGGAAAGGAAACGTCCTGGGTTTTCGGAAAGAGTCAGCGCCATTGCGGCGCCTCTGCTGCCTTGGGCGGCAAGCACTTTAAGCCTCGCCGGTCTGGAGGAGACAACGGCAAGCTCGGACATGGCAAGCACACCGTTCAGTACGGTGAGCAGAACCACGGTCATAATTTCAATAAACAAGTTTAGCTCTTCTGGGCTGTTGAACGGCATGTCGCGGCTGCAACCACAATCGCTAGAGTTGAAAGCGGGAGCGGACATACCAACACGGATAATAAGGAATTGTTCCGCCAATGCAATGACCGGAAGATGAAAAACGAATGATACAGTCGCTGCACCGTGCATCGCCTTAAGCAACCACACGTTTAAGATGCGCACTGCGCTCATTTCCTTGGCGGAGAGCTAAGCAACGAAGCTTGGTCGATCAATCGAAAAGAGTGCGATCCGCGGCGACCGATGGAGTTTTACGATCCTGGGTGCCTACAAACGTAGGTGGGCGCCATATGTCCAAGCCCACGGGCCTGGCCAGGGACAGCTCCCTTTGGATCGAGTATGGCCCCAGGGATTGAGTTTCCTGTCGAGAAGCGCAGAACGCATCTTCTATATAGGGTGGTTTGATGAAATGCGGAAGGGGCAACCGACTGCAATATCGTGGAAAACAGCTTCTCCGCTACAAAAGACCAGGTTTGCAGGAAACCCTTGAGGAGAAACCTTAATTCACGACCGGCTTCGGACGCGCCACCAGCTTTTCGGTAATGCCGTTCAAGCGGGTGGACAATTCGGAGATAGCATCCACCAGCATTTCCTCTGTCTTGGCCTTGCTTTCCGCCATTCCATCGCGGTTTTGCTGTAAGGTCGCGACCTTGGCCTCCAGCGCCTCGATCTTGCGGGAAAGCTCCGACATCTCGTCGGTGATCATGATGCCCGCCATGACCGTCAGCCTGAGATCACCGATTTCACCGAACTGGCTCTTCAGATGGCCGACATACTGGTCGAACTGGCTGGCGAGATCGGTCAGGTGCGCTTCCTGCCCCGCCTCGCATGCCATGCGGTAAGCCTTGCCGTCGATCATCACCGTGACTTGAGCCATGATATCCTAAATCCTTATCGATCCAGCACTGCGCGGATTGTCTCCATCGCGGTCACCAAGCGGCGGGAAACCTCACGGTTGACCTCTTCGAGACGGTTGGCACGAAATTGCGACTGGTCAAGCTCCTGCGCCAGCCGGGCACGGTCCACATGCACACGCTTCACTTCGCTCTCGACCTCGCCATTTTCCCGTTGACGCTCGATCCGCATGTCGATCGCGTTTTCAAGGCTGTTGATGGCGGAGCTGAGCTCCGTCAACGCAATCTGTATGGTTTTTTCCGCCGTCATCGTTTCTTCCAAACCGCCAGAGCCAAGCCGAATCGTTGTCTCTTGGTGTCAATCAGGGCGCTTGCACGATATGACCTGATTAACGCCCACGTCAATCAAACCAATACATTCAAACACTTTGCGCTGTGGATGAATGCAGCACGGCAGGGGCCGATTGTGGGCGGCGGCCCGAATATTGCCAGAATACAAAACGATTTTTGTTGCTGATCGAACCGCAAGCACCCCTCGTTTTATTGACAGCCCCGCCCTACCTGCTATGCATCAACCCGCTTTTTGGATAGTCATAATGGCTATCTCCTTTCACCCGGAACAGACGGAAAAGCCATGATTTCTCGCGACAAACACGACCGGATGGCCAATGCAATCCGCTTTCTTGCCATGGACGCTGTGGAGAAGGCCAATTCCGGCCATCCAGGCCTGCCATTGGGCGCTGCAGATGTGGCCACGGTCCTCTTCACACGGTATCTGAAATTTGATCCGAAGGCATGGCAGTGGCCAGACCGCGATCGTTTCGTGCTGTCAGCCGGTCACGGCTCCATGCTGCTCTACTCACTCCTTTACCTCACGGGGTATGAGGACATGACGATCGACGAGATCAAGCGCTTCCGTCAGTTGGGTTCCAAGACCGCAGGTCACCCGGAATATCACCACGCGACCGGCATCGAAACCACCACTGGTCCACTGGGTCAGGGCATTGCCAACGCAGTCGGCATGGCCATCGCCGAGCGCAAGCTGGAAGAAGAGTTCGGCTCCGATCTCCAGAGCCACTTTACCTATGCGCTGTGCGGTGACGGTTGCCTGATGGAAGGCATCAGCCACGAAGCGATTGCGTTGGCTGGCCACCTGAAGCTCAACAAGCTCGTTCTCTTCTGGGACAACAACAACATCACCATCGACGGCGAGGTCGGCCTGTCCGACTCAACGGACCAGATCGCGCGCTTCAAGGCCGTTCACTGGAACACCATCGAAATCGACGGTCACGATCCCGAAGCAATTGCCAACGCCATCGAGGCTGCTCACCAGTCCGACCGTCCGACCTTCATCGCCTGCAAGACCATCATCGGTTTTGGCGCGCCGAACAAGCAGGGCACGCACAAGGTACACGGCAATCCGCTGGGTGCCGAAGAAATTGCCGCGGCCCGCAAGAGCCTGAACTGGGAAGCCGAACCCTTCGTCATTCCAGAAGACGTGCTCGACGCCTGGCGTCTAGCCGGCCTGCGTTCCACCAAGACGCGCCAGGAATGGGAAGCGCGCCTGGAAGCAACCGAGACCGACAAGAAGACTGAGTTCAAGCGCCGCTTTGCAGGCGATCTGACCGGCAACTTCGACAGCTCCATCGACGCATTCAAGAAGAAGGTTTCGGAGAACAATCCGACCGTCGCCACCCGTAAGGCATCCGAAGACACGCTGGAGGTCGTCAACGGCATCCTGGCCGAAACCATCGGCGGCTCTGCCGACCTGACGCCATCCAACAACACCAAGACCAGCCAGATGAAGTCGATTACACCGGCAGACTTCTCGGGCCGTTATCTCCACTACGGCATTCGCGAACATGGAATGGCAGCAGCCATGAACGGCATCGCGCTGCATGGCGGTCTTATTCCCTATGCTGGCGGCTTCATGATCTTCTCGGACTATTGCCGTCCGTCGATCCGCCTTGCCGCGCTCATGGGCATCCGCGTCGTTCACGTACTGACGCACGATTCCATCGGCGTTGGTGAAGACGGCCCGACGCACCAGCCGGTCGAGCAGATCGCAGCCCTGCGTGCCATTCCAAACCTTCTGGTCTTCCGCCCGGCGGATGAAACGGAAACGGCGGAGGCCTGGCAGTTTGCCCTTCATCAGAAGAACCGCCCGTCTGCCCTCGCGTTGACCCGCCAAAACCTTACGCCGGCCCGTAAGGATTACGAGGAAAAGAACCTCGTTTCCTACGGCGCTTACGAGCTGGTTTCGGCAAGCGATGCCAAGGTCTCGATCTTTGCTTCGGGTTCTGAAGTCGAGATTGCGCTGAAGGCTGCGGCCGACCTCAAGGTCAAGGGTATCTCGACCCGCGTCGTTTCCGTTCCATGCTTTGAACTCTTCAAGGAGCAGCCGGAGACCTACCGCAAGGCGATCATCGGCAATTCTCCGGTGAAAATCGGTGTCGAAGCGGCCATCCGCCAGGGCTGGGATTACTTCATCGGCAACGATGGCGCGTTCATTGGCATGAATTCCTTCGGCGCATCCGCACCGGCCAAGGATCTCTACAAGCAGTTCGGCATCACTGCAGAAGCTGTGGTCGCTGCTGCGGAAGAAAAGCTCGGCTGACCGCCTGAACAGAACCGGGAGTGGCGTGACGGCCAACGTCTGCGCCGCTCCAAGCATTCGCACAAAATTCGAAGATATTGACAGGGAGTAGCTCAATGACTGTAAAAGTTGCCATTAACGGTTTTGGCCGCATCGGCCGTAACGTCCTTCGCGCCATCGTCGAATCCGGCCGCACGGATATCGAAGTGGTTGCCATCAATGACCTCGGCCCGGTTGAAACCAATGCGCATCTGCTGCGCTATGACAGCATCCACGGCAAGTTCCCGGCGGACGTTAAGGTCGAAGGCGACACGATCATCGTAGCCGGTGGCAAGCCGATCAAGGTGACAGCCGTCCGCGATCCTGCACAGCTTCCGCACAAGGAACTCGGCGTCGATATCGCGCTTGAATGCACAGGCATTTTCGTTGCCCGTGACAAGGCCGCCGCCCACCTCACCGCAGGCGCCAAGCGCGTCATTATCTCGGCACCTGCCGAAGGTGCGGACCTGACGGTCGTCTTCGGTGTCAACCACGACCAGCTGACGAAGGATCACCTCGTCATCTCCAACGCTTCCTGCACCACCAACTGCCTCGTGCCGGTTGTGAAGGTTCTGGATGACGCTGTTGGCATCGATCATGGCTTCATGACCACGATCCATTCCTACACGGGCGACCAGCCGACACTGGACACCATGCACAAGGATCTGTACCGCGCCCGCGCCGCAGCCCTGTCCATGATCCCGACCTCGACCGGCGCGGCAAAGGCCGTTGGCCTTGTTCTTCCGCACCTCAAGGGCAAGCTCGACGGCACGTCCATCCGCGTTCCAACACCGAATGTCTCGGTTGTCGACTTCAAGTTTGTGGCCAAGAAGGCAACGACAGTTGAAGAAATCAACGAAGCCATCAAGGCTGCTTCCAACGGCAAGCTCAAGGGCATTCTCGGCTACACCGACGAGCCACTGGTCTCCAGAGACTTCAACCACGACAGCCACTCTTCTATCTTCGCAACGGACCAGACAAAGGTCATGGAAGGCAACTTCGTGCGTATCCTCACCTGGTACGACAACGAGTGGGGCTTCTCCAACCGCATGTCCGACACGGCAGTGGCACTGGCCAAGACCATTTGATTTTCGCAGATTGCGAATAAGCAAAACCCGGCGGGAGCGATCCTGCCGGGTTTTGTGTTTGAAGGTGTCAGTCCTCAGGCAAAGTCAGCATGATCGGGTCGTCGATTGGCTTGGACGGAACTGTGCGACGTGAATGTCACCTTCACGCTTGCGCGCCTGAGCAATGTCAAAGCTATTCTGCATCCTCATGAGCGTATCCATAGACACCCCAAAGGCCTTCTCTATTCTCAACGCCATCTCTGAAGACAGATTTGACCGCTCATTCAACAGCGCCGATAACGCCGCGCGCGTAACCCCGAGCACCTGTGCCGCAGCCGTGACCGACAGCTCCAGCGCTTCGATAATCTCGCTTTTAATGAAACCGCCGGGATGAGCAGGGTTTTTAAGACGGATGCCTTGCAACGCATTCATGGCCACCTCCTAGTGGTAGTCTTCGTAGTCGAGATCGACAATCTCGATTTCAGTTTGATCGATCCGAAGCGTGATCCGCCAGTTCTTGGTCACGAACAGGCTCCAGGTGCCTTTACGATCACCGGTAAGTTGATGCGCCTTCCAGCTCGGAACCGTGCGCAACTCGTCTTCTCGTTCCATGTCTTGAAGGAAAGAAACGATGCGAAGCAGTTTCGGTACTACCGCCGACGGCAAGCCGGTCGCGTCATCGTCTTCGATGAGACGGCGTAAACCTTTATGGATCACGTTTCGAATTTTCATATTAAAAGCTAGCAAATCGCATGAAAAGCGTCAAGCTACGCTATACACATCAACACCGATGTTCTCTGCGGTTGTGTTCGAAAGTACATCTTTCATGAATTTCCCGCCACCGCCTTGCTCTGGTCCACTTTGCCCCGGAAAAATCGAACCTAGGGATTCGGTCGCGTGCAATGCGCATCGTGCCCTGCCGTATCAATCGATACACCCGCTTGCCCTGCCCTGCGCACCTCCGTGCGCCAAGGCCGTCCAACACCCGGGCCGGATTGACTGCTGACGTGCAGAGCATGCCTTGCAACGACCTTCACAAAAGGACGTGTGCTTGGAATCGTTTTACATATTGCTACTGGTCGCCACGGTCCTCGTTCTCGTTGCAGCGTTTTCAAGCCTGATTGCCTACCGCTTCGGCGCGCCTCTGTTGCTTCTTTTCCTGATGATTGGTCTCGCCGCAGGGACGGACGGATTGGGCATTCATTTCAGCAACAATCCGCTGGCCTATATGCTGGGGTCGTTGGTCCTGGCCGTCATCCTGTTCGATTCCGGTTTCGGCACCTCCGTGCAATCCTTCCGGCTGGCGGCGGGTCCGTCGATCGCGCTGGCCACTGTCGGCGTGGTGCTGACATCGATCTTTTTCGCAGGCGCTGCGGCGTTGCTGCTCGGTTTTTCCTGGCTGGAAGGCCTGTTGCTCGGGTCGATCGTGGCATCCACAGATGCAGCGGCGGTGTTCTTCCTCCTGCGCATCGGTGGCATCCACATCCGTGATCAGGTGCGTTCGACGCTTGAAGTCGAATCCGGCACCAACGATCCGATGGCCATCTTTCTTACCATTGCACTGGTGGAAGTGGTCGCCAAGGGTCAGGGTCTCGCAGGCTTCGATACGAGCTTTCTTCTGCTGTTCGTGCAGGAAATGGGGCTTGGTGTCATCTTCGGTGTGCTTGGCGGACTGATGATCGCCAATGTCGTCAACCGTTTTCAGGTGGACCGCGGCCTCGTGCCCATCCTTGTTCTGGCGTTGGCGCTGCTCGTCTTTTCCTTCACCGGCGCACTGCATGGCAGCGGCTTTCTGGCGGTCTATGTGGCGGGCATCGTTGCTGGCAACCGCACCGTCTTTGCCAAGGGCGCGATCCGCCGTTTTCACGAGGGCATGACCTGGCTGGCGCAGATCATCATGTTCCTGATGCTCGGCCTTCTCGCCACACCCTCGCAGTTTCCGGCCATTATCGTACCTGCGGTCCTTTTGGCACTTTTTCTGATCTTCATCGCCAGACCGCTGGCCGTGTGGCTCAGTCTGCTACCGTTTAACTATACCCAACAGGAGACGACCTTCGTTGCCTGGGTCGGCCTGCGCGGCGCGGTGTCCATTTTGCTCGCCATCCTTCCAGCTTTGGGCGGGCTGGACGGCGCGGAGACCTATTTCAACGCGGCCTTCATCATCGTCCTTGTCTCTCTCTTGATACAGGGCTGGACCATCAAGCCGGTCGCCACCCGGCTCGGCCTCATCGTCCCGCCACGCATGGGCGATGTCGACAAGCTGGAGGTGGATCTGCCCGGCACCGCCAACCACGAACTCATCTCCTATCGCGTCGCCAAAGGCAGCGCCGTGCTGCAGGGCGAGCGGATTCCGCGTTGGGCCATGCCTTCACTGGTGGTTCGGGACGGCAAATCCATCCGTTATCAATATGCGGGCCGACTGCGGGAAAAAGATCTGGTCTATCTCTTCGTCATGCCCAGCTACACGCGCCTTCTCGACCGGTTGTTTGCCAGCGCCAAGCCCGTGACAAAAGACGACGAGGACATTTTCGGTACCTTTGCCATCTCACCTCAACGTCCGGCAAAAGAACTGGAGGCGTCATATGGTCCCGGCCTCCTCTCTCCTCAGGAACTGTCGCTGACCGTTGGCGAACTCATCCAGAACCGCTTTGGTGGCAAAGCGGAATATGCCGACCGCGTGAGGCTGGGCTCCCTCATTCTCATTGTCCGCGATCTCGATGAAAACCATGCCATCTCCAGTGTTGGCATCTCGCTGGAACCCGTGGAGCCTGCCACGGAACTCCCCGTCTTCATCAATCTGAAGGAAATCGTCCAGCGCAGCCGCGCCCGTCTGGCGAAACGAAAACTAACCCGCACGATGACGGCCTCCGGTAACAAGATACCGGGATCAAACTCAGGTCCCGGTCAGGCAGAAAATGATGACTGAGCGACTTGCACCGCTGGTCAGGCATAGTATGGTCGCGCGCAAAGCCATTCCGTTCAACGATATCAGGATCGATATATGCCCGCCTTCAAGACCCTCGATCACCTCACCGACATCTCTGGAAAGCGCGTCCTCGTCCGCGTCGATCTCAATGTGCCGGTTGCCGACGGCAAGGTAACGGACAAGACCCGCATCGAACGCGTTGCGCCGACGATCCTCGAACTGTCGAACAAGGGCGCGAAGGTTATTCTGCTTGCCCATTTCGGCCGCCCGAAGGGTGAGCCCGTTGCCGATATGTCGCTCTCGCCCATCGTTTCGTCAGTCGAATCCGTCCTGGGCCACCCGGTTCACTTCGCCTCCGACGCCATCGGCTCACAGGCTGCAGACGCCGTCGCCAAGATGAACAACGGCGATATACTGCTTCTGGAAAACACCCGCTTCCACAAGGGCGAGGAAAAGAATGATGCCGCCTTCGTGGCAGAGCTTGCGAAGAACGGGGACATCTATGTCAATGACGCGTTCTCGGCAGCGCACCGCGCGCACGCCTCCACCGAAGGCCTGGCCCGCCACCTGCCTGCCTACGCCGGCCGCACCATGCAGGCCGAGCTTGAAGCTCTGGAAAAAGGCCTCGGCGCGCCTGCCCGTCCTGTCGTTGCCATCGTCGGCGGCGCCAAGGTATCGAGCAAGATCGATCTGTTGATGAACCTTGTGAAAAAGGTCGATGCTCTCGTCATCGGTGGCGGCATGGCCAACACATTTCTTGCAGCGCGTGGCACCCTTGTCGGCAAGTCCCTGTGCGAGCATGATTTGGCCGAAACCGCAAAGCAGATCATGATCGAGGCTGCGACTGCGGGCTGCGCTATCGTGCTGCCGGAAGACGGCGTTGTAGCCCGCGAGTTCAAGGCAAATGCCGACAATGAAGTCGTCGATATCAACGACATCCCGGAAGACGCGATGGTGCTCGATGTCGGTCCGAAATCGGTCGAAGCCATCAAGGGCTGGATTTCCCGCGCTGAAACACTGGTCTGGAACGGCCCGCTCGGGGCCTTCGAAATCGCCCCGTTCGACACAGCCACCGTTGCAGCCGCCCAGCACGCCGCAGAATGCACCAGAAACGGCAAACTCGTCTCCGTTGCCGGTGGTGGCGATACGGTGGCAGCGCTGAACCACGCAGGCGTCGCAGATGACTTCACCTACATCTCCACCGCAGGCGGCGCGTTCCTGGAATGGATGGAAGGCAAGGTTCTGCCCGGCGTCGCTATCTTGCATGAACAGAAATAAGACGACCCTTATATCCAACACGTTTACCGTCATCCTTGGACTTCACCCGGGGATGACGGGATCGACCCCCCCCCAACCGTCTGGCATTTAAAAAATTTTAAAGGTTTCCTAAAGTTTCAAACGATTGAAATCATTTCAATCGTTTCAATGATTTAGCCTGCCATTTTCCTGCCTCGGAACTTCTGATAACCCGGATTTACTGGTTCGAAGGGAGATTGAAAATTGACTGAGCGTCTTGAAGATATCGCAGTGAAAATGGTCGCCAATGGCAAGGGTCTGCTGGCTGCGGACGAGTCCACCGGCACCATCAAGAAACGTTTCGACAGCATCAATCTGGAATCGACGGAAACGAGCCGTCGCGACTACCGCGAAATGCTGTTTCGCACAGACGAGGCGATGAAAGAGTGCATCTCCGGCGTTATCCTCTACGAAGAAACGCTTTTCCAGAAGGCTGCCGACGGAACGCTTTTCGTTGACCTCATCAAGGCGGCGGGCAGCATTCCAGGTATCAAGGTCGACACCGGCGCCAAGCCGCAGGCGTATTTTCCGGGTGAAACAGTCACCGAAGGCCTCGATGGCCTCGCTGATCGTCTGAAGACATATTACGATGCCGGTGCACGCTTCGCCAAATGGCGCGGCGTCATCAACATTGGTAACGGTCTGCCGACATGGGGCTCCATCAAGGCGGATTCACAGGCGCTCGCCCGTTACGCAGCGCTTTGCCAGCAGGCTGGCATCGTGCCGATCGTTGAGCCTGAAGTGCTGATGGACGGTGAACCCGGCACCCACAGCATCGACCGCTGCGCCGAAGTCACCGAATGGGTTCTGCGTACCGTATTCACCGATCTTTACGACGCCCGCGTCAACCTCGAAGGCATGATCCTCAAGCCGAACATGGTCATCGACGGCAAGAACGCCCGCAAGGCATCTGTCGATGAAGTGGCAGAAAAGACCGTCAAGGTTTTGAAAGCGACCGTGCCATCCGCCGTGCCAGGCGTTGCCTTCCTGTCCGGTGGCCAATCGGCGGAAGAAGCAACCGCGCATCTCTCGGCCATGAATGCAGGTTACGACCTGCCATGGGCACTGACCTTCTCCTACGGTCGCGCACTTCAGGATACGGCGCTCAAGGCTTGGGGCGGCAAGGCTGAAAACGTCGCCGCCGGCCAACGCGCCTTCCAGCACCGTGCTGAAATGAACTCGCTGGCGGCGCTCGGCAACTGGACACAGGATGTCGAAAAAGCCGCTTGAGCCAACGTCTTTACCAAACTGGTCAAACCCGCCGCTCGCAACCTGGTTGCGGGCGGTTTGGTTTGTGGAGTTGGGCGAAATCCCCCTTCAAGGCCGCAGCAACAGCACCAAACTCCAGATAACAAAAGCAGAGACAGCGATCTTCCAGCAATCGCCACGCTTGCGCAAACCTGGCAAGCCGAGCGGACGAATGATCTGGATGCACATTGCCAAAAGCAGAAAAAGCCCGATTGCCTTCGTCATCCCGAAACCTTTTGGCTTTATTGAAACAGCGTCACAGGCTGGACATTTTTAATGTTCACCAAGGACAGGCAACCTATTCGCGCGTCGTCGACCCAGATTGACATCTTGAATCGCTTAGCATGAGAGTGGCTTATGAGCAGAAACCTTCTACCCGTATTCGCTCTTTTATCCAGCACCTTGTTTCTGTTTCTGGGCAACGGTCTTCAGGGCCTTCTTCTACCGGTCAGAGGATCGGCCGAAGGGTACTCCAACGAAGTGCTTGGTTTTCTCGGCACGTCGTGGGCCGCAGGCTTCGTTGTTGGTTGTTTCGTGGCGCCCGCCATCGTCCGGCGTGCCGGTCATATCAGAGCATTCGGCAGTTTCGTCGCCCTGATCTGCCTGACCATATTGCTGACCGGGCTCTTCATCGACGACGTGTCATGGGTCGCCCTGCGCGCGTTGACGGGTTTCTGCACCGCAGGCACCTCGATGATCATCGAGAGCTGGCTGAACGAGCGTGCCACCAATGAAAGCCGTGGGGCGATCTTCTCGCTCTACATTGCCATCACGCTGTTCGGGGTCGTCGCGGGTCAGTTGATCGTGCCGTTTGGCAATGTAAGCACCACGTCGCTCTTCATGGTCTGCGCCATCATCTATTGCGTCGCCATTATGCCGGCCATGCTGTCAAAAGCCGAAAGTCCAAAACCGCTGAAAAAAGTCAAGCTGGATCTACCGGCGCTTTACCGAAACTCGCCGGTCTCCTTTATCGGCATTCTGCTCATCGGCATCGCCAATGGCGCCTACGGAACGCTGGGCGCGGTGTTTGGCGCGCGGGCGGGACTTGATGCGACGACCATCGCCATCATGGTCAGCGTCACCATTTTCATCGGGGCGCTCGCGCAGTTCCCCGCAGGCAAGCTGTCCGACAGGATAGACCGGCGATATGTGCTGGCGGGTCTTTCCGGTGTGGCGGCACTCGCAGGTCTTGCGGTCACGATTGTCCAGCCCGGCCACGTCTATGTGCTGATCGGCATGATCGCAGTCTATGGCGCAACTGCAAACGCGCTCTATCCCATCGCCGTAGCGCATGCCAACGACTACGCTTCATCGGAAGATTTTGTCAAAGTGTCGGGCGGGTTGCTGCTGCTCTACGGCATCGGCACCATCATCGGCCCGACGCTGGGCGGCCCGATCATGACATCCTTTGGCCCCTATGCCCTGTTCTGGGTCACGGCCATCTCGCATCTCCTCATCACGGCCTACGCCATGTTCAGATCCAGACAGCGTGCGGCGCTGCCAACAGAAGAGAAAGACAATTTCTCGACCACGGCCATGGCGCAGATTACACCGGAAAGCGTCTCGCTCGATCCGCGTGCACCGCAATACCCCGAGGATGAGGCAGAGTTGGAAAAAGGAGCTGGAATATGAGCGTCTTCGATGATGAACCGTTGAAACAGCAGGCCACGACTCACGTTATCGGTGGCGACCTTGCACTTTTATCCGTCGATGACCTGACCGCCCGCATCAATATTTTGCGAGACGAGATCAAACGTCTGGAGGTCGAGCGGGAAAAGAAGTCAGCCGGGAGAAAGGCAGCAGAAAGCCTGTTTCGATCCTCATCCCTTTAGCAACGTTTTATTAACGTTACACAAAGGATCAGATTTCCGTTTACCATTAACGAAAAATTAAGCTTTTTAAGTGAATATTATACATGTTCAGTCCTGCTGAACCTCAGGCAGTTTCTCCTATCGGCGATTTGGTCTGATTTTTCTCCCTGTTTTACCTTGAGAGCCGCTTTTGCGGCTCTTTTTTTGTCTCGCGTCACTATTACCAAAGCTGTGGGTATTAACCTTTCTTTAATAATCAGCTTGCGCATTTGCGTTATTGATATCATCCTGAAAATACAAAGAGGCCGGAACTATTAAGCCTCAGTCCCGTTGCCTTAGTATGGTGCGTAAGCAGGATTCGAAAAAATGTCAGAACAGGTTTTGAATACCATAAGTTTTGCAGGCCGTGCTGCGGCATCCAACCAGTTTAAGTCTCTCTATTCTGAGGGAATGACTTTGGTGGAAGAAACGGCGACTTACCTGGACGGTTCCGGACGTGCCGCGTCCAAAGTATTGCCACGGATGGCTTCTGTTCTCTACGCGGCAGAGTCGATGCGACTGACCACACGCCTGATGCAGATGGCCTCTTGGCTTCTTCTCCAGCGCGCCGTCAACAATGGCGAAATGAGCCGGGATCAGGTTCTGAGCGAGAAGAACAAGGTTCGTCTCGATAACTTCAACGTTGATCGTAGCGCACCGGGCTGGGGCGACCTGCCTGAATCCTTCCGTGATCTGGTTGAGCGTTCCCTTCGTCTCCAGAATCGCGTTGCCCTGCTGGATCGTGAAATCTACCGTCCGTCTGAAGCCAACAAGGTTCCAGATAACGAGAACAGCGTTCAGGCACAGCTCAACCTGCTGCGGACCGCGTTTTCCGGCAACTAAGGCGCTGGATGCTGAAAATGAGGAAAGCAGGCTTCGGCCTGCTTTTTTGTTTCGGCAATGTCCACATCCCGCCCCCTGCCCTTCAGATCGCCGGCATCATTCCCGAATCTCAAACAACAAAAAACCCCGGATCACTCCGGAGTTTTTTCTGTCTCGACAGTCAAGAGGATTAGAGGCCGAGGCCGCCAAAGCGCTTGTTGAACTTGGAAACGCGACCGCCACGGTCCATCAGCTGCTGGTTGCCGCCGGTCCATGCCGGGTGCGACGTTGGATCGATTTCGAGGTTCATGACCTGACCCTCAGAACCCCATGTGGAGCGTGTTTCGTATTCTGTGCCATCAGTCATGACCACTTTGATCATGTGATAGTCGGGATGAATTTCAGCCTTCATGACAATCTTCCTGCTTTGGTAACGTGCGGACCATTTGCCGCAATTGCGTCAACTGAGCCAATTCAATAATGAAGCTCCAGACCATTTGGCCATGGCTTCCCAATTCGATGCGGAGCCTATACATGAAGGTCGCCGAGATAACAAGTGCCTGCCGATGCCTGGCTTCACACTTGGCGACACACAAAAGACGCTGAGCTTGCCGCAGGCTGGCAAAAGCCATTCGTCAAGCCGGCAGATGCAGGAGTAGATCGTGGCAGACATTGAGGACCAGAAATCGTCCGCGCGCAAGACGCCGAAACCGCTGGCCAGTCTCCTGCCTTATCTGAAGCGATATCGCGGGCTGGTGGCGGCTGCCGTCTTCGCGCTCGTCCTGTCGTCGGCCACCACGCTTGCCCTGCCCCTCGCCGTTCGGCGCATCATCGACCATGGCTTCGAAGGAGCAGATGGCGCGATGATCAACAGCTATTTCGCCGTCCTCCTGGCGATCGCCGTCGTGCTCGCACTTGCCAGTGCCATGCGCTATTATTACGTCATGTCGATCGGCGAAAGGGTCGTGGCCGACCTGCGCCGCGACGTGTTTGCCCATCTGACATCGCTCTCCCAGGCCTTTTTCGACGTCAACCATTCCGGTGAACTGGCCTCGCGCCTGACCGCCGACACGGTGCAGATCCGCTCGGCCTTCGGCTCGTCTGCGTCGCAGGCACTGCGCAATATCCTGCTCTGTCTCGGTGGAGTGGCGATGATGGTCTATACAAGCCCCAGCCTCTCGGGTCTGGCACTGCTGGCCATCCCCCTCATCGTCTTCCCGCTGATCGCCTTCGGTCGTTCGGTGCGTTCGCGGTCCAGAACGACGCAGGATACGCTGGCGACTTCCTCTGCCTTTGCCGCCGAAACCATTTCCGCCAGCCGCACAATCCAGTCCTTCAATGCCGAAAGCCTGGCCAACTCACGCTACAATGACGCCGTCGAGAAAGCCTACCGTGGCGCCCGCTCTGCCATCAGCGCACGCGCTGTGCTGACGGCTGTCGCCATCAGCTTCGTCTTCGGCAGCGTCGTCGCCATCCTGTGGTATGGCGCGCATGGCGTGCTCATCGGCACGATTTCTGCCGGTACACTCAGCCAGTTCGTTCTCTATTCCGTTATCGCCGCAAGCTCGCTTGGCCAGCTTTCTGAAGTCTGGGGTGAGCTTTCGCAGGCCGGCGGTGCAGCTGAACGTCTGTCTGAATTGCTTCAGGAAAAATCCCCCGTCACGGATCCGGCAACGCCCGTTCCCCTGCCTGCCCCGGCTCGCGGTGAAGCGAGCTTCGAAAATGTCAGCTTCCATTACCCACAAGGCGGAGGCAGACCTGTCGTCACCGATTTGTCCCTCAAAGTCGCAGCGGGCGAAACGGTTGCCATCGTCGGCCCGTCCGGCGCCGGCAAAAGTACGATCTTTTCGCTGTTGATGCGGTTTTACGATCCACAAAGTGGACGCATCACGGTCGATGGCACGGATATACGCTCGGTGACGCTGGAAGAGCTGCGCTCCCGGCTGGCGATCGTACCGCAGGATGTCGCGATCTTTGCGACTTCCATCCACGACAACATTGCCTTTGGCAAACCGACAGCGACCCGTGAAGAGGTGCGCACCGCCGCCATCGCCGCACAGGCCGACGGCTTTATCGCCAATCTCGACAACGGTTACGACACCATCGTGGGGGAGCGCGGCGTCACACTCTCCGGCGGCCAGCGTCAGCGTATCGCCATTGCGCGTGCCATCCTTCGAGATGCGCCCGTTCTGCTGCTCGACGAGGCAACCTCTGCATTGGATGCCGAAAGCGAGACACTGGTACAAAAGGCGCTGGATCAGCTGATAGCCAAACGCACCACCATCGTCATCGCCCATCGCCTTGCCACCGTGCTGAAAGCCGACCGCATCCTGGTCATGGACGAGGGCCGGATCATCGAGGAAGGCACCCATCAGAGCCTCACCAGACAAGGTGGCCTCTATGCAAAACTCGCCCGCCTCCAGTTCGAAACACCTGGAAGCGAGGCGGTCGTACCGCTGGTAAAATCGAGCTAAAGCATGTCGCATTTCATTGTCCTCAATGAAACGATAACGTACAAGCGACAAACCTAGAGCTAAAGCGTGTCGCAGTGAATCCTATTCACAGAGACACGCTTTAGCTCCCAACGCTCCTGCCCGCGACCCTACCGGAAAACAGGCACCCTCCCAGAAATGTGCCTTCGAGCGCGTTGTAGCCGTGCATGCCCCCACCGCCGAACCCGGCGACTTCGCCTGCCGCGTAAAGTCCAGGCACGGGCGCACCGGCTCCGTCCAGCACGCGACCCTGGAGATCGGTGTGGAGACCGCCCAGCGTCTTGCGGGTGAGGATGTGCAGGCGCACCGCAATCAGCGGCCCGGCTGCCGGGTCTAGAAGGCGATGTGGCTTTGCCGTGCGCATCAGCTTGTCGCCGAGATAATTGCGCGCACCGCGTATCGCTGTGATCTGCGCATCCTTGCTGAAACCATTGGTGAGCTCCCGGTCCCGCGCTTCTATCTGAGTGCGGATATGACCGGCATCCAACGCTCGCTCACCGGTCATGGCGTTCATCGCGTCCACAAGATCCTCAAGCGTTTCGCGAACGGCGAAATCTTCGCCACGCTCCATGAAGGCCTTGACCGGGCCCGGCGGCTCCTTGCCCAGACGTTTCAGCAGCAAGCGGATATTCTTGTCTGTCAGGTCAGGGTTTTGCTCGGAACCCGATAGTGCGAATTCCTTCTTGATGATCGCCTTTGTCAGAATGAACCAGCTGTAATCGCTGTTCCGTTCGCGCAGGATTTTAAGCGTTCCCAGCGTGTCGAAGCCAGGCATGGCAGGGGCAGGCAGGCGATCACCGCGTGCATCGCACCAGAAGGACGATGGGCCGGGGAGAATACGAATGCCATGATTGGGCCAGATCGGGTCGTGGTTTTTCACGCCCTCGGTATAATGCCACATACGATCACGGTTGATGACCTTGCCGCCCGCCGCCTCGGTAATGCCGATCATGCGCCCGTCCACATGGGCTGGCACACCACAGACCATCTCCGCTGGCGGTTGGCCCAGCCGCTCCACCGGCCAGTTCTGCCGAACCAGATCATGATTGCCGCCGATGCCACCCGATGTGACCACCACAGCCGAGGCATCAACACGGAAGGTGCCAATCCTGTCGCGGTTGCTGGTTTCGCCGCGCCGTACCGGATCATGGTCCAGAACAGTCCCGGATATGCCAGTGACCACACCATTGGTATTTTCAAGCGCATCCACCTGATGGCGGAATCTGAAGACAATTTTGCCGTCGGCCTCTAGGGCTTTTGCTTTCGTCACGAAGGGCTCCAAGACGCCGGGGCCGGTGCCCCAGGTGACATGAAAGCGCGGCACGGAATTGCCGTGACCGTGGGCGTGCGATCCGCCACGCTCTGCCCAACCGACGACCGGAAACCAGCGCATGCCAAGCCCATGCAGCCATGCACGCTTTTCACCCGCGGCAAAATTCAGATAGGCCTCAGCCCAAAGGCGCGGCCAATGGTCTTCAGGCCGGTCAAACGCTGCCGAACCCAGCCAGTCCTGACGGGCGAGATCGAGACTGTCTCTGATACGCATGAAACGCTGCTCCGGGCTGTCGACGAAGAACAACCCTCCGAGTGACCAGAACGCTTGCCCTCCCAGGTTCTGCTCGCCTTCCTGATCCAGCAGGCAAACCCGCAGCCCACGCTCTGCTGCCTCGATCGCGGCCACCAGACCGGCAAGCCCGGCGCCCACAACAATAACGTCAAATCGCTCCATCAACCCCTCCCGGACAGAATCGATTTACTTTTACGCAAACGTCAAAAGGATGCAACGGGTGAGGGTGAGAGGGCATCCGGTTGAAGAATCAAAGTGATCGTGACCTGGGCAACGAGAGGCAGGGTACATCCCCTTGCTGGAGGGCAAAGCGACCCTATCCGCCGAACCTATGCCGAGATGGCAGCCAGTCCCGCGGCTGCACCTCTACCTCACCGCTCCGTCAGTTTCAGCTCGATCCTGCGGTTCTGAGAACGGGCTTCCGGTGTATCGCCCTCGGCCAGCGGCTGGTATTCGCCAAAACCGGCAGCAACGAGGCGATTGGCCGGAACGCCTTTGGAAACGAGGTATTTGACCACCGAGGTCGCGCGTGCTGACGAGAGTTCCCAATTGTCTCGGAAACGGCCATTGCCCGAAAGCTGGACGTTGTCGGTATGACCGTCCACGCGCAGCACCCAATTGATTTCGGGCGGAATTTCCTTTGCGAGATCAATGATGGCAGTCGCAAGCTTGGCCATCTCGGTCTGACCGTCCGGGTTGAGATCATTGCCACCGGACGGAAACAGCACTTCCGACTGGAAGACAAAGCGGTCACCGACGATACGGATGTTTTCCCGATCCGAGAGGATTTCCCGCAGACGTCCGAAGAAATCCGAGCGATAGCGGTTGAGTTCCTGCACGCGCTGCGCAAGCGCCACATTCAGGCGGCGACCGAGATCGGCAATCTTGACCTGTGAGGAGGTGTCTTTTGCTTCGGACGCCTGCAAGGCGGATTCGACCGACGCGATCTGCGCGCGAAGCGCTGCGATCTGCTGGTTGAGAAGATCGATCTGCGCCGAGGCACGTGCGCCGGACTGTCGTGCGTCCTCAAGCTCACCAGACAATTGGCCAACGCGGGCATTGGCGGCGGAACTGTTGCCCGCGCCGGAATCCAGCAAGGATTGCAGCCGCGAGCGTTCGCTTTCCGATACGGCTAATGTCGATTGCAGATTGGCCAGCGTATCTTCGATGTCCTGCTTGCTGCCCTTTTCGAGTGCCAGCAACTCGGTGAGTTCGGAAATCTGGTTGTTGAGCCGGTTCAGCACCTCATCCTTGCCGGAAATTTCCCGCGAGAGAATGAATTGTGCCAGCACGAAGACCGTAAGCAGGAACATGACGGCCATGAGCAGCGTCGACAGGGCGTCAACGAAGCCCGGCCAATAATCGACACTGCGATCGCGACGGCGATTGCGCCCAAGCGCCATGATCAATCGCTCCCGTTATCGTGGCGGGTGGAGCGGCCGGTGTTTTTCTGCTCGGCGTCGATGCGGGCCGACAGCCTGTCCAGCGTACGGCGCAGGGATTTCGATTCCTCCTGCTGCGCTTCGATCCAGTCACGCAGCATCTGCTGTTCACCGCGCATGTTCTTGACAAGACCCTGAATACCCTCGGCAAGGCTGGTCATGGCAGCGAGCGAACGTTCGGTGCCGACGGCACCGTAAGCGGCAGGCCGGCCCTCGCCGACAACGTCATTGCCAGGATCGGTCACGGACGACAGCCAGTTTTCCAACTCGGTGTAAAACCGGTTCTGGGCACGCCCGGCCTGAAGATCGAGAAAGCCGAGAATGAGCGAGCCGGACAGACCCAGCAGCGAGGACGAGAACGCCGTACCCATGCCGGAAAGGGGCGCGGTCAGACCCGATTTCAAAGAGGAGAGAATGTCGTTGGTATCACCCGCTGTGGGGTCGAGCCCCTGAATGACGTCGCTAATGGCAGCGATGGTGCCGATCAAACCCCAGAAGGTGCCGAGCAGACCGAGAAAGACCAAGAGACCGATGAGATAGCGCGATGTGTCGCGCGATTCGTCCAGACGCGTGGCGATCGAATCCAGCAGCGAACGTTGGGTGACGGTGGACAGGCGAACCTCGGCGCGCCTGTCGAGAACCGAGCGCATGGGAGCCAGCAGCTTTGGCGCTCGTCCAGCCTTGTCCACGGTGCCAGCCGCCTGAAACCGGTTGAACCAGCTCACCTCGGGGCGAAGCGAAAGAATCTGGGTGAACACCAGAATGATGCCAATAACCAGAACGCCGAGAATGAAGCCGTTCAGGCCTGGATTGGTCATGAACGCGGTTTGCGCCTGCCGAAAGAGGATTGCAGCGAGGAAGGCGACGATGATGAGGAAGAGGACCATCGTCCACAAAAACGGCGTGGGGCTCGACAGCTTATGATGATATTCTTTCGTGACCGACCTCTCGACGCCGACATCGAGCCGTTCCGTATCCGCCATAATGCTCATTCCCTCTGGACCTGCCGCGACGTCCGCGTAAACGCGCCTGAAAGCGGTTCGGCATCGCGTCATCGCTGTTATGACGGGAAGCTAGTGGAAAATTACGACGAATTGAAGTGAAAAGCCGGAGGCCAAAGGGTTTTTGCAAGATGTCTTGATAACAGGGCCGTGGGGAGGACCGTTTGCGTCATCCCGCATCTTATGCCGGACAGGTGCGATCAACCCCTTGATCGCACAACATTACTTTGCACAGTCAACGTAACAGTGCTGAATTCCGGCTCAAGGCCCGAATGATGACATGACAGCATTAACGCCCTGGTATCGGACGGTTGATGACTTCGCTCAGCGCTTTTTGGATATATTCGTTTCCGGCAACGACGCTCCCTGTCCCGAGAATGTCCTGTCCGCCCTTCATGTCGCTGACGAAGCCGCCAGCTTCACGAATCAGAACGAGACCAGCGGCCATGTCCCAAGGCGCCAGCTCCGCCTCCCAAAAACCGTCAAGACGACCAGCCGCAACATAAGCGAGATCCAGCGAAGCCGCACCGAAGCGGCGGATGCCAGCGACCTCACCCATGGCGTGACGAAGCTCAACGAGAAACTTGCCGTGATTGCCACGACCCAGATGCGGAACGCCGCAACTGACGACACAATCGGTAATCTGCTTGCGTGCGGCGACACGAATGCGGCGATCGTTAAGAAACGCGCCGCTGCCACGCTCGGCGGTGTAAAGCTCGTCTGTCGCAGGGTTGAAGATCACGCCGGCAACAATTTCGCCGTTGCGCTCCAGCGCGATGGAGACGGCAAACTGTGGGATGCCGTGCAGAAAGTTGGTGGTTCCGTCCAGGGGGTCGACGATCCAGCGATGGGCGCCGTCGGAACCCTTTTCCTCGCCGCCTTCTTCGCCAAGAAAGTCGTAGGTCGGGCGGGCCTTCATCAACTCGTCATGGACGATCTTCTCAGCCTTGAGATCGGCCTGCGAGACGAAATCGCCAGGGCCTTTGACTGAGACCTGCAGGTTCTGCACTTCACCGAAGTCACGCGACAACGATTTTCCAGCCTTGAGGGCGGCCTGAACCATGACGTTGAGAAGGGCTGAACGGGCCATGACGATGTTCCTGAAAGGTGGCTGAACCTGCTAGCCGAAATTTCCGGCAGGCACGCAAATGCGGTTTCTGATTGAAAGTTTGCGGTTCAAGACCACAAAACGCGCTGGAATTCAAGGTAAAAAGCCGAAAGACGATAGGAACTCAACTCGGACGGAAACGGTTCGCGGCGTCGATCGCTTGTCTCTGCTGGTCCTCTTCGATGCCGAGATAGAAATCCTCCAGACTTGCGTCTTTGAGGCCCGCGCGGCGTGACAGCACATACCATTTCGCAGCTTCGACCGGATTGGGCTTGGTCCCAAGTGCCTGAATGTAGAGATGGGCGACCTTGTTCTGGGCAACGACATTGCCGCGTTGGGCCGCGCCATAGAGCCAGCGGAAGCCTTCTTCCAAATTGCGCTCGCCGCCCACGCCGTTGATCAACCAGACGCCGAGATCAACCTGTGCGGTATCGAAGCCGGCTTTTGCCGCACGCGTCAGCCAGTCACGGGCTTTCGCTTTTTTGGCAGCCGGGATGTCCTTGAGGTTCCAATAGATTTGCGAAACGGCATATTGCGCGTCGGCTATGCCTTTTTCAGCGGATCTTTCATAAAATGGGAGGGCAGCCTGCAAGCCATTGGCCCCGGGCGTCTGCGACACAAGGATTTGCGCCCAGTTGAATTCGGCCTCGCCATTTCCCGCTTGTGCAGCGCGGCGCATGTAATCGTCGGCCAGGGTCTTGTCGTGCTTGACGATTTTGCCGTCTATCAGCAGCAGGGCATATTTGAACATGGCGACCGCATCGCCACCCTTGGCAGCCTGCTCGTACCAGAAGGCAGCGGTCTTTTCGTCGCGCGCAATACCGAACCCACGGGACATCATTTCGGCAACCAGCGTCTGCGCCGCCGCGTCGCCCGCCTGGGCGCGGGTCAGCGCTTTCGACAGTGCCTGAACATATTCGCCGCGCTGATAGTGACCAAAGGCTTCATCGACCTTGCCCAGAAATTTCTTTTCCGGCGGAAGTGCCGGAAGATCGGCGCCCATACGCTGGTAAACGTTCACACCTTCGGACGGCTGCAGATCCTTCTGGTCGCTCGTACCGACGCGGCCCTTGCGGATCGGATCGGCATTCGGATCGGATGGACGCGACAGAATCTCGGGCGCACCGGCCTTGGCAGGCCCAAAATCCGTATCCCCATCCGTCGGCGTCACGTCAGGCTGCGGCGCGTTGGCTCCGACACCCGGCAATAAATCGGCCTGTGGCTGGGCCGGGGCCGTGGTCGGATCTTGCGCAAAAACGCCATGCGAGATGGAGGCGCAAGCCAGCGCGAGAGCCAAAACAGACGGTTGCAAACGAAGGAAACGAGCGATCATCGCCTGTATCAACCGCCAAACCGTGGCGCTTTTTCGTCAAGCAACGCATTCGCTTCGGCAACGGCCTGAGCCACACCGCCAGCATGGCCAAAAACCGCGTTGCGCAGCGCCACAAATTCGACGCCGCTTTCGGCAACGGCAACCACCGAAGCGACATCCGAACCGCCCATGACGACGGCCGGGATTTCGATCATCGAGGCCCACCATTCGCCCAGCGCCACATTTTTCGGATGCGCTTCCGGCTTGATATCGCCGTCCAGCTTGCCGAAGAACATGTAATCCGGGTTGCTTTCACCCTGCTCCAGCGCCTTGTGACGGTCATCGGCATTACCGCCGCCAACGATGAGCTTTGGCGAAAAACTCTCGACGGCTTCGGACAGGGCTTCAGCACCGCCATTGACGTGCAGACCATCGGCCTTGACGCGACTGGCCGTCCGGCTATCGCCCGCCACAAGCGCTGCGGCACCCGCTTCCTGAACGATCGGCACCAAAGTTTCGGCGAGCTTCTGGAAGGTCGCATCATCGAGACCGTATTGCGGAATGATGACGGAGGCCACGTCGCCGCCGCGCAATGCATCCTCCAAGGTCCTGGCTTGGTGATCGGCGTCGTCGTGCGCAGGAACGATCAGAACGAGTCGGCAGCGGTCTTTGGGTGCAGTCATCGGTTTTTCCATTTTCCGCAGACGGGACGCTTCCTGCGTTATCTGCACTCGTTTTCATGAGATACTTCCGATAAACCGGACTGACGAAAGGATCAACCGTCCATCCATGCTGACCGATTTCCATTTTTTCCTCGTCGCCATCCCGGCAGTCATCCTCGTCGGCCTTTCCAAGGGCGGGCTGGGCGGCGCTTTGGCATTGATGGGTGTGCCTTTGATGGCGCTGGCCGTGCCGCCGGTTCAGGCCGCCGCGATCTTTTTGCCGATCCTCGTGGTCATGGATTTGGTCGCACTGATGGCTTGGCGCAAATACAATCACCGCCAGACCCTGCTGCTCATGCTGCCTGGGGCGATTGCAGGAATTACGCTCGGATGGGCGATGTCCAGCATGATTTCGGCCGATGCGATGCGCCTTGTAGTGGCAAGCGTCACCATCATCTTCGTGATCCGCTATTTCTTCGAGGCTTATCGCACCGCCCGCGGCGGGCAGGAAGCGCCGGCCAACGCCCAGAGCCCCGTGAAAGCGACCATCTGGTCCAGCCTTTCAGGCTACGCCAGCTTCGTTGCACATGCCGGTGGCCCGCCCTTCCAGATTTATGTGCTGCCGTTGAAACTGGACCCGAAAGTCTACACCGGGATGAGCGTTCGCTTCTTTGCGATCATGAACGCAATCAAGCTCATACCCTATTTTGCCCTTGGTGCACTGGATGTTAACAACCTTACCACCTCAGCCATACTGTTGCCCGTTGCCATGGCCGCAACCTTCGCGGGGGCAAAAATCGTGAAATACATGAAGCCCGCGATTTTTTATCCGCTGATGTACAGCATGGCGTTCCTGGCAGCGTTGAAGCTTCTGTGGGACGGGCTGCCTTTTTAGAAGCGAGACGGTTACACAAACAAAAGGCCCTGATCGCGAGAGCAATCAGAGCCGGGCTTTCAGGCTGCGACGTAAACTATACTGACGTCAGGCAACAAAGATATGATTTGATCAATGCTTGGTGGAGGCTTGCAGCCTCTGCATTTCGTCCTTCAGGCGCAGTTTCTTGCGTTTTAGATCCACAATCTGCTTATCATCCGAAGAGGGGGAAGCGAGAACGGTTTCGAGCTCCTCCTCAAGAGCACCGTGTTTCTTTTCCAGCGATGCTATATGAGCCTGAATGGTCATGCGGCACGTCCTTCCTTGTTGAACCTACCTCCAGCGCTCCATCGCTGGAGTTTCAGGTTTACGACACCAATGTGACACGGAAGGCAGCTGTTGTCGAAGGAGAAATCAAGGCAATATCGGGGCAAAATGCTGACACGGGAAACTTCCCGTTACCGTCATTTAATGGTACAGGCACGAAAGCTGAAAACAAAATGGCCGGATGGCGGTCCGGCTGTATCATATGGGGACCACAAGAGATGCCCGATCAGGATCAAGCCGACGTTCGGCTGGTGCTTGCGCGACTTCGCCAGGAGCATGAAGACTATGATGCCGCGATCAATGCCATGATCCAGACCAATTGCGAGGCATTGCGGATCCAGCGCATGAAAAAGAAAAAGCTGGTCATCAAGGACAAGATGACCCAGATCGAAGACCATATTATCCCCGACATCATCGCCTGATACGGAGAGACCGTTGAGCACAGAGACACCGCCCGTCGCCATCATCATGGGAAGCCAGTCCGACTGGGAAACCATGAAAAACGCAGCCGATACGCTGGATGCGCTGGATGTGGAATATGAAGCCCGCATCATTTCCGCCCACCGCACGCCCGAGCGCATGTTCAGCTTCGCCAGCGGCGCGCGCGAGGAAGGTTTCAAGGTCATCATTGCCGGTGCCGGTGGTGCAGCCCACCTGCCAGGGATGACAGCAGCCCTGACCCCGCTTCCGGTGTTCGGTGTTCCCGTTCAATCGAAAACCATGTCGGGTCAGGACAGCCTCTATTCCATCGTCCAGATGCCCGCAGGCATTCCCGTCGGCACGCTCGCCATCGGCCGGGCCGGTGCCATCAACGCAGCCCTTCTGGCAGCATCCGTTCTGGCGCTGTCCGACGAGGATCTGGCTGACCGGCTGGATGAATACCGCGCGCGCCAGACGGCCGCGATTGCGGAATACCCCATGGACACCCCGCAATGAGCCTGGACGTGACCGGCAAATCAGGAACCATCGGCATCATCGGTGGCGGTCAGCTTGCACGCATGCTGGCCATGGCTGCGGCCCGGCTCAACTTCCGCACCATCGTACTCGAGCCACAGGCCGACTGTCCGGCAGCGCAAGTCTGTAACCGCCAGATCGTCGCTGCCTATGATGACGAAAAAGCGCTGGCCGAACTGGCAAATGTCTGCGACGTCGTGACTTACGAGTTCGAAAACGTCCCCGTCGTCGCAGCCCAGACGTTGGCGGCCTCCGTTCCCGTCTATCCGCCAGCGGAAGCACTCAGCGCCTCGCAGGACCGATTGACGGAAAAACGCTTCCTCAATGATTGCGGTATTCCCACAGCCGACTTCGCCCAGGTGGACGATCAGGCGAGCCTTGAAGCCGCGCTGTCTGATTTCGCAGGCAAGGGCGTCCTGAAGACCCGCCGAATGGGCTATGACGGCAAGGGCCAGCGCGTATTCAAGGGCGGCGAAGACCTGGCCGGTGCGTTCAACGCACTGGGCGGCGTTCCGCTGATTCTGGAAAGCTTTGTACCCTTCGAGCGCGAAATCTCGATCATCGCAGCCCGCTTTCGGGATGGCACGGTCACCTGTTACGATCCGGCAGAAAACGTGCACCTGAGCGGCATTCTCCACACCTCGACAGTTCCGGCGCAGCTTTCCGACGCCGCGAGAACCGTTGCGGTGGAATCGGCAGAAAAGCTGCTGGCCGCTCTCGACTACATCGGCGTGGTCGGTATCGAATTCTTCGTATTGCCGGATGGTTCACTGGTGGCAAACGAGATGGCCCCGCGCGTGCACAACACCGGCCACTGGACGGAGGCTGCTTGTGTGGTCTCCCAATTCGAGCAGCACATTCGCGCCGTGGCAGGTCTTGCCCCCGGCTCGACGCAGCGCCATTCAGACTGCGTGATGACAAATCTGATCGGCGACGACATCAGCGCGGTGCCGCATTGGCTGGCGAAAAACGATTGCCTCGTGCACCTTTACGGCAAGACCGAAGCACGCGCAGGCCGCAAGATGGGCCATGTCACACAGCTGACGAACCCCGGAAAACCAAGTCTTTCCCGGCAAAATACGCCTTAGCGTGTTGACAGGCTGGGACTGACGGGGTATTTGCCTGCCAACCGAAAAAAGCGCGCCCTCGTAGCGCGTTTTTGATTGTTTATACATGCGTGGCAAGAAGCGTCACGCCAAACTGCGGACCAGAAAAATGAAAATCAAGAACTCGCTTAAAGCGCTTAAGGCCCGTCACCGCGATAACCGTCTGGTTCGCCGCAAGGGCCGCGTCTACATCATCAACAAGATGAACCCACGTTTCAAGGCTCGTCAGGGCTGATTACCCTCTTCACGCGTGCCCGTCCGGTCGAGACGGATCACATTGTTGATAGACTGCAGAATTTAATTCCATAATTGGCGCAGGCGGATTACGTTAACCGCATGCGCCAATTTCGTTTTCAGACCTTTCTCGCAGTCGCCCTCGGGTTTTTGACCCTCAGCCCCCTGCCCTCCGCCCATGTTTCCGCAGCACGGGCTGCCGAGCTGGCAAGCAGCGCGCCCACGCAACAGACAGCGGTTGCACCAGAAGCAGCGCCAAAAACCTCCATCGACAATCTGTTCTCCAGCTTGAAAAAAGAGCGCGACGCCCAGAAAGCCCGCGTCATCGCCAACGAAATTGTCAGCGAATGGACGGATTCCGGCAGCGCGACCATCAACCTTCTGATGACGTGGTCGCAAGAAGCCGCGGAAAAGAAGCGCAAGGCAGCAGCTTACGATTTTCTGGATCAGGCGATCTATCTTGAACCCGACTTCGCACAGGCCTGGTACCGCCGCGCTCTTGTCCATTATTCCGATGGCGATACACGCAAGGCCATGTCTGACCTGAACAGCACGCTGGAAAAAGAACCACGCTATTTCCCGGCGCTCGCCAGCCTTGCCAATATTCTTGAGAGCAACGAACGCAATGAGCTGGCGCTGAAGGTTTGGGAGCAATATCTGGCGCTCTACCCGGCAGACAAGGACGCGCAGAAGGAAGCCACCGACCTTACGGAGAAATTGGCGGGAACGCGCAGTTAAGGATCTTTTCGGAGACGCTTATGCGACGCCGATGCGCAGCAGGTCGTGGAAGTGTACCAGACCGATGGGACGGTTGTCGTCATCAACAACGATGAGAGCGCCGATATGATGCTTCTCAAGCGTGGCGAGAGCAGCCGTCGCCAGAACGTTTTTCGTCACTACCTTCGGCGATGTCGTCATCACCTCATCGACGCTGAGTTCTGACAGGTTGCGCGTGAGATTACGCGCCATGTCGCCTTCGGTCACAATCCCGCACAAGCGGCCATCGTGATCCAGCACCGCCACACAGCCGAAATGCTTGCGCGCCAGAATGCTGACAGCTTCGGGCATGGATGTCCCCTTGGAGACGAGCGGCAGACGCTCGCCCGTATGCATGATGTCGCCAACAAGCGTGAGTGATGCTCCAAGTTTTCCACCCGGATGGAACACGCGAAAATCACCAGCCGTAAAGCTGCGTGCCTCCAGAAGGGCGACAGCGAGGGCATCGCCCAGCGCCAGCTGCATCATCGTCGACGTCGTCGGTGCCAGGCCATGCGGGCAGGCTTCCTGTTCATCGGGAATGAGAAGCACGATATCGGACGCTTTCGCAAGCGAGCCCTGCTTTGCGCAGGTCAATGCGACCAGCGGAATGGAAAATCGCCTCGTGTAATTGATGATGCTACGGAGTTCCGCACTCTCTCCGCCTTTGGAAATAGCCATTACCACATCATGACTGCCGATCATGCCCAGATCGCCGTGGTTGGCTTCAGCCGCATGAACGAAAAAAGCAGGTGTTCCGGTGGAGGCAAAAGTAGCGGCAAGCTTGGAGCCGATATGGCCGCTCTTGCCAACGCCCGTAATAATGAGGCGGCCGCCCGATTTACCAATAACGTCGATGGCGCGGCAGAACTCGTCGCCCAAGGGCCCTTGCAAGGCGTCTTCCAGCGCCGACAAACCACCCTTTTCAATCGAAATGGTTCTCAAAGCCGATTCGACGGCGTTATTTTCCACCAGTGTGACAGCTCTCGTAATCATGGCGCGACTGATACTCCTTTCGAGAAATCATGTCTATCGGCCAATATCGATGACCACGCCGTTTTATCAGGTCATCGATTTTCACAGACTGTTAACCATAAAATAACCCGGCACGGGCACCATGGCGGTTCAACGACGCATTTCCAAACATGTATTCTGCCAAGAAAACCATAGGCTTATCCTATTCTTCGGCAGAGCGGACGGAATCGAGATGCAGTATCTGCGATTGGCTGAGAATTCAAACTGGATGGGTAAGAGCACGTATGGTTCATGAGAACACCGCAAAACGTCAGGTGACGTGGCGGAAAGCAGCTGCAACGCTGCTGGCGTGCACCCTATTGTGCCCGGTCTATCCGGCTTTTTCCCAGTCCTCCTCGTCTCAGCCTGCCGCCGCGACATCGTTGCGAACGCTGACCAGCGCCGACCCCAACATCGGCCAGAACAATCTCTCCGTCGTAGATCCGGACAGTGCGGCGCGTGACGATGCGCGAACGGCTACTGCCGCCGACACTGTGACAACTGGCAGCCTTCGTCCATCGTCTACGCCCGGCGAGACCATTTCCGAGCCGCCGGATGAAGCGACCGTGGTTTATGAGGAGCCGCAAAACCCGTATGAGCCGACGGTCGATGGTGGCCAGAACATCCAGGCCGATGACGGCCAGGCACCGGGCATCCGTATCGGTACGATGACGCTGCGCCCGTCCATCAGCCAGTCGATAAACCATGAGAACAAGACGTTCCCCGGTGGATCGAGCAGCCGCAATTATCTGACGACAGGCATTCGCGGCACGCTGACCAGTGACTGGTCGCGTCACGCATTGACGATCACCGGCGACGGGGCATACCAGCGCAATCTGGGGGGAGGCAGTGCCGGGCAAGAGCCGAGCGCAAATCTTGGTGCCGACTTGCGCCTTGATTTGGGCGATGGCACACAGGCCAATCTGACCGCAGGTTACGCCTTCAGCCGTGAAGACACCAACGATCCCAACGCCGTCTCCGGCGCCTCCGTGCAGGGCGGCGAGCATGTCTTTACCGCTGGCGCGTCGGTTGAGCGCAATGTCGGAATCTTGAAAGCGCTCGCTGCTCTCGATCTCTCGCGTACCCTCTATACGGACGCCAAGGGCGTCAACGGCCAGGCCATCAGCCTGAGCGACCGTGACCGCTACGGTGCAGGACTTCGCGCTCGCGTGGGTTATGAGCTGTCACCTGCACTGGTTCCGTTTCTGGAAGCAACTGCGGGGCTGACAAATTACGACCAGACCCGCGACAACACAGGCTATGAGCGCTCTTCGCAAAGCTATGGAGCAAAGGTCGGCACGCAGATCGATCTGGGTGAAAAGCTGCGCGGTGAGGCGGCCATCGGCTATCTGCGCAAGGAATATGACGACAGCCGACTGTCGGCGGTCAATGCCATGTCGCTGGATGGCAACCTCGTCTGGTCGCCGCAACGCGGCACGGATGTCAGCCTTGGTCTGCGAACGACAATCGAGGATTTTGCAGGCGGCGCGCAGGGCGGCTGGGTTTCGCGCGAACTCATCGCCGGGCTGACGCAGCAGTTGCGCCGCGATCTCGTGGCGCGGTTGACCGCAGGTTTGGAACGCAGAAACTATCAGACATCGTCTCTGCGAGACGAAACCGAATATCTCATCGGTGCGGGACTGACCTGGAGCATCAATCGCTATCTCGATTTCACCACCGACATCAGCTACGAGACGACGCCAGTGACCGATAACAGCACATGGCGCATCGGTGCAGGCCTGACGTTGAAGCGTTAGCCACAAAAAAATCCCGGCACAGAGGCCGGGATTTTTCATTTGAAGCCAGAAAGCTTACTTCAGCTTGCTGACCATTGCCTTCAAAGGTTCTTCGATGGATGCGCGAATGTCGGCGCGTTCCAGTGCGAAAGCAAGGTTTGCGAGAATGAAGCCATCCTTGGCACCGCAATCGAATGTTTCGCCGTTGAAACGATAACCGGCAAATTCCTGGCTCTTGGCAAGAGCCAGCATGCCGTCCGTCAACTGGATCTCATTGCCTGCACCGCGTTCCTGATTCTCGAGAATGTTGAAAATCTCGGGCTGCAGGATGTAGCGACCGTTGATGTAGTAGTTAGACGGAGCCGTTCCCTTGGCAGGCTTTTCGACCATTTCGGTGATCTTAAAGCCTTCACCGACGGTTTCGCCGACACCGACGATGCCGTATTTATGCGCCTGATCAGGTTCGCATTCCTGAACCGCAATCACGTTGCCGCCGGTCTGGTCGTACAGATCGACCATGCCCTTCAGGCAGCTTTTCTGCGAATGCATGATCATGTCGGGCAAAAGAACCGCAAAGGGCTCGTCGCCGACGATATCGCGGGCGCACCAGACCGCATGGCCGAGACCCAGCGGCACCTGCTGACGGGTGAAGCTTGCGGTCCCTGCCTTGGGCAGAATGTCGGCAAGAAGTGTCAGCTCGGCATTCTTGTTGCGTTCGCGGAGCATCTGCTCCAGTTCGAACTGGATGTCGAAGTAGTCCTCGATCACGCCCTTGCCGCGACCGGTCACGAACACGAAGTGCTCGATGCCCGCTTCGGCAGCTTCATCCACCACATACTGGATGACCGGCTTGTCGACCACGGTCAGCATTTCCTTCGGAACAGCCTTTGTTGCAGGCAGGAAACGCGTCCCAAGACCGGCCACCGGGAAAACTGCTTTCCGAATTTTTTTCTGTTCTACCACACATCCCTCCTAAGAGATTTCATCACTGTCATTAAGCACGCACGACTTTGTTATCAAGAAAGTGGCAAACTTTTGTAAAGGTGACGTTACCTTTGGTTAATGGTAAAGAATTTGTTGACCTTGAGTTGCTATGACATCGTTAAGCCCGATGCGTATCTCGCAATCGATATGAAATTCGAGAGAAACGAAAGACTGCCGATGAAAAAGCTGACCCTTTCCCCCATCCGCTCCCAAATTTGCAAATTTGGCTGCATCGCATTTGCAGGTATTGCAATAGCGCTTGCGCCTGCAACCGCCAATGCCGACGCAGGCTTCCGCCAGTGGATCAACCAGTTCTATGCCACCGCTGCCAAGCAAGGTATCACCAAATCGACCTATCAGAAAGCGTTCGCAGGCGTGACCGAGCCCGACCCGGATGCCCTGCGCAAGGCAACCTTCCAGCCGGAATTCACCACCAAGATCTGGGATTACGTCGATAGCCGCGTCAATCCCTATACGGTGCGCATCGGCCGCGAAATGAAGATGAAGCATGCCACGACGCTCAATTGGATCGAGCGCAATTTCAAGGTGGACAAGCACATCATTCTGGCCATCTGGTCGATGGAATCAAACTACGGCGCGGTTCTGGAAAAGCCCGAACGGCTCCACAACATCACACAGGCCCTGGCGACGCTCGCCTATTCCGATCCCAAGCGGGGCAAATTTGCCCGCAACCAGTTGATTGCGGCGCTGAAAATCCTGCAGAACGGCGACGTGACGCCAAAACAACTGACCGGCTCCTGGGCCGGTGCCATGGGCCACACGCAGTTCATCCCCACCAGCTATCTGCTGTATGCCGTCGATGCTGACGGCAATGGCAAGCGGGATATCTGGCACTCCATTCCCGACGCGCTGGCAACGGCTGCAAACCTTCTCGCCAAGAACGGCTGGGAACCGGGCCGGACCTGGGGCTATGAGGCCGTCGTACCCAACGGTGGCGCACGGTATGAAGGCCAGACCAAGAGCATGGCCGAATGGCAGAAGCTCGGCTTTGCCCGCCCCAGCGGCAAGGGCTTTCCGCGCGGCGCAGACCGCGCCATGCTGAAAATGCAGGGTGGCGACAACGGCCCCGGCTTCCTGATGACGAAAAACTTTTTCACCATCAAAAGATACAATGCGTCCGACAGCTATGCGCTTGCCGTTGGCCTTCTCGCAGACGAGATTGCCGGCACAGGCGGCATGCAGCAGCGCTGGCCGCGTCCGGACAACACGCTCGACGTCAAGGAAAAGTTCGAATTGCAGTCGCGCATGAAAGAACTCGGCTATTATGACGGCGAGGTGGACGGCAACTTCGGCTCCGGCTCGAAAGCTGCCATCAGCGCGATCCAGAAACGCATGGGCATGGAAAACGACGGCGAACCTTCCCGCCTGTTGCTGCGCGCCCTGCGCAATTGACACCCGCCTGTGGCGGACCCAGAATAACAAAAACAATCGGACCCGTCCGGGAGGTTCATCTGTGGTGAAAAAGAAAGCGGGCCGTTTTGCAGGCATGACGCGGCGGACCATCGCTGTGTTGATCGCGCTTGTCATATCCCTGCCCGTCACATCGCATAAGGCCGACGCGCAGGAAATGCGTGAACGCCGCACTCTGTTTGAAATGATGTTCGGTTCTCCCAACAGGCGCAACGACCGCATGTATGCGCCCGACCCCAACCAGCAGCGGATGCGACGCGCGCCACCGCGCGACAACCGCGCAGTCACCCGCCCCTCTGCCCCGCGCAAGACGCCATCCGTGGTGCAGATGCGCACCGAAAAGCCAGCACCCGTGGCCAAGCTTGAAAATGCCCGCCGTGTTCTCGTCATCGGCGACTTTCTGGCGGGCAACATGGGTGAAGCGCTGGTATCCACCTTCCAGAGTTCGCCCGCGATCACGATCGATGTGCGCTCGAACGGCTCCTCCGGCCTCGTGCGCACGGATTATTATGACTGGTTTGGCAACCTGCCGCAATTCCTGACGGAGACAAAGCCCGCCACCGTCGTCATCATGATCGGCTCCAACGACCGCCAACAGATGGAGATCAACGGCACGAAAGAGAAATACGGCACCGATCTGTGGTTTAAGGAATATGAGCGTCGCATCGATGCGCTGATCACCCTTGCCAAACGCCAGCAGGTGCCGGTTCTCTGGGTCGGCCTGCCTGCGTTCCAGTCGCCATCGCTCACCGCAGATTTCGTCGGCTTCAACCGCCTTTATCGCAGCCACATCGAAAAGGCGGGCGGAGAGTTCGTGGACGTCTGGGATGGCTTCGTGGACGAAAACGGAAAATTCGTGACCACCGGCTATGACGTCAACGGCCAGCAGGCGCGTCTGCGCGAAGCCGATGGCATCGGCATGACGCAGGCCGGCAAGCAGAAGCTCGCCTTCTACGTCGAGAAATTCGTGCGGCGCCATCTGGATGGCGCAAGTCCTGACCTCACGACACTCGACGGCAGCAACCTGCCAGCCCTCACCTCGCTACCAGCCCTGGGCATCGACGCCCAACAGGTCCGCACCCAGCCCATCAGCCTGACCGACCCAGACCTCGATGGCGGCGACGTGCTCTTGGGCGACAAACCCGCAGCCAAATTCTCAGTCGTGCCTTCCCCTCGGGAAAGGCTCACAAAACAAGGCTTGATGGACGCAGCACCGCTGGGCCGCGTAGATGATTATCGCCTGCCAGCGCCAGGGGAAACGGCGGCGAAGTAGGCGGTGACGTCAGTGCCAAGTCGATGAGCTTTCGCCGTTGAATTGTCGTGGGCAAAATAAATGGCTAAACTCTTCTGTTGGCGTAACCGTTTGTTTCCAAAGAAGAAGCAACTCGATCGTTCTCCCGTGCAACAAGGCTTTGCCTGTGCTACACATCCTTCATGGCACTTATAACTCTTGCCGTATCCGGCTACCGTTCACTTCGCAGTCTCGTGCTCCCGCTCGAAAGGTTGAACGTGGTTACGGGTGCGAATGGAAGCGGGAAGTCGAGCCTTTACCGCGCACTGCATCTCCTCGCGGATGTTGCGCAGGGTCAGGCGATTGCTTCACTCGCTGCCGAGGGAGGTCTACGGTCGACGATGTGGGCCGGCGGCTCAGGCTATTCGACCGCCATGCGCTCAGGACGATCCCCGATGCAGGGAAACATCGGACGTGGACCGGTTTCGCTTCGCCTCGGTTTCGCGTCGGATGACTATGGCTACGCAATCGACTTGGGTCTTCCCATCCCCGGACCCGGCGCTAGCCGAGAGGATGCTTCACTCTTTGGCGACGATCCGGTTGTGAAAGCAGAAGCCGTGTGGGCCGGAGAGAGGCTGTCACGGCACAACACCATCGCAAGACGCGGCAACGCATCGGTTCTGGTGCAGGATTCGAGCGGTCGCCTGCGCCCTGTCGTGACCGATCTCGCATCCTTCGAAACGATGATGATGCGTGCGGCCGATCCGACCAACGCGGTTGAATTGCTCCTTCTGCGTGAGCGCATGAAAGCATGGCGCTTCTACGATCACTTCCGCACTGACCGTGATGCTCCATCGCGCATTCCCCGCATCGGTACGCGCACGGTCGCACTGGCATCCGATGGCTCCGATCTGGCTCCAGCCGTTCAGACGGTGCGCGAGATCGGCAATGGACCAGCTTTCGACGCAACAATCGAGGATGCCTTCCCTGGATCGTCTGTTGAGATCGATGCAGCGAATGGCTTGTTTCGCCTTTCGATGCGCCAAAGCGGGCTTCACCGCCCTCTTGATGCATCGGAACTTTCGGACGGCACCTTACGGTATATTGCGCTGGCCACCGTGCTCCATACGCCGCGACCACCGGAGTTAATGGTCCTAAATGAGCCGGAGGGCAGCCTGCATCCAAGTCTGCTTGAACCGCTCGCACGAATGATTGCCGCCGCCAGCGCATACAGTCAGGTCATCGTCGTCAGTCATGCCAAAGCGCTTGTCGATGCCCTTGCCGATCATGGTGCGCAGATGCTGGGATTGGAAAAGGAAAATGGCGAAACGATTGTCGCAAACGTCGAGCCTCCAGCATGGGCATGGCCGGAACGCTGATTCGTTTGAGAGCCTTCCTTCAGACGAAGAAAACGGTGGTCTTATGCGGCTGAACTGCCATGCCTCACCCCGCACCAATAATCTCTCGATTATGGCTCACCAACAAAAAAAGCCTCCGAAGGCAAAACCCTCGGAGGCTATATATTTAGACCGATCCCGCCTCAGCTCGGCAACAGCGTCTCGCCCATCAGCGCCTCATCAATCGCACGGGCGGCCTGACGGCCTTCGCGGATGGCCCAGACGACGAGGGACTGGCCGCGGCGGACGTCGCCGGCGACCCAGAGCTTGTCGACCGAAGTCTTGTAGTCCTTGTCATTCGCAACAACGTTGGTGGAACCACGGCGGTCGGTGTTCAGCGTCAGCTTGCCGTCCAGTTCCTTGAGGACGCTGTCTGTGAACGGGCCGGAGAAGCCGATGGCGATGAACGCGAGGTCTGCCTTGATGATGAATTCGGTCCCGGCAATCGGCTTGCGGGCGTCATCCACCTGGCAGCATTTCACGCCGGTCAGGACACCATCTTCATCACCGACGAATTCAAGCGTAGCGACCTGAAATTCGCGCGCTGCACCTTCGGCCTGCGAAGAAGACGTGCGCATCTTGGTCGCCCAATAGGGCCAGACAGCGAGCTTGTCTTCCTTTTCCGGCGGCATCGGACGGATATCGAGCTGGGTGACTTTGACCGCACCCTGACGGAACGCCGTGCCGACGCAGTCCGACGCCGTATCGCCACCGCCAACAACGACGACATGCTTGCCACCGGCGAGGATCGGATCGGAAGGCCAGCCGATGCTGTCGATGTTTTCGCGACCGACGCGGCGGTTCTGCTGCACCAGATAGGGCATGGCATCGTGTACGCCGTGAAATTCTGTGCCGCCGATACCGGCTGGACGCGGGGTCTCCGAGCCACCGCAATAAAGCACGGCATCGTGATCCGCTATCAGCGTTTCAACGGTCACGTCAACGCCGACATTGACGCCGTAATGGAAGGTCACGCCCTCGCCCTTGATCTGCTCGACGCGGCGGTCGATGAAGTTCTTCTCCATCTTGAAGTCGGGAATACCATAGCGCAGCAAGCCGCCCGCCTTGGATTCGCGCTCGTAGACATGCACGTCATGACCGGCGCGACCGAGCTGCTGGGCAGCAGCGAGCCCTGAAGGACCGGAGCCGATGATCGCGACCTTCTTGCCGGTGTGAATGGTCGCAGGCTTCGGTACGATGAAGCCAAGCTCATAGGCCTTGTCGGCAATCGCCTGCTCGACGGTCTTGATCGCCACCGGCGCGTCTTCGAGGTTCAGCGTGCAGGCTTCCTCGCACGGCGCCGGACAGACACGGCCGGTGAATTCCGGGAAGTTGTTGGTGGAGTGGAGGTTGCGGATCGCCTCTTCCCAGTTGTTGTTATAGACCAGATCGTTCCAGTCGGGGATCTGGTTGTGAACGGGGCAACCGGTTGGGCCGTGGCAATAGGGAATGCCACAGTCCATGCAGCGCGCGGCCTGCTTCTGCACTTCCGGGTCCGACATGGGAATGGTGAATTCCCGGAAATGGCGAATACGGTCCGACGCCGGCTGATACTTGCCAACCTGACGGTCGATCTCCAGAAAACCTGTAACCTTGCCCATGTTATATCCTCACATCAAAGCAGGGCACCCGTCGGGCCCCAGTACGTCTAAGCGCCGCCCACGGCTGCTCTCAGTACGATAAACTCAAGTCTGATCTCGCTGCCCGTCCAAAAGGTCGCCGTGGGAACGGCGACCGTGATCAGGAGCAAGATCAGTCGGTGGTGTGTCTTTACGCGTCGGACTACTCCGCAGCCACGCCCATTTTCATCCGTTCCATATCCTCAAGCGCACGGCGGTATTCGACCGGCATGACCTTGCGGAATTTCGGGCGGAACTCGCTCCAGCGGTCGAGGATGTCCTTGGCGCGGTTGGAGTTGGTGTAATGGAAGTGGTTGGAGATCATCTGGTAGAGGCGCTCTTCATCGTGGCGTGTCATGTCTTCGGAAACGTCAACACGTCCCTTGTGCATGAGGTCGCCGCCGTGGTGGTGCAGCTTTTCCAGCATGTCGTCTTCTTCCGGAACCGGCTCCAGCTCGACCATGGCCATGTTGCAGCGCTTGGCGAAGTCACCCTTTTCGTCAAGCACATAGGCCACGCCACCGGACATGCCAGCCGCGAAGTTGCGCCCGGTTTCACCCAGCACCACCACGATGCCACCCGTCATATATTCGCAGCCATGGTCACCCACACCTTCGACAACGGCGATGGCGCCGGAGTTGCGCACAGCGAAGCGTTCACCTGCCACGCCTCGGAAATAGCACTCGCCCGTGATGGCGCCGTAGAGAACGGTGTTGCCGACGATGATCGAGTTTTCCGCAGCGATGCGGGAGTTTTCCGGCGGACGCACGATGATGCGGCCACCCGACAGACCCTTGCCGACATAGTCGTTGCCGTCACCCACCAGATCGAACGTAATGCCACGGGCAAGGAAGGCACCAAACGACTGGCCTGCCGTCCCGCGCAACAGCACGTGGATCGTATCGTCCTTGAGACCCTTATGGCCCCAACGCTTGGCAAGCGCACCGGAAAGCATGGCACCGGCCGAGCGGTCCACATTCTTGATCGGCACTTCAAAAACCACAGGCTCGCGGTTTTCAAGCGACGGCATCGACTTCTCGATCAGCTTGCGGTCGAGAATATCGTCGATCGGGTGCTTCTGACGCTGCGTCCAGTAGGTCGCTTCCTTGGGTGCTTCGACCTTGTGGAAGATGCGGCTGAAATCGAGCCCCTTGGCCTTCCAGTGGGCCAGCATCTCATCCTTTTCGAGCAGTTCCGAAGCGCCGATGATCTCGTCCAGCTTGGACACGCCCAGCGAGGCGAGAATTTCGCGCACTTCTTCGGCAACGAAGAAGAAGTAGTTGATGACGTGTTCAGGCGCGCCCTTGAAGCGCTTGCGCAGGACCGGGTCCTGCGTCGCGACGCCCACGGGGCAGGTATTCAGATGGCACTTGCGCATCATGATGCAACCGGCAGCAATCAGCGGAGCCGTCGCAAAGCCGAACTCATCTGCGCCTAGGAGAGCGCCGATGATGACGTCACGACCCGTCTTCAAGCCGCCATCCACCTGCAAAGCGATACGCGAACGCAAGCCGTTCATGACCAGCGTCTGCTGGGTCTCGGCAAGGCCGATTTCCCATGGGGAACCGGCATGCTTGAGCGAGGTGAGCGGCGACGCACCCGTGCCGCCATCAAAACCGGAGACGGTGATATGGTCTGCGCGTGCCTTGGCAACACCGGCGGCAACCGTGCCGACGCCGACTTCAGACACCAGCTTGACGGAAACATCGGCTTCCGGGTTGACGTTCTTCAGATCGTAGATCAGCTGCGCCAGATCTTCGATGGAGTAGATGTCGTGATGCGGCGGCGGCGAAATAAGGCCAACGCCCGGGGTGGAATGGCGGGTCTTGGCAACTGTCGCATCCACCTTGTGGCCGGGCAACTGACCGCCTTCGCCGGGCTTGGCACCCTGCGCGACCTTGATCTGGAGCATATCGGCATTGACAAGATATTCCGTCGTCACACCGAAGCGGCCGGATGCGATCTGCTTGATGGCAGAGCGTTCGGGGTTCGGATTGCCATTGAGCAATGGCAGATAGCGGTCGGACTCTTCACCACCCTCACCTGTGTTCGACTTGCCGCCGATGCGGTTCATCGCAATGGCCAGTGTGGTATGCGCTTCGCGGCTGATGGAGCCGAAGGACATGGCGCCGGTGGAGAAACGCTTGACGATATCGACGGCAGGCTCGACCTCATCAATGGCAATAGGCTTGCGGCCCAGCGCCTCTGCAGACTTCACCTTGAACAGACCGCGAATGGTGTTCATGCGCAGATTGGTGTCGTTCACCATTTCGGCAAACTCGCGGTAACGCTCCTGGCTGTTGCCGCGCACGGCGTGCTGCAGGGTGGCAACCGCATCCGGGCTCCAGGCATGGCTCTCGCCGCGTATGCGGTAGGCATATTCGCCACCGATATCCAGTGTGCTGGCGAGGATCGGGTCCTTGCCGAAGGCGTCGGTGTGACGCGATACGGTTTCCTCAGCGATCTCCGTCAAGCCAACGCCTTCAATTTGCGTGGCAGTGCCGGAGAAATACTGCTCGATGAACTCCGATGACAGGCCGATCGCGTCGAAAATCTGCGCACCGCAATAGGACTGATAGGTGGAAATACCCATCTTGGACATGACCTTCAGGATGCCCTTACCGACAGCCTTGATGTAGCGGTACACCACTTCATCATCAGACACTTCCTTTGGAAAGGCATTGTGCTTGTGCATGTCCAGCAACGTATCGAAAGCAAGATACGGGTTGATCGCTTCGGCACCATAACCGGCCAGCAGGCAGAAATGGTGGATTTCGCGCGGCTCGCCGGTTTCGACAACGAGACCAACAGAGGTGCGCAGACCCTTGCGGATCAGGTGGTGATGGACGGCAGCCGTTGCCAGCAACGCAGGAATGGCGATGCGATCCGGTCCCAGCTGACGATCGGAGAGAACGATGATGTTGTAGCCGCCACGAACAGCCGATTCCGCACGCTCGCACAGGCGGTCGAGCATCTCAGGCATGCCTTCGGCACCACGCTCGACGGCATAGGTAAAGTCCAGCGTCTTTGTGTCGAAGCGGTCTTCCGTGTGACCAATGGAGCGGATCTTTTCCAGATCGCCATTGGTCAGGATAGGCTGGCGCACTTCCAGACGTTTGGCGCGGGCCGCACCTTCATGGTCGAGGATGTTCGGACGTGGACCGATGAAGGAGACGAGGCTCATCACCAGCTCTTCGCGGATCGGGTCGATGGGCGGGTTGGTGACCTGCGCAAAGTTCTGCTTGAAGTATGTATAGAGAAGCTTCGACTTCGACGACATGGCCGAAATCGGCGTATCCGTGCCCATCGAGCCGATGGCTTCCTGACCGGTCGTCGCCATGGGCGACATCAGAAGCTTGGTGTCTTCGCTGGTGTAGCCGAATGCCTGCTGACGATCCAGAAGCGAGACGTCACGACGCAAGGCGCGCGGCTCGACAGGCTTCAGGTCTTCGAGGATCAGCTGGGTGCGATCCAGCCACGTCCGGTAAGGGTGCTTGGTCGCAAGTTCACGCTTCACGTCCTCATCGGAGATGATCGCGCCCTTTTCCATATCGATCAGCAGCATCTTGCCGGGCTGCAAACGCCACTTCTTGATGATGCGCTCTTCCGGCACCGGCAATGTACCCGCTTCGGATGCCATGATGATGCGGTCGTCATCGGTCACGAGATAGCGGGCGGGACGCAGACCGTTGCGGTCGAGCGTCGCGCCGATCTGCTTACCATCGGTGAAGGCGACGGCTGCAGGGCCATCCCATGGCTCCATCAGCGCTGCGTGGTATTCGTAGAATGCCTTGCGTTCCGGCGACATGGACTGGTTGCCCGCCCACGCTTCCGGGATCAGCATCATCACGGCATGTGCCATGGAGTAACCGCCACGCACGAGGAATTCGAGCGCGTTGTCGAAGCAGGCCGTGTCGGACTGGCCCTCATAGGAAATCGGCCAGAGCTTGGAGATGTCCTCACCAAACAGCGGCGATGCGACAGAGGCCTGACGCGCCGCCATCCAGTTGACGTTGCCGCGCAGCGTGTTGATTTCACCATTATGGGCAACCATGCGGTACGGGTGCGCCAGCTTCCACGATGGGAAGGTGTTGGTCGAGAAACGCTGGTGAACGAGGGCAACCGCACTTTCAAAGCGCGGGTCAGCCAAGTCCTTGTAATAGGCACCGACCTGATAGGCCAGGAACATGCCCTTGTAGACGATGGTCGAGGAAGACAGCGAAACGGGGTAGAAATCCTGTGCTTCCTTGCCGCCACCCGCATCGTAGATGGTGTTAGAAATGACCTTGCGGATCAGAAACAGCTGACGCTCGAAATCGGCATTGGTGGCGGCATCACGGCCAGCGCCGATGAAGACCTGCACGTGGTGCGGCTCTGTCGCGGCAATCTCGGGCGCCTCCGACAGGGAGGAGTTATCGACAGGCACATCGCGGAAGCCGAGGAACTGCTGTCCCGCATCGGCGACGACATCGATGATGACCTTCTTGTAGTGCTCGATCTGAGCTGCGTCGCGCGACATGAAGATGTGGCCAACGGCGTATTCGCCAGCCTTCGGCAATGTCACGCCCTGAAGCGCCATTTCCTCGCGGAAGAACTTGTCGGGGATTTGCACCAGAATGCCCGCGCCATCACCCATCAACGGGTCGGCGCCGACGGCACCACGATGGGTCAGGTTTTCGAGAATGAACAGGCCATCCTTGACGATCTGGTGCGACTTCTGGCCCTTCATATGCGCCACGAAGCCGACGCCGCAGGCATCATGCTCGTTGCGCGGATCGTAAAGACCCTGCTTGGGAGGCAGACCACCAATCGTCGCGCGCGCGCCAGCTTTCGGCCGCACGTCCGTCGGACAGTCATTGGTCAAGGTAGCAGTGGCGTTTTCGCCTTCCAGCTTGATTGTCATTTTTCGTCCCTCCTGCAACAGGTTGCATGGCTTCACGCGAAGAGGCGGAAGCTCAGCCACCTCACCGTTTCCGATAGTGGCCTTGCGTCCGCCTGTCAATTTAGGACAGCAATACTGTCTTAATTCTGGTGAGATTTTGACAGAAACACTCGGACTCTGCAAGTCCATGCCAACATTTTATAAACAGACGAAATGACGGTAAATGTCTCGCCCGAGATTCCTGGCGCAATTTTCTTCCGACAACGAAGCGAAATCGTTGCTTTCATTGTCCGATTTGCGTTCCCAAGGATAAGACCATAAAACGACAATCGTTTGGCAGACCAGCCACTCCCGACATCATCAACTCATCGAAAGTGCAGACCCATGTTTTTTGCTTCCGACAATTGGGCAGGCGCCCACCCCGCCATCAATGAGCGGCTGATGAAGGAATCCACCCGTTTCGCCGCAGCCTACGGCACCAGCGAACTGGACCGCGCCATCGAAAAGCGCTTCAACGAAATTTTCGAGCGTGAGGTCGCCGTCTTCTTCGTTGGCACTGGAACTGCCGCTAATTCTCTTGCCATGGCCAGTGTCGCCCGCCCCGGCGGCATCGCGTTTTGCCATTCCGAAGCACACGTCATTGAGGACGAGTGCGGCGCGCCGGTCTACTTTTCCAATGCCTCGCGCCTGATGCCGGTCGCTGGCCCCAATGGCAAGATGCTGCCGAAGAACCTGGAAGCCGCCATTGGCCGCTTTCCACCCGGCTCCATCCATCAGGGCCAGCCCATGCTGGTCACGGTCACACAGGCAACGGAACAGGGCACGGTCTACGAGCTTGATGAAATTGATGCCATTTCAAAGATCGCCAAAAATGCTGGCGTGCCGCTTCATATGGACGGCGCACGGTTCGGCAACGCGCTGATCGCGCTGGACACGACGCCGGCCGAGATGACATGGAAGCGCGGCGTGGACATCCTGTCCTTTGGCGCCACCAAGAATGGCTGCTGGTGCGCGGAAGCCATTGTTTACATGGACCCCAAAACGGCAGAAGACCTGCCCTTCATCCGGAAGCGCTCCGCCCAGCTTTTCTCGAAGACCCGTTTCATGGCTGCCCAATTCGACGCTTATTTCACGGACGGTCTGTGGCTGGAACTCGCCACCCACGCCAACGCCATGGCAACGCGTCTGCGCGAAGGACTGTCCGCCTCCAACAGCGCACGGCTGGCTTGGCCCACCCAATCCAATGAGCTTTTCGTGGTGCTAAACAAGGACAAGGCGAAGGCTGCCAAAGAAGCCGGTGCCAGCTTCTACGACTGGCCCGTCCCGCACGATATGCCGGAACCCGTTGGCGACAACGAACAACTCATCCGCCTCGTCACAAGCTTTGCAACGCTGGAAAACGACGTAGACGATTTCCTGCGGATTTGTGGCGCGGCTTGACGCCGATTTGGTGGCCGATGGGCGGACACCCACGCTCCATACGTCATCCTCGGGCTTGACCCGAGGATCTATCCACTTTCGGTTTTGGCAACGGGATCGGATCCTCGGGACAGGCCGAGGATAATGTCAATGGGCTTGGCAACGTTCGTCATTTCAGCAAACAAGGCTGGAATGACGAACGGAAACTCAAACAAAACTCCCCTGCACCATACCTTTCGCCATGACCAGCTTGGATAAGGCCTCAACCAGTTCCGCATCTGCTCCTTTTCGCGGTTGAAGCACGAATTCCACGTCTTCCAATGCGGGTAGCGCACCCTTTGGCAGTTCCCGCAATCCCGATGGCGCCATACTACGGGGCTGGACGAGAACCCCCATACCGGCGCGAGTGGCAGCCGCCAGGCCGCTAAGACTGGCGCAGGTGCAGACGATGCGCCAGGCGACACCGGCGCGGTCGAGCGCTTCCTGCGCTGCCTTGCGGGTAATGCTGGGCGCTGGAAAAGCGATCAGCGGCAGAGCGTTTTCGCGCGACAACACGGCATCCGGGTCTTTCGCCAACCAAACCAGCGGTTCCCGGTACAGGAAGTGGCCGAGCTGATCACCCAGCCGCCGCTTGGCGAGCACCACATCCAGCTCACCATTATCCTGCATTTCGTAGAGAGCGCCGCTCAGCGCCACCGTCAATTCCAGATCGACCAGCGGATAAAGCCGCGTGAACTCCTCCAGAATGACCGTCAGGCGGCTGGCGACAAAATCTTCGGAGACGCCGAGGCGCAGGCGGCCACGCAGCTTGCTTTCCCCGAAGAGAGCAGCAACCTTGTTGTTGATATCGAGCATGTTGCGCGCGTACCCCAGCAGCGCCTCGCCCTCGGGCGTCAGGCGGACCCGGTGAGTGTCACGCGCGATCAGACGTTGGCCGAGAAACGCCTCCAGCCGCTGAATATGCTGACTGAGCGTCGATTGACCAATGCCCAACCGTTCGGCGGCATGGGTGAAACTCATGGTCTGTTCCAGTGTTACAAAGCTGGCAAGGTGCTGAAGATTGAGCATTGTTATCTCACATTACGATAACTGTTAGTTTTTGCATCTGCTTTCATGATGAGTGATAGTGCGGACCAATTCAACGAAAAACCGGAAACACGAAAGCACGCTATCATGAGCCGCTTCCTGCCCGACCGCTTCACCATGATGCTGGTCGCCACCGTCATTATCGCCTCCCTCCTTCCCGTCAGCGGACAAGCAGCAGAGTATTTCGGCATCGTCACGAAATGCGCGATCGCTTTTCTTTTCTTTCTTCACGGCGCGAGATTGTCGCGCGATGTGGTGATTGCCGGTGTCTTGCACTGGCGTCTGCACATCGTGATTCTGCTCGTGAGCTTCGGCCTGTTTCCATTGATCGGCGTGGGGTTGGGCTACATTCCGCAAAGTATCCTCCCCGCTCCGCTTTATATGGGCGTCCTGTTCCTCTGCGTGCTGCCGTCAACCGTGCAGTCCTCCATCGCCTTCACCTCCATGGCGGGCGGGAACGTTCCAGCGGCCATCTGTGCGGCGTCCGCATCGAATATATTCGGCATGTTCTTGACGCCGCTGCTCGTCGGCTTTCTATTTACAGTGGGCGGCCATGGCGGCGGCTTCTCGCTCGGGGCTTTCGGCCAGATTTTCCTGCAATTGCTGGCACCCTTCATTTTGGGCCAAATCCTGCAGCCGTGGATTGGCGACTGGATCAGAGCCCGCAAGACGCTGCTGGCCCCTGTCGACCGGGGATCGATCCTGATGGTCGTTTATCTCGCCTTCAGCGAAGCCGTCATCGAAGGCATCTGGCACCAGTTCACCTTGCGAGACATCGGCGTCGTCATCGGCATCGACATTGCTCTGCTGGCTCTCGTCCTGTGCATCACCATGTTCGGCAGTCGCCTGCTGGGCTTCAAGAAGGAAGACGAGATCACCATCACCTTCTGCGGTTCCAAGAAGAGCCTGGCGAGCGGCGTGCCCATGGCAGGCGCGATCTTTGCGGGCCAGAGCATCGGCGCAATCGTTTTGCCCTTGATGCTGTTTCACCAGATCCAGTTGATGGCCTGCGCGGTGATCGCTCAACGCTACGCCCGCAAGGCCCAGCAAATCGGACAGCAAAAAACCGCCGAGGTCGTGCTTGCGCCAGAACAAACAAAAACGGCCCTGCAATGAGGGCCGTTTCGTCAGAACCTATGCAACAGGTTTAGTTGACCTGGGCAGGTGTAACCTGTGCTTCGATCTGCCTTGGCTCGTCCGTAACGTCTGAAACAATCGCGATGCGACGTGGTTTCATGGCTTCGGGAATGTTTCGGAACAGATCGATGTGCAACAAACCGTTCTTCATGGAAGCGTTCTGGACCTCAACGTGATCGGCAAGCTGGAAGCGACGCTCGAAGGCGCGTTTGGCAATGCCGCGATAGAGGAATTCGCCTTCGCTGTCCTTGGTCTCATCAGCCTTTTCAGCCTTGACGGTGAGCACATTGGCGCGCGATTCGATGCTGAGTTCGTTTTCATCGAACCCGGCCACGGCCATGGTGATCCGGTACGTGTTCTCGCCGGTGCGCTCTATGTTATAGGGCGGGTAGGCTTGCGCCTGTTCCGGCTGGCCAAGACCATCGAGCATGGAGAAAAGGCGGTCGAAACCGACTGTGGAGCGGTAAAGCGGGGAAAAATCAACGTGACGCATGGTGTCCTCCTGTGAGCGACTGTTTGCGGTTGCGGTCTTCACCCCGATTGGGCGGTGAAGAGACGGATACGGCCCCGTTCTGGCGACCGTGATCAAGAGATGGGAAAGCTTTCGGGCAAGTTCAAGAGATGGGAAACCACGGAATTGTTGTGAACCGCATCTGAACGAGTGGTTCCCGAAGCGTTCAGCTTCAACGCGCTAGAGATCGTGACATCGGAGGCAATCTCCGGCGGCAGAAGGATAACGTCCCTTCTTCTTCTGTCATCTCAGCCGGAACCGCGACTGCTAAGACCGACGGTTCCGGCATTTTTCTTTTGGCGCGCACCTTTTCCTTTGACGCGCAGCGGCGCGCCTCTTATCCCGTTCTGAAACACCTCAGTGCCAAGTCGGAACCACCATCATGACCGAAGCCATCCTGCACGCCACCAAGGGCAACCCCGTGCCCGAAAACCACATCGCAGGCTATTTCACCGGTCATAAAAACAAGAAGTTGCGCTATGCGATCTTTCGCTCCAGCCAGTCTGTGGCGCGTGGCACAATCGTTCTTTTGCATGGTCGCAACGAGTGCATCGAGAAATATTTCGAGACGATCAACGATCTGACCGCCAAAGGGTTTTGGGTCGCGACCTTCGACACCCGCGGACAGGGCGGCTCGGATCGAATGCTGAAGAAGGCCCATGCCGGATATGTGCGGCGCTTTTCCGATTACGGCAAGGATATCGCGCTGTTTCTGGAGCATGTGGTGCTGCCCGATACGCGCCTGCCCTTCTTCATGCTGGCGCATTCCACCGGCGGACTAGCAGCTCTTTCCATCGCGCCATCGCTGTCAAACCGCATCGAGCGCATGGCACTCAGCGCACCGTTCATATCGCTGAGCGGACAGTCCATGCCCCCTTGGTTCATTCGTTTGGTTGCCACGAGCCTCAGCCTGATCGGGCTGGGCGGCGTGCAATTGGGAAAAGACCAGCGCGAACGCTCATTCGACGACAATCCGCTCACGTCAGATCCCGTCCGCTTTGCCCGCAACGCTGCGATCGGAATCGAGCACCCCGAACTCTTCGTCGGCGCTCCGACGGCACGCTGGCTTTTCGAAGTGCTGAAAACGATGCCCTGGGTGACGCGCCAGGATCATCTCACGAAGATCACGGTGCCGACACTGCTTCTGGCACCCATGCGCGATACGATCTCGCCCTATGCAGGGCAGGAAGAGCTATCGCGCAACTTCCGCGCGGCGCAACTCATACCGGTGACAGGCGCGCGGCACGAACTTTTTCTGGAGCGCGATGTCTACCGCAGCCAGGCGCTGGCAGCGATCGACGCATTTTTCGCACCCGCAGAATAGAAAACGGCACTGGCCACGAGCACAGTGCCGTCTCGCAAATATTGATTATTCCATACCCAGTGCAGCCATATAGGTCTGTAGAATCGTTTCTTCCTCGATGCGCTCGTTGGCATCTTTCTTGCGCAGACGGATGATGGTGCGGATGGCCTTGGTGTCGTAGCCACGGCCCTTTGCTTCGCCCATGACATCCTTGATATCACCCGAGATCGCAGCTTTCTCTTCTTCAAGGCGCTCAATGCGCTCGATGAACTGACGCAGTTCGGCGGCGGCTACGGTTTCGGTTGTGGCTGTTTCGTCCATTGTGTCATCCTTTGCGTGGGGCCCTGCACAGAGAACCGCGTGATTCGAAAGTGGTCGAGGCGGAGGCCTCCTGGCTGCGGTGGCAGCGAATTTTTCAGGTTGGTGACCTGCCTGTCTCAGGCCGCTACGTCAAGCCGTTTCAGGTCCAAGCCCTTTATTCCTGCGGCTTGTTTTGCTCGAATGCGACTTTCTGGGCATCGCTGGCTTCGCCCTGATGCAGCTTTTTCCAGTCGTCATACGGCATGCCGTAGACGATCTCGCGGGCGGCATCCTTGCTGATCTCCAGACCAGCGTCCTTTGCCGCATCCGCATACCAGTTGGACAGGCAGTTGCGGCAAAAACCGGCAAGGTTCATCAGGTCGATGTTCTGCACGTCGCTGCGGTCTCGCAAGTGCTTGAGCAGCCTGCGAAACGCCGCTGCTTCCAGTTCGGTGTTTCGGGTATCGTCAACGTCGCTCACAGCACTCTCCTGTCAGTAAGGTCCGGTCCGCGATGCGAACTGCTTGTAGTCGTGCAAGGTCAGATCATCATTCATTGCGGCAAAAATGGGAGCAAGCCGCGCGGCCCATTCGGCAATTCCGGCATCATCACCGATCAAGTCCTGCCGCACCTCTAAAAGGGCGTGAGGAATGCCCTTGACCATGCAGTGGCGATACATGGTGTCACCCTTCAGCGCACCGTCATAGGGCTCATTGTCTCCCACCAGAATATCGCCCGGCGCCCGCAAATGCGCGATCAGCGGCGTGACGGCCCGATCGTCCGTGTCCCAAAGCACGGCTGCATGCCACGGGCGGGCGACGTCCTTCCAGAACGGCGTGTAGGAATGCAGGGAAAAGACCAGAGGCGCTTTTCCCGATTGCTCGGCGACCTTCTCCAGAACAGAGCCCACAGCACGGTGATAGGGGCGGTGATAGGCGTTCAACCGCACGTCCCATTCATCCTGCGTGATAGGGTGATTGCCTGGAATGATCGCGCCATCGGAAATCTTCATGATCAGCGTCGGGTCGTCCTCACCGCGATTGGGATCGATCAACAGACGCGAAAAACGGCTCATGACTGCGGGCACACCCAGCCGTGCCGCAAGATCACGTGTCAGGCCTTCAATGCCGATGTCGAACGCGATATGGCGTTGAAACGCCTCTGCGGCAAGCCCCAGACGACCGTATTCCGGCGGCAGAAGGTTGGTGGCGTGATCGGCAAGGAGAACCATGCCTTTGTCATAATCGCCTTCTATGATTTCATATGGCTGGAAGTCGGGCATCTCTGGATTTCTGGCGATGATGAGGGAGAGACGCTTGATGCCATGGCTCGGTGCCACGCGCAAGTTTGAACGGCCTGAAAGCCATCCGCAGTACCCCCGCATCCATTCCATACAGATACAATCGATTGAACTTGCGTTGACTTTCTTGGGCGTCCGCGCCAAGAAGTGTTCTCATTTTATAACCATGGAATCCGGATGGAAGCCGTGACACAGACATTCTCCGCTAAGCTTCGAAAATTCCGGCGCGCGATCCGCTTTTTCTGCGCTGCCACCCTCTTCTCAACACCGCTTCTTCTCGCAGAGCCGGCATTGGCGGATTTCCGTGTCTGCAACAGCACACAGAACCTGGTCGGCGTAGCTATCGGCTACCGCGCGCAGGAAGGCTGGATCAGCGAAGGCTGGTGGCAGGTGCCCGCCTCCACATGTGCCACGCTGATCGAAGGCGAGTTGCAGTCGCGCTACTATTATCTCTACGCCGAAGACGCTGCCCGTGGCGGCAGATGGACGGGCGACGTCAACATGTGCGTCGCGGAAAACGAGTTCAAGATCACCGGTGTGGATGATTGCTACGCCCGTAGTTTCCAGCGAATGGGTTTCAAGGAATACGATACGGGCAGACAGGGAAGCTGGATGGTCCAGCTTTCCGACACGCCAGGTACACAGGAAAGTCAGAACTGATGAAGCGTAATCGCAAAGTCAAAATCCTTGCAACTCTCGGCCCAGCATCCTCCGATGAAGCAATGATCGAGAAGCTCCATCTGGCCGGTGCCGATCTCTTCCGCATTAATATGAGCCACGCCAGCCACGATGTGATGCGCACGCTGATCCAGCGCATTCGCTCGGTCGAAAGCCGTGTTGGTCGCCCCATCGGCATTCTGGCCGATCTTCAAGGCCCAAAGCTGCGCGTCGGCAAATTTGCTGACACGAAGGTCGATCTCGTGGCAGGCCAGACCTTTACGCTCGACAACAATGAAGCCCCCGGCGACAAGAGCCGCGTTTTCCTGCCGCATCCTGAAATTCTCGAAGCCGTGAAACCGGGCGACCGCCTGTTGATCGATGATGGCAAGCTGCACCTGCGCGCTGAAAAATGCGACGGCAAGAGCATCGTGACGACCGTCATTTCTGGCACCAAGATTTCCGATCGCAAGGGTATCAGCCTGCCGGACACCCTGCTCGGTGTCGGCGTTCTGACCGATAAGGACCGCGTCGATCTCGATGCCGTGCTCGAGACAAACGAAGTCGATTGGGTTGCTCTCTCCTTCGTGCAACGCCCTGAAGATCTCGTGGAAGTGCGCAAGATTGCCGGTGACCGCGTCGGGCTCATGTCCAAGATCGAAAAGCCGCAGGCTGTCGAGCGCATCGAAGAAATCATCGCGCTTTCCGACGCACTGATGGTCGCGCGTGGCGACCTCGGGGTCGAGATGCCGCTGGAAGCCGTCCCCGGCATCCAGAAGCAGCTGACACGCGCTTGTCGCAAGGCCGGTAAGCCGGTTGTCGTTGCAACACAGATGCTGGAATCGATGATTTCGGCTGCTGTTCCGACACGCGCCGAAGTCTCAGACGTGGCAACCGCCGTGTTCGAAGGCGCCGACGCGATCATGCTGTCTGCCGAATCAGCCTCAGGCGATTACCCTGTCGAAGCGGTCTCCACCATGGCATCCATCGCCAGCACCGTGGAGCAGGACCCATATTATTCCAACATCATCTACGCGCAGCGCCCGCAGCCGGAAGCGACGGGCGCAGACGCCATTTCGCTGGCCGCCCGCCAGATTGCCGAAACGCTTGGCCTTACCGCAATCGTGACCTACACGTCGTCAGGCACGACAGGTCTGCGCGCCGCGCGTGAACGTCCCCAGGTTCCAATCATTGCCCTGTCGCCGATCGTTCAGACCGCACGACGCCTCTCCGTCGTCTGGGGCCTGCACTGCGTCGTCACGGGCGACGCCAGCGACCAGGATGACATGGTCAACCGCGCCTGCCGCATCGTCGTGGACGAAGGCTTCGGCCAACCCGGCAACCGCATCATCATTTCGGCCGGTGTTCCCCTGGGAACACCCGGAGCCACCAACATGGTGCGCATCGCCTATATCGGTTCCGACGGCCAGAGCGGCGTCTGATCTGAAAAGCAGAAATGGATTGAAAAGAAAAAGGCGCGGTGTTTCGACCGCGCCTTTTTCGTCTTGCGGGATTGAGCCTTCAATTGTCCTTGTAGGCGGCAATCACGATGTTGACCTGTGCGGCGCTCATGGCCTGAATTTGCGTCGTCGTGAACGATTCGATCTTATCCTCATCCATCCCGCCCAAGGCAGCAACCGACAGTCCCGCGAGCGCGGATTTCTTGATCGATGCGATTTCGGACGTTTCGAAACTGTTCAGCTCGCTCGCATCCAGTGTCGCAACCTGCTGGGCATTCAACGCCGCAACCTGCACATCCGTGAGCGCTTCGATACTTTGCGAACTCAAAGCGGCAAACTGTGCTGCCGTCAGCGCTGCGATCTGTTTGGAACCCATAGCTGCCAACTTGTCGCCGCCCAGCTGGCTGATGGCAGCTGTCGAAAATCCGGAGATCTGACGCGGCGTCAGACCCGCAAACTGCTCGGGTGTCAGTGCCGCCAACTGATCGGATGTCAGCGCTTTCATCTGCGTGGTAGACAGCGCGGCGATCTGACCCGTCGTCAAGGCCTGAATGAGATCAGTCGAAAGGCCTGCAATCGCCGAGGTCGTCAACCCGACAATGGCGACTTTCTTGATCGACGCGATGTCTTCGGCGCTGAAACTATTCAGCTCTGCGGCGGACAGGGTCGCGACCTGCTTGGAATTCAGCCCCGCCACCTGGGTTTCCTGAAGAGCTTCGATGCTTGAGCTTGTTAATGCCTCGAACTGGGCAGCCGTTAGCGCTGCGATCTGCTTTGTATTGAACGCCGCGAAAACGTCCTCGTCCAGACTGGCAATGACTGCCGTCGAAAGGCCGCCGATCTGTTTTGCCGCTAACGCGCTCATCTGGTCCTGCGTCAGCGCCGATAGCTGCGCCGACGAGAGCGCCTGCATCTGCTCGGCGGAGAGGCTCGAAAGCTGGGCCGTCGTCAGCGATGGTATCTTGTCGGTAGACAGTCCAGCCAAGGCAACAGGGGTCAATCCGGCAATCGCTGCCTTCTTGATGGCCGCAATTTCCTCACCCGTGAAACTGTTAAGCTCATCCGCAGACAGCGTTGCGACCTGTTTCGCGTCCAACCCGACAACCTGCTGCGCATCGAGCCCGGCAAGGCTGGTGGAGTTCAACGCCTCGAACTGCACGGTGGTCAACGCGGTAATCTGCTTTGTGGAGAGCGCACTGAGCCGTTCGCTGCTGAGATTGGCGAGTACTTCGGTTGAAAGCCCTGCAATCTGTTTCGTGGTCAGCGCGGAGAACTGGTCCGCTGTCAACGCCGAGAGCTGCACGGATGTGAGCGCCTTCATCTGCGTCGATGACAGGGCTGCCACCTGCGTCAACGTCAGGGCTGCGATCCTGTCGGTGGTCAGACCCGCAAGGGCAACCGTCGATAAACCGGGAATGGATGCCTTCTTGATCGACGCGATCTCTGCAGGGGTAAAGCTGTTGAGCTCGGTGGAAGACAGCGTCGAAATCTGCTGTGAACCCAGGCCTGAGACCTGACCTTCGTTCAGCGCGATGAGGCTCGTTGAACTCAAGGCTTCGAACTGGCCGGTGGTCAAGGCAGAAATCTGCTTGGTGCTGAGGGCCGCGAGCTTATCGCTGTTCAGCGTGCTCATCACCGCCGTGGACAAACCGGCGATCTGCGTTGCGGTCAATGCCGAAAACTGCTCCGCCGTCAGCGCCGTGAGTTGCTCGGAGGTCAGTGCTTTCATTTGCGCCGATGTCAGTGCCGCCACCTGCACAGTGGTCAGCGCGGTGATCTTGTCAGTGGCAAGACCGGCAAGCGCCGATGTCTTTATTCCGGGAATGGAGGACTTCTTTAAGGAGGCGATTTCTTCCGACGTGAAGCTGTTGAGGTCGTCGGCGGACAGGACAGCGACCTGCTGACTGCTCAGCGCCGAAACCTGCGCGGTGTTGAGGGCTTCGATCAGCGGTGCGGAAAACCCGTCGAGTTGGCTGGCGTACAGCGCATTGATCTGCGCAGTCGATAAGCCCGACACCTGCGTCGTTCCAAGCGCGGAGACCTGCGACAGGGTCAGTCCGGTGATCGCTTTGGGCGCAAACGCACTCACGGCCTGTGTGGAAAGTGACGCCACCACGGTGGTCGTCAGCGCACCGACCTGATTGGATGTAAAAGCTTTGATTTGCGCAGAATTGAGTTGACCAAGATCGGCACTGCTGAGCCCAGCAATCGTGGACGTAGACAGTTGGGCAATCTGCTTGGGAGCAAGGTTGGCTATTATGGTCATGAGCGCGCGACACCATCGATTACTGGTCAGATGGTAATCGTCTACCCAACGAATCTTGCCCCGACATTGCGATAACACGACTATCGGCAGATCTATTGCCAATCTCTAATGAAATTCGAAGAGAGCTGCAAGCAAGCGGCCTAAACAGCCAAAACGAAAACCGCCCGGTCGTCTCCAAGGAGATCACCGGGCGGCACTTCTGATCTTTATGTTACGACAGCTGCCTTATGGCATCTTCACAGGGGTGCTGAAGCGACTTGAATCGATCGCTGCTGCACCGGGGCGGAAGCTGGCCGTCGCTGCAGAGGCCGACATATCGTGGCTGAGCATGCGGTTGTTGACGACGCGCGGCGCCTTGACCGATCGACCGGTCACGCCCTTGTCCTGGCTCAGAGCCCAGTCCGAAATGGCTTCCTGTGTCAAACGACCACCGCTCACCATCGCCTCTTCGGCGACGGCAGCATCCTTCTTGTTCGGACGACCGCCCTTTGTAGGAAGGCCAGCAGTCAGACCGCCGGTATTGGCCTTTGGCTTCACGTCAAACTCGTCGCCATAGTCCTGCGACGTCGAAGCAGGCGCAGCTTTCGCCATCTGGACAGGCTTTTGAGCCGGCTTGGTACTTGTGAGGGAAGCCGGAAACTGCGCAGCGCTTGGCATTGCCGTTGCAATCATGGCCGAACGAGCATCCTGTCCGCTTTGCTCGAGAGCCGCGACGACGACAGGCGAAAGCGATGATTGCTCCGCCTCGTCTTCCTGGCCATCCGTCTCGGAATTGGCGTTGGCAAGCAGGGCTTCCGCAACAGCTGGACGGTTGGCAGGAACGGGAACATGAGCTGCAAGCGCATCGCCCGGCATGTTTTCGGAGCCCAGCGCCGCCATGACTGTGCCATCGGCGTCACCCTTCATGCGGCGAGGCCCGAGCAGGGTCGGCACAGGAATGGAATATTGCGCGAGATCGGCGAACTGCTGTTCGGCAGGGGCTGCCATGGGAGTTGGTGTCGTTGCCGCCTGAAGTGCGTCCTGCGCGGCGTTACGCGCTGGAGAGTAGAGCGCTGTCGCAAGTCCGGTAGCACCTTCCTGATTGCGGAAAGTTGGACGGGCAGTCGGCAACGGGGCATTGACGCCACCAGGTAGCGGGGGAGCAGAGGCAACAGCCACAGCCGTTGGCGGTGCGACTTCTTCTTCAGCGTCTTGCGCTACAGGAGCAGCAACGGGTGCCGCCGACCGAGCAGTCGGCGCGGGCGTTGCAATGCCTTCAGCATCTTCGTCCTCATCACCGCCACCAAACAGGGCGGCGAGCAAGGTCTTGCGTTTGCCACCCGATGAGGAAGAAGCCGGGCCATCGCCAGCCGTGCTGGCAACCTGGATCGAAGAGGAGCTCACACGTTTGCGATAATCGGCCAGCGCCTGGTCGTAACCTGGCAGGGGCTTGCCGTCGGATGGGAGGTGAATGGTGTTGCCCTTGGGGAAAATCCGCACCAGTTCCTGGCGGCTCATGCGTGGCCATGCACGCACGTTGCCGACATCAAGATGGACAAAGGGAGACCCGGACGTCGGATAAAAGCCAACGCCACCGATCTGCATCTGCATGGCGATTTCGCGCAGGCGACCCAGCTTCACGCCGGGAATATAGAAATCCATGGCCTTGCCGAGTGTATGCTGGCTGCTCTTGGCAACACCCTTGGTGCGCGAGCGCAGCATCCCATTGGTCTCAGGCGAACGGAAAGCGGACACCACGTTGATATATTCGTTGGCACCGGAACGGCGATAGACTTCCCACACCAGATCGAACAGGCGCGGATCCATCTTGGTCGGTTGATTGCGGCGCCAGTCACGCAGAAAGCGGTTCAGCTCCTGCAGACCCTTCTGGTCGTACTTGCCATTTCGCTTGAATGTGATGACGGCTTTTTCTTTGGTGTGGATATAATAAAGCTTCAGACTGCGGGTTTCGGCAGCAGCTTCTGTCGCCGAAACACCAATAGCGGGTAGACCGGCCATCAACAGGCACGCGCAAGTCACAACGCGTGCCGATAGCTTCGTGCATATATCTTTGATCAAGCCGCGCGCAACCTTGGCGGTCAGCGCGCTATTCCGATACAGATAAGGCAATTTGATCCCCGCCTGGCAGACAATTCGTCACATTGTCCTAATGAACCTGAATTACGGTGACACAATGGCAAATTTGCCACACATGTGCAACCTTCCTCTATATAGTGAACGCTCCACTAACAAGAGGTTTACAGACCGTAAGCGAATATCCTTGCTCAGGCGTTAACAAAAATCGCATTTGCTCGGTTAGGCCTCGTCTGCCGCATCAAGCGGCATCCCGCAGCGGATCATCAGGATCAATGCCATAATCCTTCAACTTCCGGTAGAGCGTGGAGCGACCAATCCCGAGTTTGCGCGCAACCTGGCTCATCTGACCACGATAGAACCGCAGCGCAAACCGAATCAGCTCCTCTTCGATATCGGCGATCTTGCGAACATCGCCGCTGTCATCCGTCGAGGCAATCAGGCTGCCACCGGGGAACACGGCTGCAGATCGCTCGTCATCCGTGGCCATGGCTTCCATCACCGACATGATGTCTGCGGCACTGCTTCTGTTTTCCACAGCAGGTGCCACCAGCAGCGAGCGCTCGGTCGGGCGATGCGGCGTGTCGTGGTCGGCGACGTCGCCGGCAAATTCCGGGACTTGAAGTGCGATTTGCGGAAAATCCGCTTCCGTTAATTCATCGCCTTGGGCCAGAACGACGGCACGGAAAACGGCATTTTCCAGCTGGCGGATATTGCCCGGCCAGTCGTAGGCCGTCAGCAAGGCCAGCGCACCGGCACTGACACCGAGGGAATGCGGCAGTTTCTGTTCGATCGAGAAGCGCTCGGCAAACACGCGGGCCAGATAGGGAATGTCTTCCTTGCGGCGACGCAATGCGGGAATGGTGATAGGAAAGACGTTGAGGCGATAATAAAGATCCTCGCGGAAACGGCCTTCCTTGACCTCTTCGATCAGATCCTTGTTCGTGGCCGAAATCAGCCGCACATTGACCTTCTGGACTCGTGCCGAACCAATGGTCTCGATTTCGCCCTGCTGCACGGCGCGCAACAGCTTGACCTGCACCTCAAGCGGCAGATCGCCGATCTCATCCAGAAACAGCGTGCCGCCATCGGCTTCCATGAATTTGCCCATGTGCTTTTCGGTGGCACCGGTAAAGGCACCCTTTTCATGGCCAAAGAGAATGCTCTCGACGAGATTGTGCGGAATGGCGCCGCAATTGACGGTAATGAAAGGCTTACCCGCCCGGTCGCTGCCGGATTGGACCGCGCGCGCGATCATCTCCTTGCCGACACCGGATTCGCCCTCCAGCACGACTGGAATATTGGATTGCGCGGCACGCTGGGCAAGTTCGATCACGCGCAGCATGGCAGGGCTTGCAGAAGCGATGTCGTTGAAATTGACGGTGTGGTTGCGCGAGCGCTTGCCCGTGCGGGCCTTTGCTTCGCGTTGATCGAGCTTGAGTGCGTTGGCGATCGCCGAGCCGATACGCTCAGGCGAGACAGGCTTGACGACGAAATCGAAAGCACCGGCGCGCATGGCCTGCACCACAGTATCGATGCCGCCCTGCCCTGTCTGCACGATGACAGGCACGTCCGTGCCCAGCTCACCGACCGCTTTCAGGAAAGAAAGACCGTCCATCTCCGGCATCATCAGGTCAAGAACGATCACGCTGATATCGCCGCTGTGTTGTTTCAACAGCTCCAGTCCAACCCGGCCGTTTTCGGCAAGAATGGGATGGTGTCCATAACGCTCCACCGCTTGTCTCAAAAGGCGGCGCTGAACAGGATCGTCATCGATAACGAGTACTTGCGCTGTCATGTCAGGCTCCGGTTTCCGGTTTATGGACCTGCTTCATGCAGACCCTTTGAACCGAATGTGGCACGGAAGGCTTGAACATCCAGTTTTGAGATTTGCTTGCATTTTATGCATTGCCACGGGAAACAGAGCCCCCATATGCTTTGGCGAAGAGATAAAGAGGAACGCCCGACATGACCTTGAAGACATCGATCTCCCTGCCCGCCTTTTCGCCGGCGGAAGCAGGCACCGCAGCCCTCGGTGACCTCCCGACATGGAAGCTGTCCGATCTCTACCCTTCCGCCGATTCGTCCGAATACAGGGGCGCGCTGGAAAAGGCGGCAAAAGATGCCAAGGCATTCGAGGCGAAATGGAAGGGCAAACTGGAAGCAGCCGCCAGGCTTTCGGGCGATGACGGACTTGGCGCCGCGCTGAAGGAGTATGAAGCGCTGGACGATCTTCTTGGCCGCATCGGCTCCTTCGCAGGCCTTACCTATTTTTCCGACACCTCCAATCCGGCAAACGGCAAGATTTACGGTGATGCACAGTCGAAGCTGACCGAGATGTCGTCGAACCTGTTGTTTTTCGCGCTGGAACTCAACCGCATCGACGACGCGACGATCGACGCGGCCATCGCCAACGATCCGCTGACCGGTCATTACAAGCCCTGGCTCGTCGACCTTCGCAAGGATAAGCCGCACCAGCTGGATGACAGTCTGGAGCAGCTGTTCCTTGAAAAGTCCATGACCAGCGCCGCCGCCTTCAACCGGCTGTTTGACGAGACCATGTCGGAGCTGCGCTTTGACGTTGACGGCAAAAACCTTGCACTGGAAGAAACGCTCAATCTGTTGCAGGAGCCGGACACGGAAACCCGCAAAAAGGCCGCGCAGGCACTCAGCGCCACCTTCAAGGACAATCTGCGCGTCTTCACGCTGATCACCAACACACTCGCCAAGGATAAGGAAATCTCCGACCGCTGGCGCAAATTCGAAGACATTGCCGACAGCCGCCATCTGGCCAACCGCGTCGAGCGCGAGGTGGTGGCTGCGCTGGCACAGGCCGTGACACAGGCCTACCCGCGCCTGTCGCACCGCTATTACAAGATGAAGGCCAAGTGGCTGGGGATGGAGCAGATGAACTATTGGGACCGCAACGCGCCGCTCCCCGATACGTCGAACGCCGTCATCCCGTGGGACGACGCAAAGGACATGGTGCTCTCGGCCTATGGCGATTTTGCACCTGAGATGGCCGATATCGCCCGCCGCTTCTTCGATGAGGAATGGATCGACGCACCCGCCCGCCCCGGCAAGGCACCGGGCGCCTTCGCCCATCCCACCGTGCCCTCGGCGCATCCTTATGTTCTGGTCAATTACCTCGGTAAACCGCGTGACGTGATGACGCTTGCCCACGAACTGGGCCATGGCGTGCATCAGGTGCTGGCCGGTGGACAGGGTGCGCTGATGTGCGCCACGCCACTGACATTGGCCGAAACGGCGTCCGTCTTCGGAGAAATGCTGACCTTCCGCAAACTGCTGGATGGCACGAAGGACAAACGCGAACGCAAGGCGCTGCTGGCCCGTAAGGTCGAAGACATGATCAACACGGTCGTGCGCCAGATCGCCTTTTACGAATTCGAGCGCAAGGTGCACACCGCCCGCAAGGACGGAGAACTCACGGCAGACCAGATTGGCGAGCTATGGCTTTCAGTCCAGCGGACAAGCCTTGGACCGGCGATCAGGATTTCGGAAGGCTATGAGAACTGGTGGACGTATGTGCCCCACTTCATCCATTCACCCTTCTATGTCTACGCCTATGCCTTCGGCGATTGCCTCGTCAACTCGCTCTACGCCGTTTACCAGAATGCCGACAGCGGCTTTCAGGACAAATATTTCGAGCTGCTGAAAGCAGGCGGAACCAAACATCATTCGGAGCTGCTCAAGCCCTTCGGTCTCGATGCGACCGATCCGTCCTTCTGGAACAAGGGCCTGTCGATGATCGAAGGCCTGATCGATGAGCTGGAGGCACTGGACTGAGGCGAGGAGAAATCCGGCGAGGCTCCCATTTCGGGCAAGCTTCGCCGGTTCATATGCCTTACCTTACGTAAACAGCATGACGGACGACAATCATGAAACGCAAACCGGCCGACCTGACCTTGCGGGAAACGCTGCGCTGGGAACCGACAACCGGTTTCCAGCGACTGGAGCAGCATACGCGTCGTCTGCTACGCTCGGCCGATGCGCTGGGTTTTCGTGCACCCGTCGATACGGTCAAAGCGCTGAACGCAGTCGTGGGCGGCAGCGAACCGATGACCGTGCGGGTGGTCATGACCTACAAAGGCGAACTCGACATTGCCGCTGAGCCCTTTGTGCCACTACCTTTCAATGCCGTCTGGCGCGTGAAGATCGCGGAAAAGACACGGCTGGATTCCAGCGATACCTTCTACCGCCACAAATCCTCGCGCCGCGAACCCTATGACGCCGCACGTGCTGAATTCTCGACAAGTGAGGCCGACGAGGTCCTGCTGCTGAATGAACGCGGCGAAATCTGCGAAGGATCAACCACAAGCATTTTTGTCGAGGCTGCCGAAGGCCAGTTGCTGACCCCACCGCTTGACAGTGGCATTTTACCCGGCGTCCTTCGCGCCGACCTCATCCGTGATCGCCGGGCACGCGGACAGGCGTTGAGACCACAGGATCTGAACGGACGAAAGCTGTTCGTTGGCAATTCGCTGCATGGGCTGGTTGCGGCAGAGTTGGTTTGACGCAATCGACGCGTTACTCCAGAACCCACTCAACCCGGGCACGACCCTTTTGCTTTGCCGCATACAGCGCACGATCCACGCGCTGATAGAGATCGGCACCCGTCTCTCCGGCTCGGTAAAGCGATAGCCCCGCCGAACAGCTGTAGGAAAAATCGGCGGCACCGGGAAATGGACAGGATCTCGCGACCTTGTCCAGCAATCGTTCCACGATGCCGACGCAATCCGGCAGGGGGGTACGCGGCATGATCAGCATGAACTCCTCGCCGCCCACGCGCCCGAAACAATCGGACCGACGGATGGTGGAATGAACGATCTTGACGAAGTCCCGCAGCACGGTGTCGCCGCCCTGATGGCCGAAACGGTCATTGATGACCTTGAAGAAATCGATATCCATGACACAAAGCCCGAACGGGCATTCCGTCCCGTTCTGGACTTTTTCCATCTGGACATCGAGCTTGGCAAAGACGAAGCGGCGATTGGCGGTTCCAGTCAGTTCATCCGTCTGCGCGGCCCGCATGGCGATGTCGCGATCCTGGCGCAGGCTGCGCTGGTTTTGCTTGAGCGCGGTGATGTCGCTGCCCACGCACAGCATCCAGCCATCGTCCTGAACCGTTTCGGTCATCCAGATCCAGCGACCGTCATGCAGGTCCAGCTCCAGCCCCCGAAACGGCAGCTTGCCCCGACGCGATTGCGCTGACAGTAACCACGCCTCGAAATCCGCGGTGGTTATGATCAGGCCTTTACGGTCATGATAATTATCGCGCAGGATATTGGCCCATGGCGGGAATGCATCGCTGGCCAGATTGAAGGCTTCCCGGAATGCGCGGTTGGCGTGACGCAGCCGGTCTTCAGTGTCGAAAAGCGCGATGAAGACGGGCGTCATGTCCTGCAAGGCAATGACACGCTCGATAAGACCATCCAGGTTGGCAGTCTCTTGCCTCACGATATCGCTCTCCTGAAGGTCGTGCCGGGTTTCCAGAGGTTATTATACCCTGTGCCACCCCAAAGCGTAGTCCTAAGCTGTATGGATGATTTTATGAGTTGGGCACAGATATCGATTTACCTTTTGACCAAGCTTCATACGCCCGTCATCCGGCTACCCTTTATTGTTGGGGACTAATCATCTAGCTTAAGCCTTGTCTTCAAACAGGAAATGACAGAATGACGGACGTTGAATACCCGATCTATGGCGAAATAACCGGTCCCATCATCATGATCGGTTTCGGCTCGATCGGACGCGGCACGCTTCCGTTGATCGAACGGCATTTCAAATTTGACATGTCGCGTCTCGTCGTCATCGATCCGAGAGAAGACATTGCCGAGTATCTGCAAAGCCGCAACATCCGCCACATCCGATCGCACCTGAGCAAAGACAACTACAAGGATGTCTTGAAGCCGCTGATCAAGAACGTCGAAGGCCAGGGCTTTTGCGTCAACCTGTCCGTCGATGCCTCCTCCGTCGATCTGATGAAACTCTGCCGCAAATACGGCATGCTCTATATCGACACGGTGGTCGAGCCGTGGCCGGGCTTCTACTTCGACACCGACGCAGACAATTCAGCGCGCACGAATTATGCGCTGCGCGAAACCATGTTGAAGGAAAAAGCCAAGCGCCCCGGCGGCACGACGGCCGTTTCCACTTGCGGTGCCAACCCCGGCATGGTGTCGTGGTTCGTCAAACAGGCGCTGGTCAATCTGGCAAACGACACCGGCCTCGAATTCGAAGAACCGGTAGCCGACGACCGCGAAGGCTGGGCGCTGCTGATGCAGACGCTCGGCGTCAAGGGCGTCCACATTGCCGAGCGCGATACGCAACGCGCAAAGGAACCGAAGCCCTTCAACACCTTCTGGAACACATGGTCGGTCGAAGGTTTCATTGCCGAAGGCATGCAGCCAGCGGAACTGGGCTGGGGCAGTCACGAGAAGTGGATGCCGAAAAACGCAAGGAAACAAAAGAAAGGCAGCAAGGCCGCCATCTTTCTCGATCAGCCCGGCGCGACCACCCGCGTGCGCACATGGTGCCCAACGCTTGGCCCCCAATATGGCCTGCTGGTCACTCACAATGAAGCGATTTCAATTTCTGACTACTTCACCGTGCGCGACAAGCGCGGCCATGTCGATTTCCGACCGACCTGCCACTACGCCTATCACCCCTGCAATGATGCGGTGCTCTCGCTCTATGAAATGTTCGGCAATGGCGGCACGGCCCAGCCGGTTCAGCATGTTCTGACCGAAGACGAACTGGCAGATGGTGCAGACGAACTGGGCGTTTTGCTCTACGGCCACGAAAAGAACGCCTATTGGTATGGCTCGCGCCTGACATTGGAAGAGGCGCGTCAACTTGCCCCAAACCAGAACGCCACAGGCCTTCAGGTTTCCTCGGCCGTTCTGTCCGGCATGGTCTGGGCGCTGGAAAACCCGCAAGCCGGGATCGTGGAAGCCGACGAGATCGACTATCGCCGCTGCCTTGGCATCCAGAAGCGCTACCTTGGCCCTGTCGAAGGACATTACACCGGGTGGACGCCGATCGATGGCAGACCGGGCCTGTTTCCTGACGATATCGATACCAGCGACCCGTGGCAGTTCCGCAATATTCTGGTGCGGGGCTAGCATCTGGCGAGCACTGGTGCCAGTTTGCAACGCCTCTGCTTTTGTCAGACGTACTGGGAACCGGTGCATAGCGCTCGTCGTTCGCTTGCATTAGATTAAACTTCCATCCATGGTCTTTCAAAGTAGATCGGGAAGAATCGCAGGAGACGAAAGAGATGAATTTCAAGACAGGCGCAGCCTTGCTTCTGGCCGCATTTGCCGCCTCTTCATGCGCTCCCAATGCGCCATCCCCGCGCCCTATGGCATCCGCCATGCCGCAGGGTCCGGCCGTGGACGGTCGCTGGGTTGACAAGAACGGTATAGTTTCGACATTCCAGGCGGGCGCTTTCTCAACCCGCTCGACGGATAGCAACACGCTTCTGGCATCTGGTACTTATGTGACGTTGTCTCCGACACTTTACGAGATCAACATGACATCGCTTGTGCGCAACACCCAGTCCCGCGTCAACTGCGCAATGATTTCCCGTTCGCAGCTGAACTGCACGACCGACAGCAACAGCCAGTTCACGCTGACGCGTCAGGGCTGATCCCGACGTCAAGTCTCTCTAGGGCGTTCCTTTCAACGCGCGCGTGCAGCGCGCGTTTTTATTTGCGCAAACCTGTCATAATTCTACTTGCGGCAGATGCTGCGAGATGAAAACATCATCGTTGAATGACTGACACACTTTCATACTAGCTATGATGGCCGGGACGAGCCTTTCAGCTTTTCGCTTACAACAGGAGAGAAACGACGATGAACAGAATTTTGAGATTTGGCCTGATGACCGCCTCGGTCGTTGCGCTTTCCGCCGGTGCGGCTCTGGCCGATTACCAACTCAATATTCTCCACATCAACGATCTGCATTCGCGCATCGAAGCGATCAACAAGTTCGACTCCACCTGCTCCACGGCGGAAGCTGACAAGAAAGAATGTTTCGGCGGCATCGCCCGCGTCAAAAGCGCCATCGACGCCCGCCGCGCCGAACTGGGTGCCAATGCGAATGTTCTCGTGCTCGATGCCGGTGATCAGTTCCAGGGCTCGCTGTTCTACACCCAGTATAAAAGCGGCCCCGTGGCAGAGTTCATGAACGGCATCGGCTTCGATGCCATGGCCATCGGCAACCACGAATTCGATGACGGCCCGGCAGAACTGCTCAAGCTTATCAATGCGGTGAAATTCCCCATCATTTCCGGCAACACCAAGATTGCCGATGGCTCCGAGCTGAAAGACAAGTTCAAGGGCTACATCATCAAGGACATGGGCGGACAGAAGGTCGCCGTCGTGTCCGTGCTGGCCAAGGACACCAACGAAACCTCATCGCCCGGCGACAAGGTGACGTTTGAAGACGAGATCGAATATCTCAAGGGTGCCGTCAAGGACATCCAGGATCAGGGGGTCAACAAGATCGTTCTTCTGTCCCATGTCGGCTATGTCAAGGATCAGGAAATCGCGCGCTCGGTCGATGGTATCGACGTCATCGTCGGTGGTCACAGCCACACGCTGCTTTCGAGCACCGATCCGAAGGCTGCCGGTCCCTACCCCACGCTCGTCAAGGACCCTTCCGGCGTCGACGTGCCGATCGTAACAGCCTATGCCTATTCCAAATATCTCGGCGACCTCTCGGTCACCTTCGACGACAACGGCGTGGTCAAATCCACCAGCGGCGCGCCCAAGCTGCTCGACGCATCGGTCACCCCGGACGAAGCCTTCACCAAGCGCGTGGCAGAACTCGCCGCTCCGCTGGAAGAGATGAAGCAAAAGGAAATCGGCACAAGCGAAGCCGCCATCGAAGGCGCGCGCGAAGTCTGCCGCGTCAAGGAATGCTCCATGGGCAACCTTGTGTCGGATGCGCTGCTCGACCGCGTCAAGGATCAGGGCATCACCATCGCCATCCAGAATGGCGGCGGTTTGCGTGCCTCCATCGATGCCGGTCCCGTCACCATGGGCGAAGTGCTGACGGTTCTGCCGTTCCAGAACTCCATCGCGACCTTCCAGATCAAGGGCGTCGATCTCGTCGCAGCCCTTGAAAATGGCGCAAGCCAGATCGAGGAAGGCGCTGGCCGCTTCGTGCAGACGGCTGGCCTGAAATACGCGTTCGACCGCTCCAAGCCAGCAGGGAGCCGCATTGTCTCCGTCGAGGTCAAGGAAGGCGACACCTTCGTCAAGCTCGACCCTGAAAAAACCTATGGCGTGGTGACCAACAATTACACCCGCACCGGCGGCGACGGCTTCAAGACCTTTGCGACCAAGGCCATTAACGCTTACGACTTCGGACCAAGCCTTGAAGACGCCGTTGCCACCTACATCGGTTCGCACAGCCCTTACAAGCCTTACACCGATGGCCGCGTGACGGATGTCACACCCGCTGACTATGTAGCACCTCCAAAGGAAGCAAAGCCTGCCACTCCTGCTCCGGCAACCACAGCGCAGGCACCAGCGACAGCAACGACTCCAGCCGCCGCAGCACCTGCTGCACCGGCAACCACGACATCGGCGAACGCAGCGAAATACGTGGTCGCCCGCGGTGACTCCCTTTGGAAAATCGCTACCGAGACATACGGCAACGGGGCCGAGTGGAAGAAGATCGCCGAAGCCAATGCGCTGAAGCGTCCGAACCATATCGAGGTCGGTGAAGAGCTGAACGTTCCCGCCAACTGATATCAGACACATACGAGAGAGCCGGTCCGTGGTGCGGGCCGGCTTTTTTCATTTCCGTCCACTCAACACGGAAAAGCGCCAAGACTGTTACGCGTTGAAATGTCACGTCGCGACCGGCAGAATTCAATTCAGATTGCCGCACCGATACTCTACAAGATGATCCATGGTGCAGATCAAGCCGTATGGCTTGGCAAACAATGCAGGTTCAGGACGATTTCATGATCGCAGACAACTCCACGCTTCAAACAGCGCATTTCCCGCCAGACCACCCGAAGGTCGCCTTCGGCAAGGTCGGTGTCCTCCTCGTCAATCTCGGCACGCCCGATGGCACCGACTACAGGTCGATGCGCCGGTATCTGGCGGAATTCCTCAGCGACAAGCGTGTGATCGAGTGGTCGCGACTGTTCTGGTACCCCATTCTCTACGGCATCGTGCTGAACAAGCGCCCGCAAAAGGTCGGCAAGGCTTATGAGGAAATCTGGAACCACGACCTGAACGAAAGCTACCTGCGCACCTACACCCGCAACCAGGGCGAGGCGCTGGCCAAAATGCTGACCGACCTGCCCAACGTGGTGGTGGATTGGGGCATGCGCTATGGCAAACCGAGCATTGCCGAACGCATGGACGCGCTGAAGGCGCAAGGATGTGAAAAAATCCTGCTGTTTCCGCTCTATCCGCAGTTTGCGGCAGCAACCACGGCGACCGTCAACGACAAGGCCTTCGAGTATCTGATGAAGCAGCGCTGGCAGCCTGCGCTGCGCACCGTGCCGCCCTATCATGACGACGACACCTATATCGATGCGCTCGCCAACTCCGTGAAAACGCATCTGGCGACGCTGGATTGGGAGCCGGAAAAGATCATTGCCTCCTTCCACGGCATTCCACAATCCTACTTCAAGAAAGGCGATCCCTATCATTGCCAGTGCATGAAAACCGGTCGTCTTCTGCGTGAAAAGCTGGGGCTCGACAAGGACCGTTTCATGATCACCTTCCAGTCCCGCTTCGGACCGGAAGAATGGTTGCAGCCCTATACCGACAAGACGGTGGAGCGGCTGGCCAAGGAGGGCGTCAAGCGCATCGCGGTGATGAATCCGGGCTTTGTGTCGGACTGTCTGGAAACCCTTGAAGAAATCGCAGGCGAAGCAGGCGAGATTTTTCACCACAACGGCGGCGAGAAATTTTCCCATATCCCTTGCCTGAACGACAGTTCAGAGGGTATGCGGGTTCTCGAAAAGGTTGTACGCAGGGAGTTGCAGGGCTGGGTGTAACCGCAGCCTGCGGTCTTTTGTCTTAACGCAACTCCGGACGCAAAACCGCGATACACTTTTGCTGGAGTTGCTCTGACACCTGCCAGCATATGAGGGAGATGGGGATGTTTGATCTGGGTGGTTTCGATATTGTCGTGATCGTCGTCGTGGGGCTCGTCATTCTGACGCTGTTTGCCGGCATCAAGACGGTTCCGCAGGGGTATCGCTACACGGTGGAACGTTTCGGGCGCTACACGCGCACCATGGAGCCCGGCCTCAACATCCTCACGCCCTATATCGAACGCGTCGGCGCAAGGCTGAACGTTATGGAACAGGTGCTGGACATTCCGACCCAGGAGGTCATCACCAAGGACAATGCCAGCGTTTCGGCAGATGCCGTCGCCTTCTATCAGGTTCTAAATGCGGCACAGGCCGCCTACCAGATTACCAATCTGCAATTTGCCATCCAGAACCTGACCATGACCAACATTCGCTCGGTTATGGGCTCAATGGATCTGGACGAGCTCCTGTCCAACCGCGATGCCATCAATGATCGCCTGCTGCGCGTGGTCGATGAAGCCGTCGGCCCCTGGGGCATCAAGGTCACCCGCATCGAGATCAAGGATATCGCGCCACCGAAGGATCTGGTGGATTCCATGGCCCGCCAGATGAAGGCCGAGCGCGAAAAGCGCGCCCAGGTTCTGGAAGCTGAGGGCGCCCGGAACGCGCAGATCCTGCGCGCCGAAGGTGCCAAGCAATCTGCCATTCTCGAGGCCGAGGGCCAGCGCGAAGCCGCCTTCCGCGATGCCGAAGCGCGTGAACGTCTGGCCGAAGCGGAAGCCAACGCCACCCGCATGGTGTCTGAAGCCATCGCGGCCGGTGATATCCACGCCATCAACTACTTCATCGCCCAGAAATACACCGAGGCCATGGCCGCCATCGGCACCGCGAAGAACTCCAAGATCGTGCTGATGCCGATGGAGGCGTCGTCGCTGATCGGCTCGCTCGGCGGCATCGGTGCCATCGCCAAGGACGTGTTCGGCAAGAACAGTGACGCCGCCGCTGCACCCGAAACACCGGCCCCGGCACGCCAGCGCAGCTCCGTTCCGCCGTCTTCCAGCCGCCCGACAGCCAATACCATCAGCGTGACCATACCCAACAATCCGTTCGGCCCGTCCTCGGAGAGATGAGATGATCGCAAGGCTCGTCATCGATCTGGGGCCGTGGAGCTGGTGGATCCTCGCAGCCATCCTTCTGGCCGCAGAACTCGTCGCCCCCGGCGTGTTCCTGATCTGGATCGGTGCCGCCGCCCTCGTCATCGGCGCCATCTCGCTGGCGCTGTGGGATACGGCACTATGGAGCTGGCACGTCCAGCTGCTACTGTTTGCCGTGCTGTCGGTTGCTTTCGCCATTCTGGGTCGCCGCTATTACGGCCGCGATCACGCCAAGACCGACGAGCCCTTCCTCAACCAGCGTGAAGCCAGCCTTATCGGCCGAACCGCGACCTTGCAGGAACCCATTGCCGAAGCGCGTGGCCGCATCCGGCTGGATGATACCTGGTGGCCGGTGCAAGGCGATGACCTGCCCGCCGGCACCCGCGTTCGCATCGCCTCCGCCCATGGCCGAACCTTGGTGGTCGAGAAAATCGAGACCTAAAGCCTCAGCGCGTTTCCCCGTTCAAGGGAGCAACGGTCTAAGCCACCCGCCGCCACGCGAAGCGCTTCCCATCCACCGTCGACACTAACCCCATGCGAGACAGGGCGTTCAGCACCGCTTGCACGGCCCCCAAACACTTGCGACCCTGCTTGAAGCTGCTGGCAATTGTGGCAGCATCGACAGGTCCTTCCGCGTCCATAAGCTGGTGCAGAACGGCGGGCGTCTGGTCTCGCTCGTCGGTCGGAAAACTCGGCTTTGGCCCGGGTTTGGCCACCGCCGCCTCGCCAAAATCAGCCTCGATCTGCTCGGCCTTTTCCTTGTCGGAGCCGAAGCGGGGGATCTGATAATCCGACCGCAGCCAGCGCACCAGACCGCGTTTCTCTTCCTTGGCCCGCTCCTTGTTGAGCGCCACCAGCCGCGCGAGCACCTCTTCTTCCGCCAGATCGACAGGCCAGCCGTAGGCATCCGCCACCGCCGCATCCAGCCGCTCATGCAACTCCTTGATGATCAGCACCAGCCCATCATCAAAAATGCGCCGCTCCTTCTCGTTCAACTCATCCGGCCTCGCCCCCGCCTTCAACCGCTCCAGCACATTGTAAAGCCCCGTCAGCGTCAGATGCGGATGCTCGTCCAGAACCCGCTTGCGATGCGCATCCAGTTCCTCGGCAATCGCGCCGATAGTGACTTTCTGGATGTCGGTAGCGTCGGGGAATGGGAAGGGGTCGAAGCAGCGGGATTTGACATAGACAGAGTCGTTGCCAACACCAAGCCAACCGCCAGTTCTCATGGCCCATATCACATGTAATCTTGAGGACAGAACACCCAGCGTAGAGCCATCCTGCGAGCCGATGGCGACCAACTTATTGTCTGGTAAGATCGAGGCATCAAGAAATTGAAAGACGCGATACTTGGCGGTCTCTGGTGTAACTACTAGTCTAGCTAGTCCCTTCGCGAATGCTCGATACATTTCATGTGTCGCCCCAAACCAGTGCCAATTGACACGGCGAAACTCCATGTTGTTGCCTTCTCGCTCAGGCTTCACCTTGGTCGCGACATGCTGATAAACGGCCGGGAACCGTGATCTCAACTCCTCTTGCGACATAGGGTAATTGTCGATCACCATCACATCACGAGCGCGCGCAGTAAGATCTTTTCCGTTACGGTAATGGCGGATGTGTGCGTCCAGTCCTGCCTTCGTACCAAGACCGAGCATCTCAGCTTCTTGAGGCGTCACTATGAATCCTGCGCCATGCAGTTTGACGCCGGGAGAACAAATTCCCTCATTTCCCCGAAGTTTCTCTGCGATCGTCACATCCACTCCAACCGTCAAATCCGAATTGATCTTCCCTTGGCGCTCCTCAAACAAGATCACCGGGCTGTCCGTCTCGACCCCCTCTTCCGAGGTTACCTCCATCAACCGCCCCTCATGCTTGCCCGCCTGCGCCACCGTCATGGCGATGCGCACGGCGGCGCTGTCGCGGGTGACCTTGGTCCATGGGTGGTCGGGAATGGTCATGATGAGCGAGAGCGGTTTCTTGGCGTTGAGATGCGCCTCCATCACCCGGCGCTGAAACACCTGGCTGATGGAATTGGTGGTGACGAACCCGAACCGTTTGAGGGCGCTCTTGGGTTTCAGCAGAATTTCAGCTGACCGATCCCACCAATACATGACGAAATCGGCGCTTTCGTTCATGTGTTTATGCGCCTTCCACAGCGCCTCGGCATAGGCGCTGCCCATGCGGGCGCGAATATCCTTGCCGCCCACGAAAGGCGGGTTGCCGACGATATAATCGGCCTTTGGCCAGTCCGGGCGGCGCGGGTTGGGGTAGGCTTCCTTGCCATCCACCACCTTGGGCATGGGGTAACCATCCCATTTCAGCACCGCATCCATGTTCTGGATATTCTTGAACGCCTTCAGAATAGGCTCTGACGGGGCGACGCCCCGGTTGCGGAAGTGCCATTGCAGATGGCCGATCCACAGCACCAGCTCGGCAATGGCGGCGGCGCGCGGGTTGACCTCGATGCCGAGAAACTGGTGCGGATCGACCGTGTGGGTTTCCAGCGCCAGCCCTTCCTGTCCGCCAAGGTTGACCAGCGCCTCCAGCACCTCGCCTTCCAGACGCTTCATCAGCTCCAGCGAGACGTACAGGAAGTTGCCGGTGCCGCAGGCCGGGTCCAGCACGCGGGTTTCGCACAGCGTGTCATGAAACGCCTGCACGGTCTTGATGGCCGCATCCGCCTTGCCCTCGGCCTTCTGCCGGTCGGCGGTGGAGCGGGCATTGTCCCACTCTGCCCGCAAGGGGTCGATCACGGTGGCGATGACCAGCCGCTCCACATAGGCGCGCGGCGTGTAATGCGCGCCCAGCTTGCGCCGGTCCGTGGGGTCCAGCGCCTGTTCCAGAAACGTACCGAAAATGGCCGGTTCCACGTCTTTCCAGTCGTGGTTGGCAGCCGCCACCAGCTCGCCGATTTCTTCCTTGGCAAGCTTCAGCGCCTTGCGGTTCTTGAAGAACTCGCCGTTGAATTTTTTCACCTTCTGGCGGATGGTGGCGGTAAAGCCGCCCTCATCCATCGCCTTCCACAGGTCTTCCATCATGCCGGGAAAAATCTCCGGCTTTTGCGCGCAGTCCTTCAACAGGTCCTTGAAGCAATCCTTCGGCAGAAGCTGCACGTCCTCGGCAAACATGGTGAACAGCATGCGCATGAGGAACATGGCCACCTCTTCCGCCGCATAGCCGGATTTTTCCAGCGCCTGACTGACCTTGGCGATGCGGGTGGCAATATCGCGCGTGACCTTTGCCGCATGCAGCGAGGGGTCGAGCGAAACGGGATTGGTCCAGATGGCTTTCAGCCGCGCCCGCACCGTCTCGTCGCGCAGATCTTCCAGATAGATGCGGAACGAGCGGCGGTCCGGGAACTGGTCGTAGGCTTTACCGTCACGGCGAAAATTCGCATAGATTTCAATGCAGTGGCCCACATCGCAGACCAGCACAAAGGGCGGTGGCTCATGGGCTGCGGGCAACAGGCGCACATAGTTTTCCGCCTGTGCACGGGCATTCATCATCAACACGTCCCAGGCGCGGTTGGCGCTGGCGCGGCGTCCGCGTGGCGCGCTTTCCAGCCCCGGCAGCGTCGGAGTGTCTGCCAGCTTCTTGTCACCGGAAAGGCGGCTCTGCTTGGCTTCCAGCACGAAGCAGTTGCGCTTGTAAAGATCGATCCGCTTGGAATTAACAGCGCCGTCGCGGGTCGTTTCCTTCACCACGCGCTCGAACACATAATCATTGGTGTCGGGCGAGGCGGAGGCCGGGTCGGGCTGCGGCAGGTCCAGCAGGCTGCACATCTCGGTCAGAAACAGCGCATAATTCGCTCGCTCCTGTCCGCCTTCCTGCCCTTGCCAACGCGCAATGAACGCCTCAACCGCTGCCTGCACTGTTCATTCCCCTCGCTCGCCTTCAGGTCTGTCTTAAAGCAGCCTTCGGAAGACGCCAAGAGGCGGGAATGATATCCCCTTCACACAACACGAAAAGACGCCCCCTTCCATCACGAAAAGGGGCGTCCGTCGTTCAGATCAGGTCTTAGCGAACGGCGCGCAGCTGCAGGCGCGAGACGCCAGCTGCAACATTGACGCCCATGCCGGATTCAGCGCTGAGTGGCTGGAGGCCGAAGTTCTTGGCGTTGCCACCGACCAGCGCGTTGGCACCGAGACCGATACCCAGAGACGCGCGGGCGGATGCGCCGACATAGGTGCCTGCAAGGCTGCCCTGACCGATCGTCGTTGGCTCCGTGTTGACCACGACCCAGCTGATGTAGGACTTGCCGGTAACGCCCACGTCAAGACCGAGCTTGCCGATGGTGCCGGTGTAGCGCTCCACCTTGCCGGCGCGCTGCTTGAACTGGCAATCGACCGCGCGGCTGGAGCCGACCAGAAGACCGATGCCGCCTGCCACTTCGCAAGACAGCGTGCCCAGACGCTCCTTAGGTTGGCTGACAACCTTTTCAACAGGCTTTCTTGAGTGCTGGTTGCTGGCGGCAGAAGCGGCGGAGGTCATGGCCATTGCGCCTGCAAGCGCGAGGATCAGTGTCTTTTTCATGTGATGTCTCTTTTCATCTGAAGAATTTTGCCAGATGTCCGTTGATCCCTCTTCGGGCCACGGACTGGCTGCTTGGGTGGGGTCAGGCACGTTTCTCGCACATCGATGTCGGCAAAGACGGGCCCGGACGAAATGTCGGCGGCAATCCCGATCGCCTTGTCCACGGCCGCCACGCACGTGGCGCTGCCGGTGAGCGTGACGACGCCCGAAGAAACCTCCACGTCGATCCGGCAGTCTTCAAGACCGTGTGCGTAGGCCAGTAACGATTTGATCGCGGCACTGGTTGCACACTGGCCGGACGATGTCTCCGATGACGGGGAGAAGACGGGGAAAAACATGGTGGGTTTGCCTCCGTTGATCAGGCACGCCGTTTGGCGAGCCCGGCTCTGGGTCGACGTTTACTTGAACGCGCCTTTGACAGCGTCCACACCCTTGCCGACTGTGCTCTGCACATCGCCGGCGATCTTTTCGCCACGGCCTTCGGCTTCCAGCTTCTTGTTGCCGGTCAGTTTGCCGGCAGCTTCCTTGATTGTGCCCTTCAGTTCCTTGGCGGCACCTTCGATACGGTTCTTATCCATGATGTATCCTTCCTAAAACTGTGTTTTTAACGGTCTGACGTCGGTGGGGAGCCCGCGATGGAGCCAACGTCATGCCATAGGAGATACAGCCGCCCGACAAGGTTTTGCAGAGCGAAAAATACTATTCGAATTGGTAGAAAATGACCTTTTTTACGGAGTCTTGCCCGTTTTTTGATTATTTTCCGGTTTTGGCCTTGGCGCCTGTCCCGTTTTTGCTGTCACTCGTGCCGGTAAAACCGCGTTCGCGTGCCCAGATGACCGCCGCCGCGCGGCGGTTGACGCCGATCTTGCCGTAGAGCGAGGCAATGTGATTGCGGATCGTGTTCTTGGACAGATGCAGCGTGTCGCTCATCTCGGCATCGGTCTGGCCGTTGCAGATGAGGCCGAGAATTTCACGCTCGCGGTCGCTCAGCTCCATCAGCTGCGCGGTGGGGGCAGCACTCGACTGGTGCTTGAGCGTCGCCAGACGATCGACGATGGACCGGCTGAACCAGGACGTATCGGCCATCACGCTTTCGATGGCTTCGACAAGCTGCGCTTCGCTGCGGCGTCGCTCGGTCACGTCCTGAAGGGCCCAGATGACGCATTGCTCGTCATTGATCTCCACCCGCTCTGCCGAGACGAGGCAGTCGGCCGTACCACCGTCCTTCTGGCGCATGCGCATGGCTTCGTTGCGAACAAAGATATTGTCGCGCAGCTTTTCCTCCAGCGCACGGCGTGCGGCAACATCCTCCCACAGCCGAAGATCGCTTGCCGTGCGCCCGGTAATTTCGGTCACACCATAACCGGAAATCTGTAGAAACGCGTCGTTGACCTCCGTAAACACAAAATCGTCCAGTCGCGAAACCGCAGCGGGCGCAGGCGAAAGCTTGAAGGATTTGGAAAAGCGCTCCTCGCTTTGGCGCAGGGCGTTCTGGGCTTTTCGTCTGGCATCGAGATCGGCGAAGGTGAAGAGCATGCACGGCTCCTCGACCACAGAGATCGGTTCTCCGGCCACGATCACCAGCCGGTCGCCACCATCGGGCAACGGCACCAGCGCCTCGCGGTGGCGGATCACCCGGCCATCGTTCAGCTTGGTCAAGGCATCCTCGCCCGTGTCGCAGTTCGAAAACAGACCGATCGCCTCGACCGTCTTGCCGACCACGTCTTCCTTGGAAAATCCCGTCATTTCCAGAAAGCCTTCATTGACGCGAATGAAGCGATGGTCATCCAGCCGGCAAATGAGACCCGGCGCGGGATTGGCGTTGAAAGAGCGCTCGAACCGTTCTTCGGCCTCGAAACGCGGCGTCTCGTCGCGCAGGATCAGCGCCAGAACATCCGGCTTGTCTGTGCCATCGGAAATGATCATGCTGCGCACGGTGTGCACCCAAACCAGATCGAGATCGTCGGCAGGTGATATCTCCACCGTCACATCGTCGATCGTTTCTCCCGCCAGCAGGCGTTCGAGCGGGTATTGCCCCTCGTCCAGCAGGTGGTTGTTCCGATAGCGCAGCGTGAAGCGGCGCCGATAGTCCCTGGCATCGGCACCCAGATCTTCGATGCTGTCGACGCGGTGCATCTCAAGGGCCGATACATTGGCCCAGACGATATCGCCATTTGGCTCCACAAGAATGATGCCATCGCTCAAACCGCCAATCAGTTCCTGAAGACTGCCTCGGTTGATCCTGGGTGGCTGCTGGGGAGCATCGTTCATTTCGTGTCTCGGCTGCGTGGACAAATCATGTGCGATCATCATGCCGTCTCTCGAGGCGAAAAGCGAGCGGTGGACACACGAAGAGCATTGTCATAGCGCAAAAGTTGTGATGGGCAGCACGGCGGCAACAAAGGCTTAATCCCTTATCCTCTAATGTGACGAAAATATCGAAGAGAGAGAGCTTGCCAATGCCCACACAGTGCAATGGTTGCCGCGACGGCGCAGCATTTGACGTACCATTTTCCATGGCTTTCCAGCCGATTGTCGACATCACAACAGGCAAGGTCTTCGCCCATGAGGCGCTGGTGCGCGGCCCGACGGGAGAAGGTGCAGGCTCTGTTTTAAGTCGCGTCAGTGATGACACCCGCTACGCGTTCGACCAGCAATGCCGAGTCAAGGCCATCGAGCTTGCCGCAAAGCTCTACGATCCTGCAGACGACGTGAAACTGTCGATCAATTTCATGCCGAACGCCGTCTATGAGCCACGCGCCTGTATCCGCCTGACCTTGCAGACGGCGATGAAGACAGGGTTTCCGCTCAACCGCATCATCTTCGAATTTACCGAAAACGAAAAGCTCGACACCAAGCACGTGCTCGACATCTTGCGAACATATCGGGATATGGGCTTCAAGACCGCCATTGATGACTTCGGTGCCGGACATTCGGGCATCGGCCTGCTGACCCTTTTTCAACCTGATATTGTCAAGCTGGATATGGACCTCATCCGCGGTATCGACACCGATATCTCCAGACGCATCATCGTCAAGCACACGCTGAACATGCTGTTTGAACTCAACATCACGCCCCTGTGCGAAGGCGTTGAAACCTACGGGGAGATGTCGGTGCTGAAAGACCTCGGCGTCAGTCTCATCCAGGGATACCTGCTGGCAAAACCGAGCTTCGAGACTCTGGCCGTTCCAGCACTGTTTGCTCCGCCGCTTGCGCACGCGGTTTGACAGGCTTGTATGATGGGGAAAGACCGGGCGCGTGACACGCGCCTGTCATGAACGCGTTATAATTGCTGTATCAACACAAAGCCGGTTTTGACTCGTGAACCGAAGCGCGGAGGTTGATCTCGCATGAACATTGCCCTTGTTGTTGGCGCGCTCATCCTGCTCTTCGTGCATCTTTTAAGTATCGCGCTTGCAACGGTCCGGTTGAAACGAACGCCGCTCCCCACTGTATTTGCCTCATCAAAACCGCCTGTTTCCCTTATCATTCCCCTGCGCGGCATCGAGAATTTCACACCGCTGACGATTTCGCGTGCCTTCACTCTGGACTGGCCGAACTACGAAATCATCTTCTGTGTGGCGGACAGGAGCGATCCGGTCATCAAAGAGGTCCAGTCACACCTGGCAGCCTTTCCGCACATCAGCGCAAGAGTGCTGATCGGCGACGACAGGATCAGCGCCAATCCCAAACTCAACAATTGCGTCAAGGGTTGGCGGGCAGCGGCCCATGACTGGGTGGTGCTGGCCGATTCCAACGTGTTAATGCCATCAGACTACATCACGACATTGATGGCGGCGTGGCGCAACGACACCGGCCTCGTCTGCTCCCCGCCCATCGGCTCACGGCCGCAAGACCTGTGGGCCGAGGTCGAATGCTGCTTTCTCAACACGTTCCAGGCCCGTTATCAGTATTCGGCGGAAGCCTTGGGCAACGGTTTCGCGCAGGGCAAGACGATGCTGTGGAACAAACCGTTTCTCGATGCGCGGGGTGGCATCGAGGCGCTGGGAGCTGAAATTGCCGAGGATGCAGCGGCCACCAAGCTGGTGCGGGCAGCCGGCCTGAATGTTCATCTCGTCTCGTCTCCGTTCGAGCAGCCGCTCGGGCGACGCAGCCTCGGCGAGATATGGTCTCGACAAACCCGCTGGGGCAGGCTGCGGCGCGTCACATTCCCGCTGTTCTTCGCGCCAGAAATTTTCGTCGGTGTGGTCCCGCCTCTGCTGCTGACCATTGCAGCGCTCTTCCTCGCTGGAGCCGGTATGACCTTGGTTCTCGCGGGCGCAGGTGCTGTCATCGCGGGCTTTTACCTGCCGGAGCTCTACCTCGCCAGACGCGCGGGCTGGCACACCTCATGGCGAAGCGTCCCAGCCATGATGATCCGCGACATTCTCCTGCCTGCCATCTGGATCAAAAGCCTTCTGGGCTCCTCCGTCTCATGGCGCGGCAATAAGATGACAGTGGCGACCGACCGGAGCAGCCTTTCTCCTTCCGCCGCCGAGCTTTCATAACGCGGAACACCAAACCGTGTGAGAACCAGAAGCGTGCATTTTGCGTTCCCCGTGCTCATAGTGAGGTATGAGACCGTGAAAAAGCTTGTTTTGGCCGCAGCCCTGCTGCTGGCGTCGCACACACAAGGGTGGAGCATGGATAGCCTGTCGCATTTCACATGGAAAAACCGGGTCCTGCTGGTCTTTGGCCAGACGGACGACGCGAAGGTCAAAAAGCAGATCACCACGATCCGCGCGGAGGAAGCCGAACTGGCAGATCGTGACATGGTCGTGCTGCATGTCACCCAGAATAACGTCACGCCGATCTTCGGAAATACGGGCGGTATCGACGCGCAAGCGCTGGCCCGCGAAGCTGGCGCCGATGGAAACAGCTTCAAGGCTGTGTTGATCGGCAAGGATGGTGGCGTCAAGCTTCGCAGCGAGGATGTTGTCGGCAGCGTCGCGCTATTTGATCTGATCGACCGCATGCCCATGCGCCGGGCAGGCCAGAACTAGGCAGTGCCCTACTGCGCCAGCGCGACCAGACGTCCGCTGGATGGCTGGTGAAGAATATCCATCTGCACACCATAGATTCGGGCAAGCGCATCGGTCGTCATAATCTCCTGCGGCGTGCCACAGGCAATCAAATGTCCCGACCGCAATGCGACAATCTCGTCGCAGAACCGCGCGGCCATGTTCACGTCATGCAGCACGGTGATAACGGTGATGCCCTTCTTGCGACACAGCGCATGCGTCAACGACAACACCTCCAGCTGATGGCCGATGTCCAGCGCGGAAATCGGCTCATCCAGCAACAGGCATGACGCATCCTGCGCAACCAGCATGGCAAGCCAAACACGCTGGCGCTCTCCGCCTGAAAGGCTATCGACCATGCGCTCGGCAAAGGGCGCAATGCCGGTCAACTCAATGGCCTCGTCGACCTTTTGTTGATCACTCGCTCCGAACCGCCCCAGCGCGCCGTGCCAGGGGTAACGCCCCAGAGCCACAAGTTCACGAACCAGCATGCCGGGCGCAGCAGGTGTTCTCTGCGGCAGATAGGCAAGCCGCCGGGCAAAATCCCGTGCGCTCCAATCATCGAGAGGCTTGCCCTCAAAGTGGATGCTGCCACCGCTTTGTTTCTGCTGTCTCCCGATCAGTTTCAAAAGCGTCGATTTGCCGGAGCCGTTATGGCCGATCAGCGCAATGGATTTGCCCGCCTCCAGTTTAAGCGTCAACGGATGCAAAAGCGTGCGTCCCTCGATGGAAAAGCTCACATCCGTCAGCGACAGAACAGGCGATTTGCGGGCTTTCGACACGTCGGGCATAGGGCATATCCACACGGACTTCGTTTAAGGCTGGAACATTCTGGTCAAAGACCATCGATATTGACGCCATACACAAAGTTGATAAACGAATGCAAGTTTATTGAAGCCCGGCGTCTGGATATCGAACCATCCGATACCGGCAAGGAGAGACACCGGACATGCCAAGCCTGACCCGCAGGACCCTGCTTGCCGCAACGGCTGCCACCTTTGCTGTGACCAGCCGCGCAGGCGCTCAACCTGCGGTGCCACGCGTTGCAACGCTTGACTGGGCTCTTCTGGAAACACTATTAGCCATCGGCGCACATGTCGTGGCTGCAACCGAGCTTCGGCAATTTGCCCAGGTGGCGGTAAAGCCCGACGTGCCGGCCCAAACGTCGGATATCGGCCTGCGCGGCACACCGAATTTCGAAGCGCTCTATGCGGCCCGTCCCGATATCATCTTCAACTCGAATTTCTACGCCTGGGCGGATCCGCTGATCGAACAAATAGCGCCTGTGGAAAGCCACGCAATCTACGTCGCCGACAAAAACCCTTATCAACTTGCACAAAAAGCAACGCTGGAAATCGGCGAGAAGCTCGAGCTACCGGCGGCCAAGATTTTGGTCGGGGATCTCGTGGAAAGGCTAGAACGTTACAAAACCACATTTTCCAGCGCCGACAGCAAGCCTGTTTTGTTGATCAATCTGGGAGATGCACGCCATTTTCGCGTTTTTGGCGCAGACAGCATGTTCGGCGAGGTTCTGACACGCATCGGCCTCACCAATGCGTGGACAAGCGCCACCAGCTATTCGGCAACGGCGCCTGTTGGCATCGAGACGCTGGCCTCCATGCCGGATGCTACCATCATTCTGATACCGCCGCACCCGCAAGACGCCTTGGAAACGCTGACCAAAAGCACGTTCTGGAACGCTCTGCCTGCCGTGCGGGAGAGGCGCGTGCTGACAATCGGGTCCGTCAACCCCTACGGCGCTTTACCCGCCGCAAGCCGCTTTGCCGATATGCTGGTGCAAGGATTGTCCCATGTCCAGAACGGCTAGTCTTATTGTGCCAGAGAGAACACGTACGTCAGGGCCGATCTTCGCCACCATGCTCGGCATCACCTGCATCGCCGCCTTCGTGCTGCTTGTCATCTCGCGCCCGCATGTTCCGCCAGACACACCCTCTGCTGCTGCCCTCGACACGATTTTGTTGTGGCACAGCCTCCTGCCACGTGCCAGCATCGCGCTTCTTGCCGGTGCGGCCCTTGGTCTGTCGGGCGCATTGCTTCAGCGGGTGCTGCGCAACCCGATCGCTGATGCATCGACGCTGGGAATCGCATCCGGCGCGCAGTTGGCTCTCACTCTGGGCCTCGGCATTGTCCCTGTTTTGGGCGGATTGTCGCGGGAACTGATCGCGCTCGGCGGCGGTTTCGGGGCCATCGCTATCGTGCTTGCACTCAGCTGGCGGCGCGGGCTCGATCCGGTCACAGTAGCGATCTCGGGCATGATCGTCAGCCTCATCGCGGCCTCTCTCAGCATCGCGCTCATTCTGGCACGCGGCGAATATGCGCTGTCCATCCACATCTGGGGCGCAGGCGCGCTGAACCAGGAGGATTGGAGCGGTGTAATCTCGCTCGTACCGAAACTCGCCGCGGGGCTTCTCGCAGCCTGGGCGCTGATGCGCCCGCTCAATCTTCTCGCGCTGGATGACACCAGCGCCAAAAGCTTGGGCGTTGCGCTCCACGCCACCCGGTTTGCTGTCCTGCTGCTGGCTGTCTGGCTTTCGGCGTCGGTCACAGCGCTCGTCGGCATCATCGGCTTTCTGGGCCTGGCGGCGCCCAGCGTCGCACGGCTGTGCGGTGCGCGCACCACGGCACAGATCATGACGGTCGCACCGCTTGCAGGCGCGGCCATCCTGTTTCTGACCGATTGCCTGACGCAATTGCTGGGTTCGGGTTTTGCTGATATCGCCCCCACTGGAGCCGCAACGGCACTTCTGGGCGGCCCACTTGTTTTGCTGCTCCTGCCCCGCGTGCAGGGTTTTTCAATGGTGACAGCCAGTGCCGCCACCGCGCTGCGACCGCTGCGCAAACCAGTGATGGCACTGGCTGTTCTGGCAACAGCCATCACCATTCTGTTCATCGCCGTCATCAGCTTGGGCCAGTCCACTGAAGGCTGGCACATGGCCTTCGGGAAATCCTTTGCCGACCTCCTCCCGTTCCGGCTGCCACGCATTATGGCAGCGGGCGGTGCTGGCGCCATGTTGGGCGCAGCCGGGTTCATCATGCAACGGGTGACCGGAAACCCCATCGCCAGTCCGGAAGTGCTGGGTGTTTCGACAGGCGGCGGCGTTGGCCTGACGGTCACGCTTTTCCTCGTCAGCTTCCCCTCACCCGTGGTGATGATGGCAGGCATGGCCGTGGGCGCTCTCACGGCTTTCCTCGTCATGATCGCCGTCGCCGGACGGTCCGGCCTTGCTGCCGAACGCCTGCTCTTGGCAGGCATCGCGATCAGCGCCTTTTCCATGGCCATCATCAGCATCGTCTTGGCGCAAGGCGATATGCGCAGCTTCACCCTTCTGACGTGGCTATTCGGATCGACAAACCGCGCAGGCGCCTTCGAGGCCTGGACGGCGATCATCGCGTTGGTGGTGCTGACAGTGCCGGTGCTGTTCATGACCCGATGGCTCACCATTCTACCGCTCGGCAACGCCGTATCTCGCAGCCTCGGTGTGAAGACAGTCTCTGCCCGATTGGTGCTTGCGATGTTGGCCGCCCTGATGACGGCGATCGCGTCGTTCCTGGTGGGACCCTTGAGCCTGGCGGGTCTCATCGCGCCCCACCTTTCCCGGCTCATCGGCTTCCAGAAACCGAACCACCAGCTTATTGCCGCCCTCCTCATCGGTGCAGGCCTATTGATGGCGGCCGACTGGTTGTCCCGGGTCGTCATCTATCCGTACCAAATCCCGGTTGGCCTTTTTGCCTCCCTTATCGGCGGCCCCTACCTGCTGTGGCTGATGGCATCGAAGAGATCGGGATAAGCCACACGCAAAAACGCCCGCGACATGCGCAGGCGTTTGATATCATCAAATCTGGAATACAGGCGGTGTTAGCGACCGACAGACGCGCGAGCGACACTATGGATGTCGGAGCGGTTGATACCGAGGTCCTGAAGCTCACGCGAGCTCATACGGCCAAGTTCGGTAACGGTCTGACGGTATTTGCGCCAGTTGTTGAAAGAGCGTGCTACGTTCATGATAATCCCCTTTCGTGAGGCTTCCTGACGCCAGCAACCTTGCTTCGGTTCCAACGTCGTTTCGATCACCGGAATATAGCCCTCAACTCACCCCGCGATAAGACACAAGCTCTCACGTCCGCCATGCACTAGACGCATAGGTCATATATGGAGATGGTGAGAAACCGTGCATTGCGAGAGAAATTTTGGGCCAAAAAAAAGAACAGGCGCTGCGATTACCCGCAAGGCCTTGCTACTTCTTGATTGGGTGGTGGCGTGACAGGATTGAACCTGAGACCTCTGCGATGTGAACTTTTGTCCAATTGCTAAAAGTCCTGCATTTCTGAGAAATACCCCTTTCGTAAAGGGCTGTTTCGGCACAATGTCCTTCTCGCGTTCTGACTTTTAGGTTCGCTCGACCTGTGCATTACTTCTTAACGGTCCAACATTGATTTCGTTTTATATCCTGAACGAAGGGGCCGGAGGTTCGCTATGGAATCCTGCCACCACCCTTCGCGACGTCAATCCTATTGGCTAGATCACGCAGAGGCTCAGGCAAGTATTAAGGCCTCACCTCCACCGGAAGAACTTTTTGACGACGATTGAGTTGTCCGTGAGCCTGTAGGCAGGCATGTATCAATGATCCCGCCCGTCACAAGGTGGGCGTTTAGTTTTCCCAGTGAGGCTTTGCCGCTTCGGCTTCGAGGACTGGCAATATCCTTTCTACTTCAGTCACGAGAGCTTGGAGGTTAAATTTCTCGCCCCAAAAAGTAACACTGGCTGATGATGGGTCGAACATTCTGAACATATCGTAGGGCGCTAGACCACCTATGAAGTGTTCTGGCCCGATGTTTTTATCAGCGTAATTATGATTGCTGGATTCCTGCCACCATCTATCGATCCTTTCATCCATGTGCTCAAAGTTGTTGCGCATGTTTACATCACGAAGGGCAGAATTTTCCGGGACGCCGATAGAGGCGCGGAGAGCTTGTCGCTCCTCTGATTTTTTGCCTTTCGAGCCCCAGAGCATTTTTGAAATATTTGCTCCTGAGTTGAGCATGTTTTGCAAATTGTAGAAGACCAACGCGACATTACTGTTTTGCAGGCCCTTGTTCACCCCGTCGGCAGCAAACAATAGAAACCTACATTGGTCAAGTACTTGGCTTTGAAAGATGCGCAGATGAAAAGTTTCCATTTAATTTCTTTTGTATATCTATTCGATAGCGCGATCAATTGCGATAAGCGTGGCAGGGCAAAAGTTAACTAGGACTATTGGTAAGCGGGTGCTTCATCATCTTGCGAACCTCACCTTTACGTCCTGTTTCGCCAGTCGATTCCAGCTTGACATTTGCCCATTTGACAGCGGACAGGACAGACGGGGTTTTCCCGCCTTCGATATCTTGTTATTATGTAGCGGCATGTTCATAGCTGTTGCCAAGCACCAGCAGCGCGTCTCATATACGGGGTGACGTCGCCGCCGATCTGCTTCAACGTGTCACCAGCGCGCTTGGTGCCATCTCCCGCCAAATAATGCGCGGCATGAAGCGTCTATGAACCGGAATAACGCTTGCAGGTGAAATTCGGTAAACTCGAAGAACGCCAAGTGCAGGGCCTCGCAATCACTCGCAAGGCCCTTATACTTCTGAAACTGGATGGTGGGCGTAACAGGGATTGAACCTGTGACCCCTACGATGTCAACGTAGTGCTCTCCCGCTGAGCTATACGCCCATCCGTTGCGGCGCATAAATCACGAAACCGGATGAAGCGTCAACTGCTTTTTTTCAGTTTTGTGAAAGCTTTATGCGAGGCCTTACGCCACAAGGAGTTTGTTCACTTCATCGACGAGATCGCGCAGGTGAAAAGGCTTGGAAAGCACCTTCGCATCCTTCGGCGCTTTCGAATCAGCGTTCAGTGCGACCGCCGCAAAGCCTGTGATGAACATGACCTTCAGGTCAGGGTCCAGTTCGGTGGCGCGGCGGGCGAGCTCGATACCGTCCATTTCCGGCATGACGATATCGGTCAGGAGAAGCGAGAAGGGCTCTTCACGAAGCCGGTCATAGGCGCTTGCGCCGTTATCGAACGAGGAAACCTTGTATCCGGCTTTCTCCAACGCCTTCACGAGAAAGCGGCGCATATCATTGTCATCTTCTGCGAGAAGAATTTTCTGTACCATTTAAATGACCGTAGCTTCTGGATTAATTGGAATACCTTATCCCGATCATACCGCATCTTCAGTAAATATCACGTGAACGGTAGAATCATGACTCGGGCGACTGTGACGCAGTATGGACTTGCTCTGCCTTAACTGGCAACATGAAGCTTCTGGCAGAATTATGACATGGTAAACGGGGCGGAATGGACTGGGTCACGGGCGAGTACGAACTCTTCGAGGTGCACGAACCAGCCGTTCACAGCATTCCGTTCGTTTTCAACTCGCCCCACAGTGGGCGCTGCTACCCTGTTTCCTTCCTCGAATCATCAAGGCTGAACGCCTACGAGATCCGCCGCTCGGAAGATCACTACGTCGATGAGCTGTTTTCCGGTGCCGTCGATATGGGCGCACCTCTGCTCAAGGCCAATTTTCCGCGCGCCTATCTGGATGTGAACCGGGAGCCCTACGAGCTTGACCCACGCATGTTCGAGGGCGCCCTGCCCTCCTATGCCAATATCGGGTCCATGCGGGTTGCGGGTGGGCTGGGCACCGTGCCGCGTATCGTCGCCGAGAACATGGACATCTACACCCACCGCCTGCCGGTGGACGAAGGTCTTGCCCGCATCGAGGGAATCTACAAGCCCTACCACGCCTGTCTTCGCAAGCTGGTGTCGCGCACCCACGCCAATTTCGGCATGGCCGTGCTGGTCGATTGCCATTCCATGCCGGGCAATATCAGACTTGCGGGTTCCAACATTCGTCCCGATGTCATTATCGGTGACCGCTTCGGCACCAGCGCATCCGGTGAAATTTCCCGCGCGGCCTTGCACTTTCTCGAAGAGCTGGGTTTTACCGCTGTCTGCAACAAACCCTATGCTGGCGGCTTCATCACCGAGCATTACGGTCGCCCCGTCCGTTCACTGCATGCCCTGCAGATCGAGGTCAGCCGTGCGCTTTACGTGGATGAAAAGACGCTGCTGAAAACGCGGGAGTTTGCCGCCCTGCAAGCGGCGCTCGAAGCCTTCATGCGCCAGCTTTCCATGTTCGTTTCCGAATATGCGATCGACATGGCATTCGCCGCCGAGTAGCCGCCCCAATCACGGACGACAATTGATCCTTTGGCTCGCACTGAGAGGCGGACAAAAAAAACCGCGCCTTGGCGCGGTCAAGTCTAGGGAGGAAACACCCAAGGAGGGTATTTACAGTCAAAGACTGTGATTGAAAAATTATGCCCAAAGTGCTCAATTGTCAATCATCTTTATTTTTGCCCATATATTACTCAAATTGATACAGATTGCTCGCAATTCGCACCACCACACAAAAAACGTGCTCGCTTTTTGAACAGTCGCACATCAGTGGACGTGACCGGTAGAAGCACGCTATGACCGGATGATGTTCGCAATAGTGAGGTTCTGATGCTGCCAGATCGCGATTTCTTCTTTCGTCTTGCCGATGCCGCCAAAGCTGAAACGCTGCCCCGCTTTCGCACCGGCATCGCCGTCGCCAACAAGCAGGATGGCGGCTACGATCCGGTAACAGAGGGCGATCAGGCCGCTGAAACCGCCATTCGCGCGTTGATAACCCAACACTTTCCAAAACACGGCATCCTGGGCGAAGAGCACGGCAATGTCGGAACGGACCGCGAGCATGTCTGGGTCATCGACCCGATCGACGGCACCCGCGCCTTCATTTCTGGCCTACCCGTCTGGGGAACGCTGATCGGCTTTCAATCCTCCGGTCGCGCCGTCATGGGCATCATGGATCAACCCTTTACCGGCGAGCGTTATTTTGCCGACGGGCAGAAGGCGTGGTATTTCGGCCCCGGTGGTGACAGGCAGATCAAGACCCGCGCGTGCGAAACGCTTTCGGATGCGATCCTTTTCACCACGTCCCCGCATATTTTCACGCCTGAAGAAGCCGCACGCTACGGCGCCGTCGAGGAAAAGGTTCGCCTCTTCCGGTATGGTGTCGATTGCTACGCCTATACCCTGGTGGCGAGCGGTCATGCCGATCTCGTCATCGAATCCGGTTTGAAACCTTATGATGTCGGCGCGCTCATTCCCATCATCGAGCAGGCGGGTGGCGTCATCACAAACTGGGATGGCGGCAGACCGGAAGCCGCGGGCCGCATCATCGCGGCCAGTAGTAAAGCCCTTCACGAACAGGCGCTGGCGCTACTCTCAGGCATGTAGGCGCACGACGCCTGCTGAGCCTCCAGCCTCCACCGGAGCACAGACTTACACGCGCTAATTGTCATCCGTAGTGCGACGTCTGTCGCTCGGCATTCTCCTAAGGCCCTGTCAGCATGGAATTAAACCGACCAGTAACAGTCTATTAACTATAATGCGGCACTCTTGCGTTGAATTCTTTCATACTAATATACGCGAGGACCGCTATGGCATATGATTGGAGTGGCAATACCGTCAAGCAAAAGCGCGACGACCGGGTCGTCGTTCTGGCTGTCGTCGCGCTGGTTTTATTGATGACGCTCGCGCCGATGCGGCTCATGCGTGTCGCGGCACCGACGGTACACATCATCGACACGACATCACTGACTATCAGCCCGCCGCTTGCGAAGCTGTAAGCATCAGACCTTCACCAGATCGAGGTGGACCACACGCGGGGACAGCACCTGCAATATGGTCTCCGAACGGCCGATGTAGACGATGGCCGTATCCGTCATCCCCGCCAGCACCGATGCCAGCCGTTCGACCGTTTCTGTTTCAAGCCCTTCGAGGAGATCGTCAATAAACAGCCAGCGTGGCTTCAGTACCAACGCATTGGCCACGCGAACGCAGGCCTGCTCATCGGAATCGAACTTCTTGTCCCAGCGGATGTTTTCATCCATGCGCGGAATGATGTGGCCAAGGCCGCATTTTTCCATGGCATTCAGAAAATCCTGCTCCTGGAATTTCTGCGGGCTGCGAGGATAGCACAGGATTTCGCGCAACGGCGCTGCCGGTAGATAGCCATGCTGGGCGATGAACAGCATTTCCTCGCGCGGTGGCATCGTAATCTTGCCCTGGCCCCAGGGCCATAGCCCCGCAACGGCTGCAAAGAACAGACGCCGGTTGACGCCCTGATCGCCGTTGACCATCAGCCGGTCACCAATATTGATTTCCACGGGCGCTTCCCGCAGCCGGAAAACACGGGACAGGTCCTGCCCGCCCGCCTCCGGGCAGATTTCGACGGACGTCCAGCGGATCGGCCCTGCAGTATCGGGTTCGATCTCGATGGTATTGCCGTGCCGCTCGATACTGTCCATCTGGATCAGCGCATTGCGGAACACAGAGACGCGCTGCAAGTTCGCCTTCCAGGCGGCGATGGGACCGAAATTATCGATGTACCAGCGTAAAGCCACATTGACCTGGTTGAAGGCACCCACTGCCATCATCAATCCGCCGAAGCTGAGATTTCCCGCAAAATACACGGGCGCGGCGATAAGAATAGGGGCAACAATGGCAAGCCATCCGTAACCGGACGAGACCCATGTCAGATGGGTCAGCGCCATGGCCAGCCCCCTGATGACAAACAGCACGGCGTTGATGTCTTCACCGATGCGGTGACGCTCGTTCTTCTCTCCGCGCGCCAGCGTGATCGCGGTGACGTTTTCGCTGGCCCGCATCAGCGAGAAGCGCAGCTCCGCCTCTTTCGAATAGCGCTCCGAATTCAACGGCACCAGACGGTGGCCGACGATGTTGCTCAGCAGCGAGGCCGAGCCTGCATAAATGAGCGCCGCCCAGACCATGTAACCTGGTATTTCGACCATCTTGCCACTGATCTCGATGGCAAAACCCGCCGACAAGCCCCAGAGAACGCCGATGAAGCTGACCAGCAGGATCGTCGCATTGACGAGCCCGATGGCAAGCGCCGTGCTGCTTTCGGCCAGGTTGCGCACATCGTCGTGCAGTCGCTGGTCGGGGTTGACGGCGATGGCACCGAAGCCGGCAAGGCGTGCGGCACGGCCGGGCCTGAACCATTGGTCGACCATGTCCTTTGCCAGACCTTCGCGCATGTTGAGCGCCGTCATCTGGTTCAGCCATGTCTGGAAGACGTTGAGCAGCAGCAGCGCTCCTGCAATCATCGCGAACACTTCCAGCTGGTGCAGGAATGCGTTGAGATCGCGCCGTTCGAGTGCGTTGTAGAACGGTGCGTTCCACTCGTTCAGCTTGACCTGCCCGTAAGCCGTGACGAGGATGATGGTCAGCAGCGCGCACATCAGCAGGATGAGCCTGCCGCGCACCTTGGATGTCCAAAACGCGCTGCCCATCATCGCCAGTTGTGCTTTGAATGTCAGATCGAACGTCGGATGGCCGACCGTCTCGGTGGACAGATTACCTTGCGCCATCAGTACCTTGCCGTTTCCATGAAATTTTGAATTCTAAGGCTCCTGCAGGCATCGACCATAAGTGCGTAGCGTGACAGCAATAGCATGGCGTGCATGCTTGTCCATGTGCAACGGGAAACCCGGATGGAGACCGTGGCGCTGCAATGCGCAAAGGGTTGGAAATGTTCCTTGCTTTCTGTGCGTGCATTGCACAAAGTCGCAGCAATCAAAGAGGGGCGGCATGATCCGCGCGCAAACCGGGAAAACCGGGCAAGGGTAAGTATGTCAATCAAAGCAAGCATCTATCATCTGACGCATTACAAATATGACAATCCGATTCGCCTCGGACCTCAGATCATCAGATTGAAGCCTGCGCCGCATTCCCGCACCCATGTCATCAGCCATTCGTTGAAAGTCACGCCTGCCAACCACTTCGTCAATCTTCAACAGGATCCTTACGGCAATTTTCTGGCGCGCTACGTCTTTCCGGACCCGGTGACGGAATTCAGGATCGAGGTCGATCTTGTCGCGGATATGACGGTCTACAATCCCTTCGACTTTTTTGTGGAAGAAAGCGCCACCTACTGGCCTTTCGAATATCCCGAGACACTGCAGGCGGATCTGTCGATCTACCAGACGCCAGAACCTTCAGGTCCTCTTCTGACAGACTACCTGAAATCGCTCGACTGGACGAAAGGACAGCCGACCGTCGATATGGTTGTTGGCATCAACGCCCGCCTGCAAAGCGAAATCGGCTATGTCATCCGCATGGAAACCGGCGTGCAGACGCCTGAGGAAACGCTGGGCAGTGCAAAGGGCTCATGCCGCGACACGAGCTGGCTGCTGGTCCAGATTCTGCGCCATCTCGGCTTTGCCGCCCGCTTCGTCTCCGGTTATCTCATTCAACTGACACCGGATCTGAAGGCACTGGATGGTCCCTCGGGAACGGAGGTCGATTTCACCGATCTTCATGCCTGGGCCGAGGTTTATCTGCCGGGCGCTGGCTGGGTGGGTCTTGATCCGACATCGGGCCTTCTGACCGGCGAAAGCCATGTGCCGCTGGCCGCAACCCCGCACTTCAGCAATGCAGCCCCCATTTCCGGCGGCTATTATGGCGAGGCCAACACCGAGTTTGCCTTCGACATGAAGGTCACGCGCGTGGCCGAGCATCCGCGCATCACCAAGCCGTTTTCGGACGAAAGCTGGGACCGCCTGAATGCGCTGGGCGAACAGGTGGACAAGGTTCTGAACGAACAGGACGTGCGCCTCACCATGGGTGGCGAACCGACCTTCGTCTCCATCGACGATTTCGAATCGGGCGAGTGGAACACCGATGCCGTGGGCCCGACCAAGCGGGAAAAGGCCGATGTGCTGATCCGCAAGCTGCGCGAGCGCTTCGCTCCCAACGGTTTCCTGCATTACGGCCAGGGCAAGTGGTACCCCGGCGAAAGCCTGCCGCGCTGGACGTTTTCGCTCTATTGGCGCAAGGACGGCAAGCCCGTCTGGCACAACCCCGATCTGGTGGCGCGCGAGGGCGCAGAGACCGGCGTGACCTCGGAAGATGCGGAAAAGCTGCTCACCAATATCGCTACAAACATCGGCATCGCACCGGAACTGGTGTTGCCCGCCTACGAAGACCCGGCGGAATGGGTGATCAAGGAAGGCAACCTTCCCGACAATGTCGATCCGTCGAATTCCAAGCTGAAAGATCCGGAAGAGCGCAACCGCATCGCCCGCGTCTTTGAACGCGGACTGACCACGCCAACCGGCTATGTCCTGCCGGTACAGGCATGGAATGCCAAGGCGACATCCGAGAGGCGCTGGATGAGCGAGAAGTGGAAGACCCGGCGCGGCCGCATCTTCCTTGTGCCGGGCGATAGTCCGGTTGGGTATCGCATTCCGCTGGGCACCCTTCCCCACGTTCCGGAATCAAAATACCCCCATATCCACCCGGCAGATCCGTCTGTCCCGCGTGGACCATTGCCAGATACCGTTGCACCCTCCGCCCGCTCTTTGCCAGAAGCATCGTTTCAGGCCTCGGAAGGGGCCACGCAGGAACGCATCGAGCAATCCATCAGCGACATCAACGGCGAGGTCCGCACCGCCATGTCGGTCGAGGCACGGGACGGCAGGCTCTGCGTCTTCATGCCACCGGTGGAGCGGATCGAGGACTATCTCGATCTCGTTGCCGCCGCAGAAGCCGCCGCGACCGATCTTGGCCTGCCGGTCCATATTGAAGGCTACACCCCGCCGCATGACGAGCGCATGAACGTCATCCGCGTCGCGCCGGATCCCGGTGTCATCGAGGTCAACATCCACCCCGCTGCCAGCTGGAAAGATTGCGTCGATATCACCACATCAGTCTATGAGGACGCCCGCCAGACGAGGCTCGGTGCGGATAAATTCATGATCGACGGTCGCCACACCGGCACCGGTGGTGGCAACCACGTGGTGGTGGGCGGTGCCAACCCCAATGACAGCCCGTTCCTGCGCCGTCCCGATCTGTTGAAGAGCCTCGTGCTGCACTGGCAGCGGCACCCGTCGCTGTCCTACCTGTTTTCCGGCCTGTTCATCGGCCCGACAAGCCAGGCACCCCGCATCGATGAAGCCCGTCATGACAGCATGTACGAGCTGGAAATCGCCATGGCGCAGGTGCCGATGCCCGGCAAGGGTGACGCGCCCTTGCCGTGGCTTGTGGACCGACTGTTCCGCAATCTCTTGACCGATGTCACCGGCAACACCCACCGTTCGGAAATCTGCATCGACAAGCTTTTTTCACCGGATGGACCGACCGGTCGCCTCGGCCTCGTCGAATTCCGCGGTTTCGAAATGCCGCCGAATGCGCGCATGTCGCTGGCCCAGCAATTGCTGGTGCGCGCCATCATCGCCCGCTTCTGGAAGAACCCGTCCGGTGGCCGTTTCGTGCGCTGGGGCACGGCGCTCGCCGACCGCTTCATGCTGCCGCATTACATCTGGGCGGATTTCCTGGATGTGCTGGCAGACCTGAAGGACAACGGCTTCGACGTGAAACCGGAATGGTTCGCGGCGCAACTCGAGTTCCGCTTCCCCTTCTTCGGCGAGGTCGAATATGAGGGATCGAAACTGGAACTGCGTCAGGCGCTGGAGCCATGGCATGTGATGGGCGAACAGGGTGCCATCGGCGGCACCGTGCGGTACGTGGATTCCTCGGTCGAGCGCTTGCAGGTCCGGCTGGAAACCTCCAATCCGGCCCGTTACACGGTGGCCTGCAACGGCCGCGCCGTACCGATGAAACAGACGGAAACATCCGGTATTTCGGTAGCAGGTGTGCGCTTCAAGGCATGGCAGCCAGCGCAGGGTCTCCACCCGGCGCTTCCGGTCAACACACCGCTAACCTTCGATATATATGATACATGGTCGAACCGATCGATCGGCGGCTGCATCTATCATGTTGCCCATCCGGGCGGTCGCACCTATGAGACGTTCCCGATCAATGGGAACGAAGCGGAAGCGCGCAGGCTGGCCCGTTTCGAACCTTGGGGACATACGGCGGGAAATTACCCTCTGTTGCCGGAAGCGGCTTCGCCAGAGTTCCCGTTGACGCTTGATTTGAGACGCCCACAGGGAGTGTGACTTGGCAAAGGCACCGGCGATGAAACGGACGAGCGGTAAAAACGACATGGCATCCATGCTGGGATATCGCTCCATGCCCGGAATTGCCGACGAAATGCTGGATATAAATGGCAATATTCGCCCGGTCTGGCGGCACTTCGTCAATGCGCTCGGTCGCATGGAGGAGCGCGAGCTGCATGAGCGCTTCGCCCGCACCGACCGCTACCTGCGAGATGCCGGCGTCTTCTATCGCGATTACAGCGCGCAGGGAAATACAGAGCGCAACTGGCCGATTTCCCACATTCCCGTTCTGATCGATGAGCAGGAGTGGGAGGCGGTCTCCCGAGGGCTCATTCAGCGCGCCAATCTGCTGGAAACGATCGTTGCGGATTTCTACGGCGAAAACCGTCTGGTCCAGCAAGGCTACGTCCCACCGTCCCTGCTCGCCTCCAACCCCGAATATCTGCGCCCGATGGCTGGCGTCAAACCGGCCGATGGCCACTACCTGCATTTCTGTTCGTTCGAAATCGGACGAGGTCCTGACGGCAACTGGTGGGTGCTGGCAGACCGCACGCAGGCGCCATCCGGCGCAGGTTTTGCGCTGGAAAACCGCGTTGCCACCACGCGCGCCTTTTCCGATATCTACGCCGAATCCCACGTTCACCGCCTCGCCTCCTTTTTCGGCGCCTTTCGCGATACGTTGCAATCGCACCGCCAGCATCCAGACGACCGCATCGCGGTTCTGACGCCGGGACCTGCGAGCGAAACCTATTTCGAACACGCCTATATCGCTCGCTATCTTGGCTTCATGCTGCTGGAAGGCGAAGACCTGACCGTGGTCAACAACCGCGTCATGGTCCGCACCGTGGCGGGTCTCAAACCGATCGGCGTTTTGTGGCGGCGGCTGGATGCGTCCTACACCGACCCGCTGGAACTGGACCAGAACTCCCATATCGGCACCCCCGGCATGGTGCAGGCGCTGCGCGCTGGTTCGCTGAGCATGGTCAATGCGCTGGGAACCGGTATCCTGGAAACGCGCGCGCTTCTCGCCTTCCTACCCGCCATCTGCCGCCATCTTCTGGGCGAGGACCTGGCCATGCCGTCCATCGCCACATGGTGGTGCGGCCAGCCGTCGGAACGTGAGCACGTGGCGCGCAATATCGAGCGCATGGTCATCGGCCCGGCCTACTCCCGCCTGCCCTTCTTCGATGATAACGGCCAGTCGGTTCTCGGCTCGTCGCTGCGGGAGACCGCAAAGGATTCCATTGGCGACTGGCTGGAAAGCGATGGCCACAAGCTGGTCGGACAGGAAGTCGTCACACTGTCTACCACACCCGCTTATGTCGACGGCAAGCTAGTCCCGCGCCCCATGAGTTTGCGCGTTTTTGCAGCCCGTACCCAGGATGGCTGGCAGGTCATGCCCGGTGGCTTTGCCCGCATCGGTCGCAGCAATGATACGGCCGCCATCGCCATGCAGGCAGGCGGCAGTGCCGCCGATGTCTGGATCGTCTCCGACAAGCCTGTGGAACGCACGACGCTTTTGCCGGCGGAAGAAAACTTCATCCGCAACATGCCCGGCAGCCTGCCAAGCCGTGCCGCCGACAATCTGTTCTGGCTGGGCCGGTATATCGAGCGCGCCGAAGGAGCGTTGCGGATTTTGCGTGCCTGGCACGCCCGCTTTGCCGAATCCGCCGATCCGAAGCAACCGCTTCTGGCCCACGTCACTGCCTATCTGGAAACCGTCGATATCGACGTCGACGAATCCGTTCCGGCAAGCCTGATCGCCAACCTCAACAGTGCGATCTATTCCGCCAGCAATATTCGCGACCGCTTCTCCCCGGATGGATGGCTGGCGCTGAACGATCTGGCAAAGACCGCCCGCCGCTTCCAGAGCAAGGTCGCAGCCGGCGACGACGCCACCCACGCCATGACGGTCCTGTTGCGCAAACTGGCAGGCTTTGCCGGTCTGGTGCACGAAAACATGTACCGTTTCACCGGATGGCGCTTCCTCTCCATCGGTCGATATCTGGAACGCGGACTGCATCTGACACGTCTGCTCGGCCACATGAGCGGCCCAGATGCACCGGATGGGTCCTACGACATGCTGCTCGAAATCGGCGATAGCGTCATGACCCATCGCCGCCGTTACAACGTGAATACAGCCGCGCTGACGGTAATGGACCTGCTCGGTCTCGACCCGCTGAACCCGCGCTCCATTCTCTTCCAGCTCAACGAAATCCGCACCGAGGTGGAGCAGCTGCCAAACGCCTTCGTCAATGGTCAGATGTCGCCTTTTTACCGCGAGGTCATGCGGGTTCATTCCGGCCTTGCCGTCATGACCCCGGAAAACCTGTCACCCGCCATCTTCGTCCAGCTGGAGCAGGATCTCGAACACCTCTCAGACCTTCTTGCCCAGACATATCTTGGATAACCCATGCTCTACGACCTGACGCTGCACATGGGCTATATTTACGATACGCTGGCGTCAGGGGCCCGCCACATCATCCGCGTGATGCCGCTGTCCATTCCCGGCAGGCAAAGGCTGATCGCGGGTTCGCTCAGCGTCTCCCCCGCACCCGAAGAGCGCACGGTTTTCAACGATTTCTTCCAGCAAACCGCGACCTCGGTCTTTCTGCGGGCGTCGCATGACAAGCTGGACATCCGTATGCAAGCCCGCGTTTCGGTGGAAAGCACCTCACTGACGGCAGATTTTTCGCCCGAGCTTTCAAAGCTCCCGCGCGATCTCGCCACCGTCTGGTCGCTCGATGCGCAATCGCCTCACCATCTGGCAGGCATCAGCCCCCGTATCGGTGAAAACGCCGCCATTGCGGCTTACGCCCGCGAGACGATAAAGCCGGGCATGACGATCCGCGAAATTGCGCTGGCGCTGTGCAAACGCATCTACAAGGACTTCAAATATGATGGCGAGGCGACCACGGTGGATACGACACCAGCCGAAGCCTTCAAGCTGAAACGTGGCGTCTGCCAGGACTTCTCGCATATCATGATCTCGGCCCTGCGCAGCCTCGGCATTCCCGCGGGCTATGTCTCTGGCTTCCTGCGAACCATTCCGCCTGCGGGCAAGGAACGGCTGGAGGGTGCCGACGCCATGCATGCCTGGGTGCGTGTCTGGTGCGGTGAGGCAACGGGCTATATCGAACTGGACCCCACCAACGACATCGTTGCGGGCAACGACCACATCGTCGTGGGTTACGGACGCGACTATGCCGATATCGCTCCTGTCATCGGCGTCTTGAAAAGCTACGGCAACCAGCAGACCACACAGGCCGTGGACGTCATCCCCGTCAAGGCCTGACCGTCCCACAACGGTGCCAGCATCGTATCGGGATGGCGCACAGCCTCGTTTCACCACAGAAATCCGTCCCGTTTTGAACACTCGTTCAATTTGTCGATATTGCGTTAGGAAAATCTCCATCGCCTCGCAGTAGATGTGATGTCATCTCACGATCGAACAGGCGGACATGATGTTCAACGGTGCCGGAATGAAGACACGGATGCGGGCGCTGCTGGGCGACAGGCAGGGCAATTTCGCCATGATGACGGCCATAACACTGCCGCTCCTGATGGGCGTTGCAGGCGCAGGCCTCGAGCTCACCAAGGCCATGCAGGTCAAATCCGATCTTCAGAACGCAGCCGATGGCGCAACACTGTCCGCCGCCACCATGTTTCGCGAATCCGAGGGCGACAAAAGCGATGATGAGTTGAAGGCGCAGGGCAACAAGTTCATTGCAGGACAAAGCTTTGCGCAGGACCTGTCCGAGGTGGAGAAAAAAGCCTTGGACGCCAATATCAGCAGCGTCACCAAACGCACCGATACCGCCAAGGGCACCAATTTCCAGATTTCCACGACAATCAGCTACCAGATGCCGCTTAACCCTCTTCTCGGTCTCATCTGGGCAAAGTCGATGACCCTGAGCGCCACCAGCACATCGGAAAGCAGCGTCAACAACGGCGCGCCGCTGTCCATGTATCTGGTGCTGGACCGCTCGGGATCGATGTCGTTCAAGACCAACACGGTCGATAGAAGCAAGTATTCCTGTGCGAACTATGATGAGCTCAACTGGCCCAGTCCGATGAGCAGTAGCAGACCCTGTTACGTCAATAAAATGACGTCTTTGAAAACCGCCGTCAGCTATCTGGTGGACACGCTCAACAAATCAGATCCAACGCATCGGACAAATGGCTCGCCCGAATCCACCCTCGTGCGAACCGGCGCGATTGCCTACAACGACAAAAGTTCAATGCCACAAGCCCTGAACTGGGGCACGAGAAGGTCGAACACCTATATTCAGGCCCTGTCGGCCACAGGCGGAACGGATGCGAATGCCGCACTGACGGCAGCCTACGATGCTCTGAAATCCTCAAATCCGGCTGAGGCAAAGGCGCAAAAAGACAGCGGAAACAAATCCTTCCAGAGATTCATCGTCTTGATGACCGATGGTGAAATGACGGGGGACAGCGCAAGCTGGAACCCATCCGTCGATGCGGCGGTCCGCGCCACCTGCGTCAAAGCGAAAGCCGACGACATCAAGATCTTCACCGTTGCCTTCATGGCGCCCGTCAGAGGCAAATCGCTTCTCCAGTCCTGCGCCACCAGCGCCGACAACTATTACGCGCCGGAGAATATGGAAGAAATCGTCGCGGCCTTTGGCGATATCGCCAGAAAAGCCTCTGGAAACATCAGTCGTCTGACAAACTGAAATCCTCAACCGCCGTTTTACAGACCACGCAGACCACACCGGTTTGCGTGGTTTTTTCGTTATTTTCATACAACAAGCACATGCTTGTCGTAACACTCTAAAGTCATTCATACTTTCGACAAAACGGCTGTTGCCACAGACTGCTATCGATGCATAAATTGCCGGGATGACAGCCATGCCGATCGACAGAATCAGACACTATCCTCCCACCAAGGTGCTGACCGACCAATGATCAATAAACTCGAAACAAACGATCTTCCTCGCCCCGCGCCGCGCAGCTCGGAACCGGACGTTCTCGCCTCTGAAATCATCGAACGACTGACCTACCGCATCGGCAAGGACGTCAAGGTTGCAAAACCGCATGACTGGCTGACGGCCACCATTCTGGTCATTCGGGACCGCGTCATCGACAAATGGATGGAATCCACTCGTAAGGCCTATGCCACCGATTCCAAACGCGTTTATTATCTGTCGCTAGAATTCCTCATCGGCCGTCTGATGCGCGATGCCATCTCCAATCTCGGCCTGATGGGCGAAATCAAGGAGGCGCTGACGTCGCTCGGCGTCGATTACGATGTCATCGCCGGTCTGGAGCCGGATGCAGCGCTGGGCAATGGCGGTCTTGGCCGGCTTGCCGCCTGCTTCATGGAATCCATGGCAACCGTCGATATTCCCGCTTACGGCTATGGCATTCGTTACGTCCACGGCCTTTTCCGCCAGCAGATGGCCGATGGCTGGCAGGTGGAACTGCCCGAGACGTGGCTTGCCCACGGCAACCCTTGGGAATTCGAGCGTCGCGAAAGCTCCTATGAAATCGGTTTTGGTGGCTCGGTCGAAACCGTCGGCGGCTACGAAGACCCGGAGCGTTTCGTCTGGAAACCATCCGAGCGCATGATCGCCACCGCCTTCGACACGCCCGTGGTCGGCTGGCGCGGAACCCGCGTCAACACGCTGCGTCTGTGGTCGGCCCAGCCCATCGACCCGATTCTCCTCGACGCCTTCAACGCGGGCGACCACATCGGTGCGCTCCGGGAAAGCAACAAGGCGGAAGCCCTGACCCGCGTGCTTTATCCTGCCGACGCCAATCCGGCGGGCCAGGAACTGCGCCTGCGACAGGAATACTTCTTCTCGTCCGCTTCGCTGCAGGACGTCCTGCGCCGCCATTTGCAGCAGTACCCTGATTTCACCAACCTGCCGGACAAGGTGTCCATCCAGCTCAACGATACGCATCCAGCGATTTCCATTGCCGAAATGATGCGCCTTCTGTGCGATGTCCACGGACTGACATTCGATGAAGCCTGGACCCTGACGCGCGGCACGTTCTCCTATACCAACCACACGCTTCTGCCCGAAGCGCTGGAAAGCTGGCCGGTGCCGTTGCTGGAGCGCCTGTTGCCGCGCCATATGCAGATCATTTACGCGATCAACGCGCAGACGCTGGTCTTTGCCCGCAAGGAAAAGAAACTGGTCGACCAGCAGATCCGCTCCATCTCGCTCATTGAAGAAGGTGGCGAACGTCGCGTGCGCATGGGCAACCTCGCCTTCATCGGCTCCCATTCCATCAACGGCGTGTCGGCGTTGCACACGGAACTGATGAAGGAAACGGTGTTTTCCGACCTTCACATGCTCTACCCCGACCGCATCAACAACAAGACCAACGGCATCACCCCGCGCCGCTGGCTGATGCAGTGCAACCCCGGCCTCACAGGCCTCATTCGCCAGTCCATCGGTGACGAATTTCTGGATGACGCGGAAAAGCTGGTGGCGCTCGATCGCTTTGCAGAGGATGCAGGCTTCCGTGAAAAGTTTGCCGAAATCAAACGTCAGAACAAGGTCCGCCTTGCCAATCTGGTGGCGCAACGCATGGGCATCCGTGTCGATCCCTCGGCCATGTTCGACATCCAGATCAAGCGCATCCACGAATACAAGCGTCAGCTTTTGAACCTGATCGAGGCCGTGGCCCTTTACGATCAAATTCGCTCTCGCCCGGAACTGGACTGGGTGCCGCGCGTTAAGTTCTTCGCGGGCAAGGCGGCACCGAGTTATCACAATGCCAAGCTCATCATCAAACTGGCAAACGATATAGCGCGTGTCATCAACAACGACCCGGCGGTTCGCGGGCTTCTGAAAGTCGTTTTCATTCCGAATTACAATGTGTCCCTCGCAGAAATCATGGTTCCAGCAGCAGATCTTTCAGAACAGATTTCGACCTCTGGCATGGAGGCGTCAGGCACCGGCAATATGAAATTCGGTCTGAATGGCGCACTCACTATCGGCACGCTGGACGGTGCCAATGTCGAAATGCTGGAGCATGTCGGCGCGGAAAACATCATGATTTTCGGCAAGACAGCACAGGAAGTGTCCGAGGCGCGCTCCGAGGGCCACAATCCGCGCGCTATCATCGAAAATTCCGCCGAACTGTCGCAAGCCCTGTCATCCATCGCATCCGGCGTGTTTTCGCCAGATGACCCATCGCGCTTTGCCGGACTGATGGACGGCATCTACAACAATGACTGGTTTATGGTCGCTGCAGACTTCGACGCTTACGCACAGGCACAGCGTGACGTCGATGCCATCTGGAGCGAACCGGCAAGCTGGTACGAAAAAACCGTACGCAATACGGCACGCATGGGCTGGTTCTCGTCCGACAGGACGATCCGGCAATATGCGTCCGAAATCTGGAGAGCCTGATGAAAAAACCGCTCAATTCTGCCGAAGAGAAAAAGACTGGCACCATCGCTAAGGCTGAGATCGAGGCAATCAAGAGCGGTTTGCATTCCAACCCCTTTGCCGTCTTGGGCGTCCACCAGACGCCGGACGGCTTTGTGGCCCGCTGCTTCATTCCCGGTGCGGAAGAAGTCACCGTCATGGCGCTCGATGGCTCGGTCGCGGGGGAATTGACCCGCACCGACGCCGACGGTTTCTTCGAAGGTGCCATTACCCTGTCCAAACGTCAGCCCATTCGTTATCGCGCGCTGCGCGACGACGCGGAATGGGCGGTGACGGATCCCTACAGTTTCGGTCCGGTTCTTGGGCCTATGGACGATTACCTCGTTCGAGAAGGCTCACACCTTCGACTGTTCGACAAGATGGGTGCACATCCGCTCAAGCTCGAAGGTGTTGAAGGCTTCCATTTCGCCGTCTGGGCACCCAATGCCCGGCGCGTGTCGGTGGTGGGTGATTTCAACAATTGGGATGGCCGCCGCCACGTCATGCGCTTCCGCAAGGACACCGGCATTTGGGAAATCTTCGCGCCGGATGTTTATGCTGGCTGTAGCTACAAGTTTGAAATCATCGGCCCACACGGCGAATTGCTGCCGCTGAAAGCAGACCCCTATGCCCGCCGCGCCGAATTGCGTCCAAAGAACGCCTCCATCACCACGCCTGAACTCGTGCAGGAATGGGATGACGATGCGCATCGCAAGCATTGGGCCAGCATCGACCAGCGCCGCCAGCCCATCACCATCTACGAGGTTCACGCCTCATCGTGGCAATATGGCGAAAATGGCGCGTTTCTGACATGGGATGAACTGGCCGCACGCCTCATTCCCTACTGCGCCGACATGGGCTTCACCCACATCGAATTCATGCCGATTTCCGAGCATCCCTACGATCCGTCCTGGGGATACCAGACAACCGGCCTATATGCGCCCACCGCGCGCTTCGGCGAGCCGGAAGGCTTTGCCCGCTTCGTCAACGGCGCGCATAAGGTCGGCATCGGCATTCTCCTGGATTGGGTTCCCGCCCACTTCCCGGTTGATGAGCACGGCCTGAAATGGTTCGATGGGTCGGCCCTGTATGAACATGCCGATCCTCGTCAGGGCTTCCACCCCGACTGGAACACCGCGATCTACAATTTCGGGCGTGTCGAGGTCATGTCCTACCTCATCAACAACGCGCTCTATTGGGCCGAAAAATTCCATCTCGATGGTCTGCGCGTGGATGCGGTCGCCTCGATGCTCTACCTCGATTATTCCCGCAAGGAAGGCGAGTGGGTACCCAACGAATATGGTGGGCGCGAGAACCTTGAATCCGTGCGTTTTCTCCAGCAGATGAACACGCTTATCTATGGCAACCACCCAGGTGTCATGACCATTGCCGAGGAATCCACCTCGTGGCCGAAGGTGTCGCAGCCGGTGCATGAGGGCGGGCTGGGCTTCGGTTTCAAGTGGAACATGGGTTTCATGCACGACACGCTGAGCTACTTCCAGCGCGAGCCCGTGCACCGCAAGTTCCACCATCAGGAGCTCAGCTTCGGCCTGCTCTACGCCTTCAGCGAAAACTTCGTGCTGCCGATTTCACACGACGAAGTGGTGCACGGCAAGGGCTCGATGATTGCCAAGATGCCAGGCGACGACTGGCAGAAATTCGCCAATCTGCGCGCCTACTACGCTTTCATGTGGGGTTACCCCGGCAAGAAGCTCCTGTTCATGGGACAGGAATTTGCGCAATGGAGCGAGTGGAACGAAAAGACCTCTCTCGACTGGAACCTGCTGCAATATCATATGCATGAGGGCATGCGCCGCCTCGTTCGCGACCTGAACTTCATGTACCGCTCCAAGGGTGCGCTGCATGCGCGCGATTGCGAGCCGGAAGGCTTCCAGTGGCTGATTGCCGATGACCACGAGAATTCGGTTCTGGCCTGGCTGCGCCTCGCACCGGGTGAAAAGCCGGTCGCGGTTATCTCCAATCTGACGCCTGTCTACCGGGAGAATTTTTACGTGCCTCTGCCGACAGCCGGTCGCTGGCGCGAAGTGCTGAACACCGATGCCGAGATCTATGGCGGCACCGGCAAGGGCAATGGCGGACGCGTGCAGGCGGTCGATGCAGGCGGCCAGGTCGGCGCGACACTGACACTGCCGCCGCTCGCCGTGATCATGCTCGAGCTTGAATAAAACAGGCGCCGAACACACAATCGGCGCTTTGCTATTATGGGAACAGACGACATTTTTTCGGGAGGATTGCTATGAGTGAGAAAAGAGTTCAACCGCTGGCACGTGATGCGATGGCCTATGTGCTTGCTGGCGGCCGCGGCAGCCGCCTGAAGGAGTTGACGGACCGGCGCGCCAAGCCGGCCGTCTATTTCGGCGGCAAGGCCCGCATCATCGATTTCGCGCTGTCGAATGCGCTCAATTCCGGCATTCGCCGCATCGGCGTCGCCACACAGTACAAGGCTCACTCGCTCATCCGCCACCTTCAGCGCGGCTGGGACTTCTTCCGCCCGGAGCGTAACGAGAGCTTCGATATTCTGCCCGCCTCCCAGCGCGTATCCGAAACGCAATGGTATGAAGGCACCGCCGACGCGGTCTATCAGAACATCGATATCATCGAGCCCTATGGCCCCGAATACATGGTCATTCTGGCCGGCGACCACATCTACAAGATGGACTATGAATACATGCTGCAACAGCATGTGGATTCCGGTGCAGACGTCACCATCGGTTGCTTGGAAGTGCCTCGCATGGAAGCCGTCGGTTTCGGCGTCATGCACGTCAACGAGAAGGATGAAATCATCGATTTCATCGAAAAGCCCGCCGACCCTCCGGGCATTCCCGGCAATGAGGATATGGCGCTTGCCTCCATGGGCATCTACGTCTTCCACACCAAGTTCCTGATGGAGTGCCTGCGCCGCGACGCCGCCGACCCCAACTCCAGTCGCGATTTCGGCAAGGACATCATTCCCCATATCGTGCGTCACGGCAAAGCGGTTGCGCATCGTTTTGCGGCTTCCTGTGTGCGCTCCGATTTCGAAAACGGCCCCTACTGGCGCGACGTCGGCACGATCGACGCCTACTGGCAGGCCAACATCGACCTGACAGACATCGTGCCCGACCTCGACATCTACGACAAGTCATGGCCGATCTGGACCTATGCGGAAATTCTGCCGCCCGCCAAATTCGTACATGATGATGATAAGCGCCGTGGTTCGGCTACTTCGTCTGTTGTTGCGGGCGACTGCATCATCTCAGGCTCGTCCCTTAACCGCAGCCTGTTGTTCACAGGCGTCAGGGCCAATTCCTATTCGCGTCTGGAAGATGCCGTCGTGTTGCCGAGTGTGAAGATCGGTCGCCACGCGCAACTCAGCAAAGTGGTGATTGACCATGGCGTGGTCATTCCCGAAGGGCTGATCGTGGGCGAGGACCCGGAACTGGATGGCAAGCGTTTCCGCCGCACGGAAAGCGGCATCTGCCTGATAACCCAATCGATGATCGACAAGCTGGATTTGTAGACCTCATGAATGTTCTTTCGGTTGCGTCCGAAGTCTATCCACTCATCAAGACAGGGGGGCTCGCCGATGTTGCTGGCGCGCTTCCCATCACGCTCAAGAAATTCGGCGTTACCACCCGCACGCTCATTCCGGGTTACCCGGCGGTCAAGTCTGCATGTCCGGATGCCGTGAAGATCGCCGAGATTGACCTGCTTGGCGAACATGCCGATATTCTGGAGGCACATCACGAAGGTCTGGACCTTCTGATTGTCGATGCCCCCGCCTATTACGATCGCCCCGCCGGCCCCTATCTGGACTCGACAGGCAAGGATTTCGCCGACAACTGGAAGCGATTCGCCGCCCTGTCCTATGCGGCGGCGGAGATTGCCATCGGCAAGCTGCCCGGCTGGAAACCGGACCTGATGCACGCCCATGACTGGCAGGCCGCCATGGCCCCGGTCTATATGCGCTACGCCGAAACGCCTGAAATTCCGAGCATTCTCACCATCCACAACATTGCCTTCCAGGGCCAGTTCGGCGCCAATATCTTCAGCCAGCTGGGCTTGCCCGCGCATGCCTTCAACACCGAAAGCATCGAATATTACAACGACATCAGCTTCCTGAAGGGTGGCGTCCAAACCGCAACGGCCATTACCACCGTCAGCCCGTCCTACGCCGAAGAAATTCTCACGCCAGAATTCGGCATGGGGCTGGAAGGTGTTATCAGAAGCCGCGCTCATGTCATGCACGGCATCGTCAACGGCATCGATGCCGAGGTCTGGGACCCGGCAAGCGACCACCTGATCAACCACAATTATTCCTCCGCCAATCTCAAGCTGCGAGCGCTGAATAAACTTGCCGTTGCCAGCCATTTCCGCATCGATCAGGACAGCGGGCCACTGTTTTGCGTCATCTCGCGGCTGACCTGGCAAAAGGGCGTCGATCTCGTCAGCGAAGTCGTTGATGACATCGTCGCCATGGGCGGTCGTCTGGTCGTTCTGGGTGCTGGCGAAATCTCGCTGGAAGGTGCGCTTCTGGCAGCGGCCTCGCGTCATCCGGGCCGCGTCGGCGTCGCCATCGGTTATAACGAACCGCTGTCTCACCTCATGCAGGCGGGCTGCGATGCCATCATCATCCCCTCGCGTTTCGAGCCCTGCGGCCTGACCCAGCTTTACGCCCTGCGCTATGGCTGCATTCCGGTCGTGGCACGCAATGGCGGGCTGAACGATACGGTCATCGATGCCAACCATGCCGCCATCGCTGCCAAGGTCGCGACCGGCGTGCAGTTTTCCTCCATCACCGCCGACGGGCTGCGGCATGCCATTCGCCGCACCGTGCGCTTCTACCGCGAACCAAAATTATGGACGCAAATGCAGAAGCAGGGCATGAAATCGGACGTTTCCTGGGAAAAAAGTGCAGGGCTTTATGCCCAGCTTTATGCCCAGCTCATTTCGAAAGGCCAATAAATGACGATCACCACTGTTCAGACAAAACCATTTCAGGATCAGAAACCTGGCACGTCGGGCCTTCGCAAGAAAGTGCCTGTGTTTGCGCAGGAAAACTATGCGGAAAACTTCATCCAGTCGATCTTCGACAGCCTGGAAGGCTTTGCGGGGCAGACGCTGGTGATCGGCGGCGATGGCCGCTATTACAATCGCGACGTCATCCAGAAGACGGTCAAGATGGCAGCCGCAGCCGGTTTCGGCAAGGTTCTGGTCGGTCAGGGCGGCATTCTCTCGACGCCTGCAGCATCCAACATCATCCGCAAATACAAGGCGTTCGGCGGCATCGTTTTGTCGGCCAGCCACAATCCCGGCGGCCCCAACGAAGACTTCGGCATCAAGTATAATATCGGCAATGGTGGCCCGGCTCCCGAAAAGATCACCGATGCCATTTTCGCCCGCACCAAGGCCATCGAGACCTATTGCATCTCCGACGCAGCCGATATCGACCTCGACACGATCGGCACCTGCGACGTTGACGGCATGACCGTTGAGGTCATCGATCCCGTTGCCGATTACGCGACCCTCATGGAAGAGCTGTTCGATTTTTCCGCCATCCGTAACCTCATCGCCGGTGGCTTCAAAGTCGTGGTCGACAGCATGAGCGCCGTCACCGGCCCCTACGCTGTCGAGATCATCGAAAAGCGCCTGGGTGCGCCCGCGGGATCGGTGCGCAATTCCGTACCGCTTCCCGATTTCGGCGGCCACCATCCCGACCCCAACCTCGTCCACGCCAAGGACATGTATGACGATGTGATGAGCGCCGATGGCCCGGATTTCGGCGCGGCCTCGGATGGCGATGGCGACCGCAACATGGTGGTCGGCAAGGGCATGTTCGTGACGCCGTCCGATAGCCTTGCCATCATCGCTGCCAACGCCACGCTGGCGCCCGGCTATGCCGCTGGTATTTCCGGCATTGCCCGTTCCATGCCGACAAGTGCCGCCGCTGACCGCGTGGCCGAAAAGCTCGGTATCGGCATGTACGAGACGCCGACGGGCTGGAAGTTCTTCGGAAATCTGCTGGACGCCGGCAAGGTCACCGTTTGCGGTGAAGAAAGCTTCGGCACCGGCTCCAACCATGTGCGCGAAAAGGACGGTCTCTGGGCCGTGCTGTTCTGGCTGAATATCGTCGCTGCTCGCAAGGAGAGCGTCAAGGACATCGTGACGAAGCATTGGGCCGAATATGGCCGCAACTACTATTCGCGCCACGACTATGAAGAGGTCGATAGCGATGCCGCCAACACGCTGGTCTCGATCCTGCGCGAAAAACTCGCAACCCTTCCCGGCACCACCTACGGCGCGTTGAAGGTCAAAGCTGCCGATGATTTCGCTTATAATGATCCGGTCGATCAGTCGGTCAGCAAAAATCAGGGCATTCGCATCCTCTTCGAGGGCGGCTCCCGCATCGTCATCCGTCTGTCGGGCACCGGCACGGCGGGCGCAACGCTCCGCCTCTACGTCGAGCGCTACGAAGGAGACGCATCGCGCCACAATATCGAGACGCAGGAGGCTCTGGCCGACCTGATTTCGGCAGCCGATGCGATTGCGGGCATCAAGAAGCACACCGGGCGCGATGCTCCGACGGTGATTACCTGACAGTTTGCCAGGGCACTGGGTGGGCTTACCCCCTCTGCCCTGCCGGGCATCTCCCCCTCAGGTGGGGAGATCGGCTGGGCGCGACGACAGCACTTAAATCTCGACAGTCAATATGGCCGAAAGGGTGCGGCGATTCGATCTCCCCACCTGTGGGGGAGATGTCCGGCAGGACAGAGGGGGGTAGGCCCACCCACAAACCTTAAACGCGGACCCAACCCTAACGAACGGACCCCTGAATGCCAAACCCTACCGTCCCTCCCCTCGGCGCCAACCCCACGGAAAACGGAACGGCATTCTGCGTCTACTCCCGCCACGCCTCACACATAGACCTTTGCCTCTTCGACCCCACCGGCAACATCCAGACCACCCGCATTCCCATGCAGCGTGGGGAAAACGACATTCACCACATCACCACGGACGCACCCCCCGGCACCCGGTATGGCTTTCGCGCCGATGGCATCTACGCGCCCGACCACGGCCTGTGGTTCGACCCCTCGAAACTCCTGCTCGATCCCTATGCCACGCAGATCGACCGACCGTTCACCCATGATCCAGCCCTGTTGACATTTGGCACAGACACCGCATCGATCATGCCGAAGGCCATCGTTTCGCAGTACCAGCCGGTCAAGCGCCAGCCACCCTTGTTTTCGCCGGGCGGCCTCATCTACGAAATCGCCGTCAAGCCCTTCACCATGCTGCACCCGGATGTGCCAGAAGCCACCAAGGGAACGGTGGCCGCTCTCGCCCACCCGGCTATCATCGCTCATCTCAAAAACATCGGCGTCGATGCCATCGAACTCATGCCGATCACCGCCTGGATCGATGAGCGTCACTTGCCGCCGCTTGGCCTGACCAACGGCTGGGGCTACAACCCGGTCGGCTTCATGGCTCTCGATCCGCGCCTGTGCCCCGGCGGCATCAAGGAACTGCGCGAGACGGTGGCGACCCTCCACGACAATGGCATCGGCGTTATCCTCGATCTCGTCTTCAACCACACCGGCGAAAGCGACCACTTCGGCTCGACGCTTTCCCTGCGCGGGTTGGATAACCTCACCTATTACCGCCATTTACCCGATGATCCCGGCACACTGGTCAATGATACCGGCACAGGCAACACGGTCGCCTGCGACCACAGCCAGGTCCGCCAACTGATCGTTGATACGCTCAGGCACTTCGTGGCGCATGCCGGTATCGATGGCTTCCGGTTCGATCTTGCGCCCATTCTTGGCCGGACGTCAACCGGCTTCGACGCTACCAGCGAAACACTTGCCGCCCTCCATACCGATCCCTTGCTGCACGACCGCGTGATGATTGCAGAACCCTGGGACATCGGTCCCGGCGGTTACCAGCTCGGCAATTTCCCGGAAAACTTTCTTGAATGGAACGATCGCGCCCGCGACGACCTGCGCCGGTACTGGCGTGGAGACGCCTCGACGACTGGCGCGCTCGCCGATGCGCTGGCTGGCTCCTCGCCCGTCTTTTCCCGCCACGACAGAACCGAAACCCGCAGCGTCAACTTCCTTGCCGCCCACGATGGTTTCACCCTGTTCGATCTCGTGTCCCATGCCCACAAACACAACGAGGCCAACGGCGAAGACAACCGCGATGGCCACAACGAAAATTACTCCTGGAACAATGGCGTCGAAGGCGCGACGGATGACAAGGCCATCCTTACGGCCCGTATCAACGACGTCAAATCCATGCTTTCAACGCTTTTTGCCACGCGCGGCACGATCATGCTGACGGCCGGTGACGAAGGTGGACGCAGCCAGCAGGGCAACAACAATGCCTATTGTCAGGACAACGCGGTCACCTGGGTCGATTGGTCAGCACTTTCGCCAGAACTGATCGAGCACACGGCGTTCCTGTCCAGTCTGCGAAAGCGCTTCGGTGCTTTCAGCGAGATGCATTTCTTCTCGCCCCACACCGACGACATCTGCTGGCTGTCGCCGTCCGGAGAACCGATGACCGCAACGAACTGGGAAAACCCGCAAGGCACCCCGCTCGCCGTTATCGTCAAAACCCATGATACCACGACCGATGAACCGGCCCGGCTGGCCATCCTGTTTAACCGAACTGGCGCCGTCGTGCCGTTTTCGCTTCCCGGCGAGGGCTGGCAAGCCATCGGCACGGATTTCGGCAATCCCGCCCACCTGCCAGCCCGTTCGGTGGTGTTCTATCTGAAGCCTTGAATGCTGCATTGCAAAAAGGCCATTGTTCTTTAGGCCCGCCGCTGTAGAGTTCGGCACGTCACCGTGCTCAAACGTCCTGTCTTCGCGAGGAAACATGCCCAAGGAAATTTCTCTGGCTGACGTTAAGGATCTCGTCGGCTCCGAGGTTGGCGTATCGGACTGGATCACCGTTGATCAGCCGATGATCGACGCCTTCGCCAAGGCGACGCTCGACGACCAGTTCATCCACACGGACCCGGAACGCGCCGCCGCCGAAAGCCCCTTCGGCGGCACCATCGCACACGGTTTCCTGACGCTCTCGCTGCTTTCGGCCATGAATTACAGCGCCCTGCCCAAAATCCGCGAACAGACCATGGGCATCAATTACGGCTTCGAAAAACTCCACTTCGTCGCCCCCGTCAAAAGCGGCGCCCGCATCCGCGGCCACTTCACGCTCGCAGAAGCCCGCTTCCGCGGCGGCGCAATGCTGATGAACACCTATGACGTGACGGTGGAAATCGAAGACGAAAAGAAACCGGCACTGACGGCGCGGTGGACAACGATCAGCCAGTTCAACCCGGAAGACAGGCCGGAAGACTGAGCGTCAAACGATTGAAGGCTTTGGCCCGCCATGAACGTTCAAAATTTCTGGAACCAATGCCTCATCCATCTGCATGGCTTGTGCACAGTCGCCAAGCCATTTGACATCACGAATGGCATCGACTGCACTCTCATAGGCGCGATCCACCGTCTCGCCGTAGGCAAGACGGGCTTTTTTCCAAGATGACGGCGGAATATCACCCCAGCGTGAGATCATCATCGACAGATCGATAATATCACGGCTGCGCACAGCGCGGTCAGGCCAACGGTCAGCGTTTGCAAGCAGCTTTTCCGCAAACATGTCGCTCCGCGCCAAGACTGGAATGCCATAGCGCTCGTCCATGGCGCCAGATAACGCGATACGCGCTTCACGAACGATTTCGAACTTTATCCTGACATCGCCGGCCTGAACGAATGTGCGTATCCCATATTGATCACTTTGAAGATCACGCAGCGCGCTAACTTTGGCACCAGGCTTGGTCAACGCTGTAAAACCATCAACCCATACCGACTCACGCAGTTTTCGATATCCTTTTTGCGATGAGCAGAGAAAATCGACATCCACGCTCTCACGGTATTCATCGAGCTCGAGTGCAATTGCAGTGCCGCCTCCAAAATAGCAATCAGCCTCCCTGAACAATGCGCCGTTCAACGCATGAAGAACCGCCAAGACTGCATTGTGGTGCGGACGGCGAAACAGAAGCAATTGTTAAGCCGCCACGAGCAATGGCCCGTGCTCCTTTATAAGGTCTTGCAGCAAAGCCATTTCCTCCGTCGTCAGCACGTCTTGATCCACAAACCGCCAGTTCCGTTCGTAGAGGGAAAATGCCTCTCCGCTGTCCAGAACCACGTCGTCGGCACGGTTCCAGCAGAGCGTTCTTAGCTGTGGATATTGATTGACCTGAACCTGCATCGGACGGCCTCCTCTTCAGAAGATATATACGCGATGCTCCTCAATCTTTCCAGTCCGCCGACGATCATGCATTGCGCACAACGTTTTGCTCACCAAAACGGGAACCTAGTCCCCCTTTCTGCGTTCAATGCAACACATTGCATGGGGGACGATTCAATGGCGCAAAATGTGACTCAACCCGACGACTCCGCTGAGCCGCAAACCGAACTCAAACGCGTCATCGGCCCAGGGCTTTTGCTGCTGTTCATCGTGGGCGATATCCTCGGCACGGGCATCTATGCGCTGACCGGTCAGGTAGCAGCAGAGGTCGGTGGCGTTGTCTGGCTGCCTTTCCTCATCGCCTTCGGCGTCGCGCTTCTGACTGCCTGCTCATATCTCGAATTGGTGACGAAATATCCGAAAGCAGCAGGTGCCGCACTGTATACGCACAAGGCGTTCGGCGTGCATTTCATCACATTTCTCGTCGCCTTTACCGTCATGTCGTCGGGTGTGACATCCGCCTCCACCGCCTCGCGCGCCTTCGCCGCCAACTTCACGACGGTGACGGGCTTTGATTTCGGCGCTTTCGGTGTCACCGGCGTTGCCATCACCTTCATCGCCGCCATCGCGCTCATCAATTTCCGGGGCGTCGGGGAAAGCGTGAAGATGAATGTTGTCCTGACCATCGTTGAACTGACCGGCCTTCTCATCATCATCGGCATTGGCTTCTGGGCCATCGGCAACGGCCAGGGCGATGTATCACGCGTCTGGACCTTCGAGCCTGCGGGAGATCACGGCGTTATCTGGTCAGTGGTTGCGGCCACGACGCTCGCCTTCTTCGCCATGGTCGGCTTCGAGGACTCAGTCAATATGGCCGAGGAATGCAAGCAGCCCTCGCGCATCTTCCCGAAGGTGCTGCTGGGCGGCCTCGTAATCACCGGCATCATCTACATTCTGGTCGCGATATCGGCCATCACCCTCGTCTCGGCGTCCGACCTTGGTGAAGGTGAAACACCACTGCTGAAGGTCGTCGCCGCTGGCGCACCGAACTTCCCTATCGGCATTTTCGGCATCATCACCATGTTTGCCGTCGCCAATTCCGCGCTCATCAACATGATGATGGCCAGCCGCCTGATCTATGGCATGAGCCGCGAAGGCGTGCTGCCCGCAGCGCTGGGCAAAGTCCACAAGGGCCGCCAGACACCCTACGTCGCCATTGTCTTCACCTCGATCATCGCCATCGGCCTCATCGCCTTTGCAGGCGGCGTCCCGGCACTCGGCGGCACCACCGCGCTGCTTCTGCTCGGCGTGTTCACCATCGTGAACATCGCGGTTCTCGTGCTTCGCAAGGACAAGGTTGCCCACAAACACTTCCGCACGCCGACCATCCTGCCGATCATCGGCGCCATCAGCTGCTTCTTCCTCGTCGGCCCATGGACGGGGCGAGACATGGTGCAGTACTCGATTGCGGGCGTGTTATTGCTGATCGGCGTAGCGCTGTGGGCGGCAACGGTTGGGTTCATGAAGATGCAGCAGAAGGCGGCTTGAAATCAGCGGTTGCGGTGTCAACCTTTGGAAAAACATTCGGCTCAGGGTAAAGTGAAACGACGCATGGATTTCTGCACCATTTGGTGCTAGATATATCTCATAAACCCGTGCCACTTCTGAGCAGGATGCTGATATGCGGTCAACGATCAATCTTGATGACACCCTTCTGGATCGGGCAAAATCACTGACGGGCACGAACGAAACAGCTGCCCTGGTTCGGCAGGCATTGGAGACGCTGATCCGGATCGAATCCGGCAAGCGCCTCATTGCGCTCGGAAGTTCAATGCCTCACGCGGAGGCAGCCCCCCGCCGCCGGGGCGATACGACGAAGTGATACTGGTAGACACGTCCATCTGGATTGATCATTTTCGTCACCATGATGACGAATTACGGAAGATCATCGAGGCGGATAACCTTCTCTGTCACCCCGCCATCATTGGCGAGCTGGGGCTCGGCAGTCTTCGCAACCGCAATGATGTGATAACGTTTTTGGCTGCCCAACAAGAGGTACTCGTCGCGACCCACGATGAAGTCATGGTCATGATCGACCGGCATTCGCTCTTCAGCATGGGTATTGGCTACACCGACGCAAACCTGCTTGCATCGACGCTGATTGACACCAGAGCCGTCTTGTGGACCAGAGACAAGCGATTGGCGGCTGCGGCACAAAAAGCGGGCGCAGCACTGTACAAACCCAAAACTTCATCCAATTAGGCCTCAAGCATCCCGCGCGCCCTCGTCCAGCAATCCGAACACATACTCCGCAAACGAGCGCCAGCATTCCACCCGGAACGTATCGTCCGTCACGCGCAAAAGCACAACTTCGGCCTTGCCGAACAGCGTGCGCGAGCAAGCACCAACCGGGAATGCTGCAAGCGACAGATCCTGCGGGCAGCCCGCGTTCAACGTGGCTTCCGCGCCATCCCCCGAAACGGTGATGGCCACGTTGCGGTGGGAGACGTCGGTGGCGGAATGAGGGGCGGAGACGGTCGCGCAGGCGTCCATCAGGTTGCTCTCGCCCTGATCGATCACCAGCCATTCGTCCGGCCCGAGCCAGAGCGCAGCCCGCAAGGCTGATGTGGTGGAGGTTTTCGGGGTCTGCGGCAGACTGATATCAAGCGCTTGCGAAAGCTCGGTCACCGCATCCGCCTTGGCCCGCAGCGACAGCCGGTAAGCGGGTGCCGCGACCTTGATGGAGACATTTGCGGAGCCAGCGCGGGCGCCGTCCAGAACCAGTGTACGGTTTGCCAGATCAGCCATTGATGCGGCCTCCTTCCTTGTCGAAGAACACCATGTCCGTCACCTCCACTGCAATCGTCTTGTCGGCCAGCGGAATGTAAAGCGTTTCGCCCATCCGCGCCCGGCCCCCGGCCACCAGCCCGAAGGCGATGGAACGGCCGAGATTTTCCGACCAGTAGGATGATGTGACGTGCCCCAGCATCGTCATCGGCTTCGGCTGGTTCGGATCGGCCACGATCTGCCCGCCCTCTTCCGGCACGTCATGCGGATTTTTCGGCAACAGGCCCACCAGTTGCTTGCGGCCATCGCGCACCAAATCCGGGCGCTGAAGCCCGCGAATACCGACGAAATCCGTCTTCTTCCTGGAAACCGCCCAGCCAAGCCCCGCATCGTCAGGGGTCATCGTGCCGTCGGTGTCCTGACCGACGATGATATAGCCCTTTTCGGCCCGCAGAATATGCATGGTTTCGGTGCCATAGAGGCAACCGCCGACGGCTTGCGCGCGCTCCGCAATCTCTTTCCAGACGGTAGGGCCGAAATCCGCGGGCACGTTGATTTCGAAACCCAGTTCGCCCGTAAACGATACGCGGAACAGCCGTGTCGCCACGCCGCAGATCGTACCCTCGGCAATCGCCATATGCGGGAAGGCTTCAGGCGAAAGATCGATGCCCTCCACAAGCGGCGCAATCACCTCACGCGCCTTGGGCCCCTGCACGGCAATCACAGCCCATTGTTCGGTGGCCGATGTCAGCCAGACGTTGAGATCAGGGAATTCCGTCTGGAGATAGTCTTCCATGTGCTGCAACACGCGCGGCGCACCGCCTGTTGTCGTCGTCACATGGAAACGGTCTTCCGCCAAGCGTCCCACCACGCCGTCATCGTAAACGAAACCGTCTTCGCGGGTCATGATGCCGTAGCGGCAGCGGCCGGGTTTCAGCGTATCCCAGGCATTGGTGTAAAGCAGGTTGAGGAACTTGGCCGCATCAGGCCCGACAACCTCGATCTTGCCCAGTGTTGACGCATCGAAAACGCCCACCGCTGCGCGCACCGTCCTGCATTCGCGGTTCACCGCCTGGTGCATGTCTTCACCGGCGCGCGGATAGAACCATGCGCGCTTCCAGTTGCCCACGTCTTCGAAGGCGGCACCTGCCGCCTCTTCCAGTGCATGCATCGGCGTCTTACGGGCGGGGTCGAACAGCGTGCCGCGGGAATGCCCCACCAGCGTGCCGAAAGTGACAGGCGTATAGGGCGCACGAAATGTCGTCAGCCCTACCTTCGGCAGATCACGACCCAACGTTTCGGAGGCGATGGCCAGACCATGCATGTTGGACATCTTGCCCTGGTCCGACGCCATACCATTGGTGGTAAAGCGCTTGATATGCTCGATAGAATGCATGCCTTCGCGCACCGCAAGGCGGATATCCTTGGCGCAGACATCATGCTGGAAGTCGATGAAGGCTTTGACATTGTCGCCTTCGCCCGCCCCTTCGCCAGCGCCAATCATTCCACCGGTCCAGGCATGCGCATTGTGGCCGGAAAACTCCACCGTGCCGCCGCCAGCGGCAGCAGCCTCGGCAATCAGGGCACCCAGATCATCCGTGCCATTACAGGCACCGACGGAGATGCAATCCTGCACATGCACATCGGGGAGAAAACGCTGGTTCTCAGCATCATATGTCAGCTTGCCACGTGATTGCGAGAACAGATGCACAGACGGCGTCCAGCCCGCTGACACCACCAGCGCATCGACCTTGATCTTGCGTTTGGAAGACCCGCCATTGCGCCCGACGGTGATGGAGGACACGCGCAAACGCCCCAACGTATTGTAAACACTGTGGCCAGCGAGCACCTCGATACCCAGCGCCCGCGCCTCGTCCAGAAGCTTCGCGTCCGGGTTGGTGCGGCAATCCACGATAGCGGCAATCGTCACACCTGCCCGCTTCAGATCGAATGCGGTTTCATAGGCGCTGTCATGGGCGGTATAGACACCCACAGTGTGACCCACCGTCACGCCGTAATGGTTGAGATAGGTGCGCGCCGCCGATGCCAGCATGATGCCCGGCCGGTCATTATTGGCAAACACCATGTGCCGCTCGATAGCACCCGTGGCCAGCACCACCTTTTTCGCCCGCACCTGCCACAGCCGCTCGCGCGGCGCATGTCCCGGTGTCGCCAGATGGTCGGTCACGCGCTCTGCCAGCGCTATGAAATTATGATTGTAGTAGCCGAACACGGTGGTACGCGTCAGCACCTCAACATTCGGCATGGCCTTCAACTCGGCGAGCACCTTCTGCGCCCACTCATAGCCGTTGATACCGTCGATGGTCGTGCCGGTATCGAAGCGAAGCGCGCCGCCAACCTCTCGATTTTCATCTGCCAGCATGACTTTGGCACCGGTTTTTGCTGCGGCAAGTGCCGCCGTCAACCCGGCGACGCCACCACCTGCCACCAGAACGTCGCAATGGGCATAACGGCTGGCGTATTGGTCTGCGTCACCTTCCTTGGGCGCGTTGCCCAGCCCAGCGGCACGGCGGATGATCGGCTCATAGAGTTTGTCCCACGCAGCCTTGGGCCACATGAAGGTCTTGTAGTAAAATCCCGCCACGAACAGCGGCGACAGGAAATCATTGACGGCACCGACATCGAAGGACAGCGATGGAAACCGGTTCTGCGAAGACACGATCGCCCCGTCGAACACTTCCTGCACCGTGGCGCGCACATTCGGCTGTTTGCGGCTGCTATCGCGTGACACGTCAATCAGCGCATTCGGCTCTTCAGGACCGGCGGAGAGAAACCCACGCGGACGGTGATATTTGAACGAGCGGCCGATCAGATGCACACCATTCGCCAGCAGCGCAGAGGACACCGTGTCACCCTGAAGCGCCGTGTAGATTTTGCCGTCGAAGGTAAAGCGCGCCGTGCGCGCCGGTGTCAGGCGGCCAGCGCCCTTGATGCGATAGGCGCCGCTCATCGGGCTGCTCCTTCATGTCCAGCGAGAATGGTGGCCTCATCCGGCTTCGGCTCGCCTGCCTTGTAGGTTAGGTGGATTTTGTCGGTCACCGAGTGGCGCGCCGCATTGAAGAAACGCCCACAGCCATGAATGTGCCGCCAGCGCTCGAACACCATGCCCTTGTCATTGTCGCGCATGAAGAAATATTCGGCGAATTCCTCGTCGGAAATGGCCGAAATATTTTCAGGCCGCGCAATATGCGCCTCCCCAGCCCAGCGGAACTCCAGCTCGGAACGCTCTTCTTCACAATAGGGACAACGGATCAGCAGCATGTTTTGCCTCAAAGAGAGCTTTCCGGAACGACCGTTCCGGCGGGTTGGTCACACAGGCGCTTTCCCATGGTGATGTAGGGAGATAGCCTGCCTATCAGGTCTTCAAAATTGGCATAGGGCCGGAATGCATCCCCGCGCCCGATATTGATCAACGCCATCGCCATGACATTGGTGTTTAGGTTGATCGCGAACACGTTCTCGCCGGGTGCACCCTTGGGCACGAAATAGACCAGACGCTCTCCCCCGCCCGGCACGCAGGACAGAAAACCCTCATCGGCCACAAAAGGCCAATTCGTCTCGCCCTGCGCTTTGCGGATCGTCTGCATACGCACGTCCTTGGCCTGCGGCATAAAGCCGTCGGCTCTCGCCGCACTCGCCGCAAAAACAGCAGCAAGAAGCGCGACCGCCCTTTTCAATGCGCCACCGCCGCCGCCGCCGCCTCATCGATTAGCCGTCCCGAACGGAACCGGTCCAGGTTGAGGCCTTCCGCCAGCTTGTGCGGCTCTCCGCGCGCGATGAGGTGCGCAAACAGATGCGCCGACCCGGGTGTCGCCTTGAACCCGCCCGTGCCCCAGCCGCAATTGAGGAACAGGTTCGGCACCGGCGTCACGCTCTGAATGGCGGAACGGTCCGGCGTATTGTCGGTAATGCCACCCCATTGGCGCATCATCTTCACGCGGCGGAAAATCGGGAACAGCTCGCAAATCGCATCCAGCGTGTGGGTAATGATCTGCAGACCACCGGTCTGGGAATAGGAATTATATTGGTCCGTCCCCGCACCAATCACCAGCTCTCCCTTGTCGGATTGCGAGATATAGGCATGCACCGTGTTGGACATCACCACGCAGGGGAAAATCGGCTTGAGCGGCTCCGACACCAGCGCCTGCAACGGATTGGAGGCCAGCGGTACCCGCACATCCGCCATCTTCATGACGACAGAGGAATGCCCCGCCGCCGAAACGCCGATCTTCTTGGCGCCGATAAAGCCGCGATTGGTCTCCACCCCCGTCACCGCTCCATCAGGCCCGCGCCGGATGGCGGTCACCTCGCAGTTCTGGATCACGTGAACGCCACGATCGGATGCCGCACGCGCATAACCCCAGTTCACGGCATCATGGCGCGCCGTGCCGCCCCGACGCTGCAAGGCCGCGCCGTTGATGGCGTAACGCGCATTGGCGGAAATATCGAGCGGTGGACAATAGGCCTTCGCCTGCTCCGGCGTCAGCCATTCATTGTCTATACCATAAAGACGGTTAGCATTGATGTGGCGCTTGAAAGACTGCTGGTCATGCACATTATGCGACAACATCATCACGCCGCGTGCCGAATACATCACATTATAATTGAGATCCTGACTTAAGCCTTCCCACAGCTTCAGGGAATGCTCGTAGATGTCCATGCTCTCTTCATAGAGATAATTGGAGCGGATAATGGTGGTGTTGCGCCCGCTGTTGCCGCCGCCGATCCAGCCTTTTTCCAGCACCGCAATATTGGTAATGCCGTGCTCCTTGGCCAGATAGTAAGCAGCACCCAGTCCATGCCCGCCACCACCGATAATGATGACATCGTATTCCTTGCGTCGTTCGGGGGAAGCCCACTGCGCATCCCAGCCCTTGTGCCCGCGCAAAGCCTCGCGAGCGACAGCGAAAACCGAATATTTGCGCATGGACGAACCACTCCTCAGATGACCGGATCACAGCTGCCGGCGTAAGTCAGAACATGACAAATCAATAAGCACAGTCATGTCCATTTTGCGACGCCGCGACAGACAGTATCGACATTGCAAGAAAGCCATGTCGAAAGGAGCCCGTAACCTCTTCACGCGTGTTACACGACAATCGTGGTACACCACGTCAGCGCTGCGGCAAATGACACGGCATCTGACATGGACCTGGACGATCGTTGATCAAGGTGGATCCATCTCGAAAACGCTCGGCAATCTCACCAGCAACCAGGGGTCAATGCCACAATTGACGGATGAGACCCCTAAAAACATGCGTTTCCCTCGGTGCATTTGCGTTAACGGCTGGACTTCGCAAAAATGATCTGATATTGCCCTTCACCAATCGCGCGGCCAAACGGCCAACCGAACGATTTTTTGTTTGCTTGCGAATGCCACTATTCACACGGCAAAATAACCAACCAAAGGAACGGGATTCACGTGCAGGTACTAGTCCGCGACAACAACGTTGATCAGGCGCTTCGCGCTCTTAAGAAGAAGATGCAGCGCGAAGGCATTTTCCGCGAAATGAAGATGCGTGATTTCTACGAGAAGCCTTCCCAGAAGCGCGCTCGCGAAAAGGCTGAGGCCGTTCGCCGCGTTCGCAAGCTGGCACGCAAGCGCATGCAGCGCGAAGGTCTGATTGCTGGTCCGCGCGCTCCGGCTCGCTGATAGGTCGTCTTTTAGACGTTTTTGTATGCTTATGGGGCGGGGGCGATTTTTTCGCCGCCGCTCTTTGAGTTTATGGCCATGGAACGGGCTTGCTAGAGGGAACCCAAATCGCATGAACGCTGTTGATCCCCGTGATTTTAGAAATCCGTTTTCAAGCGGTGTATCCCAGAGAGACAAAATGCGGTTTCGTTCTTCCCTGATCGTCTGTGGCCTTGTCGCCGCTTTGTCCGGCTGCGCCACCACCACGCAAACGAATGACGTTTTCCAGCTCGATCGCGCGCAGGGCTCGGCTGAAAACATCACATCGCTGACGTCCGTCATCAACGCCAATCCGCAAGATCCCGAAGGCTACAACGTCCGTGGCTCAGCTTACGGTCGCGCTGGCGATTCCAAGCGCGCCATCGCCGATTTCGAGCGCGCATTGCAGCTCAATCCGCGATTCTACCAGGCCTATGCCAACCGAGCGCTCGTCTACCGCAACAGCGGCCAGCAGAGCCAAGCGCTTCAGGATTACAACAGCGCGCTCCAGATCAACCCAAGCTATGATGTAGCGTTGATCGGTCGCGGTAATCTGTATCGCCAGACGGGCCGCGTCAACGAAGCCTTCAACGACTTCTCTGCCGCCATCAATCTGGATACGACAGACGGCCGCGCATGGCACAATCGCGGCCTGATCTATCAGTTGCGCAACCAGCACACACAGGCCATCGAGGACTTCTCGAAAGCCATCTCGTTGTCACCGAACTCGCCGGAGCCCTACAATGGTCGCGGCATCTCGTATGTCGCGCTGAATGACGACGAAAACGCCTTCGCCGACTTCAACCACGCGATTGCGCTCGATGGAAATCTGGCCGAGTCCTGGGCGAACCAGGCGCTGGTCTACGAGCGCCGTGGCGAAAAAGACAAGGCCGCCAAGTCCTATGGCCACGCCGCCCGTCTTGACCCCAAATACAAGCCCGCCGTGGATGGCCTTGCCCGCACACGCGGCGCCAGCGCTTCCTAAGCCGCATCGCTGCCATTTGATAGAAAAGCCGGACCCAGTCCGGCTTTTCGTTTTGACTTCCACTATGGCGTTTTCAACAGGCAACCGACCTCATTGCATTCAGCTTCGTGTCAGCCTGGCGTTCTACTCCTTCGTGCATCAACGAGGAGAGATCATAACCATGAAACACATCCGTTACACACTCGCCGCCGCCGCCGTTCTCATGATGGCATCGCAAAGCTTTGCCGCGACCACCATCAAGGTCACAGAAGGCGGTGAAGGTGGTGGACCGATGACGTTGATGCTGGACAAATCGACCATCACCGCCGGCGAGACGACATTTCTGGTTCACAATGACGCAATGTCGGAAGACCATGAAATGGTCTTGGTAAAACTGAAGTCGCCGGACCAGAAGCTCGAAGTCGTTGCGGGCAAGAACCGCATCGATGAGAAGAAGCTGAAAAGCATGGGCGAGGTTTCCGATCTGAAACCCGGTGCCAATGGCACGTTGAAAGCCAAGCTCTCGCCAGGCTCCTATGTGCTTTTGTGCAACATCAAGGGTCACTACCAGGCCGGAATGCACGCCACCCTCACCGTCACGAAATAAGCATCGTGACCAGTCACGTGGGCCGTCTCTGCTCCATGAGGGCAGAGCGGACCCGCTGTGCCCGAGCGGTGGTGATTCCGTCTTCTCGCGACCATCTGTTCACCTTGTCGGCCATGAGCGTGATCGAACCCTTGTACCGGCAAGGCCACTCATGCCATGAGAATACCATTCCGTGGAGAATGGTAGATGACAAAGACTATATTAGCCGCACGGCTTTGGACCCATCTGGCGTTTGCGGCGTCCCTGTTGGCAAGCAGCGTGGCCAGCGCCACACCTGTGCTGGTCGTTGATACGGCAACACGCCAGGTGCTCTATCAGGAAGATGCCGGCGTGCCCTGGTATCCGGCCTCCACCACCAAGCTCATGACCGCACTCGTCGTTTTTGAAGCCCTGCGATCCGGACAGGTGACGCTGGCCACGCCGGTCATGATGACGCGCAACGCGACGAAACAGGCCTTTCTGGAATCGGGCCTGACCTTTGGGCGGACCATGACGCTCGAAGACGCCCTGTTTGCCGCCCTCACCGCCTCCGCCAACGATGTCGCCGTGGCACTGGCCGAAGCCGTCGCACCCGATGAGGCCGCCTTCGTTCAACGCATGAACGCGCAGGCCGTGCGCCTTGGCATGACGGGAACGCATTTTGCCAGCCCCAACGGCCTGTTCAACAAGACGAATTATTCGACAGCCCGCGACCTTGCGATCCTCGGCATGGAAATCGACAAGACATTTCCCGACTATGCGCGCTTCTTTCAGGGCTCGGCCGTCATCATCGACGGCAAGGAGGTCAAATCCAACAATGCTTTGCTGACCCGTTTCAGCGGCACCGTCGGCATGAAGACCGGCTTCCTCTGCGCTTCCGGCCGAAACTATGTCGGCCTTGCCACCCGCAATGGAAAACGCATCATGGTCGTGATGATGGGGGCGACGACGGAACGCGAACGCGACGAACGCGCCGCCCAATTCCTGACGCAGGCCTTTAACGGTCAATTGCCCCCGTCCGGCCCGGTAGACGCAATCCAGAACCGCCCGGATGTTGCCCCGCAGGACATGCGCATTCGCCTGTGTACGGACAAGAGCATTCCTTACGAAGCGGAACGCGAAGCGCTTTATCCCATGGGCCTGCCGGGCCACGAATCCTTCCTGACCGACCAGATTCCTGGACAGGTCCGCACCATCTCCACCTGGCAAAGCGAAACCGCAAACGACGACGTTCCACTCCCCACGCCCCGACCTTCCCAGCCATAGAAAACCGTGAGGTTCCAACGCCTGATACGGTGCAAAGGAGAGAAGGGTCAGGCGTCCAGCTCCTTCACTCGACCTCCTTCACCGACCCGGTCGGAAACGTCACATCGGCAAAATCAGGATAAACCTGGCGCAAGGCCGAGATCTGGCTTTCGTCGTCGACCCGCAAGAGGTACCAGTCCTTACCATCGATGATCGCCAGAGTTTCCGAATTCGCTTCCATTTTGACGCCCTTGATCTCCATGAGTGTCATGCTGGGGACCAGGGCATAGGGAACGCCGGTCGGGGTCTGCCTGAAAGCGATATTCTTTTCGTCCATCTCGAATTTGAGAAATGTGACCGTTGCCATGATGGTCTGCAATTCCGCCGTCAGCACACTGCGGACTTGCGCGTCCGGAACGCCTGCGCGTTGGGCGACGAAATGTATGATTCGAGGGGGAACTGTCTCGCTGATTTTTGCCAGATCGTGACGCTTCATCGCCGTCTCGTACCCCGCAATCTCCACATGAAGCGTCATCAATTCGAAATCTGTCAGATCACGCGCCGAAGATGGGCCTGCAATACACATGATGAAAAAAGAATATATCAGCGCCCTCATCGGCATCCTTCCCTTGACTGTCATTTGAAGATGAAACCCAAAGCTCATCACTCGCGCCTGTCGGCAATGTATCCGCCAGTCTGCCTGCGCCACAGCTGGGCATAAAGTCCGCCTTGTTCGAGAAGAGCCGCCGGTGCGCCCTCCTCCACGATCTGCCCTTTGTCGAGCACGATGATCCGGTTCATCCGCGAGATGGTCGAAAGGCGGTGGGCGATGGCGATCACCGTTTTGCCCGCCATCAGCACATCGAGCTTATCCTGAATGGCGGCTTCCGATTCACTGTCGAGCGCAGACGTCGCCTCATCCAGAATGAGGATCGGCGCGTCCTTCAAAAGCACGCGCGCAATGGCCACACGCTGGCGCTGGCCACCCGAAAGCTTGACGCCCCGGTCACCAACAAAGGCCTCGTAGCCACGGCGCCCTTCGCTGTCGGTCAAATCGGCGATAAATCCTTCCGCCTGTGCTGCCCGCGCTGCCGCCTCGATCGCCTCGAACGAGGCGTCCGGCTTGCCATAGTGAATATTGTCGCCAACCGACCGGTGCAGCAGCGACACATCCTGTGAGATGACACCAATATTTTCGCGGAGGCTACCTTGCGTCACGGAGCGGATGCTCTGGCCATCAATCAGAATGTCACCGGCATTCACGTCGTAAAACCGTAACAACAGGTTGACCAGAGTTGTCTTGCCAGCACCGGAAAGACCCACAAGACCGACCTTTTCACCGGCCCCGACCGTCAAGGTCAAATTATCGATCACCGTCTTGTCGGGGCGATAACTGAAATGGACCTTATCGAAGCAAATCTCGCCTCGCTGCACACGGAGCGGCTGTGCATCCTTCGCATCGATAACGGTCGGTGGCGTCGTCATCACCGGCATCGCGTCACGAATGGTGCCAATTGCCTGAAAGATTTGCTGTCCCATATCGAGGAAGGCACGGGCATTTCCAGAAAGCCGCTGGGTGAGATAGATGGAGCCTGCAAACTGGCCGGTGGTGACAAAGCCGTCGACCATGCCCCAGAACCCGATGGCCAGCATGGCGATCCAGAGACAGACACTGAGAAGAAGGACGTTGGACCGTGTGGTCAGATAGACCCGCCGCTCCTTGTGCTGGGTTTCGATGACATTGCCAAACACCTTGCGCAACATTCCCGCTTCACTGTCTTCAGCCGCGAATTGCTTGACCATCTGTATGTTGCCGTAGAGATCGGTCATCGAGCCCACCAGAAGGCTACGCTGCTTGGCCGAGCGCCGACTCAGTTCTGAAAATTTCGGAACGGCGCGAACGGCAATCACAATGCTGAAGATGATCCAGATGAGGACAGGCACCGCCAGCGGCCATGCAACGCTACCAAGCAAGAAAAGCGAACCGATGAATTGCATCAGGAAAAACGGGATGGAGTAGAAGCCCACCACAACCTGTTGCTGCACAGCCGAGGCGACCTGCGACAGACGTGAGGCAACCTGCCCGGCAAACAGGTCATGAAAAAAGCGCATATCCTGACGCTCAACCGACTTGTGCCCTTGCCATTGGATTGCTGCGGGCATGCCGACCCCAAGTGCTTGCGACGACAGCGTATTGGTCAGGAATGCGAGGACCGGCTGCACGGGAAACAGCAGGAAAACCATGATCGCCAAAAGCGGCCACTCATTGTCCAGAAATGGTCTCGCACCCTGCGCCGTCACGCCATCCACGATGCTCGAAAAGCTCCAGATCAGAAAAAGGTTGGTCGCCTCCATCAACATCGCGAACAGCGAGACCGCAATCAGCACCCCACGAAACATCCGCACGAAATGCATCAAAAGATGAAACGGCCCCTGCGAAGGTAGTGGCGTATAGGGAATATCAAGCGGACGGATCAACCCTTCGAACGGGCGATAGACGAAGTCTGAAAAAGCCATGGTACCCGACAGAAAAACTGAAAAGGAAAGGCGACAGCATCGAGAATCGCCAGGATTTAACCATGGATTGCTTCCCCAGACAAAATTTTATCTGAGATTGCACGACATAATGGAAACTTGCAGAGATCACACCGCACGACGAAGGGGTGAAAGACAGAAGCCTTTCACGATCCCGATCAACAAGGTCGAAAAGGATTAGCTGAGCAGGACGAAACCGGCCGCTGTCAGAATGACGAATACGAGAAGCCCGCCGAAAAAGCCGCCAGTCGTGAAGAAGCCCACGGCCATGGCGAGCATGAGGACACACACCATCATCGTGCCGTATTTCGAGGCAGCCAGAAAACCGTTATAGGTCTTTTCGTGCTCGGAATAGTTCATCGGCGCGCCCACTTCGAGTGGACCATTGTGATGCTCGCTCATGCCATTTCCCCTTCAATCATACGATGCTGAACGCCTCGTGCCCCGCCACAAGGGCAGCCTCACCGTGGCGCTAAGAACATCGAACCAACTCCACCACCAGACGTAACATGAAGTTTGCAAAACACGCAATCCACTCACCCCACAAGGTTCAAAGATATCGGAAACCCTTGTGAGCAACACCAGCACGAAAAATCCGATCGTTAGACCAATAGACAATGACTGGATGCTGTAAAACTCTGCCGCGCCATGGTGTCCCAGCCAAAAGCAGTGCAACATGCTAATAATTGATGTACCACCAAAATAGCATTCAGCAGTGTGGGTGTGATGCGATGCGGTTGCATTTGGCAAAATGCGCTCTAAGAGAAAAAAGGCTTTGATCGAGCCATTTCATGAAGATGCAAAACAAGAGGGTGGACGGCTAAACGTCGATTGAACGACGAGCCGCAAGCATAAGGAGGAGGGGAAATGAAATTTTTACTCGTGCTCAGCGCGACCGTAGACAAAGTTACGGAAGCCATCGGGAAATCTGTTTCATGGTTGTTGCTGGCCGCAATCTTGATCAGCGCCACCAACGCCGTGGTTCGCAAGGCTTTCAATGTGTCGTCAAACGCCTGGCTTGAAATCCAGTGGTATCTCTATGGTACCGTTTTCATGATGGCCGCAGCCTATGCATTGCTGAAAAACGAGCATGTTCGCATCGACGTTCTCTCGGCAAACTGGTCGAAACGCACGCGCGATCTTGTCGATCTGGTGTTGCACATCCTGTTCCTCGTCCCGTTTGCAGCCTTGATGACCTATCTGGCCTGGCCATGGTTCTGGTCGTCTTTTCTATCAGCAGAAGTCTCGTCCAATGCCGGCGGCCTGCCCATCTGGCCAGCCAAACTTGTCGTGCTGCTCGGCTTCGGACTTCTCCTCATCCAGGCATTCTCGGAGATCATCAAGCGATATGCGGTGCTGACCGGGCGGATCCAGGACCCGCGAGAGATAGAGGATAGCAGCGGCAAACCAGAAACAGCGGGGAACTGACATGATCGATTTTATCGCTCACAACCTGCCACTGGTCATGTTCAGCAGCGTCATGCTGATGTTGCTGCTCGGTTATCCCGTTGCTTTTACCCTGGCCGCCGGTGGATTGATCTACTTCGCCATCGGTGTGGAGCTCTCCTGGATTTCACCTGAAATCAGATTGTTCTGGCCCCTGCTGCAATCCCACCCGGAACGCATTTACGGCATCATGTACAATGATACCCTACTGTCGATCCCGTTCTTCACCTTTATGGGCATCATTCTGGAACGGTCACGCATGGCGGAAGACCTGCTTGACACGATAGGGCAGCTGTTCGGCCCAATCCGGGGCGGCCTTGCCTATGCCGTCATCCTAGTGGGCGCGCTGCTGGGTGCAACGACGGGCGTGGTTGCCGCGTCCGTCATGGCAATGGGCCTGATTTCGCTGCCGATCATGATGCGCTATGGCTACAATCGGCCTCTGGTTGCCGGCACGATTGCCGCCTCCGGTACACTGGCGCAGATCGTGCCACCTTCGCTGGTCCTGATCGTGATGGCTGACCAGCTCGGTCGCTCGGTGGGGGATATGTATGTCGGCGCGCTCTATCCGGCACTGCTGATCATTGCCTCCTACTGCCTGTATATCTTCGCCGTTTCAATGTTCCGTCCCGCCATGGTTCCCGCTCTTCCCATCGAAGCGCGCACACTCGGAAACGGGGTAACATCGCTGATCGTCATGATCGCCTCTGCCTGCGCCCTGTATTTTCTGGGAATGCATGTGCTGTTTGCGGGAATTTCCAGCCCCGAATGGCAACTGGTGGCAGCGCTCGCCTTTGCGGTCTTTGTCGTCTATGGCTTGGCCCTTGCCAACAATGTCTACAAGCTGAACATCATCTCAAGACTGGCGGAACAGGTCATTATCGTCCTCGTACCGCCACTTGCACTGATTTTTCTGGTCCTCGGCACCATTTTCCTCGGCATCGCAACCCCCACGGAAGGCGGTGCCATGGGCGCCACCGGTGCGCTGTTGCTTGCCCTGGCCAAAAGACGGCTGTCGATCGGCATCATCAAAAACGCTCTGGATGCAACGACGAAACTGTCCGCTTTCGTCATGATGATCCTCATCGGCGCACGCGTCTTCGGCCTGACATTCTACGGCATCAACGGCAATGTCTGGATCGAGGAACTGCTTCTGGCACTGCCGGGCGGCGAATATGGTTTTCTGATCGCCGTCACCATCATCATTTTCATTCTGGGCTGCTTTCTCGATTTCTTCGAGATCGCCTTCATCATGGTGCCGCTGCTGGCACCTGTCGCAGAAAAGCTCGGAATCGATCTCGTCTGGTTCGGTATTATTCTCGGCATAAATCTCCAGACATCGTTCCTGACGCCGCCGTTCGGGTTCTCGCTGTTTTTCCTGCGCTCGATCGCTCCCAAATCGCCTTGGGTCGACAAGGTCACCAAAAGGACCATGCCGGGTGTCAGGACCATGGAAATATACAAGGGTGTTTTCCCCTATATCGTCATCCAGTTCATGATGATCATGGTGGTGATCTTCTTCCCCGGACTGGTCATGCACTACAAGACCGACAATCCGACAGCGGATCCGACCACGATCAAACTGGACATACCTGACAGTTTCGGCACGGGTGGTGGGCTTTCACTGCCACCGCTTGGAGGCGGCAATGGCACCCAGTTGCAGAACGGCCTTGGCTTGCCACCGCTGAACTTCGGAGGGCCGCAACCAACCCAGCCTGCTCCAGCCGCGCCCAATCTCAACGAGCCACCAAAGATCGGCCCGTAAGGCAGAACACTTGTTACGTGTGTTAAAACAGATTATACTGGTGAAGTGGAAGGCAGAGCGCTAACTCTACCTTCCGGTTTACTACCTGCTTAGAAATGTTAGCCGGACAGCTATTGACCAGCCTGTCCGGCTTTTTCTAAACAATAGCGTAATGCTCAGCGGCTTTCGCATCGCATCACCTCCACAGTTGAACAGCAAGGCCGTTGCCAAGGTCGGCGGGGCCTGTCTCCGCCGATACTCCGTCTGGCCCCGGAGTGTGCTGCTTTAGCGCTCAACCATTGCGATCATAGGGTTGAGGATGTATTTGTCGAGTGCCGACAACCATTCGGCGCAAAATAAAACCCGGATCTTTCGATCCGGGTTTGCGATTTTTGCCCAACCCATAACGACGTTCAGAGCTTGCCGTTGCGCTGCTGGATCATCATGAACGTATCGAACGTATATTCGGCGAGCTGCATCCAGAGATATCCTTCGCGCTTGAAGGCGACCTGATCTTCGTAGACCTTCTTGAAATCGGGATTGACGGCCGAAATCTCGGCATAGACCTCCAGCGCGGCCTTGTAGCAGGCATCGAGAATATCCTGGCTGAACGGTCGCAGCACAGCGCCTTCCGCCACGATCTGCTTGATCGCAGTCGGGTTCTTGGCGTCGTATTTCGCCATCATGTTGGTGTTGGCAAAGGAGCAGGCATCCTTCAATACGGCCTGATAGTGCTTCGGCAGGTTGTTCCACTTGTCCAGATTGACGAAGGAATGGATAACCGGGCCACCTTCCCAGAAGGCTGGGTAATAGTAGTATTTCGCCACTTTCTGGAAGCCCAGCTTGTGGTCGTCGTAGGGGCCGACCCACTCGGCGGCATCGATGGTGCCCTTTTCGAGCGCCGGATAGATGTCACCGCCTGCAATCTGCTGCGGCACCACGCCCAGCTTTTCGACCACCTTGCCGGCCAGGCCAGCAATACGCATCTTCACGCCCTTGAAGTCCTCGACGGTGTTGATCTCCTTGCGGAACCAGCCACCCATCTGCACGCCGGTATTGCCGGAAATCAGGCCGTAGAGATTATGCTTGGCGTAGAATTCGTTGAGCAGCGTGTTGCCATTGCCCTCATAGAACCAGGAATTCGTCAGACGCGCGTTGAGACCGAACGGAATGGCGGTACCGATCGCAAAGGTCGGGTCTTTGCCGACGTAATAATAGGAGCATGTGTGGCACATTTCGACGGTGCCGGATGTAACCGCATCTGCGGCTTGCAGGCCCGGAACAATTTCACCGGCGGCAAAGACCTGAATGTTGAAATTGCCGTCGGTTGCTGCCGCAACATGGCTTGCCACGTCTTGCGCACCGCCAAAAATCGTATCCAGCGATTTCGGGAACGAAGAGGTCAAGCGCCAGGTGATCTTGGTATTCTGCTGGGCAAGGGCCGGTGCTGCGAGAACGGTAGCAGCGGCTGCTCCGGCACCCGAAACGGCACCTTTTTTAATAAACGAACGACGATCCATAAATATCCTCCCAGATACGAATCTTGAAGCCTCCAGCCGAATTCCCCTCCGCTATCAGGCCTGTCGCAAGCAAAGCACGGGTCTGAGATGCTGACAAGCATATCGCTCAAGAATAAGTCCTTCCTAATACTTTAGAATAAAGAGATAAGCGAAAACAGCGGGCGTAAAGCTTGACGAATGCCCCCTTACGACGTCACACTGCATGACATTGACATCGGAGCCATCATGTCCAGACCCATCATCGCCATTCCCGCGGATATCAGGTTTCTTGCTGGTGCGGAATGGCACGCAGCCCAGACGCAGTATCTGTCCGCTGCGCTCAACGTGGCCGGTGTCATGTCCTTCATCATCCCTGCACTCGAAGAGGGCAATGATGTCGACGCCATTCTGGACCGCGTCGATGGCCTGCTCGTTTCCGGCTCCGCGACCAACGTGCACCCCTCGCTGTATGGCGCAGAAGCCAAGGACAGCGACGGCCCGTTCGATCACGCGCGCGATGCGACCAGCCTGCCGCTCATCCGCCGCGCCATCGAACGCGGCATTCCGATGCTCGCCATCTGCCGTGGCATTCAGGAATTGAACGTGGCGCTGGGCGGCACGCTCGCCAGCGAAATTCAGGAACAACCCGGCAACTGGGACCACCGCAAACCCGAAGATGTCGACCGTGACAAGGCCTTTGCCATCCGCCAGCCGGTCTTCATCCGCCAGGGATCGTGCATCGCCCAGCATCTGGGTATGGCAGGCGAAGTCCAGATCAACTCACTCCACCGCCAGGCCATCGCGCAGACGGCACCATCACTTCGGGTGGAAGCAACGGCTGAGGATGGCACCATCGAAGCCGTCTCCGTCATCGACGCGAAAGGCTTCGCTGTCGGCGTACAGTGGCACCCGGAATATTGGGCGCAGACCGACGCGCCATCCCGGGCGCTGTTTGAGGCGTTCGGACGAGCCGTTAGGAAATATCAGGCAGGCAAGATCGAATCCAAGTTCGCGGCGTTCAGCTCTCCCCGTGTGGGAGAGAAGGTGTTTTCCGTATCTTAAGCTTGCTGACGTGTCAGAAATCGCAAGTGAGGGGTGTGCAGCACCCTTCACCCACGTCTGTCCTGAAAAATCCCTGACTTAGCCTGAGCTCAGATCACGATGTTCGTCCTCTCCCACAAGGGGAGAGCTCATCACCCCCTCACCCCTTGACAGGGGTTTCCGGCACCGGGGTCACCACCTTGCCGCTGGTCACCCACCCCAGCACATTCTCCGCCACCAGATCGGCCATGGCATTGCGCGTCGGCACGGACGCCGATGCCACATGCGGCAGCAACGTCACATTCGGCAGAGAGAGGAAGCCCTCCGGCACCTTCGGCTCCTCGTAGAACACGTCGAGACCAGCAGCCCCCAGCGTGCCGTCCTGAAGTGCCGTCAGCAGCGCGTCTTCGTCCACGCTGGAACCGCGACCCACATTGATGAACACTCCGTTCGAACCGAGTGCGGCGAGGATGTCGGCATTGATGGCCTTGTGCGTTGCTGGCGTGCCGGGCACGATGCAGATGAGGATATCGACAGCCTCGGCCATCTCCTTCAGCGAGCCGTAATAGGTGTAGGAAAGCTCGTCGCGCTTGCTGCGGGTGTGATAGCCGATCTCAAGCTTGAACGGCTCCAGCCGCTTGGCGATTTCCTGGCCGATGCGGCCCATGCCGAACAGGCCGACCTTGCGGCCGCGCAGCGAAAACGGTGAAAGCGCAAACGGCCCTTCGGCCACCCATTTGCCATCACGGAGATGCTTTTCCGCCTGATAGAGGCGCCGGACGGTGCTGATCAGCAGGGCAATCGTCGTATCGGCCACCTCGTCGTTCAAAACGTCGGGCGTATTGGTGACGATGATGCCGCGAGAGGCGGCATGCTTCACGTCCACCCCATCATAGCCGACGCCGAAATTGGCGATTACCTTCAGATTGGGCAGCCCGTCCATCCATTTGGCATTAAAGCCACCGGCAACCGCAACGGCCGTCACGCGCTGCGCATCCACAGCAGAAAGGGTCGGCTCTGGTCCCGCCGGTGCCTTGATGACCTCCACCTTGCCCTCGAAGCGCTCGAGAACGCGAGGATGGATTTTTCCCGGAACGAGAACCACGGCTTTGCTGTCTGACATGCTTTTATATCCTCCTACGATGCATGAGGCCAAGCTAGCCGATAGGCTCACAAAGCGGAACCCAAAAAGCTACGTGCGCGGAACGCAGGGACTGGTGGACTGACGAATGCGCATTTCCGGCTTGATGAGGTGGATACCGTCAGGCTCATGGCTGCCCGCCAGCCGGTCCAGCAGCGCACGCGCCGCCAACCGCCCGACTTCCGCCTGACCGTTGGAAACGGTCGTCAGCGCCGGTGTCGCAATCGCTGCCTCTTCCAGATCGTCATAGCCGGTCACGGAAATATCCTTGCCCGGCACGAAGCCGGCGCGGGAGACACCGTTCATCAGGCCGATGGCAACAAGGTCGTTCCAGCACACCGCAGCGGTCGGCTTTTGGGGCAGCGACAGAAAGTTCACCGCAGCCTCGAACCCACCCTGCTTGGAGCGTGCACCGGGAATGCGCAGGTTGGGGTCAACCTCGATGCCAGCCTTGCGCAGCGCATTGACATAGCCCTGATAGCGGTCACGACCGGTCGATGTCTGGTCGGTGCCGCCCACCATCGCAATGGTGCGGTGGCCAAGGCTGATCAGATGGTTGGTGGCCAGCGAGATGCCATAGCTGTCATCGCCCCTAAACGTCGGCATATCCACCCCATCCATAGAGCGCGCCACCAGAATGGCGGGCATGCCGTTTTCCTCAGCCAGCGTCATGTCTTCCAGCGGCGTGCCGATGGCAGGCGACATGATGATGCCGTCACTGCCCAGCTGCAGCAGCGTTTCGATAAAGGTGCGCTGCTTCTCGACGGAATCGTAATGGTTGGACAGGATGAAGGTCTGGCGACTGCGGTCCAGCTCGCTTTCGATCGCTTTGAGAATCTCCCCGTAGAACGGGTTCATCACATCGTGGAACACCACACCGATAATGCCGGAGCGTGAGGTGCGCAGGCTGGCAGCGCGGCGGTTGTAGATGTAACCCAGCGCCCTCGCCTGAATCTTGATCTTTTCGCGCGTATCGGCCGCCACCAGCGGACTGTCGCGCAATGCCAGCGAGATGGTCGCGGTTGATAGCCCAAGGCTTTCGGCAATGGTCGATAGTTTGATTTTTTGCGCCACAGGTCCCTCCCACAGTCACGCAAGCCGCCTCCGCAGCCTTTAAATTGTGACTAAACAATTTAAACAAAGCGCGCAACGATTTTAAGAGGTTAAAGGCGATGGCAGAATGAAATTCAAAATTTTAATCGATTGATTCAAAGGATTGCAAATTGGCGTCGATGGTCCGCAGCAGCTTGACCACTGTTTTCACCTCCTTGGCGGACAATCCATCCACGGCGCGGGAGTTACAGTCGGCCAGAGACGTGTTGATGTGTTCGACGCTTTTCAGACCCGCCTCCGTCAGCTTTACCATCGTCAACCGCCCATCACCGTCGCCTGCGCTGCGCTCGACAAAACCTTGTGCTTCCATCCGGCCGATCGTGCGTGTCATGGTCGGTGCCTTGACGCCAAGCTTCTGGGCAATCTGGCCCGGCGTCATGCTGCCTTCCTGCGCCAGCGCGAGGATCACCCCGTCCTGCCCTGCATAAAGACCGCTGGCGGAAAGGTTGTGGCTCAGCGCCGTGCGCATGGAGCGTGCGGCCTGCGTGATGGACTGGGCCAGTTCTTCCGGGTTGAACGGGACGTCCTTCTTTTTGCCGGACTTGGCTTTCTTCTCGGACTTGTTCTTTTTGGCCAGCTTATCCTTGCTCATCAGCAAATGCCTTTCCTGAAGTCCCGGACGACGATATGTTCTTGGTAACACTTAACGAATGCACGCGCAGATCGCCAGATGTCAGACACATATACGCATATTCACGACAATAACGTAACAGCCGCATCTTCAGCGCAAAACGAGATTGTCAGCGTCCTTCCTCTAGGGGCGCACGAACAGCACGGACCCCACCTGCCGTTCGAGACCGATACGCTGATCGCTCAAGGGGTGGTGGAGCGATTGAAGCAAGCGCTTGCTTCTTCCTCCCCCATCCATTTCCTGCCCACCGAACCTGTCGGATACTCCATCGAACATATGGATGTCCCCGGGACGAAAACGCTGGCCTTCGATGAAGCCGTCCAACGCTGGCTCAAGATCGCTGAAGCGCAGCACCGCAAGGGCGTCCGCAAATTCGTCATGCTGAACGCCCATGGCGGCAATTCTGCGCTGATGACCATCGTTGCCACCGAAGCGCGGGTGCGGTTCGGCATGCTGGCGGTTGCCACCAGCTGGACCCGTTTCGGCATGCCGCACAGCGTTATTTCTCCGGAGGAAAAAGCCATCGACATTCACGGTGGCGACATCGAAACCTCCGTCATGCTGGCTTTACATCCGGAGCTGGTGCGGATGGAGAAGGCGGAAAATTTTTCGTCGAACCAATCGCAATTTGTCCGGCGCTTCACACACCTGCGCGCCTATGGCCCCCATGCTTTCGGCTGGCGCATGTCGGACCTCAACCCGCAGGGCGTGGCAGGCAATGCAGCCGCCGCAACGGCTGAAAAGGGTGGGGCGATCATCGCCCATGCGGTGGCGGGCCTGCTGGAGCTTCTAGAAGACGTCTGCGCCTTCGACATGAATTTGCTTGAAAGCTCGGATCAAAAATCTTCGGCAGATTCTCTTTGAACTCATTCCGCCACACGCCTATATGAACGGCAACGCATTCAAAGCCGCGTCGCGGCCCATTCTCTTCAGAGGTTTCTCATGACCGAAGCAGCACCAACCATCAAGCCTATTCCCGTTACCGTGTTGACGGGCTACCTGGGCGCGGGCAAAACCACGCTTCTCAATCGCATCCTGTCGGAAACTCACGGCAAGAAATACGCCGTCATCGTCAATGAATTCGGCGAAATCGGCATCGATAACGATCTCATCGTCGAATCGGACGAAGAAATCTACGAGATGAACAATGGCTGCGTCTGCTGTACCGTCCGCGGCGATCTCATCCGCGTGGTGGAAGGCCTGATGCGCCGTCCGGGCCGCTTTGACGGCATCATCGTCGAAACCACCGGCCTTGCCGATCCTGTCCCCGTCGCACAGACCTTCTTCATGGACGACGATGTGCGCGCCAAGACAGAGCTCGACGCCGTCATTGCGCTGGTGGATGCCAAGCACCTGCCGTTGCGCCTGAAAGACAGCCGCGAAGCCGAAGACCAGATCGCCTTTGCCGATGTCGTTGTCATCAACAAGACGGACCTCGTCACGCCGCAGGAATTGGCCGTGATTGAGGACGTCGTGCGCGCCATCAACCCGTCGGCTCGCATTCACAAGACCAGCCGCTCCGGCGTCGATCTCGCCCACGTGCTCAACCAGGGCGCGTTCAACCTGGAGCGCGCGCTGGAAAACGACCCGCACTTCCTCGCGCAGGACCATGACGACCACGTCTGTGGTCCCGATTGCGACCACGATCACAGTCATGATCATGGGCATGACCATGGGCATGATCACCATCATCACGATCATGACCATAGCCACGGGCATGATCACGACCACCATGACCACGGACACCACCACGCCCCCTCGCCTATCCATGATGTGACGGTTCAGTCCGTGTCCTTGCGCGGTGGCGAGATGAATGCCGACCGCTTCTTCCCGTGGATTCAGAAGGTCACGCAGACAGATGGCCCCAAAATCCTGCGCCTCAAGGGCATCATAGCCTTCAAGGACGATGCCGAACGCTATGTCGTTCAGGGCGTGCACATGATCATCGAAGGTGATCACCAGCGACCATGGAAAGACGGCGAGAAGCGCGAAAGCCGCCTCGTCTTCATCGGCCGCGATCTGGACCGCGAAAAGCTCGAAAACAGCTTCAACGCATGCGTTGCCGCTGCCTGATTGAGTTGCACTGCGGTGAGTGGGACGGAACCGGCACGACCCTCTCCGTCGTCATCCTCGGGCTTGTCCCGAGGATCAACCACCTCACCAAAATCGAGCCTTAGAAGATGCTCGGGACAGGCCCGAGCATGACGACGGAAAGGGATTCGCCATCAAGGTGCTCTTTCCACTACCGAGTAAAAACAAATCACGGAAAGACCCGATACCCATGCCCACCGTTGCTCCTCTTGACCTTGAAGGCCACGTCGTCGCGACGCATTTTCTGGGCGAAGTACCACTTTTTGCCACCGCGTCCGGCAATATTCACCGGCTGGATGGTGGCGAAAAGGTCGTTGAAGCGCATCAGGGCCTGCTCACCTGTATCCGCGATCCCCACAGCGCAACACTTTTGACCGGCGGCGAAGATGGCAAGGTGCTGCGCATCGGCCATGATGGCTCCGTCACCGAGCTTGCGCATGTGCCGCGCAAATGGATCAGCGTCGTCGCAGGCGGCCCCCAAAACGCCATCGCCTATGGCGTCGGCAAGTCGAGCTTCGTGCGTCTGGGTGACAGCACGGTCAAGGAATTCAAGGAAGAACGTACGGTCGAGGCCATCGCCTTCGCACCGAAAGGTCTGCGCATCGCCGCCGCTCGCTACAATGGTGTCACGCTCCATTGGGTGGCAAGCGCTGGCGACCCGATCGATCTCGACTGGAAGGGTGCCCATACCGGCGTCACCTTCTCGGCAGATGGCAAATTCCTCGTCACCACCATGCAGGAAAACGCCCTGCACGGCTGGAAGATGGAAGCGACCAAGGGCGGCATGGAAACGCGCCACATGCGCATGACGGGCTATCCCGCCAAGGTCAAATCCATCTCCTGGTCGCACAAGGGCAAGTGGCTGGCTTCATCCGGCGCGCCGGCCGCCATCGTCTGGCCCTTCTCCGGCAAGGATGGCCCGATGGGCAAGGCTCCGCTGGAGCTTGGCACGCGCGCCAACATCATGGTAACCCATGTCGCGTTCCATCCGCTGGACGAAGTGCTGGCCATTGGTTTTGCCGATGGCATGATCCTGGGCGTTCGCATCGCCGACCAGAAGGAAGCGCTGCTGCGCCGCCCCGGCAAGGGTGCCATCACCTCCATGGACTGGAGCAACAACGGCAACCTGCTGGCATTTGCATCCGAAGCCGGCGATTGCGGCATCGTGGATATCACAGCGTAAACGCCCCATCGTCATTTCGTTGAAACAGCGATCGTTCGCAGGCTACGAGGTACAGCTACCCCTATTGCGATTTCGGAGACCGTCGATGGATACCAAAAGGCCGAAATTATGCGTTGAGCTTTTCGTGGCGGACATTGCCCGGTCGAAAAGCTTTTACACGAGCGTGCTTGATTTCACCGCGGGCCTAGAGGGTTACGGCGGCTACACACCTCTTTCGAAGGGCGATATTCGTTTATCTCTGAACAGGAATGACTCTCTTCCAGAGGATCATCCAACGAAAGTGGTGACTGGTGAACGCGCCGGTCGGGGGATTGAAATCGTTATTGAGGTCGATGACCTGCAATCGCTATACGACCGGGTAAAGGCGAGCGGATGGCCAATTTCCGGTGATCTGGCCACCCATCCATGGGGTGTCACCGATTTTCGGGTCGTTGATCCGGACGGATATTACCTGCGATTGTCGAACACGGCGTAGAGGGCGATGTGATCACCTCATCCTATCGGCATGGCGTCCTTAAAAAAGGGGAGCTTTTCAACTCCCCGCCCGCCACAGGTTCACCCGATAATGGCCCGTTTCTACGCCATGCATTGGCGATCAGACGCTAAGAGGCTGCCCTCGTGGCGATGCTTCTTCGCGTTGTAATCACGGTCTTTGTCGTTGCAGACACCAAGATCGACGCTGGGCGGTGCGGTCACGGCCCTTGAGACCAGCCTCGTGAAAGCTCATGGCAAGCAAACGAGGCCTCCCTGGAAAAATCGCACACGGAATGGATGTCTAGGATGGCGATGCCGCCTGTCGCGGCAGTGCCGTTTCGTCGCGCTTCAGCGGCAGTTTCTGACACCAAAAGTCACCCAAAGTTTAAAGGCGACAGGTCATTTTTACTCAAATTCAGAAGAAAGATATAATTTAGAAAAAACTACATTAAAACAATGATTTAGATATTTCACCATCTTAATGAAAAATAAATATCTGATGGTGAAATATGACCCCGCAAAGCTTGTGGTGAACTGTTTATCAGCCGCCTCGTTATGCCAGCATACATACCAGTGCTCTGGAGCACGACAGGCTGCCGTATGACAGCGTGGCTCGAAATCATTCAATGCCGCCGATTTTCGGCAGACGATACATAAAATTCATTCTCCCAAGCCATGCGCTCCGTCTCTGGATCTTTCACAATGAAACTGTCTATTTCCGCACTCGTCACCGCAACCGGCGTCGCTTTGGCCACCGGCGTCATCCTCACTCTTTTGACCGGCGGATATGCGCTGGACAAGCTGAAGGTCAACGGCCCGATCTATCAGGAAATCGTCGATAGCAAGGATCTGATCGCAGACATCCTGCCGCCGCCGCTCTATTTGATCGAGACCTATGCCGTAACAAACGAGGCCGCGCTTCACCAGGACCGGATGGCAAAGAATGTCGATCGGATCAAGGTACTGAAAGGTCAGTATCAGGAGCGACGCGAATACTGGAAGACAACCACGCTCCCGGACACCTTGAAACAGAAGCTGCAAAACGATGTGCTCATCAAGGGCGACGCCTTCTGGGCTCTTCTGGAAACCGACACCCTTCCAGCACTTGCATCGGCAGACGCAGCCAGGATCACCACCTCACTGAACGACCTCAGCACGGCGTTCCACACGCATGAGGATGCGGTCAATCAACTGGTGGACATGGGCACCGTCTATGGCAAGGCGAAGGAGACCGAGGCTGCCGCACAAACCGCCTTCCTGCAAGATACCAACTACATCCTGGGCGGCCTGCTCATCATCCTGTCCATCGCAACCACCATCTTCCTTCGCCGCCGCGCCATCGCCCCGATCACGCAGATCACCCGGACGATGACCCACATGGCCCAGGGCCACCTCGAAGAAGCACCGCCGCACCTCAATCGTCATGACGAAATCGGCGCCATGGCGCGCGCGCTGGCAATCTTCCGGGATGCGGGTCTGGCCAAGCGCCAGCTTGAAAGCGAAGCCGAGCAATCGCGCCTGGCAGCCAACGAAGAGCGTGAAAACCGCGAAAAGGAACGTCTGGCGGAAGCGGATGCGCTTCGCTTTGCCATCGAAGAACTGGGAAGCGGCCTGAACAACCTGTCCAATTGCGACCTGAGCAAGACGCTTGATCGCCGTTTCGACGCCAAATTCGAAACCCTGCGCCAGGATTTCAACGCCTCTGTCCTCAATCTCCAGTCAACGCTCGGACAAATCCTGGCCGAGGCCGATCATCTGCGCGGTCAGGGACACCAGATGAATGGCGCCGCCAGCGATCTTGCGCGCCGCACCGAACAGCAGGCCGCAGCTCTGGAGGAGACGGCCGCTGCCCTCGAAGAGGTGGCCTCCACAGTCAAGACATCGACAGCGCGCGTCAACGAGACACGCGATCTGGTCAAGGAAGCACGCCGCTCCGCAACCCAGTCCTCAAGCGTCGTCAACGAGGCGATCTCGGCCATGCAGCGCATCGAAAGCGCATCGGGCGAAATCAAGTCCATCATCAGCGTCATCGACGAAATCGCCTTCCAGACAAATCTTCTGGCGCTGAATGCCGGTGTCGAGGCCGCACGCGCCGGCGAGGCTGGCAAGGGCTTTGCAGTCGTGGCACAGGAAGTGCGCGAGCTTGCGCAGCGCTCGGCCAAGGCATCGAAGGAAATCCGCGATCTCATCGGCAAATCCGGAGAGCAGGTGGAAAGCGGCGTCAGACTTGTTCAGTCCACCGGCAATGCGCTGACCGATATCGAGGATTTCGTTTCGCGCATCGACACCAACATCGACAGCGTCGCAACCGCCGCCCGCGAGCAGTCCACAGGCCTCCAGGAAATCTCAAGCAGCGTCAACTCGCTCGACCAGATGACCCAGCAGAATGCCGCGATGGTGGAAGAAACCAACGCCGTCAGCCAAACGATTGCGGAAGCCACCACCTCGCTGTCGGCCATGGTCGGACAGTTCAGGCTGCAGCCGGTCGACACCACGCGCCGCGCTGCCTGATGCCACTTTCGCAGACAACAGGGGATGCTCCGAACCCAATCCCCTGTTGTCTTTACCACCCGCCTACCGTAAGTCTTTTTCGTCATTTTATGAGGAAAAGAATGCGCGATCTCAGCCAGTTCAAGGGATGTCCGGCCCCGCAACCCGTCACGCTCGAAGGTCGTCTCGTCACGGCCGCGCCGTTTGAGCGGGCACAGCATCTCGACAAGCTGTGGAACGCGCTGGGTGGTCTTGGCATCAACGACCTGTTGAAATATTTCCCGCAGGACGGCTTTTTGAACTCGCAGGCCTTTGGCGACTGGATCGAAGGCGCGCAGACCGCGTTCGGCTGGGTCACCCTCGTCTTCATCGAAAATGCCACGGGCGATGTCGTCGGCATGGCAAGCTATATGCGCCCCGATCCCAAGAACGGCGTGGTGGAAGTCGGCTCTGTCGCGCACGGCGCGGCGATGAAGCGCACCGCCCTTGCAACCGAAGCGCATTACCTCATGGCACGCCATGTGTTCGATGACCTCGGTTATCGCCGATACGAATGGAAGTGCCACAACGAAAACGAAGCCTCAAAAGCCACCGCCAAACGCTACGGCTTCCTGTTCGAAGGCGTCTTTCGCCAGCACATGGTGTCCAAGGGTGCCAATCGCGATACCGCATGGTTCTCGATGATCGACGGCGAGTGGCCGGTGCTAAGACAAGCCTTCGAAACATGGCTCGCGCCGGACAATTTTGGCCCCGAAGGCCTCCAGAAACAGAAGCTCGAAGACATTCGCGCAGGCCTGTCCACATGACCGGCAAAAGCATATCGGCTGCCATTGCCGCCATCGCGATCGTTCTGGGCTTCGGCCTGCTGTTCTACCTCATGCCGACCATCACGCTCTGGCTAGCCGACCGCTACTCAGTCTGGGTCGCCGCCATCTTCGACACAGTGGCCGTGCTGGCCTTCTTCCTGATCTTCTGGCTACGGGCGCGGTATCAAAGGCGTAACCGCTAACTAAAGCGACGATATCGGAAACGCATATCCGGTAAATAGGCCGCAGAAAGTACCCGAAACCAGCTCGCTGACAACTGACGCTCTGACATGTCGATCCGCCGCGTTCAATGAAATATAGGTATCTGCTGCAACCAGGAACGCAAATGGCAGGAGAAGGAAAACGAGGGCCGCGGAGCCAAATATAAAGGTAGAGGCATAAACGGTTATGATGAGGGCCAGCACGGCCCCTCGTTTGACACGGCTGCGCGCCAACCCGAATCTTCGTTGAGGGGGCTGGTCCATAATCGAAGCGCCGTCGCCATCGTCGGATGAAATCGGTGCCAGATAAAATTTGCGGATATATTTTTCGATGACCTTACCGACAAGAAAGCCAAGGCCAAGACACCCAACGACGATCAGCCACCGTTTGCCATAGGTGAAAACGGGCTGAAAGGTATCATCGAAAAAGGCGTACCCAAAAACAAACCCTAGCGCTTTGCTGGCAATCGCACCGAACCTTGCGACGTTTTGTTTCGCAACAAATGCCTTCCCCAATGCGCGCATCATCAAGAAAAAAATCCGAATAACAGAGCGAGGGAGAACCCCGAGAACGTCCAGCCAATCAACGATCCAACGTCGTATCTTGTGCTTGCGTTGAAGGCAGTGAAAACACTTTTGGCTAACCAGAGAAACAACAGGACAATGAAAGCTTGCACGGTCCATTCCCCTACGAGAAATAGCATCGCGACTAAAACTATCAGCACTATTGGCACAAATAGCCCATTCTCGATCCGTCGATATTCCTCGTCGGTGCGGTCTCTTTTCAAACGACGCTGGAGAGAAAAGCGGACTTTTTTGATAGCGGAACCGAATTTCGGAAAGATGGGCGCGTTGATCAATCTGGATAGGAGATGATCGCCGATCAGGCCCAAAACAAAGGCCGTCCACAAGCATACCGTCGTCAAAAGCCAGAATTTTGCATAGTCCGGTAAGGGAAGACTCTTACCGAAAATGGATAAACCCAAGACAATGCCAAGCGCGGTGCTGGCAATTGCGCCGAATTTGAAAGCATATTGTTTCACCGAGCCCTAGCTAACCACAGACACCTCGCCTCTTCACTCAGGCACAACCTAGAGCTTAACGGACAAGAGTGATAGCGTAAAACATGGGCTACGCCTGAAGCGAAGCGCCAAGCAAGGCCAGGCCCATCAGCAGCACGACGAGTGCGCCTGCAATCTCGATGCCGTTGGCGAGCCGCATGGCTCTGGTGCTGCCGGAACCGGCGTAGCGCACGGCGATATCCTTGGCCTTGACGGCAAGGCTTGCAAGAGCCGTGACGGTGATGGCGGTGCCGAGCGACATGGCGAGCACGGAGAGAATGCCGCCCAGCAGCAGGCCGTTCAGCACAGAGAAGCTCATGACGATGATGGCGCCGGAACAGGGGCGCAAGCCGACGGCGATGATGGCCGACCATGCCTCCTGCAAGCTGAAGTCGCGCGATTGCAAAAGCGACGGGTCCGGCGCATGGGCGTTCCCGCAGGTGGTGCAAATCTCGCCATTGCCGCTTGGGGCGTGATCGGCAAAGACCGGTTGGCCCTGAAACCGCAGGCCTGTTCCCATACCGGTTCTGACCGGTCCTGCTTTCTCCTCGACCGAGGAAAAGCGGCTGGAGTTGAGCGCCATTGCGGGTGCCGGAGCGGGCTGTTGAACGGCAACAACCGAAGCGGGCTCGCGACCTCTCAAGAAGCTGCGCAGCTTGCGAAACAACAGCCAAGCGCCAAACAGCGCGACCATGGCGAAGCTGGCGATTTCCATGGCCTGGGTGGCCTTGGTCATGGTGATGGAGGTACCGCGCAAGACCAGATAGGCGGCACCGACCAGCGCGATGGCGACGGCACCCTGCAGCAATGCCGAGATGAAGGAAATGAGGATACCGCGCCTGAGCTGGATTTCATTGGCGATCATGTAAGACGAGATGACCGCCTTGCCGTGGCCGGGGCCTGCCGCGTGGAAGACGCCATAGGCAAAGGAAAGCCCGATCAGCGATGTCAGCGCCCACGGGTCTTCCCGCATCGCTTTCAAAGCCCCTGTCAGCGCCCGGTAGAAGCTTTGCTGGTGCACGTTGATCCACTGGAAGAACGGACCAAGCGGCCCACCCACCGAGATCGATGGTTCGGCAGACCCGATCCCCAGCGGAGATTGGGCATGGGCCACGGTCATGGCAGCGGCCAACAGCCCGCATGCGATCACGAGGCTGGAATACTTCCTCAGCATGTCAGCTCCAGCCGGGTCGCAAAGAGTTTGGTCATATCCGTGCCCGTGGGATCGTTGAAGAAGGCATCCGTCAGATTGTTCTGGTTCTGGGCAATGATTTCATCGGGGTTAGGACGCACCACCGTGTGCTTGCACGCCGCCAGATGCGCGCCCTTGACCACGATATCGCTGTCCTTGGCAAAATCGATCGCCGTGTACATGGTCGGGTCCCACGCTCCGAATGATAGCTTGCCTTTGATCGGCATGGGCATCTTCGGCCTGACGGAAAAGAACATCAGGATCTGATTGTCCTTGTAATCGACATGAATGGCTTCGGGCTTGTCGACATCGACGCTCTTTCCGTTGACGGAAAGGAAGGTGTAGTAGGAAAACTCGGCCAGAGATTCGATCACCGTCTTGCCGATTTCCGCTAGCTCCTCCTTGTCGAGCTTCGCATCGCTGTTCTTGTCGTAGTCGAGCACGACGCTGGATGAAAACATTTCGTCGAAACGCCAGATGTTGCGCACTTCCTGCACGTTGCCGTCAGCACCCTCGATGACTTCGAGCCGCGCTTCGGCAAACACATGCGGATGGGCCGTGGCCGCAGCCGGGGCAAGACAGGCGGCCAGGCATGCAGCCAGTGGCAAAATCGCGTTTTTCATGAATGTCCGTCTGTCCGATGAAAGAATCTGTTGCCCGACCCTAGCGCAAATTGGGACCGAATTTCGACCCCTCGGTCAGGACCGTACCAAGGCTCACATGTTCTTTTTGAACCAGCCGGTCAGATAGTCCACGAAACTGCGTACTTTGGCGGGTAGATAACGGCGATGCGGGTAGACCGCGTAGATGCCACGGTCGCGCGAAATATAATCATCGAACAGGGTCACGAGCTCGCCCGAGAGTATATAGGGCTTGGCGATGAAATCCGGCACGATCGCCAGACCGAGGCCCGATCGGGCCGCACGCAGCGTCGCCTGCGGACTGTTGACTTCGATGGGGCCGGTAATTGCCACCGAATTCGTGCCGCCGCCGGGCTCGAAATAACGGATATGATTGTGGAAACGGGAGTTCGTATCCACGATGCACGGCACCTTGCCGAGATCCTGTGGCGAATTCAGCGGACCGTACTGCTCGACAAATGCGGGGGTGGCCACAGCATAGACTCGAAAATCGGCGAGCTTCTTGGCAATCATGCCGGAATCTTCGAGCTTGGTGATGCGGATCGCCATATCGAAGTTTTCCTCGATCAGATCGACAAATCGATCTTCGGCGACAATCTCCAGCGAAAGCTCCGGGTTTTCCTTGGCAAAATCGATCAGGCTCTGGCCAATATCGGCATCGATGAAGGTACGGGGCACCGAAAGCCGCAGCTTGCCTTTCAAGTCCGCATTGTTTTCGCGCACCAGGTCGGCGAGATTGTCGATCTCCTTTAGGATGTCGGCTGCGGTGCGATAATAGGTATGTCCCGCCTCGGTCATGGAAAACTGCCGTGTTGTACGGTTCAAAAGCAGCGCACCGAGATCATCTTCCAGCTCGCGGACATATTTGGACAACAGCGCCTTGGACCGCCCTGTCTTGCGGGCGGCGGCGGAAAATCCTTCCGCTTCGACAACATCGATAAAGGCCCGGATACGGGTGAGAGTGTCCATCAAAGACTCCAGCTTGTTCCATATAGTTGAACGATCGACCTTTAGCGTTCAAGAATAAAATGACCTGCCGAAAAAATCCGCAAGATGATGAAAATTTCCCTTGATTATGACTGCGAATATTCTTATCTCCCGGTTGCCCAAAGTCGCACGTGCCCATGTGTGTCCGCCGGACCCTCGATGTGGTGAGGAGTTCGGTAAGGTACCTGGAATTAACCCCTCCAGTCGCTATTCCGGCCAACCGGGAAATGCGAGGACATATGAAGCAACGACGGTGCGGGCCTTTCTGGTTCTCTGCCGGCTTTCCATCAGCCGGGGTACTAAAGAGGCACACCATCATTGCCGTAAGTGCGGTTGGGGATGATTCCCGCCAATCCCATGGCAGACAAAGCCGAATAATGCTCTTGGCAGGGCGTTGTTCACATTTGCGCCTTGAGCGTATGCAATTGATTCCGCGTCTCCACCGGCGGATCGTTCTGCATATCTTGAGCGCCCTTTGTCCTCTGGATTCCATCCAGAGCCGGAACATTTTAGGGAATACAACGATGACGACTGCACGCATCATTGACTTCATCAAGACACGCCGCCCCGAAGGCCCATGCCTCGTGGTCGATCTTGAGGTTGTGCGCGATAATTTCCATGCGTTCCGGCATGCTCTGCCAAACAGTGCGATCTATTATGCTGTCAAGGCAAACCCGGCTCCTGAGATTCTCAAGCTGCTCGCCGATATGGGCTCCAACTTCGATTGCGCCTCCGTGGCTGAAATCCAGATGGCGCTCGACGCAGGCGCGACCTCCGACCGCATCTCCTACGGCAACACCATCAAGAAGGAACGCGACGTAGCGCGAGCCTTTGCGCTGGGCATCGATCTCTTCGCCGTGGACAGCCATGAAGAAGTGGAAAAGGTTGCCCGCGCAGCTCCTGGCGCCCGCGTATTCTGCCGCGTTCTGACCGATGGCGAAGGCGCCGAGTGGCCGTTGTCGCGCAAGTTCGGCTGCGTTCCGCAGATGGCTGTCGACGTTCTGGTCTATGCCCATCAGCTGGGTCTGGAATCCTACGGTGTGTCCTTCCACGTCGGTTCGCAGATGATGAACCTCGACGCGTGGGATGCAGCCCTTGGCGATGCAAAGCGCGTCTTCGCCTCGCTGTCCAAGCAGGGTATCCACCTGCAGATGGTCAACATGGGCGGCGGCTTCCCGACGAAGTACCTGCGTGACGTGCCTGCTGCCGAAGAATACGGCCATGCCATCGACACCGCGCTGCGCAAGCACTTCGGCAACCAGATTCCGCGCACCATCATCGAGCCCGGTCGCGGCATGGTCGGCAATGCCGGCGTCATCAAGGCGGAAGTCGTGCTTGTGTCGCGCAAGTCCGACAATGACAACCACCGCTGGGTGTTCCTCGATATCGGCAAGTTCGGTGGTCTGGCCGAAACCATGGACGAGGCCATTCGCTATCCGATCCGCACGGAGCGGGACGAAGACGCGATGGAACTTTGCGTTCTGGCCGGCCCGACCTGCGACAGCGCCGATGTGCTGTACGAGAAGAACATGTACCCGCTGCCAGTGTCTCTGACCATTGGCGACGATGTTCTGATCGAAGGCACGGGCGCCTACACGACCACCTATTCGGCGGTCGCTTTCAATGGCTTCGAGCCACTGAAGTCCTATGTGATCTGAGTGAGCGACGCCTGTCTGGGGGCAGGCGTCAATCTTTAGGATCCTCCCGTTCCGGCTTGGCCATCCACGCTCAGTCGCAAACCCTGCCCGCCTTCGGGCGCAAGGAAAGTTTGCCGCACCTCTGCCCAGCCGAGGATAGGCGTGGTCTGGCGGGTCGGAACGGTTTCACATTTTTCGTTTATCGCATGTCGTTATCGCAAAACCGCTCAACACTTTTGCGCGACATGCTTTTACTTTAGGGTGCCGCTTTCGTGGGCGGCTTGGTAACGGGAGGCCGGGATGGCCGCTGTTCTCAATTCTGTACGTGCATTCTTCACACCACAGACATTTCATATCGATGCCGAAAATCCCGGCGATACCGTTGCCCGCGAAAACCTTCTGGACCGCGTCATGGGCGCTGGTCGTCGTCGCAAGTCGTCAGAGAAGCTGCGCGCTGGTCGTGTCCCCGCGCAGGGCCTGGCACTGGTCGCCCGCGATGCCGATGGCCACGTGATCGGCACCGTTCGCCTGTGGAATGTCGAAGCAGGCGTCACCCGCGAGGGGCGGCCCGTCTCTGCGCTTCTGCTTGGACCGCTGGCTGTCGATTGCTCCCACGAGGGCAAGGGCATCGGCTCTGCCCTGATGCGTGCGGCCATCACTGAAGCGGCCAAGCGCGACCACGGCGCGATCCTGCTGGTGGGCGACGCCCCCTACTACGAGCGCTTCGGCTTCTTCGCCAACCAAACCCAGCACCTCGTCATTCCCGGCCCGTTCGAGCGGTCACGTTTTCTGGCGTTGGAACTGAAGAAGGGCTGGCTCGATGGCGCCGCCGGCATGCTGGTCGCCAGCGGTCGCAAGCTTTCCTGAGAAGGGTAGAGGCAGCACAAAGAACGGGCAGAGAGGGCTTGCGGCCTAAGCCGAGCCCTCCCGCGTGATCAGACTTTTGCGGCCGAAACCGTCGCCTCGATATGCTCCACCAGCGCATCCGGCAGGCCAAGGCGGCCCGCCAGCAGGTCGAGATAGCCGCGCTCGGCACGACTGTCGGGTTCGATGGTCAGGCGCGAGGCCGTGTAGATCTCGACCTTTTGCTCTTCGGTCTGCGCCGCCGATACCAATGCGTCGATATCCAGAGGGTCGGCCAGTTCCTTTTCGATGAAGGCTTCCGCCTCGCGGTCCAGTTCCGAAACCTGCAACTTTTCCATGATCCGCGCGCGTTCGGCAGCATCGATATGGCCGTCAGCCTTGGCGGCGGCAATCATGGCCTGCACCAGCGTCAGCGCAAAATTGTTGGAAAGCGTCGGAGACTGCGGATGAAAGGGCGAATCGACCGGTGGCGGCAGCAGTTCCTGCGTCGGCAAAGGTTGCTGTATAGCCTGTGGCTTCTGGCCAGACTGGTAATTCCTGTAGGCGAGATAGCCAAGCCCGGCGATGGCTGCGATGCCGCCCACGGCCGCGGCGTTACCCGCCAGCTTGCGTCCTGTCTTGGTGCCGAAGATGGCAGCAGCAATGGCACCGGCCTTCATCGGATTGTTCTTCGCGATCTGGGTGGCCATCCCGGCCTTGTCCCGCACGCTTCCCGACAGGCCCGGTACGTTGGAGCCCAGAAACTGGTCTAGAAGCTTTTTCGCGTCGAACATTCAGATCTCCTGTTTGTTGAATATAAGCAGGAGATAGGAAGTCGAACCCGGAATACAAATGGCTGTGACGTTCACGCCGTCGTGAACACGTCCGGGTCAGCCGCGAAGAGCGAAAGCCTCGGCCGCCAGTTTGGTGATGCCGTCCCAGTCACCGGCAGCGATGAGGTCCTTCGGCGCAACCCAGGAACCGCCGACGCAGACGACGTTCGGCAGTGACAGATAATCCTTGGCGTTCTTCAACGATACGCTGCCCGTGGGGCAGAACATGATGTCCGCCAGCGGTGAGGACAGTGCCTTCAGGTAAGGCGCACCCCCGGCCTGTTCGGCGGGAAAGAATTTCAGAACCTTGTAGCCCTTGTCACGCAGATGCATGACTTCGCTGGCGGTCGCGGCACCCGGCAAAAGCGGAACCTTGGAACCCTTGGCGGCTTCCATGACGCTCTTGTTGACGCCGGGGCTGACGATGAAGGTGGAGCCTGCCTTGACGGCGGCATCGAAATCCTTGCCGTTGAGAATGGTACCGGCACCCACATGGGCACCCTCGACCTCATCGGCCACCGCGCGGATCGCGTCCAGAGCGGCCGGAGTGCGCATGGTGATTTCGATAGCCTTCAGGCCACCGGCAACCAGCGCACGCGCAAGCGGCACGGCAGAGGCTGCGTCTTCGACGATGAGAACAGGCACGACCGGCTGGAGTTTCAGGATGGAAAGCAGCTTTTCATAATCCTGGGCCACGACGGTATCTCCTCTATTGAATCGATTGAATTGCGCAATCAATTACCGCGCAAAGCCTGACCTGTCGAGGCAAAATGAAATATTTCAGTTTCATTGCTTTTTCATGACAGTGGCTTGCGCCAGAGCGTTTCCTTGTTAAATGGAAACGTTCTGCCGGAGCATATTTTCGTCAGGACAAAGGCGATTGGCGAAGGTCATACCCTAAGGTACGGTCGAGCCGATCGCCTTTGTCCTGGCGGAAATATGCCCGGCCCCCCGGGTTGGTTGAAACGGGCCATCTGCCTGCCCGGACGGCTTGGCCGTATGCTAAGGCTACGCCACGCGCCCTCCGGACAAGCAGTCGATCCCGTTTGAACCAACAGAACTGTTTCCATTTAACAAGGAAACGCTCTAGGGTGCCTGAAAATCAGGCAGGACCTTGAATGGCAAAAGAAATCGAACGCAAGTTTCTGGTGAAAGATGATAGCTGGCACGAGGATATCGCCACACGCACGCGGTTTCGCCAGGGCTATATCGTCTCGCTGGAAGACCGCTCGGTTCGGGTCCGGGTCATGGGTGAGGACGCCGCGAAGCTGACCATCAAGGTCGGCACCGACAGTCTGGTGCGCGACGAATATGAATACGACATTCCCGTCGCAGACGCGGAGGAACTGTTAAATTCGGCCCCCGGCTTCATCCTCGAAAAGATTCGCTACACCGTCGAACATGAGGGTTTCGTCTGGGAAATCGACGTGTTCGATGGTCTCTATCGGGGTCTCGTCGTGGCCGAGGTGGAGTTGAGCACCGAGACCGACCAGCCTGCGCTGCCCGCATGGATCGGTGAGGAGGTCACCGGCGACCACCGTTATTCCAACCAGCATCTGGCGACAGATGATCTCAGCACCGAGCTATGCCATGTCATTCCGGATTGATCCGAAAAAACCCTTCGCTGAAGAACTGCGCCGGACAGGCGTGGAACTGATCGACGAGGCCATGGCGGCCCTGTCGCTTCAGCCCGATGGCCCGCATGCCGCCGTGCATGATGCCCGCAAGAAGTTCAAGCGCCTGCGCGCCCTCTATCGGTTCGTGGCAGATGAAGACCCGAAATTCCGCAAGGCCGAAAACATTCGCTTTCGCGATATTGCCCGCTCGTTGTCGCAGGCGCGCGAGGCAGCGGCACTCGTGGAAACCATCCACCACCTCCAGCAATTCAGCCGCTCGGACGCCGAAACCCAGGCGCTTGCCTCTGCCCACGATGCGCTGGCTGAACGGCGCGATGCGATGACCCGCGATGACGGCGATCTGCCCGCACGCATCGATGCGGCGTTGACCGAATGCGAAAAGGGCAAGCACGCCTTGCTGCAACTGTCCCTGCCCTCGGGCAAGAAGACGGCGGCAAAGCGCATCCGGCAGACGTGGCTGAAACAGCGTCGGAACGCGCGGGATGCTATGCGCCACTGTCACGACAAGGCCGAGGACGAGGATTTTCACGATCTGCGCAAGAGCGGGCAGGTCTACTGGATGCATCTGGCGCTGATGCGCAAAATCTGGCCTTCGGCCATGCGCGCCAAGAAAATCGATGCCAAACGGCTGGTCGATCTGCTTGGCCACGAGCACGACCTGTCGGTGCTGGCAGCGCTTGCCGATGATGAGCCGGAGCGCTTTGCAGAGGGCGATACGCTTGCGCTGCTGCGAGAGGCGATCATCCACCGCCAGCAGGCGCTGCGGAAGGAGTGCCTCGATCTGGCAGACCATGTGTTTGCCGAATCCGCCAAGACAGAAAGCGACATCGTCAGTCTTTTGTGGGAATACGCGGCGGCCTGACCGGTATCGCACGGTTTTGCCCAATTCAATTCGCCCTGGCCACACAGCAGACACGCGAAATATGATTGCGCAAAAGCGCGTCTGGCTGTATTTCAGCCGCCATGACCAAGACCTCTACCCTGCCCCGCCTGGACGCCGCGCAGCCAGCAGCGGAGGATTTTCTTGTGGCTGCGCTGTATCATTTCGCCCGCTTTGCGCGGTTTGAAACCATGCGCGAACCGCTGTTTACGCTGTGCCAGCAAAACGCCGTCAAGGGCACGCTGCTTTTGGCTGCCGAAGGCATCAACGGCACGATTGCCGGAACAGATGAGGGTGTTGGAAACATTCTGGCCTTTCTGCGCGCCCAGCCGGAGTTCGCCGCGCTGGAGCACAAGGAAAGCCGCGCTTCCAAGATGCCCTTCGTGCGCATGAAGGTGAAGCTGAAGCAGGAAATCGTTACCATGGGCGTGGCCGACATCGATCCCAACCAGATCGTCGGCACCTATGTCGATCCGAAGGACTGGAATGCGTTGATTTCCGATCCCGATACCATCCTCATCGATACCCGCAACGATTACGAGACCGCCATCGGCCTCTTCAAGGGCGCGGTCGATCCGCAGACCAAGACGTTCCGCGAGTTCCCCGACTGGGTGAAGAACAATCCCGGCCTGCACGACAAGCCGAAGATCGCCATGTACTGCACCGGCGGCATTCGCTGCGAAAAGGCGACCGCCTTCATGAAGGATCAGGGCTTTGACGAGGTGTATCACCTCAAGGGCGGCATTCTGAAATATCTGGAAGAGGTACCGGAAGAGGAAAGCCTTTGGGAAGGCGCCTGCTTCGTCTTCGACGAGCGCGTCTCCGTCGTTCACGGCCTGGCAGAAGGTGACCACCAGCTCTGCCACGCCTGCCGCAACCCGATCACGCCGGAGGTTCGCCTGTCACCAAAGTTCGAGGAAGGCGTCTCCTGCCCTAGCTGCTACGACGACCGCACCGAAGAAGATCGCACCCGCTTCCGCAACCGCCAGAAACAGATCGATCTGGCGAAGACGCGCGGCGAGAAGCATATTGGTCGGTAGGTGGCGGGCTTTTCTGCCATCTCCTGCGTCATTCCCGGACTTGACCCGAGGATCTGATCACGTTCGATGGTGAGGTTCGTTAGATCCTCGGGTCAAGCCCGAGGATGGCGGCGTGTTTCAGGGAGAGGTAACCAACCGCGCCGCCTGAAACCTCACGAAACCTTCCGATGCTCCACCGGCGCATCCTGGGCGTCCAGCAGCGGCAATATCTCTTCCGCCGGAACAGGGCGCGAGAACAGATAGCCCTGCAATTCATCGCAGCCACACAGTTGCAGGATGGCGGCCTGGTCTTCCGTTTCGATGCCCTCTGCGGTCACAGGGATGCCGAGCGAACGGGCGAGCGCGACGGTGGCTGTCAGCATTTCCAGCGAGCGACCACCCTCGTCCAGGGCCACCACCAGCGACTTGTCGATCTTCATGCGGTTAAAGCCGAAGCGGCGCAGATAGCCGATGCTGGCAAAGCCGGAGCCGAAATCATCCAGCGCGATGCTCACGCCGATCTGCTTGAGCTTTTCGATGGCAGTCCCTGCCCGCTCGGGCTGGTGAATGAAATAGCCTTCTGTCATTTCCAGCATGACCCGCGTCGGCGCGATACTGTTTTGGTTTAGAATGGCCAGAACCTGGGCGGCAAAGAGCGGGTTTCTGAACTGGACAGGCGACACGTTGACGGCAAGCTTCACGCCCGGCCACGCGACGGCCTCGTGGCAGGCCTTGCGCAAAACGGCAAGGCCCAGCTGATCAATGAGCCCGCTGCTTTCGGCTGCAGCAATAAAAACATCCGGCGACACCGGGCCGTAACCCGCGCGGTTCCAGCGGGCCAACGCCTCGACACCGGTAATGCGGCGGGTGAGTGTGTTGACCACGGGCTGGAACACGACCTTGATCTCGTCCTGCTCGATGGCATATTTGAGGTCGGCCTCGAGCTGGTTCTTTTCCTCACGGCGCGTATCCATGTACGGCTCGTAGGCCATATAGCGACCGCGGCCGTTTTCCTTGGCCTCGTACATTGCCATATCGGCGCGGCGCAGCAGTTCCTCGCCGTCGATATCGCCACTCTTTGCAACGGCGGTACCGATGCTGCAGCCAATGGCCGCCACCCGCTCGCCGATCATGAAGGGTTCAGAAAACAGCGTGAGAATGTCATCGCAAAGCTTGCGGCCTTCGATGCGGGCATCCGGGCCTTGCAGGACGACAGCGAATTCGTCTCCGCCCAGCCGCGCGAGCAAGGTCCCGTCTGGCACGAGCACCTTCAAGGCCGCGGCAACACCCTTGATCAGCAGGTCCCCTGCACCGTGGCCGAAGGAATCGTTGACCTCCTTGAAGCCATCCAGATCGAGATAGATGAGATTGACGTAGCTGTTGTCCTCAGCCGATTGCAGCAGGTGCTTCCTCAGGCCTTGGAACAATCCGGTGCGGTTGTAGAGACCGGTCAGCCGATCGCTCAACAGCTCGAGACGGGCAGACCGCTCGTCGCTTTTGAGCTTTTTGAGCGCCGCACTGCCAATGGCGATCAGCGCGAGGAAAAACAGGAGCGTGATGGCATTGGCGGCGAGAATGCGCGGTTTTACCTCACGCATGCTGATGTCACCCGGCATTTGCGACTTCCATGTCAGATTGCCCAGAACCTGCCCACGGGGATCCACGATACTGACGAAGTAATCCGGTTGCGTGTCGGCGGGCTGCAGGGAAAGCCCGTTGAGGACGTAGGTATGCGCCAGCTTCTCGACCGTTTCCGTCGTCAAATGGCGCGCGAAGATCAGATACCGCCGCGCGGCCTCAGGCACGTCAAGCAGGCCGGATTTATTGCGCACCAAGGCGATACCCACGGCGGCGATACCGTCCTTGGTGCGCAGAAAACCCGCGACTTCGGGATCCTGCCCCAGCGGAACCGAACGCACCTTGTGGATCAAGCCCGTCAGGCCATCTCCGAAGTAGTCTGAAAGAGACCATTCCGTTGGCATGCCCTTGCGGTAGGACATCAACACCTGATCATTGACGTCGATGAGGACAGCCGTGTCGAAAAGCTCGCTGTTGACGGTCATGTCACCGTAATTGCTGATGAGCCATTCCAGACCATCGGGAGCATAGGCAAACCGTGCAGCGTCGTCCCAGGCCGCGTAATCGTTGAGGGTCGCGGTCAGCTGGTTGAGGAAGGTGGAAAGGGCACCGGATGTCGTTTCCAGCGAACGCTGTTCATCCAGCGCATTGGTGTTCTTGGCGACATCGCCCAGAGCGGACAGAATGAGGACGGTGACGATGACGACGACAATGGCAAGCGCAGACAAAACACCAGCCACGGCGGTGCTCCGGCCGATCGACAGTGTTCTGGCGTGCTTACGCGACATCTGGCAGCATCTTTTTTCCCCTGAAGGCTGCATATTCCGCATCAAGTCTTCAAAAGGTATTAAAATACCGCCCGAGGCCGCACCAATCGCCACACGCTGGTGGCAAACATGACAACGTTTGTTGTTAGGGATAACCAATCGTAAAAAGACCTCCCCCACAAGCATGGGAGAGGTCGTAAGAAAGGTCGATGAAAGAGCCGATTACCAGGACGGAATGACCGTGCCGTTGTATTTCTCAACGATGAAGCTCTTCACTTCAGGGCTCTGGTAGGATTCCACGAGCGTCTTGACCCACGGTGCATCCTTGTCCTGCGAGCGCACGGCGATGACATTGGCGTAAGGGGATTTCTCGCTTTCGATGGCGATGGAATCCTTCTTCGGGTTGAGACCGGCAGCTGTCGCATAATTGGTGTTGATGACCGATGCGTCGGTATCGTCAAGCGAACGCGGCAGCTGGGCGGCATCGAGTTCCACGAGCTGGATGTTCTTCGGGTTTTCGGTGATGTCGGCAGGCGTCACCTTGAGCCCCACGTCAGGGTTGACCTTGATCAGACCCTTGGAGGCCAGAACCAGAATGGCGCGGCCACCATTGGTCGGATCGTTCGGAATACCGATGGTCGCGCCGTCTTTCAGCTCGTCAAGGCTCTTCACCTTCTTGGAATAGACGCCCATCGGTGTCGTGATGGTGGTGCCGACGCTGACGAGATCGAACTTGCGATCTGCGACCTGATTGTCGAGGTAGGGCTGGTGCTGGAAGGAATTGGCCTGGAGCTCTCCATCGGCCAGCGCCTGGTTGGGGACGACATAGTCAGAGAATTCCAGGATTTCTATATCGAGACCCTTGGCGGCCGCGACCTTCTTGACCTGCTCCATGATCTGCGCGTGTTCCGCTGGTGTCACACCGATCTTGATGGTTTCGGCCAGCGCGCTACCCGCAAACAGGGCCGCGAGCGAAGCAGCGATGATGAGTTTTTTCATGTGGATGTCTCCTTTACCTAGACGTGTTTTAGTTTTTGCGATTGCGCTTGTCGAAGCTGCGGGCCAGCGCGTCACCGGCGCTTTGCACGATCTGGACAAGCACGATGAGAACGACGACGACGACCAGCATCACATCCGGCATGAACCGCTGGTAGCCATAGCGAATACCCAGGTCACCCAGACCACCGCCGCCGACAGCGCCGACCATGGCCGAGTAGCCGATGAGACTGACGAGCGTGAGCGTCAGCGCCAGTGTGATGCCGGGCCTTGCTTCCGCCAGCAGCACCTTGGTGACGATCTGAAGCGGCGTTGCACCCATGGCGCGGGCTGCCTCGATCAGGCCCTTGTCCACTTCACGGATGGCGGCTTCCACCAGACGCGCCACAAACGGCACGGTCGCGACCGTCAGCGGAACAATGGCGGCAGAGGTGCCAATGGAGGTTCCCGCCACAAGGCGTGTGAACGGAATGATGGCCACCACCAGAATAATGAAGGGCGTTGAGCGGGCGGCATTGACGATGAGCCCGATGATCCGGTTGATCATGGGTGCTTCAAACAGCTCTCCCTTGCCACTGGTGGCCAGAAAGATGCCGATGGGCAAGCCGAGCAAAGAGCCGACGAGACCGGACACCGCCACCATGTGCAGTGTCTGGATCAACCCCTTCCAGAGAACGGTAAACAGCATATCAGGCGACATAACCGAGCACCTCCGTCGCAAGGCCAGTTTCGGCATAAAAACGTCCGGCACGCGCTGTCACGTCAGGCGTTGCCGGATAGGACACCACCAGCGAGCCGTAAGGCTGGCCGGATATTTCCTCGATGGTACCAGCAAGAATATTCACGTCAGGGCCGATTTCCGCGACCAGCCGCGCCGTCAGCGGCTGAAAGGCCGTATCGCCGAAGAAGACGAGACGCACCAGCACGCGGTCGCCGGGCGCAGCATCCGGCTTCAAACCAGACGTGACCCAATGGGGCAGCTTCACCCCGACGGCGGATGATAGCAGGCTGCGGGTCGTCTCATGGCGCGGATTGGTGAAGATGTCGAAAGTGCTGCCCGCTTCCACGATCAGACCCTTGTCGATGACCGCCACCTGTGAGGCGATGGTCTTCACCACCTCCATCTCATGGGTGATGAGAAGGACGGTGAGGCCGAGCTCGGCATTGATCTTTTTGAGCAGTTCCAGAATGGATTGCGTCGTCTCCGGGTCGAGCGCGGAGGTCGCTTCATCCGACAGAAGAAGCTTCGGCTCGGTCGCCAGCGCACGGGCAATGCCAACGCGCTGCTTCTGACCGCCCGAAAGCTCTGCCGGATAGCGCTTGGCCTTGTCGCCAAGCCCGACCAGATCGAGCAGCGGCCCGACCTTGCGGCTGATCTCGGCGCGCGACACACCGGCGATTTCCAGGGGTAGAGCGACGTTATCATAGGCCGTGCGCGAGGAGAGAAGATTGAAGTGCTGGAAGATCATCCCCACAGACCGGCGAAGGGTACGCAGACCAGGCTCATCAAGCGCGCCAACGTCCACGCCATCGACCGCAACCCTGCCGGAACTTGGACGCTCCAGACCATTGACCAGGCGGATGAGGGTGGACTTGCCCGCACCGGAACGGCCGATGATGCCGGAAATAGAACCTCTGGGCACGATATAATCAACACCCGCAAGAGCGGTGAAGGATGTCTGTCTGCGGGGATCACCAAAGGTCTTGGTAACCGCCTCGAATGCGACCATCGGGTCGCTGTGCACAGGACCGGATGGCGCGGAACCGGCAGATGAAGTGTGAGGTGTCATAAAATGCTCTTCGAACGAAATCTGTTGTGTCGAAACCCGGCGGCAGGGAAAGCCGCTTTCATGCTGCCGTGAGGCACATTCGACCAGGCAAGACATTCCTGAGCATTACAATGGACTTTCCTTGAACAAGCCGGAGCCTAGACGAGCCGGGATCGGCTGTGTGTATCGCAAACATGCCTGTCTGCGATACCATTTTATAGGCATGATTTTTCAATTATGAGCGATTGCTGAAAAAATTGACCTTATTTCACCATCAGTTGATCACTTGATCGTCGTGACGAGCTCGTCCAGCGGACGGCGGACCTTCTTCAGATTGACGAGCCAGTCACCCTCTTCCTGACGATAGCCGAGCGGGAGAATGACTGCAGAACGCAGGCCCTTCTCACGAAGGCCGAGAATTTCGTCCAGCTTGTCGGGGTCGAAACCTTCCATCGGCGTGGAATCCACACCCTCGAATGCAGCCTGCGCAACGGCCATGGCGAAAGCGATGTAAGCCTGACGCGCGGCGTGCTGAAAGTTTACTTCGGCATCACGCTGTGGATAGGACGACAGCAGGGACTGACGATATTTTTCCCAGCCTTCGTTTTTGAAACCGCGCTCGTCATTGGTAAGATCGAACATGTGGTTGATGCGGTCTGCGGTGTAGGTGTCCCACGCCGCGAACACCAGAAGGTGCGAGCCTTCGGTCACCTGTGCCTGGTTCCAGGAAATTTCCTGAATCTTGGCACGGGTTTCCGGGTTGGTGACAACGATGATTTCGAAAGGCTGCAAGCCACTCGATGTCGGCGCCAACCGCGCAGCCTCGATGATGCGGTCGACCTTGTCCTGCGAAACGGACTTGGCAGGGTCCATCTTCTTGGTGGCATAACGCCAGTTCAATTTTTCGATCAGCATAAAAATCTCCTTGGGGGACCTCGCGATGTGGCGCGCCTGCGCCCGACCGGGATCTCCGTAAACCCAACACAGATAGGTCATGTTGCGCTGCACACAAGACGGCACGGACGCACAACCATACGAAATCGTCTCCGGTTCGCCTTATGAAAGGCGAACCGGAGGGATGATGAATGTCCGGCAAATGCATGTTGCATTGGCAGGTATGGTAGAGGTCTTGGCATTTGCCGGACCCGGTAACAAAGCGACTTTCACGATACCTATCGGAACGCCCGGTCCCTTGCCTGGCCAGTGGCAAGAGGTGGGTCCACGGAAACGGCCCTCTTTTTTAGAGCTGCCGCTTGTCGGTACCGGCTTTCAAACCGTGAGGGCGCCGCGCGTCGCACCCCTTTGCTTCGAAAGCACGGGCAGTATGCGGTGGGTTTAGAGCGTGTGGAGAAAAAAATAATTTTATTTTTTGGCAGCTTCGCGAGAGCAACAGGCTCAAACGATCCGGACAACGCGAGACCATGCCTTGCCGTCCTCACCCCGCACCAGGTGCGGGGTGACGGGCCGTGCCTGCCACAAGGGCAGGCGACACCATCAAACGTAGCGGTTGACCACGTTCTCAAGATATTCCTGACGCCCCGATTTTGGCTCAGGATTGATGTTGTCGCGCTCGACCATCGCCGCGATCTCATCCAGCTTCAGCTCACCGCGCAAAAGCTTTTGAGCATCTGGCGAATCCCACTTGGCATAGCGGTCTGCCAGTGGCTGCGACAGGGCCTTGTCCTCGATCATCTTCGCCGCAGCCTTGAGGCCACGGGCGCAGCAATCCATGCCGCCGATATGGCCGATCAGCAGGTCGGCCGGGTCGAGCGACTGACGGCGCAGCTTGCTGTCGAAGTTGGTGCCGCCATTCTTGAAGCCGCCGCCCGCCAGCACGTGGTAATAGGCCAGCGCCATTTCCGGCACGTTGTTTGGAAACTGGTCGGTATCCCAACCGGACTGGTAATCGTTGCGGTTCATGTCGATGGAGCCGAAAATGCCGAAGGCATTGGCCATGGCCAGCTCATGCTCGAAAGAGTGGCCGGCCAGAATGGCGTGGCCCTGCTCGATGTTGACCTTCACTTCCTTGTCCAGACCGTGTTTTTGCAGGAAGGCGTAAACGGTCGCGACGTCGTAGTCGTATTGGTGCTTGGTGGGCTCCTGCGGCTTGGGCTCGATCAGGATCGTGCCTTCAAAGCCGATCTTGTACTTGTATTCGACCACCAGATTGAGGAAGCGGCCAAGCTGGTCCAGCTCGCGCTTCACATCGGTGTTGAGCAGGGTTTCATAGCCTTCACGACCGCCCCACAGAACATAATTGGCGCCGCCCAGCGTCTTGGTGGCGTCCATGCAGGTTTTGACGGTCGCTGCGGAATAGGCAAAAACGTCAGGGTCCGGGTTGGTGGCGGCACCCGACATGAAGCGGCGGTTGGAGAAGAGGTTGGCCGTACCCCACAGAAGCTTGACGCCGGTGTCTGCCTGCTTCTGGCCGAAATAATCGACGATCTCGTTGAGGTTCTTCGTGTTTTCCGCAAATGTCTTGCCTTCGGGGCGCACGTCGGCATCGTGGAAACAATAAAACGGCGATCCGAGCAGCGAAAAGAATTCGAACGCGACATCGGCCTTCAGCTTGGCGGCCTGCATCGTATCTTCGAACCACGGACGCTCGAAAGTCTGGCCACCGAAAGGGTCGCCGCCCGGCCATGTGAAGGTGTGCCAATAGGCCACCGCAAAGCGCAAGTGGTCTTCCATCCGTTTCCCGCCGACGATCTCATCGGGGTTGTAATGCCGAAAGGCCAGCGGATTGGTGCTGTCAGGGCCTTCATATTTGATTTTCTGGATGTCGCCGAAAAAGCCTGTGGTCATGGTTGGTTTCTCCCTTTTGAACTCGTTGTTGTTGCAAAAGCCCCCTCTGCCTGCCGGCATCTCCCCCACAAGGGGGAGAGAATTCGAGGCACCAGTTCCACCCTTGCCGCAAAGCTTGATCGGGGCAGATAAGCCCCTCCCCCTTGTGGGGAGGGGTTGGGGAGGGGTTCTTTCTCAAATCAGATGTTGCGGATTGCCGGATAAAGCGCTCGATATCGCTCATAAGCCTCCTCATAGGCATCGCCCAGCGCCGAAACCGGCTCGATCGTCTCCTCCGTTTCCGGCTGAGAACACACGACAACGGGGTCCACCCCGGTCGCGGCAATCAGGCCCAGACGCGCCGCGCCAAAGGCGGCGCCAAAGTCGCCCTCCGCCGGAATATCCACGGGCACCCCAAGCGATGTGGCAATCGAGGCCAGCCAGTAGCGCGAGCGCGAGCCACCGCCGATGGCGGTGACGCGGGAAATCGAGGTGCCTGCGGATTTCAAGGCTTCGAGATTGTCTCTGATGGCGAAGGTCACGCCTTCCATGACAGCCTGCGTCAGCGCCTTGCGGTCGCTTTCGTGAGATAGGCCGACGAAGGAGCCGCGAATGGCTGCGTCATTGTGAGGCGTGCGTTCGCCCGAAAGATACGGCGCGAAGGTGACGCCTGTGGGTGCCTTCAGCTGGTCGCCCAGTTCCGTTGAAAGATCGCCAGCGGATTTGCCCGTGATACCGGAATACCAGTTCAGCGCATCGGTGGCTGAGAGAATGACGCCCATCTGGTGCCAAGTGTCGGGCAGCGCGTGGCAGAAGGCGTGAACGGCGCTTTCCGGCTTGGGCAGATAGGAGGCGTTGGCGGCAAACAACACGCCGGATGTCCCGAGCGAAACGAAGGCGTGGCCTTCGGACACCGTGCCCATGCCGCAGGCGGACGCGGCATTGTCGCCTGCTCCACCCGCAACCACGACCTTGGCAGAAATGCCCCATGAGGAGGCAAGATCAGGGCGCAGCGTGCCGGCTTCCTCGGTTCCTTCCACAAGAGATGGCATATGGTCTTCAGTCAGGCCGGTGGCCTCCAGCAAGTCGGACGACCACTTGCGCGCGCCGGTATCGAGCCATGAGGTGCCCGCCGAGTCCGACATGTCGGACATATACTCGCCCGTCAGCCAAAGCCGCAGATAATCTTTCGGCAAAAGGACCTTCGCGACCTTGGCGAAAACGTCCGGCTCGTTATTGGCAACCCAGACAAGCTTGGGTGCGGTGAAGCCGGGAAACACGATGTTGCCGGTAATCGTGCGGAAACGTGGATCGGCATCGAGCTTTGCCGCTTCGGCGTGAGAGCGCGTGTCGTTCCATAGAATGCAGGGACGCAGGACATCGCCCGCCGCATCCACCAGCGTCGCGCCGTGCATATGCCCTGACAGGCCGATGCCCTTGACTGCGGCCAGCTCTTTTGGGTGCTTCGCCTTCAGGCCAGCAATCGCTGTTTGCGTGGCGGTGATCCAGTCCGCCGGGTTCTGCTCGGACCAGCCATGGTGGAGGCGTGAAACGTCGAGCGCGCCATTGGCCGAACCGATGACATTCTGATCACCGTCGATCAGCAGCGCCTTGACGCCGGATGTTCCCAAATCGAGACCGAGATACATGTTTCCTCCATTCCCTATGTCGTTTCAGGGGAGATTGTCCCGCAAGAATATGTCGATACGAATGCGTTCCTGCGCTTCGATAACGGCAAGGCCATCGGCCCTAGCTTTCAGCACCCTGATCGCGCTGCGCACCTCGTGACCGGCATTCTGGTTGAGCACCGCATCCAGCACACCTTCCGCCAGCGCGTTGGTGGTATTTTCGGTCAACTCGTGGGCGATAACGCAGGGCGACGATAGCTGGCGCGATGATTTGAGCGCCTTGATGAGGCCGCGATTGCCCGCACCCAGGCTGTAAAGCCCCAGGAGCTGCGGATTGGTCTCAAGACACTCCGCCACCAATCGCTGGACGGTGTCAGGGTCGTCGCGGCCTTCCAGAACCGGCAGAAGGCGCAGGTCGGGAAATTCCTCTTCCATCACCGCCTTGAAACCGGCGAGCCGCTCGCGGTGGTCCTTCACCAGCATGGAGCCTGCCAGCACAGCGACATCTCCACCCTTCTCCGGCAGGAAACGGCCCATCAGGCTGGCGGCGGTACGACCGGCGGCAACATTGTCGACGCCTGCGAAATGGTCGCGTCGCGAACCGGTAAGATCGGAAACGAGCGTGACGGCGGCAATGCCGCTATCGGTCAGCCGGTCTACCGCCTCCACCACATCTTCAGCATCGATGGCGACAAAGGCAACGCCGGATGGTTTCTCCAACCGCGCCACATCCAGCGCCTGGGCGAGGGCCGCCGCATCGAAGGGTGGCACCTCGATGATGCGGATGGATGTGCGATCGACATAAGAGCGGGAAGCGGCGGCCCTGACCTCGGCGCGCAGACCGGCCATGAAGGAATTGTCGTTGTTGGGCAGGATGAAAACCAGCGCGTAAGAGCGACCCTTTGCCAGATTGGCGGCCGCCATATCGCGGACGTAACCCAGCTCCAAAATCGCCGTCTCGACCTTGGCACGTGTGACCGCATGCACCCCCGGACGCAGGTTGATGACCCGGTCGACGGTTGCCAGACTGACGCCTGCCTTGGATGCGATATCGTGAACGGTCGGCTTCATGGTTTCTCCCCAAGCCGTCCTTAGCCGAGATTCTGACGTCCGTAAATCAGAAAATGACGTACGTACCTCATGAAGAGTGAAGTGGCCTTGTTTCAAGCTCGAGTGTGTGGCTTACCCCTCTCTGTCCTGCCGGACATCTCCCCCTCAGGTGGGAAGATCGACTCGTGGCAATGTCTTGGCCACCTTTAACGGTGCGGATGGGGTGACGAGCGCGCGTCTACCTGATCTCCCCCCTTGAGGGGGAGATGCCTGGCAAGGCAGAGGGGGGTGAACCACACACGCGACGCTGGATAACCCAAACGAAAAGGGCCGCCATTTCTGGCGACCCTTCAGCGCTGCGGTGGATGGGGGAAATCAGTGAGCGGCGTCTGGCGGCGGCGCGGCTTTGGGTTTGTTGATGAGCAGCGTCAGGAAAATCAGCGCGCTGAACAGCACTGTCAGCGCCAGGAAGACATCGGCAAACGCCTGAAGCCATGCCTGTTGCGAGACCACGCCGACGAGCTTCTTGATGGCAACGGATGATCCATCCAGACCGTAGGAATCGTAGTTTGCACCGACATTGTTCAACCACTCCAACGCGGCTGGATTGCCGTAGTTCACGTGTTCGGCAATGCGGAAATAATGGTCGTCTGTGCGCTGGCTGAGCATGGTGTTGATGATGGCAAGACCCACCGCGCCACCGAGGTTACGGGTGAGGTTAAAGAGGCCGGAGGCGTTTTTCATGCGGGCCGGCGGCAGCGTGCCGAGCGCGATGTTGTTGATCGGCACCATGCACATCATCAGGCCGAAGCCGCGCAGGATCTGCGGGATCAGCAACTCGTAAAAGTCCCAGTCTGCCGTCACATGGGTCATGATCCACGTTCCCGAACCGAAGCTGATGAAACCGATGGCCATCATGACACGTGGATCGAGCTTGGTGGAGAGCTTGCCCGCAACCGGCGCCGTAAAGAACATGGCCAGGCCGGAGACGAACATTGTCTCGCCGATCATCAGCGCATCGTAGCCGCGCACCCGCCCCAGATAGAGCGGATACATATAGGTCAAACCGTAAAGACCGATGCCCATGACGAACGAAAACAGCGAGCCGATGGAGAAATTTCGGTCGGCAAAGGCTTTGAGGTCCACCACCGGAAAATCGACATTGAAGGCGCGCCAGAAGAACGCGATGCCGCCGATTGTCATGGCGACAGCACCGATGACGATGTGGGTGTCGTTGAACCAGTCGTTGTTGTTGCCCTCTTCCAGCACATATTCCATCGAGCCGAGGAAGACGCCCATCGACAGCAGTCCCCACCAGTCGAACCTCTTCCACAAAGAGAGTTCCGGCTTGTCGAAATCGATGAAATTCCACGTGACCAGGGTCACGATGATGCCGGGAATGATGTTGACGAGGAACAGCCAGTGCCAGGAAAAGGCATTCGACAGATAACCGCCGACCGTGGGGCCGATGGTGGGTGCAAGCGTTGCCACAAGGCCGATGATGGGGGACACCACCGAGCGCTTGGAAGCCGGGAAAATGGTGAAGGCGGCGGCAAATACGGAGGGGATCATGCCGCCGCCTATGAAGCCCTGAATGCATCGGTAGACGATCATCTGGTCGATGTTGGTGGCCGTCGCACACAGGGCGCTGGAAATGGTGAAGCCTGCGGCGCAGGTGGCAAACAGCACCCGCGTCGACAAGATGCGCGCAAGCGTTCCCGACAGCGGAATCATGATGACTTCCGCGATCAGATAGGAGGTCTGAACCCAGGCGATTTCATCCGACCCGGCACCGAGACCAGCCTGAATTTCCGCAAGCGACGCCGAGACGATCTGGATGTCGAGGATCGACATGAACATGCCGAACACCATTGCAAAGAACGCGATGAGGCGTCGGCGATCCATGGGGGGATCGATCGCCGCGACGTTGCCGCCTGCCATACTGGCTGTTGCCGCCATGATCTTGGTCCTTATCGAAGATTACTTCGACTGATTGTCTGCTGTGCGGGTCTTGTCGGGTGCCGTACGGGTATCGACATCGACCACCACGCTCAAACCGGCACGCAACTTGTGCTTGGCCAGATCTTCCTTGGAAAAGACGATGCGAACCGGCACGCGCTGGATGACCTTGGTAAAGTTGCCCGTGGCATTTTCCGGCGGAAGCATGGAGAAGACCGAGCCGGACGCAGGCGAAATCGACTGCACCGTGGCTTCGATATCATGTTTGCCAAAGGCGTCCACATGCACGCGCACCTTGGAGCCGGGCTCGATATCGGCAAGCTGCGTTTCCTTGAAATTGGCATCGATATAGAGATCGTCCATCGGCACCAGAGACGCTAGGCGCTTGCCCACTGACAGAAGGTCGCCCGTCTGAACCGAGAGGTTGCCGATGACGCCATCATAAGGCGCACGAAGAACCGTGAAGGACAGGTCACGCGCGGCCTTGTCACGAGACAGTTCCAGCGACTTCACCGAACCTTCGGCTTCTTTTCGCTGGGCTCTGAGGAGATCGATATTTGCCTGAGCGGACACGACGCCTGCCTCACCGGCAACCAGATTGGCCTTGGCCTGTTCCATGGCGATCTGCGCGTTATCAGACGATGCAGCCGTGCCGACGTCCTTGGCCTGAAGTTCGCTGGCGCGTTTCAGGTTGATGTCGGCACCCCGCAATGCGGCATCCAGAGAGCCCTTTTGGGCAATGGCCTGCTGCAAAGACGCCTCAGCGCCTGCAATCTGCGCATCGATGCGGTTGAGCGAGAGCTGCTGTGTCTGAAGCTGGGCCTGCGCCTGTTCCAGCGCATTGCGATAATCGCCATCGTCAAGGGTCACGAGTGTATCGCCAGCCTTCACCGTTTGGTTATCGACGACCTCGACCTTGGCGACATAGCCGGAGACCTTCGGCGCGATGACGGCGATATCGCCCTGCACATAGGCATCATCCGTGGAAATGAGGAAGCGGCCATCCGTCCAGTATTGATAGCCGTACCAGCCACCGGCAGCCAGAATGGCAATGGCGACGATCGGCAAAACGAAAGATTTGCGCTTCTTCTTTTCAGGCGCGGCGGCTTCAGCGGGTGCCGCAGCTGGCTGAGCGTCGGCTGCCTTTGCCTCTTCGACACGAGCTTCGGTTTCATCTGACGAATTGACTGCGCGGACTGCACCGTTCTTCTGGGCCGACATGGTAACACCATTCACTGTAAGCGAGATAAGAATTGTCGAACTGAACCGTTCGGTTCGATTGACTTAATCTCTTTTCTGACACATATCAAGTCATATCGAACCGATTGGTTCGATATATGAGATGAGATTTAAAAACGATTGGCGGATTGCAGCGTGACCGACGAGACATCCATGGAGGACATCTCCACAGCATCTCCTGCAGGCCGGTTTGCGGCGGGCGAAGACCCGGCAAAGCGCGAGCAAATCCTCGATGGTGCATGGCGCGTGTTCAAGCAGAAGGGTTTCGATGCCGCCAGCATGAATGACATCACCCGCGAAGCCGCTGTTTCCAAGGGGACAATCTATGTTTACTTTGAAAACAAGGATGAGCTTTTTGCCGCCCTGATCGACCGTCACCGCGCTGAATTCGCCCTTTCCATGCGCGATATTTTGGCGGGCACGGAAGAGGTACGAGACGGTCTATGGCAGTTCGGCGCTGCGTTTATTCATAAGGTGACATGCACGGACATGATACCTGCCATGCGCTCAGCGCTTGGCGTGATCGACCGCATGCCCAAACTCTCGCAACGTTTTTTCGTGGCAGCACCGAACAATGTTCGCGTCGTTCTGCGTGACTTCCTGAGGCACCATGTCGAACAGGGAACGCTCGTCATCGACGACGTGGACCTTGCCGCACGCCAGTTCATCGAGCTTGCGACCGGAACATTCTTCAAAATGCGGCTGTTCGGCGAATTGACGGGCGACACGCCGCCAGATGACGCGGACCGTGTCCTCAAAAGCGCTATCGAGGTTTTTATGTCGGCCTATGGAACCAGGACAATTTAGCCCCATTCATCATCCGAGTTTCTCGCAATGCGCGAATTATCGGGAAAATAGAGCTTAACACATCTGTCATACGCTTGTTTCTCGCGCATTCGAATATAAAACTACGGTGTTTCGAATTGTCGAACCTGGATAGCTGAGAAGGAAAACAGGCCCGATGGACTCCATTGTCCCTCTATTGTCAGACCCCGCCGCATGGGTGGCACTCGTCACTCTTATCGTCATGGAGGTCGTGCTTGGCATCGACAACCTGATTTTCATTTCCATCCTGACCAACAAGCTGCCAGAGCATCAGCGTGAGAAGGCCAGAAAGATCGGTATCGGTCTGGCGCTGATCATGCGCCTGGGTCTGCTCGGCACCGTGGCGTGGATCGTCCAACTGACCGAGCCCGTTTTCGAACTTTTCGGTCACGGCTACTCCTGGAAGGACATGATCCTCATCGGCGGCGGTCTCTTCCTCGTATGGAAGGCCACGAAGGAAATTCACCACAATGTGGACCCGGAAGATCACAAGGAAGACATGGTCGGTACCGCCGTTGCCAGCTTCTCCTCTGCGATCGCCCAGATCCTGCTGCTCGATCTCGTCTTTTCGCTGGACAGCATCATCACCGCCGTTGGCATGACCCCGCACGTCCCGATCATGGTTGTCGCCGTCGTCTTCGCCGTGACCGTCATGCTGCTGGCCGCCAACCCGCTGGCTCAGTTCATCGAAAAGAACCCGACGGTCGTCATGCTGGCGCTGGCATTCCTTTTGATGATCGGCACGACGCTGATCGCCGAAGGCATGGGCTTCCACGTTCCCAAGGGCTACGTCTATGCCGCCATGGCATTTTCGGCACTGGTGGAAGTGCTCAACATGGTATCGCGCAATGCACGCCGGAAGAAGAAGAGCACATTGCACTAGGTGCGATTGTCGATCTGAAGAAACTTGGGGCCCGTGTAACAGCGGGCCTTTTTCTTGTCGGCGCAAAATGCCAGCAGAGGGGCAACGGCGGTAATTTTCTTGACGCATGCGGCGTAATATGGCCTAAGGCCATGCCTAATGGGAACGTATGAAAGCTGCGCTTTGCGCCTGTTTTGAGCCATTCCCGCCGCATCCAACGTCAATTCCCGTGATATCGGGCACTTTCAGCTTTATGTCACAGCCAGTCACGACGAGTGAATTTCATGACCACTTCCGGCGTCCGCGTCCGTATTGCCCCTTCCCCCACCGGCGAGCCGCATGTCGGCACCGCTTACATCGCGCTTTTCAACTACCTGTTTGCCCTCAAGCACGGTGGTGAATTCATTCTGCGCATCGAAGATACCGATGCGACGCGCTCCACGCGCGAATATGAAGACAAGGTGCTGGAAGCGCTGAAATGGACCGGCCTGAAATGGTCCGAAGGCCCTGATGTTGGCGGCCCCTATGGCCCCTACCGCCAGTCCGACCGCAAGGACATGTACCAGCCATTCGCCGACGAACTGCTGGAAAAGGGCCACGCCTTCCGCTGTTTCTGCACGCCGGAGCGCCTGACCGAGATGCGTGAAGCGCAGCGCGCCGCTGGAAAGCCGCCGAAATATGATGGTCTGTGCCTGCATCTGAAGGCTGAGGAAGTGACTGCAAAGATGGACGCGGGCGAAGCTTCTGTCGTGCGGATGAAAATCCCGACGGAAGGCTCCTGCGATTTCAACGATGGCGTCTACGGCGATGTATCGATCCCGTGGGACAGCGTTGACATGCAGGTTCTGATGAAGGCGGATGGCATGCCGACCTACCACATGGCCAATGTCATCGACGACCATCTGATGAAGATCACCCATGTCGCACGCGGCGAAGAGTGGCTGGCATCGGTGCCAAAGCACATTCTGCTCTACCGTTATTTCGGTTGGGAACAGCCCACGTTCATGCATCTCTCCCTGATGCGCAATGCCGACAAATCCAAGCTTTCCAAGCGCAAGAACCCGACCTCGATCTCCTATTATTCCGCGCTCGGCTATCTGCCGGAAGCGCTGATGAACTTCCTCGGTCTGTTCTTCATCCAGATTGGCGAAGGCGAAGAGCTTTTGACCATGGAAGAACTGTCGCAGAAATTCGACCCGGAAGCGCTGTCCAAGGCAGGTGCCATCTTCGACATTCAGAAGCTGGACTGGCTGAACGGCCGCTGGCTGCGCGAAAAGCTGAGCCAGGACGAGTTCATTGCCCGCACGCTGGAATGGGCGATGGAAAACTCCCGCCTGACGGAAGGCCTGAAGCTTTCGCAGAGCCGCATTTCAAAGCTGGGCGAACTGCCGAACCTCGCAGGCTTCCTGCTGTCGAGCGATGTCGGCCTGACGCCTGCCTCTTTCGCTGGTCTGAAGACCAAGCCGGAAGAAACCCACGAAATCCTGACCACGGTTGCCGCCGATCTGGAGAAAATGCCGGACTGGACGCTGGAATCGATTGAGCAGGAACTGCGCGATGTTGCCGAACGCACGGGCAAGAAACTGCGCGTGGTGACACCGCCGCTCTTCGTTGCGATGTCGGGCTCGTCGCGTTCGCTGCCGCTGTTTGATAGCATGGCGCTGCTCGGCCGTTCCGTGGTGCGCCAGCGTTTGAAGATCGCGATTGCGGTTGTGGCGTCGATGGTTGCCGCAGGCAGTTAAGCGGGCGACGCGGCTGGTGAGCTGACGCCGCCACGGTCGTCATCCTCGGGCTTGTCCCGAGGATCTACCTTGGGTGCCAGGGGTTGGACGTCGGACGTGCCGGTGACGCAGCAGATCCTCGGGACAAGCCCGAGGATGACGAGACGGGAAGGTACGGGGCGAACCAGAAAGCCACCGCATCACCATAGAGAATAACTTGCCCGAAGAAGGCCCAGACGATGACCGACAAGACAACCGAAACAACTGCCCTCTCGTCCGACGTGACCGAAGTGCGCCGCCAGAAGCTGGGAATGCTGCGTGAGAAAATCGGCGATGTGTATCCCGCCCATTTTCACCGCACGCTGACCAATGCGGAACTGGCCGAGAAATATGCGCAGATCGAGCCGGACGTTGAAACCGGTGACACGGTAACGGTTGCCGGGCGCGTTTATTCCTCGCGCAATTCCGGCATGTTCATGGACATCCATGACGCCTCCGGCAAGGTGCAGATCTTCTCCCACAAGGATACGACGCCGGAAGCTGCGCGCGACCTTCTGCCGATGATCGATATCGGCGACATCATCGGCGTGACCGGCAAGGTGCGCCGCACCAAGCGCGGCGAGCTGACGATCAATGCCGAAGAGATCACCATGCTGACCAAGTCTCTGCTGCCAATGCCAGAGAAGTGGAGCGGGATTTCCGACATCGAAATCCGCTATCGCAAGCGCCACCTGGATATTCTCTCCAACGAAGAGTCCAAACTCCGCTTCCAGCAGCGCTCAAAGATCATTTCCGGCATTCGCCGCTTCATGGAAAACGAGGCCTTCCTCGAGGTTGAAACGCCGATGTTGCAGACCGTCTATGGCGGCGCGACGGCCGATCCGTTCAAGACCTTCCACAACACGCTGAAGATGGACATGTATCTGCGCATTGCGCCGGAACTGTTCCTGAAGCGCACGCTGGTGTCTGGCCTGTCCGACAAGGTGTTCGAAATCAACCGCAACTTCCGCAATGAAGGTGTTTCAACCCGGCACAATCCGGAATTCACCATGCTGGAATGCTATTGGGCCTATGCCGACTACGAAGACATTATGGGTCTGGTCGAGCGCATGTTCGAAACGCTGGCGATTGCCATTCACGGCACGACGGAACTGGAATTCCAGGGCAAGACCATTTCCTTCAAGGGTCCGTTCAAGCGCGTGCCGATGCCGGATGCGGTGAAGGAGGCGACGGGCATCGACTTCCTGGCCATCAAGACCGACGAAGAAGCCCGCGCTGCCGCGAAGGCTGCCGGTTTCGAAGTCGAGAAGGACTGGACCTGGGGCGAATGCCTGGCCTTCATCTTTGAGGAAAAGGTCGAGGCGACGCTGATCCAGCCAAGTCACGTCACGCATTTTCCAAAAGACATCTCGCCCTTTGCCAAGGAAGTGCCGGGCGAGCCGCGTCTGGTGGAGCGTTTCGAGAGCTATTGCAACGCCTGGGAAGTTGGCAATGCATTCTCCGAGTTGAACGACCCGGAAGAACAGCGCCGCCGCATGGTGGAGCAGTTGGAACAGGCCCATGCGCGTGGCGAAAAGGACAAGCAGCTGGACGACGAATTCCTCGACGCCATCGATCAGGGCATGCCGCCCGCCGGGGGCCTCGGCATCGGTGTAGACCGTCTGGTGATGTTGCTGACCAACGCGCCGTCCATCCGCGACGTCATCCTGTTCCCGGCCCGCCGCCAGAAGGCGGATTGATGTTGGCAGGGCGGTAAAGCCGCCCTCCTTCGATCACGTCTTCGATCGCAAAAAGCCTCTCCGCACCACAGAGGCAGGCCGCAGACTCAATGGCCGGATTTCGCGGGCTCTTCCGCAGGTGCGTCCTCGCCATGTGCGGGGGCGTCTTCCGTGACCGGCGTTGCGCCATGGGCAGGCTCGGCTGCGACAGCTTCCGTTTGGCCTTTGCCGAAAACCAATGATTTCAAATAGGCCAAACTGAACATGCTGACGCTTTCAGGCTCCGGCGTGGAGGTCAACAGAGCGGGATCGTCGGCAGCGGCTGGCGCGCCTTCATGCACCGACTCCGGTGCTGGCGCATCATGGCCCTCGGCGGGTGCAGCTTCGCCGTGGCCTTTGCCCTCCGCCGGTGCTGCGTGATCCGCTGGTGCAGCGCCATGCCCGCCGGCCGCAGCGGCTTCGGCATTCGGATCGATGCAATCCGTGAAGTCTTTCAGATCGGCCGCAAGATGCTGGGTATCTTCCAGAGGTAGATCAATCCGCAAACCATAGAAGATCCCCTCCCCGCTTGGGGGGCCATCGTAATAGAAGGCGGAATAGGGTTTGGCGTCGGCATCCGCCGGCAGCTTTGTGACATCGGGGATATAGACCACCTGCGCGGCGATGGCACGGCCGCGCATATCCGAGCGCATGGTCGGCCCGTTCTGATCCAGGATGGAGACCTGCACGAGGTCGGGTTTCTGCTTGTCATAAACGGCCTTGGCCACACGCAGGGCGGTCTTGACCCGCTCCGCGCCATCGCCACCATCAGTGCGAATGAACTTGCGGACCCACAGGCTACCGGCTTTTTTGATGTTGACGGTCTGCACCATCTCGCATTCGAGTCCGTTGACCGATGCATTGGAGGGACCGAACAGGGCGTCTTTACCGACGAAAACGGCGGCAAGGCCGGACGCGCCCCCGAACAGGAGGACGATGCCGCTCAACAATACGAACTTGCGAGAAAACCGTATTCTCTTGAACACTGCCTTCACGTCGAGCGTCCCGACATGCATTACCCCGTTAAAGCTGATCGTCCGCAGAATGCACAAGCAGTGTCACTGCTAAAACGATGAAGGCACGGCGGCTTGCGCCTATCACCATACATGCATCAATTCTGACGTGTTCTCGTTGAAGAAGGCTTAATTCGGCAGCGAATCCGGGCACCAAACTGGCTCATTTTTGGACTCCGTCAAAAAAACGACAATCCGTGTTACAAATCAATTATTGCGAATGATTTGCAATAGCGTTGACAAACCCTATTTAGATGGCCAGATTGATATTGCGAATGAATCGCATCAGGAGTTGGATAGGCCCATGAGATTGTCATCGCTTCGATATCTGCTCTGTGCTGCGGTGCTTTTGCTGCCGCTGGCAGCGGTGGCGCAGGAGAAGCCGAAGGTCGTGACCACCTTCACCATCATCGCCGATATGGCGCGCAATGTGGCTGGCGATGCCGCCGATGTGGACAGCATCACCAAGCCGGGTGCCGAAATTCACAATTACCAGCCGACACCGCGCGATATCCTGAAAGCCCGCAATGCCAATCTCGTTTTGTGGAACGGGCTCAATCTGGAGCTGTGGTTCCAGAAGTTTCTGGCAAACCTGGCTGACGTTCCCAATGTAACGGTAAGCGAAGGCGTGACGCCGATGTCGATCAGCGGCGGCGCCTATCAGGGCAAGCCCAACCCGCATGCCTGGATGTCGCCCGATAACGCACTCATCTATGTCGAAAATATCCGCAAGGCTTTGACGCAGATAGACCCTGGCAATGCCGCCGTCTACGCCGCCAATGCCAAGGCCTATTCCGACAAGATCAGCCGCGAAATACAGCCGATGCGCGATGCTATCGCCGCATTGCCGCAGGATAAGCGCTGGCTGGTGACGAGCGAAGGCGCGTTTTCATACCTTGCGCGTGATTTCGGCATGAAGGAACTGTTCCTGTGGCCTGTGAATGCCGACAGTCAGGGCACGCCCCAGCAGGTGCGCGGCGTGATCGATGCGATGCGCCAGCATAAGATTCAGGTCATTTTCAGCGAAAGCACCGTCTCCCCCGATCCGGCCAAACAGGTGGCCAAGGAAACTGGAGCTGCCTATGGAGGCGTGCTCTACGTGGATTCCTTGAGCGAAGTCGATGGTCCGGTGCCGACCTATCTCGACCTCTTGCGCGTGACCACCGAGACGATTGTGAAAGGCCTTTCCAAATGATGATGGGAAAGCGAAAGACAGTGGAAACGGGACTGACCGTCGATGATGTGACGGTGACCTACCGCAACGGTCACACGGCGCTGCGCAGCGCCAGCTTTTCCATTCCCCGCGGCACCATCACCGCTCTCGTAGGCGTCAATGGTGCGGGAAAATCCACCATCTTCAAGGCCGTCATGGGCTTCGTGCCGTTGGCGGCGGGTCGCGTCTCGATCTTCGATCTGCCCGCCCGCGATGCGCTGAAAAAGAACCTCGTCGCCTATGTGCCGCAGGCCGAAGAGGTGGATTGGAGCTTTCCGGTTCTGGTCGAGGACGTTGTCATGATGGGTCGCTACGGCCATATGAATTTCCTGCGCATACCGTCAAAGCGCGACCATCAGATGGTCGATGAGGCGCTTTCCCGCGTCAACATGGTGGATTACCGCAAGCGCCAGATCGGCGAGCTCTCCGGCGGGCAGAAAAAGCGGGTGTTTCTGGCGCGGGCATTGGCGCAGGAAGGTCAGGTCATTCTGCTGGACGAGCCCTTTACCGGCGTGGATGTGAACACCGAAGAACAGATCGTCGCGTTGCTCAAGGCGCTGCGCGACGAAGGCCGCATCATGCTGGTTTCCACCCACAATCTCGGCAGCGTCCCTGATTTTTGCGACCGCGCGGTTTTCGTCAAGGGCACCGTCATCGCGTCGGGCAGGACAGAGGATACGTTCACCGAAGACAACCTGCAAAAGGCGTTCGGTGGCAGTCTGCGCCATTTCATTCTGGGCGGTACGGACCTGCACGACGATGCCGATCCGCGCCACCTGACGGTCATCACCGACGACGAGCGGCCCTTCGTGATCTACAGCAAGGATGGTTCGGCCACGACGACCACGAAAGCCAAGAGCCATGATTGACACTCTGCTCGAACCCTTCACCTACTCCTATATGCTGAACGCCATCTGGGTCAGCGCGCTGGTGGGTGGCGTTTGCGGGTTTCTGTCGTCCTATCTGATGCTAAAAGGCTGGTCGCTGATCGGCGATGCCCTGTCCCACGCCATCGTGCCGGGCGTCGCAGGCGCCTATATGCTGGGCCTGCCCTTTTCTCTCGGTGCCTTCATTTCCGGCGGGCTGGCGGCAGGCTCCATGTTGTTTTTGAACCAGAAGACGCGGTTGAAGGAAGATGCGATCATCGGCCTGATCTTCACCTCCTTCTTCGGGCTTGGCCTGTTCATGGTGTCGCTGTCTCCCACATCGATCAATATCCAGACCATCGTATTGGGCAATATCCTGGCGATCACCCCGGAAGACACGCTTCAACTGGCGCTGATCGGCGGCATCAGCCTTCTCGTACTGTCGTTGAAGTGGCGCGATTTCATGGTCGTGTTCTTCGATGAAAACCACGCTCGCACCGTGGGCCTCAACCCGGATCTTCTGAAAATCATCTTCTTCACCCTCCTGGCGGCGTCCACAGTCGCCGCCCTCCAAACCGTCGGCGCGTTTCTGGTGGTTGCCATGGTGGTGACGCCGGGTGCGACCGCCTATCTGATGACGGACCGGTTCGAGCGCCTGATCGGGATGAGCTTTGCCATCGGCGCAGGCACCAGCTTCCTCGGGGCCTATCTCAGCTATTTCCTCGATGGTGCCACCGGCGGCATCATCGTCGTCCTGCAAACGCTGATCTTCCTGACCGCCTTCGTGTTTGCGCCCAAGCACGGCTATCTCGCTTCGCGCGCCAAGGCCAAGGCTGCTCTAGAGGCCGCGCCATGAGCGAAAACCTGCAGCTTGCGATCCTGCCGTTCCAACTGCCTTTCATGCAATATGCCTTTATCATCACGCTGATGATTGCGGTGCCGATGGCCATGCTGTCGTGCATTCTGGTGCTGAAAGGCTGGTCGCTGATGGGCGATGCCGTTTCTCACGCCGTGCTACCCGGTGTGGTCATCGCCTATATCGTCGGTATTCCCTTTTCCATCGGGGCCTTCGTTGCGGGCATGATCTGCGCGTTGGGCACCGGCTTTCTGAAGGAAAACAGTCGCATCAAGGAAGACACCGTGCTTGGCATCGTCTTTTCCGGCATGTTTGGGCTCGGTTTGGTTCTTTATGTCAAGGTGCAGAGCGATGTGCATCTGGACCATATCCTGTTCGGCGACATGCTGGGCATTGCCGTGAGCGACATTGTTGAAACCGGATTGATTGCCTTGGTAGCCACGCTGTTTCTGGTGCTGCTGCGCAAGGACCTTCTGGTCCACGCCTTTGACGCCCAACACGCCAAGGCCATCGGCCTGCCGGTTCGCCTGCTGCATTACGGCTTGCTGGCGGTGCTATCGCTGACGGTGGTGGGCGCGTTGCAGGCCATTGGCATCATTCTTTCCGTCGCCATGCTGGTGGCCCCCGGTGCCATCGCATTCCTGATCACACGACGGTTTTCCAGCATGATGATCGCGGCCATCGCCGTATCTGTTACCTCTTCGATCATTGGCATCTGGGCCAGTTTCCTGATCGATAGCGCTCCGGCCCCGACGATCGTTCTGATCATGAGCGGTTTCTTCATCCTCGCCTTCCTGCGGACAACATGGAAGGCGCGGGCCGTGAACAGGGCGGAAAGCACGATCTGAAAGTCAATTGTCCACAATTGAAAACATTATTTCAGAATGTTCGGAACTTCCTGCCCTTGATTCGCGTCATATCGACAGGTTGAAGCGTAGGGGCTCGACCGCATCAATTGACGCAAAGAGGTACGACCATGTTGAAATGGGCTCTTATATTCTTCGTAGTTTCGCTGATCGCCGGTGTTTTCGGCTTTACGGGAATTTCGGCGGCGACAGCGGGCATCGCCCGTATTCTGTTCTTCATTGCAGTGGTCGTGTTCCTGATCTTCCTGGTTCTTGCACTCATGGCTGGTCAGGCGATCCTCTGATCGTAACGGGTATGACGGGAAACGGCGGGTCGAGAGGCCCGCCGTTTTTTGTTGTGACATGATGAGCCCTCGCCCGTGACGCTGCGGGCGTCTCGACATCAGGCTGTCCAGCCGCCGTCGATCACGTGTATCTGTCCCGTGGTAAATCCAGCCTCATCGGATGCCAGATATGTCACCAGAGCGGCAATCTCCTGCGGCGTCGCGATGCGACCCATGGGTTGTCGGGCGATGAAGTCGGAAAGGGCCTGCTCGTAGTGTCCAGTCGCACGCAGGCGCTCATGCAGCGAGGGGCTATCGACCGTGCCGGGGCAGATGGCATTGCAACGAATGCCCTTGGTGACGAAGTCCGACGCGATGGATTTGGTCAGGCCAATCACAGCGGCTTTCGAGGCCGTATAGGCAAACCGGTTGGGGACACCCTTCACGCTGGATGCAACCGACGACATATTGACGATGACACCCCTGCCCTGTTCCAGCATGGCGGGCAGAAATGCGCGGCACGTGCGGTACATGGCCTTGGCGTTAAGATCGAAGGAAAAATCCCAGTCCTTTTCTTCGCAATCGAGAATAGTGCCAGCGTGAACGAAGCCAGCGCAATTGAACAGCACATCAGCGCGACCGATATCCGTCGCAAGCGCTTTCACTGCATCGCCATCCAGCACGTTCAAGACGCGCGTTTCAGCCCCGGTCAGCGTGGCGAGTGCGGCGTCGTTGATATCAGTCGCGATGACGCGCGCGCCAAGTTCGATGAACCGTTCCGCCGTGGCACGGCCAATACCCTGACCTGCCGCGGTGATAACCACTGTCTTGCCGGTGAAATCCTGCGCCATGCGCTGCTCCTCTTGGCGCCAAGGCGCGCCTGAAAATCGAAATGGATCGACAATTCATACGTAAACAGCGTATTCATATAACGTCAAGGGAGCTGGAACTGGAGATGGTGCAGCGTACCATCGACCTGAAACCGCAGAGGTCGGATGATCGAAGACGACAGTGAAAAATACCGTGCGCCTGCCTTGGACAAGGGCCTCGACATTATCGAGCTTCTGGCGCAAACCGATGGCGGCCTGACGCAGGCGGAAATCGCCAAGGCCATCGGCAAAAGTCCCAATGAATTCTACCGCATGCTCGACCGGCTCGTCCGCCGGGGCTATGTGGAACGGCAGGATGGCGACCGATTTTTCCTGACCTTGAAACTCTTCGGTCTGGCGCATTTCCATGCCCCTTTGCGCAGGCTGGTGTCTTTTGCCGCGCCCGTGATGCGGGACTTTTCCAACAAGGCCGGACAGGCTTGCCATCTGGCCGTCTATGATCGCGGTGTCGTGGCTGTCATCGCCCAACAGGATAGCTCGACCTATTGGGCTCTATCGATCCGCGTCGGGGCGCAGATGAGCCTGTTCAACACCGGCTCCGGCCACGTTCTGCTTGCCTTCCAGTCTGACGCGCAGCGGGAGATCATGATTGCCGAGCAGCTTCGCGGCGGCAACGAGACATCCGTGCCCGAAGGCCTGATCACACGGTTGGGACAGATCCGGGCGAACGGTTTCGAGAGCATGAACAGTTTGCAGACCGCCGGTATCAGGAACCTATCCGCCCCAGTGCTAACACTCGACGGCACGGCGTTGGCGGCCATCACCTGCCCTTACATCACGCCTCTCAGCGGCAACGCACCCGGCGCCGATGACTGCGTCGATCTTATCCGGCAAGCAGCCCGGACGATTTCAAACGTGGCAGCCGGACAATAAAAAGCGCGACCGGGAGGGGACCGATCGCGCTTTCTTGACTGGAGGTATTATACTTCAATAACGAGCGACTATCGCGAAGGTTCCAGAATTATTCTGGAAGCTTAAGCTGCCAGTTGCTTGCGGATGATGCCGCGAAGAGATTCGAGATCCTTGGCGAACTGGCGGATACCTTCGGACAGCTTTTCCGTTGCCATGGCATCTTCGTTGAGGTGCCAGCGGAAGGCCTTCTCGTCCAGGCTCTGCAAGGGCTCGGCCTTTGCATCGTCAGCGGAGAGCTTCCGCTCCAGCGTGCCGGTATCCTTGTCCAGCTCTTCCAGAAGCGCCGGGCTGATGGTCAAACGGTCACAACCGGCCAGCGCTTCGATCTCGCCGACATTGCGGAAGGACGCACCCATGACAACCGTCGAGATGCCGTTAGCCTTGTAATAATTGTAGATCTTGCGAACGGAGACAACGCCCGGATCGGTTTCAGCGGTATAATCCTCGCCCGTGGACTTCTTGTACCAGTCGAGAATACGACCGACGAAAGGCGAGATGAGGAAGGCTTTGGCTTCTGCGCAGGCGATGGCCTGGGCCTGTGAGAACAGAAGTGTCAGGTTGCAATCAATGCCTTCGGACTGAAGTACTTCGGCAGCCTTGATGCCTTCCCATGTCGAGGCGAGCTTGATGAGAATACGGTCACGCTCGATGCCACGATCCTTGTAACCGGCAATGATCTGATGCGCCTTGGCGATGGACGCCTTCGTATCGAAGGAGAGATCGGCATCAACTTCGGTCGACACGCGGCCGGGTACGAGCTCGACAAGCTTTGCACCGACAGAGATCGCGAGACGGTCCGCGATCGCGCCAACCACAGCATCGGAATCACCACCCTGTTTCTGACCCCAGGAGATGGCTTCCTTTACGGTATCGGCAAACATCGGCGTACCCAAGGCCTTCAGAATAATCGACGGATTGGTGGTGCAATCCACCGGCTTCAGCCGGGCAACCGCTTCGATATCGCCGGTATCGGCGACAACCGTCGTGATTTTGCGAAGTTGGTCAAGTTTCGATGTCATGCTGATTGATCCTCGTCATCTCTGGAAAACCGTTTCAGCCGGGTTTCGTTCCTGCCCTCGCCTGCTTGCGCGCGATGTCGGAACCAAGCTGTTTTCTCATTGTTAAGTATCGCGCAGCGCCAACCCAGAAGTCAAGACATTTGCGCAATGCAATTGACATAAGTTTCACGCCTGCCATAGTGGACTCCCCCTCCAAGCATGGCGAAAACAGTGGCGAAACTGCGAAGAGACACTCATACAGCCTATTCCGAAGCCGCATCGCTGCGGCTGCGGGCGGCGTGGCTCTATTATAATCAGGGCATGACGCAGAAGGACGTGGCGGAAAAACTGGGTATCAGTCGCTCCACCGTCATCCGCCTTCTGGATGAGGCGATGAAGCGATCCGAGGTGCAGATCTGGATCAACGAGGGCATCGAGGACTACGTCGAACTCGCCATTAAGCTGGAGGCCGCTTACGGTCTGGACGAAGCGATCATCATTCCCTCCGCATCCTCGAAGGCCGAAGATATCGCCAAGGCTGTCGGACTGGCGCTGGGTCAATTTCTATCGGAGGCGGTTCCAGACAATGCCACGATCGGCGTGGGCTGGGGCCGCACCATGACGGCATCGCTCTCCAGCTTTCGCCCGCCGCGCCGGGAAAACTGCAAGGTGGTGTCGTTGCTGGGCGGTATCGTGGCGGTCCATCAGACCAATCCGCTGGATTACACATGGCGGCTGGCCAGCGCACTGGGTGCTGAATGCTATATGTTCCTCGCACCGCTTCTGGTGGATTCCGAAGAAACACGCCGTTCCCTGATCGAGAAATGTGGGCTGAACACGCTGTTCGAACTGGCGGAAAATCTCGACCTCGCCATCGTCAGCTGCGGCGATATCGGTCCGCATTCCACATCGCTGTCGGAGGGCTTCATTTCCAAACAGACGCATGACGAACTGGTGGCAGCGGGCTGCGTCTGCGACACCATGTTCAATTTCATCGATGCGGAGGGACACTCGGTCGACCACCCCATCAACCAGCGCGCCATGGCCATCGGTCTCGACACGCTGAAGAAGGCCAAACACATAGTCCTGGCCTCAGGCGGCGCCCACCGCGCCACCGCCATCCGCGCTACCATCCAACGCATCGGATGTAACACGCTGATTACCGATGAGGCCGCAGCGCGGGCGCTGCTGGAGCTGGGGGAAACGGCCCCGTAACCAATATCAGTCAGAAAGAGCAGTGGGCCATTCGCGGGCGCCGTGTTGAACGAACAAGACCTGGATTTCATCGCTCGAAACGACATAGGCAACAATGTAGGGCGTGCCAGATATGACGAGTTCTCGCGTGCCATCAATGTCCCCCCGCCGTCCAATGAACGGGTTGGATGAGAGAAGGTCTCGTGTTGCCTTGTGGATCAGGCGGACAATGCGGGCCGCCGCCCGAGGGTTCTGTTCGGCAATATAGTTGCCGATGGTGGCGAGTTCTCTCAGATATCGCTTCGTCCAAACAATGCGCACAACCGGTCAAGCCTGATCGTAACGGTTCAAAACCTCGGCAATATCCTCTTCGCTGGCGAAATTGCCTTTTGCAGCGTCGTCCAAACCCTCTTTCACGCCGGTGATCCACTGCTCCTGCCAAGCGATCGATCGGCCGTGGGCAAGAGCTTCCTCAACGATTTGGCTTCGCGTCAAACTGCTCTTGGCCGCAACCAGATCGATACGGCGGTCGATATCGTCGGAAAGTTGGATGGTGCTTTTCATATGCTTTCCATGGTTTCATACGGCAGATGTGAGTTTCACATCTCATATCACATGTGCCACAACTGGATCAAACCTTACCCGTTTCCCAGCCCAGCATCGCCCGTTTGCGCGTCAGTCCCCAGTGGTAGCCGGTGAGCGCGCCACTTTTGCCGACGGCGCGGTGGCAGGGCACGACGAAGGAGATGGGGTTGGCGCCGATGGCGGCACCCACGGCGCGCGACGCTTTAGGCTGGCCGATGTCGTGGGCGACGTGGGAATAGGTCACGGCTTTTCCGAGCGGGATTTTCAGGAGGCTTTGCCAGACGCGGACCTGAAAATCCGTGCCGAGGAGGACCACGCGCAAGGGTTGTTCGCTCTTCCATTTATCGGCGTCGAAAATTCTGCAGGCATAAGATGCGGTTGCCGCACTGTCTTCGCTGTAGTGAGCGTTGGGCCAGCGGCGTGCCATATCCTCGAAGCACGCCGTCTCCTCTCCCGCATCGGCAAAGGCACAGCCCGCAAGACCCCGGTCGGTGATCATGATCAAGGCCAGACCAAAGGGCGATGGGTGAAAACCGTAACGAATGGAGAGGCCCGAACCCTTGGCTTTCCACTCCCCCGGCGACATGGCTTCATGCGTCACGAAGAGATCATGCAGACGGCCCGGCCCGGACATGCCGACTTCGATGGAAGCTTCCAGAAGCGGAAGGCTTTCGTCGCGCAGCAGACGCTTGGCGTGATCGAGCGTGACGGCCTGAAGAAAGGCTTTTGGCGACAGACCGGCCCAGCGGGTGAAGGTTTTCTGCAATTGCGTGGGTGACTGCGAAAGCCTGGCGGCAATGGTTTCGAGCGACGGCTGATCGCGGTAGTCCACCGTCAGGACTTCAATGACCTGCCGGACGGTTTCGTAATCAGAACCGACCGGGGTGATGTCTTCCTTTAAGGTGATACTGGCATTCATGGTGTGTCTCCTTGCAACGCCGACACAAACACGATGCGCCCCCTGTCTCCACCCGTTTCTTGCGCTCTCACCTAGATTCGAAGCCGCACCGTGGCCAAAGCACCGCGAAAGGCCTTCGCGAAGCTTTCGCGGTCATCCGGATTGAGGAACGAGCCGATATCCGTCATCCGCCCCTCCCCCGAAACATGCATCGAGAGAATGCCGATCTCATCGTGACGTTTGACGAAAAAGCGCGCCCAGAACGGGTTGAACCGATGCTCGACCATGCGGCCTGTTGGTGAGAATTTTCGGATGGAAAGGCTGGTGCGCGATACGATGACCTCCTCACGGGCTTTTGCAGCACGGTAATTCACCCGGAAAGCGACGTAGAGCAGCAGAAAATCAACGCCCAGGAAAAGACCGATGGGCCACGCGCCGGTGACCATGAAGAACACGCCATAGAGAAGGCAGACGGCACCGGTGAGCGCTAGGAGAACGCGAAACCCCTTGCGTCCGAGGGAGCGATAGGGAACAAGTTCCGCTGCAAAAACCGGCTGCTCATTAAGGCTGTCCACCGTGTCGTCCTCGTCCAGTGCTTCACCAAAGCTGGCGTCAGATTATAGTAAGACCATGACAATTGCCAAGAAACGATCCAGCGCTCAAACGCTGAAAAAGTCAAATGCGACGACACGTCGCAAGACGGTGCGTGTCCGGACGGTCTACTCCAAGGACGAACTCAAGGAAATATTCCGGCGTTTCTCCATACAGCGGCCGGAGCCGAAGGGTGAACTGGAACATTCCAATCCGTTTACGCTGGTGGTGGCCGTGGCCCTTTCGGCGCAGGCAACCGATGTGGGCGTGAACCGGGCGACGCGCGGCCTGTTTGCGGTGGCTGATACGCCGGAAAAGATGCTGGAACTGGGTGAAGAACGCCTGATCGGCTACATCAAGACCATCGGCCTCTACCGTAACAAGGCCAAGAACGTCATTGCCCTATCCCAGATGCTGATCGACACTTTTGGCGGCGAGGTTCCGCGCACGCGCGAAGAGCTGGTGATGCTGCCGGGCGTGGGCCGCAAGACCGCCAATGTGGTGATGTCCATGGCCTTCGGCGTTCCGACGCTGGCGGTCGATACCCATGTGTTCCGCATCGCCAACCGGCTGCGCATGGCACCGGGGAAAACCCCGGATGAGGTGGAAGAGCGGCTGGTGAAGATCATTCCCGACGAGTATCTTTTCCATGCACATCATTGGTTGATCCTGCATGGGCGTTACTGTTGCAAGGCGCGCAAACCCGAATGCGAGCGCTGCGTGATCGCCGATATCTGCAAATCGCCGGAAAAGACCTGCGATATTCCAGCACCTCTGGTGGAGCTACCGGCCCAGTTTCTGGCTGAATGACGGGTCGCGCCGACTGATCGCTTTGTGCAGATGTACCATGAAGGATGCGGCAAACAGCGGGGTCAGGAGGTTGAGGAAGGGGATGGCGAGAAACGCCGCGATCAACAGACCGGCCATGAACACCGTCGTTCCGTGCTTGGCACGAAAAGCGCGCGCGTCGGCAGGGGTGCGGAACCGCATGGCCGCAAACTCGAAGAATTCCCGGCCCAGCAGATAGCCGTTGACCAGAAAAAACGCGATGAGATTGATGCCGGGAACGAGAAGCAACAGGAGCGCGACACCGTTGCCGAGGATCACCACGCCGAAGAATTTGAGCGAGGAGGGAATGGCCTCGCTCAGCGGCATGGCCGTACCCGGGGAATCGTTGGGATAGTCCTTCTTTTCGATGACGTCGGCGACATCATCCAGGAACAGGCTGGCGATGATGGCCGTGACCGGAGAGATCAAAAGGGCCAGCGCCAGTGCCAATCCGATGCCTGCAAGGATGGCAAAGATGAAGCTCATCCAGCCGGCCCATTCCGGCATGCCGGGCACGAGCGAATCAATCCACGGCAATGCAAGCCAGATAAAAACGCTCCGAATGGCGAACCAGAGGCCTACAAGCACCAAAATTGTCAGTCCGAGCGACTTCCAGAACACGGCGCGTGTTTCGGAGGCAAAAAGGTTGCCGAAAGCATCTCTCGCAGCGCTAAAAATCATTATTTTGCCTCCATTTAGGCGGATTTTTTGTCGATGGATAACCATTCGCCAGTGCGTGGCAAATAGGGCGTTTTACGACCCTTCACAAGAAACGCTTCCCGTTAAATACAAGAAAAAAACACAACCCACTATTTTGCGCTTGAAGAAAAGCAACTACTAAACTATAAAAACAAACAGGCAAAAAATCGTATATTCTTACGGAAGTGGGGATCAGTGGGGTAACGATTGGCCTTTTTTTACAACCTAGTCGACACGATTGGCGGCGAGATAACTCGCTAGATCACCATCGTCCGCTAAAGACAAGAAAAACGAGGCGTCGTTGGAAAAATTGCTGATTGATCTCACCCGTTCGCTGAAAACCGGAACGCCGTCGGAACGACGGATTGCGAAGTACCTCATCGAACATCTGGCAGAATTGCCGTTTGAAACAGCGGCGACGCTGGCTGAAAAACTCAACCTCAGTCCCATGACTGTCGGGCGGTTCCTACGCTCGCTTGGCTACCGTCAACTGAGTGACATTCGCGAGCATCTTCGCGAAGAGCCACGCGTGGCGGAACCGGCACCTGCGGCCAAGCAGGACGTGGCGCAGACGCCGTTGTCCTCGCTCATGCTACAACAGATTCAGGCCGTGCAAGCCGTGTACGATCTGGCCGGGCAGTCGGTCTGGAAGACGGCTCTGGGCGCCATCGCCGAAAGCAGACAGGTGTTCATCGCCTCCTCCGCAGAAAGCTTTGGGATTTGCCGGTATTTTTACACCAAGCTGTTGGAATGTCGCGAGCATGTTCACTACCTGCAACGCGATGGCGCCACCTACATCGCCCTGATGGACGAGCCTACCGATGGTACGCTGCTGATTCTGATGGATTGCGGTGGCGATCTGGCCGGATTGCAGCGTCTGGCGAAAATGGCAACAAGGGCCGGTTACAAGACAGTGCTGATCACGACCCGCTTTTACGAGTGGGGCCCTGACAGCGCCGACATCTGCCTGACGATCCCGCTCAGCCAGAACGGTGGACACAGCATGCTGCAATTGGTGGCTATCACCGAATTCATGCTGCATTCCATGCCGCAGAGGACAGAAACGGGCCGCAAGGACCGGTATCGTCGTATCGGCGACATGCAGCGTGTTTTGCACGGCTAAGACGCCAAAACCACAATCTCACCCCGCATTCGTGCGGGGTGACGAAAGTCAAAGCCGTTCCAGCTCCTCGCGGTGGCGGTACATGGCCAGAAACCGACGATAGTCACTCTCGTAACGCTCCATAGCCTGCCCGCTGCCGCGTCTCTCCTCCCCACCGGAATACATGGCCGCACCAGCAGCCGCCAATCCCTTGTGGACGCCACCCGCAGACGCAGCATTCATGGCTGTACCCAGCAGCACCGCATCCGCCGTGGCGGGAACGACGATGCGCTTGCCCGTGACATCGGCGTAGAGCTCCATCAGGAGTGGGTTGTGCACATGGCCGCCGGTGACGTGTAGCGTTTCTACCGCATAACCGAACCCTTCCATCGCATCCAGCACATGCCGCGCGCCGAGCGCAATGGAAACCGCCGTTCGCCAATAGAGGCGGCACAAGCTATCGAAGGACGTATCGAGCGTCAGCCCGCTGATGACGCCACGCGCATGCGGATCTGCCAGCGGCGAACGGTTGCCATGGAAATCCGGCAGGACGTACAGGTGATCGGCAAAGCCCTCCCCTTCAATGCGACGCAAATCCAGCACCCGTTCCACAATGCGGGCGTGGAGTGCCGAGGTCGGCTCGCCACCTGCGGCATGCATGCGCACGACGTGGTCTAAAAGCGCGCCGGTGGCCGATTGTCCACCCTCCACCAGCCAGTGGCCGGGCAGGATCGCTTCCCAGTACGGACCCCAGAGGCTGTGTCCGGGCATGCGTTTCGGTGTCAGCGTGACAAGGCAGCTGGAGGTGCCGGCAATCAGCGCGACATTGCTGCCGACATCCGATTGCAGACTACCGCCGAGCGCTCCGAGTGCGCCCGCATAGGCATCGATCATGCCTGCTGCAACTTCGCAGCCCGTATCCAGCCCAAGCTCGTCCGCTGCTTGCTGCGAGAGCGTGCCGACGCTTTGGCCGGGGGCGACAGCCTGAGTGGGAAGGTTGCCACGTTGCAGGAGATCGCCAAGGCCTGCCATTTCGAGATAATCCTGGCTCCACCCCTGCCTCTCATGGCCTAAAAAATTCCACTTGGCCGTCAGCGTGCAATTGGAACGCTTGGCGCTGCCGCTGGCTTTCCAGGTCAGGAAGTCGGCGAGATCGAAGAAATATCCGGCTTTTGTCCAACTATCCGGCAGATGTTTTTTCAGCCACATCAGCTTGGGCATCTCCATCTCCGGAGACATCGAGCCGCCTGCATAATCCAGCACGGGATGACGCGACATGCTCAGAAAGTCAGCTTCGGCGATGGCTCGGTGGTCCAGCCAGACGATGGTGTCGAAGCGGTCTTCGCCGGACGTTGACACCGTGACCTGCTCGCCCTGCGGCCCGCGCACGACCAGCGAACAGGTGGCATCGAAACCGATGGCCGCAACCGAGGATGCCGGGATATCGGCATCGGCCATAGCCTGGCGCACGGCGATACAAACGGCATTCCAGATATCGGCTGAATCATGCTCGGCGTGGTTTTCCCTTGGCCTTTGCATGATGATGGGATGGGTTGCGCGTGCAATCAGCCTACCCTTTGCATCGAAAACGCCAGCGCGAGCGCTGCCCGTGCCGACATCGACAGCAACAAGATATTGACGCATCAGGCTAAATTCCCATTCCTCAATCGCGACCAGACCGCATCGCTGCAGACGGCACCGGCAGCGTTAAACCCGCGCAGTTTGGTCCGCCACAAGTTGGACCAAATCCGGCATGGCGTCAAACACCAGATCGGGCTCCAGACTGGCAATATGCTCCCGAAATGCTGGGAAACGGGCGTGTGAACCGCCGGTGAACGCAAAAACGCGCATTCCCGCAGCTTTCGCCGCAGCTATGCCGGCAGGGCTGTCTTCGATGACGATGCAGTCGCCTGGCTCCATCTGCATCTCGTTGGCAGCATGCAGGAAGAGATCGGGCGCTGGCTTGCCGTTCTTGACCATGGTGGCGCTGAAAATATGCGGCTCCAGTTTATCCAGCAGACCTGTCAGCCCGAGTGAATAACGGATGCGCTCCGGCTGACTGGAAGAGGCGACGCAGCGCGGAACCGACAGGCGGTCCAGCGTCTCGGCCATGCCATCGATGGCCTTCAGCTCATCACGAAAGCGCTGAAACAACTCGGCGCGCATATGTTCCAGAAAGTCGATGTCGGTTTCGACGCCGTATTCGTCCCAAAGCGTCGCCGTCATACTGGCGACGCTGCGGCCGAGGAAGCGCTGATAGGCGTCCTCTTCGCTGATCTGGACGCCCTGATGGGCGACCATATCGATGAGGACAGCAATCGAAACCGGTTCGCTATCCACGAGAACGCCATCGCAATCAAAGATCAGCAGAGGCGCGTTCCCGGTTTGCATGGCACATCTCTTTTCGTCAGCTGACGAGTTTGTTTTGCAGATAAAGTTCAAGCGTTTCAGCCGTACCCTTCTCCCACAACGTCTTCAAGGCATGGGCAAAGCGTTTCTGGAACAGCTCGGATTTGGCAACCTCGCCGAAAATATCGTCGAGCGCGAGAAACGCCATCGGATCGTCCTTGGCCTTGGTGGCAGCAGCTTGAAGGCGCTCGGCACTGGCATCGTTGAAGACGATGTTTGCACCGCTATCGGACGTGCCATGGAAGTAACGGCACCACAGCGCCGAGACCAGCGAGAGACCGACGATATCATCGCCCTTTGCCAGACGATCGGACGTAGATGGCAGGATGAATTTTGGCTGACGGTTGGAGCCATCCTGCGCTAAGCGCGGAATGGTATCGCCGATCTTGGGGTTGAGGAAGCGGCGTTCAATGAGGTCGAAATAGTCGTTGAGATCTGTGTTGGGCACCGGCGGAATGATCGGGATGATTTCTTCCTTCTCCAGCTTGGCGAGGAAGGCGCGGATCAGCGGATGCTCCATCGCCTCATGCACGAAATGGATGTCGAGAAGGGCTGCAGGATAGGCAATTGCCGCATGGCCGCCATTAAGAATACGGATCTTCATATGCTCATAGGGCGCGACTTCGGGCACGAATTGCACCCCGACTTTTTCCAGCGCAGGACGACCCGCTGGGAAATTGTCTTCCATGACCCATTGCTTGAACTCTTCGCAGAAGACCGGCCAGTTGTCGTCAATGCCGAAATCATCGAGGGCGATATCACGTTCGCGCTGGCCGGTGGCAGGCGTGATGCGGTCCACCATGGAATTGGGAAAGGCGACGGTTTCGCTGATCCAGTTGGCAAAAGCTGGATCGGACAGCGCCGCCACGCCAACGACGGCGTTCTTCGTGACCTTGCCATTATGCGGAATGTTGTCGCAGGACATCACGGTAAAGGGCTGGAGGCCCTTGTCCTTGCGAGCTCTCAGACCGGCGACGATGAGGCCGAAGACGGTCTTTGGTGCGGCGGGATTTTTGCCGTCTTCGGCAATGGCCGGATGCTGCGGATTGAACGCACCGGATGCATCAATGAAATAGCCGCCTTCGGTGATGGTCATCGAGACGATGCGGATTTTTGGGTCGGCCAGCTTTTCTATGGTGGCTGCGGTGTCACCGATCTGGAGAATGTCGACCATCGGGCCGGTCACGCGCGCGCCGGTGCGGTTGTTATCCTGCTCCACCACCGTGGTCAGGAAATCCTGTGCCGCAAGCTTTTCACGCATGACGGCATCAGACGGCAGAACGCCTGCGCCGATGATGGCCCAATCGTGATCGGCACCGGTGTTGAACAGGTCATCCAGATAGATCGCCTGATGCGCCCTGTGGAAATTGCCCACGCCAAAATGCACGATACCGGGGACAAGGTCCGCGCGCGAATAGGACGGAACGGAGGCCGTTGCCTTGACCTGATCAAGCGTGGCGAGCGAGAGTTTTGATGTCATGAGACGATCCTCGAATTTCCTGTCATGGAGCAGTCGCCTTGGCTAACCGCTGTTACAACCAGCATTGGGCGATGCGGTCCAGCCCTCAGAGGGCCAGACCGTTGCTATCGAACCTGTGGATTTTGGTATCATCCGGCGTGATGAAAACGGTATCGCCATGCTGGCAGGCGAACTCGCCGCCCGCACGTGCGGTGATCATGCCGATCTCCTCGACATTGATGTGAATGAAGGTGTCGGAGCCCAGATGTTCGGCCACGGTGACCTTGCCCTGCCACAGACCGCTATCCTTCGACAGAAGCAGATGTTCCGGACGAACGCCGACCGTGTCGGCACTTTTGGCCTGCGCGTAAGCACCCTTGACGAAATTCATGCGCGGCGAGCCGATAAACCCTGCGACGAACAGGTTGCGCGGCGTCTTGTACAGCTCCATCGGCGAGCCGACCTGCTCGATATTGCCGCGATTGAGCACGACGATCTTGTCGGCCATGGTCATGGCTTCCACCTGATCATGCGTCACGTAGATCATCGTCGTCTTCAACGTGTTGTGCAGCTCGGAGATTTCCAACCGCATGGTGCCGCGAAGCGAGGCATCGAGGTTCGACAGGGGTTCATCGAACAGGAACGCCGAGGGTTCACGCACGATGGCGCGACCGATGGCTACACGCTGGCGCTGGCCGCCCGACAGCTGCGAGGGACGACGGTCGAGGTAATCCGTGAGGTTCAGTACGCTTGCGGCATCGTTGACCTTCTTGTCGATCACGGCCTTGTCGAGCTTGGCCATTTTCAAGGGAAAGCCGATATTGTTGCGCACGCTCATATGCGGGTAGAGCGCATAGGACTGGAACACCATGGCAAGGCCTCGTTCGGCAGGTGCCTTTTCGGTGGCGTCCTTGCCGTCGATGATGATCTGGCCGCCGGTGACGTCTTCAAGACCGGCGATGAGGCGCAGAAGCGTGGACTTGCCGCAACCTGACGGGCCGACGAACACCACGAACTCGCCATTCTCGATATCGAGATTGATGGAGGGAATGACCTTGGCTTCACCGAAGACCTTGGAAACGTTTTTAAGGGAAATGCTGCCCATTTTCTTATTCCTTATTTCACCGCGCCAAAAGTGAGGCCGCGAACGAGTTGTTTCTGGGAGAACCAGCCCAGCACGAGGATCGGCGCAATCGCCATCATCGAAGCGGCAGACAGCTTCGCCCAGAACAGACCTTGCGGGCTGGAGAAGGAGGCGATGAAGGCCGTCAGCGGTGCTGCATTGGTCGTCGTGAGACGAATGGTCCAGAAGGACTCGTTCCACGCCAGAATGATGTTGAGAAGCAGAGTGGAGGCAATGCCGGGGATCGCCATCGGCGTCAGCACATAGACGATCTCGTTCCACAGGGACGCACCGTCCATGCGAGACGCTTCAAGGATTTCACCCGGAATTTCCCGAAAATATGTGTAGAGCATCCACACCACGATCGGCAGATTGATGAAGGTGAGCATGATGGTGAGGCCGATGCGGGTATCGAGCAGACCGGCATTGCGGAAGATCAGATAGATCGGCACCAGCACCGCCACCGCAGGCATCATCTTGGTGGAGAGCATCCACATCAGAATATCCTTGGTCCGTTTGGTGGGCGAAAACGCCATGGCCCATGCTGCCGGAATGGCGATGATCAGCGCAAAGATCGTCGAACCGACCGACAGGATCACCGAGTTCATGAACGGCTTGAAATAATCCCGCTGCGTATTGACGGTGATGTAGTTTTCAAACGTGCCCGATGGCCACAGGCTGAACCCCGCAATGGCTTCCGGCTCCGTCTTCAGCGATGTTAGGAACGCATAGAGGATGGGGAAGAACAGCAGGAGGGCGATGACCCAGGCGGCGATGGTGAAGCCGATGCGGGAGCGTGTCGAGACTTTGCGAGCCATGATCCTGTCTCCTATCGATCGAGGTTCTTGCCGACGGCGCGCATCAGGAAGATGGCGACGACGTTTGCAAGGATGACGGCGATGATGCCACCGGCGGATGCTCCACCCACATCATAGCCCAAGAGCGCCGTGCGGTAGATGAGGAAGGCGAGATTGGTCGAGGCGTAGCCCGGTCCACCATTGGTGGTGACGAGGATTTCCGCGTAGACGCCGAGCAGGAAGATGGTCTGGATGAGAATGACGACCGTGATGGCGCGCGCCAGGTGCGGCAGCGTCAGATAGATGAAGCGGCTGAAGAAGCTCGCGCCATCCATTTCGGCGGCTTCCTTCTGTTCGCCATCCAGCGACTGAAGGGCTGTCAAAAGGATCAGTGTTGCAAAGGGCAACCACTGCCATGCCACGATGATGACGATGGACAGCAGCGGAAACTGCGAGAACCAGTCGATCGGCTGAAAGCCGAAGAACCGGTTCAGGTCCGCCAACACCCCGTACCCGGGATGCATGATCATGTTCTTCCACACGAGAGCTGCGACCGGCGGCATGACGAAAAACGGCGAGATGACCAGAATGCGCACGATGCCCTGGCCGAAAATCGGCTGATCCAGCAACAGAGCAATGCCGATCCCACCGATGACGGTGATCATCAGCACGCCGCCGACGATGACAAGCGTGTTCCAGATGGACTGGAAGAAAGCCGGGTCGGTGTAGAAATACTGATAATTGAACAGGCCAGCAAAGCTGACATTGGACGGGTTCAGAAGATTGTAGTTCTGAAACGAATACCAGAGCGTCATCGACAGTGGCACGATCATCCAGACCAGAAGCAGGATGACCGACGGCGCCATCATCAGCCGCGCCAGATTTTTGGTGTTTTGCGTCGCCATCGGATGGCTTCCTCCGCCCTCTGAGCATGGTGTCGAAGACCCCCTCTGGCCTGCCGGCCATCTCCCCCACAAGGGGGGAGAAACCGTGCCGCAAACGCCGAAGTTCACTCGGTGCGACAACGGTGCGGCGGATAAAGCCCCTCCCCCTTGTGGGGAGGGGTTGGGGAGGGGATTTCACAGAAACATAACGGCTTTGAATATATGCGCCGCCCGGCCCTCAGAGCCGGACGGCGATCTTCGGGAGGATTACTTGATATATCCCGAGCGCGTCATTTCGCGCGTGGCCGTGGACTGGGCGCTGGCGAGAGCATCATCAACGCTGGACTGACCAGCAACAACCGCCGAAAACAGCTGACCGACCGTGGTGCCCAGAGACTGAAACTCGGGGATCGCCACGAACTGGCCGCCCGTGTAAGGCACCGGCTTGACGGTTGGCTTGGTGATGTCGGCAGCGTTCATGGCAGCCAGCGTCGGCGCTGCAAAGCCTGCGGCCTTTTCGTAGTCCGCATTCTTGTAGAGCGAGGTGCGGGTGCCTGGGGGAACGTTGGCCCAGCCATCCTTGGAAGCGACGAGCTGCGTGTATTCCTTGCTGGTTGCCCAGGCGATGAACTTCTCAGCGGCTTCCGCCTTCTGCGAGCTCTTCGGAATGGCAAGGTTCCAGGACCAGAGCCAATTGCCGTGGTTCTTCATCTCACCATGCGTCGGGAACAGCGCATAGCCCACCTGGTCGGCAACCTTGCTGTCCTTCGGGTTGGACACGAAGGATGCAGCCACCGTGGCGTCGATCCACATGCCGCATTTGCCCTGCTGGAACAGCGTCAGGTTTTCGTTGAAGCCGTTGGAGGAGGCACCGGCAGGACCGGCATCCTTCATCAGGTCCACGTAGAACTGAAGCGCGTTCTTCCACTCAGGCTGATCGAACTGGGGCTTCCAGTTTTCATCGAACCAGCGACCACCAAACGAGTTGGTGAGGGCTGTGATGAAGGCCATGTTCTCACCCCAGCCAGCCTTGCCGCGAAGGCACATGCCGTTCACGTCGGCCTTGCGGTCGGTGATCTTGCGGGCTGCGTCGCCAATGAATTCCCATGTCGGGTTTTCCGGCATCTTCAGACCTGCTTTTTCAAACAGATCCTTGCGATACATGATCATGGCGGATTCGCCATAGAAGGGTGCAGCGTACAGCTTGCTGTCGACAGTCAGACCACCCTTGATGGATGGCAGCATGTCAGCGACATCATAGTTGTCGCCGAGCTTTTCGAGCGGCAGAAGCCAGCCCTGCTTGGCCCAGATCGGAACTTCGTAGTTGCCGATGGTCATGATGTCGTACTGGCCGCCATTGGTGGCGATATCGGTGGTGACGCGTTCACGCAGGACGTTTTCTTCCAGCGTGACCCACTCGACCTGAATGTCAGGATTTTTGGCGGTGAATTCGGATGTCAGTCCCTGCATGCGGATCATGTCGCCATTGTTGACGGTGGCGATGGTCAGCGTTTCTGCGGAAGCGAGGCCAGAAAAAGCGAGAGCCGAGCACGCGCCCAGCAGAAGTGTCTTCAAAGTCATGATCTTCCTCCCAGAAGAAGTTATTGAGCATTCGCTTTGCTCTAGGGCAAATACTCACTTATGAGAGGCAAAAGTCAAGCACCTACCTGCGCTGCGATGCACAAGGATTATCTAACATACTGGTTTTAAAGTGATATTTCTGCTCACTTCGCGAGCAAATACTCAGCAGAGACTTCGTCGGTAATGATGCCGTTCAACAGGCCACCCCGAAGAGCACCGAGAATGGCGGGCGATTTTTGCTTGCCCTGCGCAATACCGATCACCGTGCTCGTCTCGCGTGGCGGCAGGGGAACGGAGGCGACACGATCATTGATCGGCGTCTCCAGAATCCGGCCATCCCGGTCGAAGGACCAGCCGCAAATCTCACCCGCACCACCCTTGGCGATGAGGTCGCGCATCTCCTGAACCTCGAGAAAACCATCGACGCAGAGCGGAGCGTCCTCTGCCAGTTGACCGACACCGACGAAAGTGACGTTGGCGGCAGCACCCAGCGCCAATGTGGAGCGCACCATCGACTGGTCGTGCAGCAATTCCCGTTCTTCTGCCGACGAACAGAGAACCGGCAGCGGCATCGGGAAATGCCGCGCCTTGATGGCATCCGCCATGCTGAAAATGACGTTGTAATAGGCGGCAGAACCGTCCGGTCCGATATTGCCGGTGAGCGAGACGATGCGGTGTTGCGGACATTCCATCGGCGGCAACTGGTCGACCGCCGCTTTCAGCGTTCGTCCGGTGCCGATAGCGAGAACGATGGGGTCTGACTTGCGCAGCCAGCGTTCGATTTCAGCCGCCCCCGCCTCGGCAATGCCCACGGTGGAGGATGTGCCTGCCGGATCGCTCGGCACCACTTCCACATACTTCAAAGAAAACCGCTCGCGCAGGGCCTCGCTTTTTTCGAGGCAGGCGGCAATAGGGTGGTCGAGGCGTACCTTGATCAGCCGTTCGGTGACCGCCAGCGAAACAAGCCGCTGCGCCGACTGGCGGGAGATGCCCATGGCACTGGCAATCTCGTCTTGCGTGCGGCCCGCAACGTAATAAAGCCACCCGGCTCTCGCCGCGTCGTCTAGCCGTCCACCGGTTTCGGATCGTCTGGCCATATGCCTGCCCTCACGTCGCATTTCCACTGTGCTGACATTTTTCTAGAGCCGATGTCAAACGCGGCAAGGCACGCTCACCCCAGCAATGGTCCGACCACGAAATAAAGCGCGGCTTTGACAATGCCGTAAATCACGCCACTGACGACAGCCACCGAGGTCACAGCGAGAACACCGCCGATCAGCGCGAAGAGACCATCCCGCTCCAGAAGAGCGAAGGAAAAACAGCCGATCGCGATGGCAGGCAAAATGTTGCCGAGCGGGATTGGCAAAGCCAGGATGACGGCGAGAACCAGGCAAATGAGGCCGATAACGCGCTCGAACACCGGCGATAACAGACCCTCCAAGCGTGGCTTGAGAAGTTTCTGAACCCGCAGCAGAACCGGGACGATCTTTTGGACGACGCGGGCAAAATCTTCCCGTGCCAATGACCGTTCGGAGATGACACGGGGGAGCCACGGGTTCTTACCGGCAAACAGTTGTGCTGCCAGAAACACCAGCGGCGTGCCTGTGATGGCAGATGTGCCTGGTGGTGTCGGCACGATGTTGGGGAGAGCAAAGACCAGCATCAACGCGCCAAAGGCACGGTCGCCCATGGCGGACAAGAGATCGCCAACGGAGATGCGGGTGCGGCTTTCATCACCAGCAAGCGCGTGCAGAATATCGACAAGGCCGACTTTTGGCGTGGCGGGTTCCGTCAATGCCGGATCGGCATCATCGACCGAACCGCAGAGAGCAGGATTATCCGACAGGCGCAGCATAGGTTTTCAACTCCAGGATTATGGTCCCGCTGTAACAGAACAATGGCGGCAGCAATACGACAAGACGCTGAGATTGTCGTTGTTTCCACTAGTGCCGCAGTCTCGGGTCGAGCCGATCGCGAAGGCCATCTCCCAGCAGATTGAAGCCGAGAACCGCCAGCGCGATCGCAAGCCCCGGCAAAATGGCAAGCCAAGGCGCAAGCGACAGATAGGTCTGCGCGTCCCACAACATCCGCCCCCAGGTGGGCGCGGGTGGTGGCATGCCGAGACCGAGAAAGCTCAACCCCGCCTCGGTCAGGATCGCAAGCCCCAGCTGGATGCTGACCTGCACGATGATGAGGTTGGTCAGGTTCGGCAGGATATGGGTAACCGTGATCCCGCCCCTGCTTCGCCCCAGACTTTCCGCTGCCAGCACAAAATCCCGCGCCCATAATTGCAGGGCCGCCGCGCAGGTCAGGCGCGCAAAGACCGGCACCATGAAGGTGGCGATGGCGACGATGGCGGTGAAGCGACCGGAACCGATGAAGGCGCCGAGCATCATGGCTGAGAGGATGGGTGGCAGCGCAAAGATGATATCGCAAAGGCGCATCAGCAAAGCTTCGACGACACCGCGCCGGGCAGCCGCAAAAATGCCGACCAGCGTGCCAATGGTGGCCCCGATGGCAACAGCAAGGACGGCGGTGGACAGCGAGTTCCACGCCCCGACCATCAGCATGGAGAGAAGATCGCGGCCGAATTGATCCGTTCCCAGCAGACCATGCGCCAGCGGCGGCCTGAGCTTGGCGGCAATCTGCATTTTCGTCGGCACCTGCGGCGTCCAGACGAGGGATAGCAGCGCGATGGCGACCAGAGCACCGGTGATGGTGGCGCCAGACAGAAGGGTGCCATTGCGGATATTGAAACGTCTCATGCGGCACGCGCCCGCAAGCGCGGATCGATCAGCAGGTAGGCCATATCAACGAGAAAATTCATGGATATGACCAGCGCGCAGAAGAACAGCACGACCGATTGCATAACAACGATATCGCGCTGCGTCAGCGCCTGAAAGGCAAGGCGCCCGAGGCCGGGAAGATTGAAGACGTTTTCCACCAGAACCGTGCCAGCGATCAGGAACGTGAATTGCAGGCCGACCATGGTGATGACGGGGATGAGCGCATTGGGTAGGACGTGCTTCCACAGTGTGGCGGTTTCACCGATGCCCTTGGCCCTGACGGTGCGCACGAAATCCTCGCTCATCACCTCCAGCATGGCCGAGCGGCAGACCCGCGTCAGAACACCGGCCTGAGAAAAGGCGAGCGCCACCGCTGGAAGCACCAGCGCCTTCGATGCGGCAACGAACCCCGCCTGCCAGCCGGGAAAACCGCCCGCTGGCATCCACCCAAGCGTGGTGGAAAAAACGAGGATCAGCAAAAGTCCCACCCAGAAGCCGGGAACGGCGATGCCCGCATGGGAAAACAGGCCGCAGAAACGATCGATCACCCCTCCCCTGTATCGCGCGGCCATGACACCAAGTGGCACGGCGATGAGAATGGAAAGGGTGATGGCGATGCACGCCAGTGGCAACGTGACCGCAAGCCTGTCAAGGATCAACCCCGCCACCGGTACGCCATAGGTATAGGATTGCCCGAGATCGCCATGCGCCATGGCTGCCAGCCATGAGACGTAGCGCAGCACCAGCGGCTGATCGAGACCCATCTGTTTTTGCAGCGCCGCCAGCGTATCGGGGCTTGCCGATGTGCCGAGCATGATGGCGGCCGGATCCCCTGGTAACAGACCCATGACGGTGTAGATCAGGAAGGATACGGCGAGCAGCGTAAAGAAAAGACCGAGAAGGCGTTTGAGGATGAGGGCGATCATGGTGAGGCCCGGCCTGTAGGGCGGTGGGTGTGGCTATACTGCAAACACACCATCACTCTTCCCAACGCACATCTGTCAGCACGTTGGACGGGATAGGCTCGTTTTCCCACAGCCCCTCAATCTTCCTGTCCCAAACGCCGAGCTTCGGCATCACGAAAAGGAACAGCGCTGGCACATCCTGCGCCAGGATCTTCTGCGCGTCCTGATACAGATCCTCTTGTTCTACCGGATCGGCTGTCAGTTCGACGTTCTTGATGATCTCGTTGAAGGTCGGGTTCTTGTAATTGAAATAATAGGGGTCACGCGAGAATATATCGATATCCATCGGCTCCGCATGGGCGACGATGGTCATGTCGTAATTGGCGCCTTTGAGCACATCCGACACCCATTTGCCCGGGAATTCCGTGGTCTCGATGGTCATCGTCACACCGATCTCGGCAAACATGGCTTGCAGGATCTGCGAGGTCCGCTGCGCATAGGGCATTTGCGGCGCCTTGATGGTGAAGGAAAGACCGTTCGGATAACCAGCTTCAGCCAGCAACGTCCGGGCTTTTTCGGGATCATAGGGATGAACGCCTGTCGTATCGACGTAACCGCGATCATTGGGGGTGTAATGGCTGCCGATGGGGGTGCCAAAGCCGGACCATGCGCCTTCGATCACCGTCGCGCGATCCACCGCCATCATCAGGGCCTGGCGCACGCGCTTGTCGTTGAAAGGCTTGACGGCGTTGTTCATGCCAGCAACGACCTTCAGTTCGGTGTTGCCGATGAAGGTGCCGAGCCGGGTATGCCCTTCGAAGGAGGCCATCAGTTCCGGTGCGCCAAATTCGGGGAAAGCATCGATATCGCCGGATTTCAGCGCGGCGGCCTGGGCCTGCGGATCGGGAATGAAACGGAACGTGGCTTTTTCAAGCGCGATGGTCGCGGATTTGTCCCAGTAATCCGTGTTGCGGGCCATCTCGACCTTCTCACCCTTGGACCAGTTGACGAACTTGAACGGACCGGTGCCGATGGGCGTGGTCTTGTTGCCGTCGGAAGATTTGGTGCCGACCATCACTGAGGCGGGCCAGCCGAGCCAATAGAGCAGGCTGCCGGACGGCTGCTTCAACGTAAGAACGAGCGTCGTCGGGTCTGGCGTTTCGATGCTATCGATGGCCGCAAAGAAGCGCTTTTGCGGGTTGATGGAAGCATCGCCCCTTGCACGGTCCAGCGACGCCTTGGCAACAGAGGCATCGAAAGCCTCGCCATCGTGGAATTTCACGCCCTCACGCAGTTTGAACGTGTAGGTCTTGCCGTCTTCGGATATCTCCCAGCTGTCCGCCAGTTGCGGCTGGATCTTTCCGTCCCTGTCGATCGTGACGAGGCCTTCGAAGATGTTCTGCCATGTCACCTGGCCAATGAAGACGTTAGCACCGGCTGTCGGGTCAAGCCCTGCAGGCTCTGTGCCCATTCCGATGGTGATGGCGTTTTTTGCCGCTGCAAAAGCCGCCGTGGCGGGCAGCATCGCTGAAAGAGCAGTCGCGACGGCAAGGCCTAGCGCCAAACGGCGTGTGAGGGTTACCGATTGCAAAAGCATGCTGTGCATCATCATCGTCTCCAGTCGAGCGGCGCCAACATTCTGTGTCCAGCGCGTTGCTGAAATCGCTACACGATATCAGGGGCGCAAATCAACTGCCTATTTTGGCAGGTTAGCAATGAAAGTCCCGATGAAATCCGCCAGCGTCGCTGCTGCGAAGGAGAGCTCCCGGTGTGGCGCAACGCCAAGTTCCATATGCGTGCGCACGCCCTTGGGACCGCTTATGGGCACCGCGACCATCTGGCCAGCCTTGATGTCGCGGGCAACAGTCAGAGCCGGCAGAAGGGTGACGGCGGCGCGGTCCAGCACCAGTTCTTTCAGCAGTTCCAGCGAGCTGACAGTGAACACGGGATCGAGCGTGATGCCGGCTTGCTCAAACAGGGCATCGAAAGCCTGCCGTGCCGCGAAGGTTTTGTCCGGCAAAGCCAGAGGCACAGACGCTAGGTCCTTCAATGCGATCGACGTCTTAGCCGCCAATGGATGGTCTGCGGGGAGGATGACGTCGTAACAGATCTCGCGCTTTGCGAGGATTTTGACCTCCGTTGTTTTTGGAGCAAACAGCGTGAGGGCAATATCGGCCTGTGAAGAAACCAGCGCATCGATGGCCTGACGGGCGCTGGTAATGTGAACTTCGAAACGCAGCTTCGGATAGGCTTGGGCGAACTGCGACAGCGCCGGTGCCAGCAGGCTGGCGACGGTGGCGCCATTGGCATAGATCGTGGCACGGCCGCGTTCCAGTCCCTTGAGATCATCGATCAGCTGGTGGACATGCCAAAGCTCGCGCAGGGTCTTGCCAGCCCGTGCTGCCAGAAGCTCCCCCGCTGCCGTCAAGGTCACGCCACGGCTGGATCGCTCCACCAGCGGCGCACCGAAATAGTCCTCGAGGTTTTCGATCTGGCGGCTGACGGCCGTCGGCGCGACATTCAGATTTTCCGCCGCCGCGCGCATGGAACTGGTGCGGACAAGCTCATCGAAATACATCAATGCGCGGAGGTTCATGGTGACGCCATCTCTTTCATCCCTGTGCCTGTCACAGGAATGAGGGAGGTTGTAGCAGCATCACTGCCATGCCTCAATCACGCACGAAACCTTCGCTGGCCACCAGCAATTGCCGCGTGTAATCCGCCTCAAACGTCCGGCTTTCAAGCGCGTCCACATCCAGCATTTCCACCACCTTGCCGCTTTTCATGACCGCCAAGCGGTCGCACATGTGGCTGATGACGCCGAGGTCGTGACTGACCATCAGGAAAGTGAGGTTTCGGTCCTTACGGGCCTGTTCCAGCAAATTGAGAATTTCGGCCTGAATGGAAGCATCGAGCGCCGACGTCGGTTCGTCCAGCAGCAGGATTTTCGGCTCAAGAATGAGCGCGCGGGCAATGGCGATGCGCTGGCGCTGACCGCCGGACAGTTGGTGCGAGTAGCGAAAGCGGAAGCCGCTTCCAAGACCGACCTCATCCAGCGCGCGAGTGATGCGGGCTTCCTTGTCCTCAATGCCGTGGATCGTCAAGGGCTCCAACAGCAGCGCATCCACCGTCTGGCGCGGATGCAGCGAGCCGTAGGGGTCTTGAAACACCATCTGCACATCGCGGTAAAAGCTCTTTTCCCGGAACTTGCTCTTGTAGGTTCGCCCCTCGACCATGAGAGTGCCTTCATCGAAGTGGTTGAGACCGGCAATGGCGCGCAGCAGCGTGGATTTGCCCGAGCCGGATTCGCCGACAAGACCAAAGGACTGGCCCTTGTTCACGTCGATGCTGACGCCATCAAGCGCAATGTGCCCATCGAAATCCACCAGCAGATCGGAAACGGAAAGAACTGAGGTCATAGGCGCCACTCCAGCTGGCGGTCCAGAACCGGCAGGGGATGCCTGTTATCGCCGATCTTGGGCAGGCAGTTGAGCAGCCCGCGCGTGTAAGGGTGCTGCGCATGGTCCAGATTGGCCGCGTCAAGCTCCTCCACCACGCGGCCCGCATACATGACGAGGACGCGGTCGCAGAAGGAGGAAACCAGCCGCAGATCGTGAGAGATGAAAATCAGCCCCATGCCACGATCGCGCACAAGCTTGTCGAGAATGCCGAGAACTTCCAGTTGTACCGTCACATCGAGCGCTGATGTCGGCTCGTCGGCAATCAGAAGTTCCGGTCCGCAGACCAGCATCATGGCGATCATCACGCGCTGGCCCATGCCGCCGGATACTTCGTGCGGATAAAGACCGAAAACGCGTTCCGGCTCGCGGATCTGCACCGCCTCCAGCATGTCGAGCGTACGCTGTTTTGCATCCGATGAACTGATGCGCTCATGCGTCCGTAACGTTTCGACAATCTGGCGACCAATGGGCATGACCGGGTTCAGTGAATATTTCGGGTCCTGCAGGATCATGCCGATGCGCTTGCCGCGAATGCTGCGGCGCTGTTTAGCCGAGGCTTTCAGCAGATCGATATCGCCGAAACGTAGGGCATCCGCCTCGATTTTCGCGGCAGACGGCGTCAGCCCCATGATGGCGCGACCGGTCTGCGACTTGCCGGAACCGGATTCGCCGACGATGCCGAGACGCTCCCTGCCGAGCGTGAAAGACACGCCGCGCACCGCCTCCACCAACCCGGTGCGGGTGGGAAAGCTGACGCGCAGGTTGTCAACGGTCAGAAGCGGAGCCGTCATTGACCTGCCTCCTTCGGATCCAGCGCATCGCGCAGCCCATCGCCCAAAAGGTTGAAGCCCAGACTGACGATGAGAATGGCAATTCCCGGCATGGCGGCGACCCACCATTGGTCGAGAATAAAGCGGCGACCGGATGCGATCATGGCACCCCATTCCGGCAGCGGCGGCTGTGCACCGAGGCCGAGAAAGCCGAGACCGGCGGCAGTCAGAATGATACCCGCCATATCCAGCGTCACACGCACGATGAGCGATGACATGCACAGTGGCATGACGTGTTTGAGCACGATGCGCCAAGGCGACGCGCCCATGAGCTTGATAGCCGCGATGAAATCAGAGTTGCGGAATGTCATGGTTTCAGCGCGGGCAATGCGGGCATAGGGCGGCCATGAGGTGACGGCAATGGCCAGCACCGCATTCTCGATGCCCGGCCCCAAGGCTGCCACCAGAGCCAGCGCCAGAACAAGCTTGGGGAACGCCAGAAAAATATCGGTGATGCGCATCAGCACGGCATCGACCCAGCCACCGGCATAACCGGCGACGGTGCCGACGATGAGGCCAACGGGGGCGGCGATGATGGCCACCAGCATGACCACGAACAGCGTCAGCCGCGAACCGTGGATGAGGCGCGAGAGAATATCGCGACCCTGATCATCCGTGCCGAGCCAATAACCGGCACTCCCGGGAGGCAGCAGGCGGGCATTGCGCAAATCCCCCTGCACGGGTGAATGCGGGGCCAGCACATTGGCAAAGATCGCCACCAGCACCAGCGCCGCGATGATGCCGAGCCCGGCCAGCGCCAGCCGGTTTTCCGAAAACCGCCGCCAGATGACATAGGCGCGGCCGAGCCGGGCCTGCCTACGGGATGCCGGTCTGTCGGACAGCAGCCATTCCCGGCTGTAAGGTTTCAAGGGGGTCAAAGCTGTCGTCATCGGCTGCGCGTCCTTGGATCGAGCGTCCGGTAGAGCAGATCGGACAGGAGATTGATGCTGATGAACACGGCACCGATGACGATGGTGCCGCCGAGAACGGCGTTCATATCCGCATTCTGCAAGGAATTGGTGATGTAAAGGCCAAGCCCCGGCCAGGAGAAGATGGTTTCCGTGAGCACAGAACCTTCCAGCAAACCGGCGTAGGACAGCACGATGACTGTCAACAACGGCACGGCAGCGTTGCGCAACGCGTGGAACCAGATGATACGCATTTCCGACAGACCCTTGGCGCGGGCGGCGACGATGTACTCTTGGGCAAGTTCATTGAGCATGAAGGAGCGCGTCATGCGGCTGATATAGGCGAGCGAGAAATAACCCAGCAATCCGGCAGGCAGGATGATGTGCCGGAACAGATCCCACAGCACATCCCACTGCCCCTGCCAGAAGGCATCCAGCAGATAAAAGCCTGTTCCCGGCGTGAAGGTGAATTCGTAGACGATATCCATCCGTCCGGGATAGGCAACCCAGTTCAGCTTGGCGTAAAACACCAGAAGCGCCAAGAGGCCCAGCCAGAAAATCGGCACGGAATAACCGACAAGACCGATGATGCGGACGATCTGGTCGATGATGCTGCCGCGCTTGACGGCGGCGAGAACGCCAAGCGGAATGCCGAAGACAGCGCCGATCAGCGTACCGATGGTGGCAAGCTCGATGGTCGCAGGGAAGACCCTGATAATATCGGTCATCACAGGATTGGTGGTCAGCACCGAGGTGCCAAAGTCACCCGATAGCGCTTGTTTGATGTAGAGAAAAAACTGGTGCCAGAGCGGCAGGTTGAGGCCGAGCTCTTCGCGCACACGCTCCACCACATGGGCAGGCGCACGGTCGCCCACGATGGCGAGAGCGGGATCGATGGGGATGACGCGACCGATAAAGAAGGTAACCGCCAGCAATCCCAAAAATGTGGTGATGACGGTGACAAGGAAGCCGATGATGGCGTTCAGGCGCTTGTTGGCGCGGCTTTTGCCGCGCCTTGGCCTTGGTACTGTTTCAATGATGGTCACTGGATCAATCCTGCCGGACTATTCCTTGGAGACCGGGAAGACATAGTTGGTGTCGAAGCTTGGTCCAAGCTTCAGACCCTTGACCTTGTTGGAGAAACCGGCAATTTCCGTCTTCTGTTCGATCACGACGAACGGACCGCTTTCCAGAACCTTACGCTGCAAGTCCTGATACATGGCCGCACGCTTGGCGTTATCCTTTTCAAGAAGCGCTGCCTGTGTCTGCTTTGTCAGCTCAGGAACGTCCCAGGCATTGCGCCATGCAAGCGTCTTGGTCTTGCCCTCATCCGAATTGTCATAGTTGATGGTGAAGGTCTCGGCATTCGAGTTGGGGTCGAAATAGTCCGAACCCCAGTCGCCGATATAGATATCGTGCTGACGGGCACGATATTTCGTCAGCGTCTGCTTGCCATCACCAGGAATGATGCTGAGCTTGATGCCGGCTTGCGCCAGGGTCTGCTGGATGTTCTCGGCAATACCAGTCACTGGCTGCGTGTTGCGCACATCCATGGTTACGGTGAAACCGTCCTTCAGGCCTGCCTTTGCCAGCAATTCCTTGGCCTTGGCCACATCGAGCTTGTAGGGATTTTCATCCAGGGCACCAAGCTGACCCTTGGGCAGGAAGGTCTGGTGAACCTCACCAATGCCCTTGATGATGGTGGCACCGATGCCCTCGTAATCGACCAGATATTTAAAGGCTTCCACGACCTCGGGCTTTTTCAGGTTCTCGTTCTTCTGGTTCAGGCCGAGATAATAGACCGTGCCCTTCGGTGCCGAGATAACAGTGAAGCCTTCTTTTTTGGAGACGGCTTCCATATCGCCGGGCTCAAGGTTACGGGCCACATCGATATCGCCATTTTCCAGCGCCAGACGCTGGCCCGAGCTTTCCTTCATATGGCGATAGACGACGCGCTTGAGCTTTGGCTTCTCGGCATAATAATTCGGGTTGGCTTCCAGAATAACCGCTTCATTGGCCTTCCAGCCGAGGATTTTGTAAGGGCCGGAACCGGCGTAACCGGTCTTCAGGAATTCGTTGCCGAAATCGCTTTCATATTTGTAATCGGCGCTTGGCGTCACAGCCTTGGCCTTTTCCATCACAAGCTTTTTGTCAACGACGGAGGCAACCGTTGCCGTCAAAACGTTGAGAACGAAGCTGGGCGCATAGGCCTTGTCCACCGTCAAAACGAAGGTATTGGCATCCGTAGCCTTGGCCTTTTCCGTGACGTTATCGCCCGTGAGACCGAACTGGGTCAAAAGAAATGCCGGAGATTTATCCAGCTTGACGGCGCGTTCGATGGAGAAGGCGACATCGTCTGCCGTGACGGGATTGCCGGAGGCAAATTTGAGGTCGGGCTTCAGCTTGAACGTATAGGTCAGGCCGTCTTCGGACGTCGTCCAGCTTTCGGCCAGATCGCCCTTCACCTTCGACGTATCAGTGATATCGATGGAGACGAGCTTGCTATAGGTATTGCCGGTAACCTCCGCAGTCGTGATTTCAAACGCCTCGCCCGGATCAAGCGAGATGATGTCATCAATGGCGAAACCCTCGACCAGCGTGTCGGCAGGCGTTGCCGCAAAGGCCTGCGGGGCGGCAAGAGAAAGCATCGAAAGAGCCACGCTTGTGGCAAGAATGCGGGCGGCTTTGTTGAGCGATTTGTTCATCGTCTTCCCCTGTTTGTATCTTTATGTCTACTCGGTCTTAGGCCGGTTCGTGCCAGGCCTGAGCCAAAACGCGCAGCCAGTTTTCCCGGCAAATTTTAGCAAGGTCTTGATCAGCGTAGCCCGCAGATTTCAGCGCCGCAACAAGATTATTGTTGCCCTTGGCATCCCGGATTTCCGCTGGAATGGTCGCACCATCGAAGTCGGAACCAAGCGCCACACAATCGATGCCCATGCGTTCGACCATATAATCGATATGCTGGACCATGGCGGAAAGCGGGGTATCGGCATCCTCACGCGCATCCGGGCGCAGCATGGTGACAGCGTAGTTGAGACCAACAAGTCCGTTGCTCTCCTTGATGGCGTCCATCTGCTTATCGGTGAGATTGCGCGCGACCGGCGTCAGCGCATGCGCGTTGGAGTGGCTGGCGATCAAAGGCTGGTCGGTGGTCTTTGCCACGTCCCAGAAACCCTTTTCGGTGATATGCGCGAGATCGATGAGGATGCCGAGCTGGTTGCAGCGTTTCACCAGCTCGAAACCGGCATCGGTCAAGCCCGGTGCAGTATCGGGCGACATGGGATAGGCGAAGGGCACGCCGTGGCCGAAAATATTGTGACGGCTCCAGACGGGACCGAGCGAACGCAGGCCTGCGGCATAAAACACATCCAGCGCATCGAGATCGGCGGCGATCGGCTCACAGCCTTCCATGTGCAAGACGGCGGCGAAGATGCCGTCATCCATGGCTTTGCTGATCTCGGTCGTTGACCGGCAAAGCTTCCAGGCGCCGGCCTGATCGAGACGCAGCGCGATCGCTGCCTTCTCCAATGCGATATCCAGCGATGGCTGACGTTCCAGCGGGGCTGCAAGCGGAGTGATATAATGCCCTGACGCGTCTGGCGCCTTGAGGATCAGATCACCGGAGGGAATGTAGATGGCACAGATGCCACCCGCCAATCCGCCTGCCTTGGCGCGCGGCGCATCGATATGGCCTTCAACGGTGCCCTGCACGAATTCCGCGACGGGATCGCTTCCCGATTTGGCATTGCGCCATAACCGCAAGAGCACATCGTTATGACCGTCGAACACACGTTGCATGCAAGAATTCCAAACAGAAAGTTCGTATTTTTATATTTGAAGCCATGGGCTTAGCGGGATGCTTGATGCCGTATCAAATGGTTGGCGATGATCCTAGGCCCATCCTTCACGGCTTCGCAAGTCAAAAAATATGCAGGATGAAAAAATGAACATTCGCTGCCTACCGGCGATTGGTAACAGTCAGAAATGCCACCCGTCACCTGTCTTTTTGAGCATCGGCGTTCGGAAAACGCCCCGCACTTTATCAGGCCAGCGGGTGTCGGCACTGGCCAGTTTTTCCACCCACCTGTCGGATTGCAGCATGGCCGCGCCGATGACCACGGGCTCGATGCTGGAAGCGGCCAGAAGCGAAAGACCCGCGACAATAGAGGTGCCGCTGGAAATCACATCATCCACCAGCGCAACCCGCCTGCCCTCCAGAAGCGGCAGCATGCGTGGATCGATATAAAGCCGCTTCTCTTGCTGTGTGGTGATAGATGACATCGGCACCGACAGCGCGTCCAGATACCAGAATTTGCGCGACGTTCCGAGCGGCACATAGCGGCTATGGCCAAGGCGCTTTGCCACCTCGGCCGCAAGCGTTAGACCGAGTGTGGGAAGGCCAACCACGACATCGATGTCGAAGTTTTCAAGCTTTTGCGCCAGATCGTCGGCCAAGGCTTCGACAATGGCAAACGACGCCTGATTGACGATGAGGGATGCAAGCGCGTGTTCCCCATCCGCCAGCGGACGGATTGGCAGGCGCAACTGCCTGCCATCGTCGAGCGTGACCGGGAAAAAGCCGGGATGGGGACTGGTAACGTCGAAACTGCCGGGCGGATGGATATCCTGCCAGAATTCGTGCGGCTTCATGACCATTCCTTTCGCGGCAATAATATTCCTGTTTTCCAGGCTGCTTCCTATTAATTTTCAGAGACTTCTGCACTAGAAAAAGATGCGTGTTTCGATATTGCAAGGATATGCCGCCCATGACCCCGCTTGCCCGGTTCGGTAACGACCTGCCCTTTCTGACCACTCTGCGGCGAGACCTGCACGCCCACCCGGAGCTTGGCTTTGAGGAAGAGCGCACAAGCGCGCTGGTCGTCAGGCACCTGGAAGAGGCGGGTATAACGGTTCATCGCGGCCTGGGCAAAACCGGCGTCGTCGGCACGCTTCAGGTCGGCAATGGCACGCGCCGCATTGGCCTGCGCGCCGATATGGATGCGCTGGCCATGCCTGAGATCGCTGACCGTCCCTATCAATCGACCGTGCCCGGAAAAATGCATGCCTGTGGCCATGATGGCCACACGGTGATGCTCCTGGGTGCCGCCCGCCATCTGGCCGAAACCCGCGATTTCTCCGGCACGGTGCATTTCATCTTTCAACCCGCCGAAGAAGGACGCGGCGGCGCAAAACGGATGGTTGAGGACGGGCTGTTTGATCTTTTCCCCTGTGATGCCGTCTACGGCCTGCACAATATGCCAGGGCTGGATGTGGATGAAATGGCCGTCGTCGAAGGGCCGCAACTGGCCTCGTCCGATAGCTGGCGCGTGATGTTCCAAGGTGTGGGCACCCATGGCGCAAAGCCGCATCTGGGGCGCGACCCGATTACAGCAGCGGGAAGCTTTCTGGCAGCCCTGCAAAGCATTGTCGGACGGGTGGTCGATCCGTTGCAACCGGCCGTCGTCAGTGCCTGTTCGGTGCAGGCGGGTGATCCGAAAGCGCTGAATGTCATCCCCGATCTCGTCGAAATCGGTGGCACGGCAAGGGCCTATTCGGCACATGTTCGCGACCAGCTGGAAGAGGAAATCGGCAGGTTGGCAACGGGTACCGCCGCCATGTTCGGCATAGAGGCAAATTACCACTTCATCCGCCGCATTCCGCCTGTTATCAATGATGCCGATACGACGCGGCGGGCGTTGAAGGCTGCGCAGAGTGTTTTCGGTGAAAGGACGCGAACCACGTTTCCGCCTTCCACCGCCGGCGACGACTTCTCGTTTTTCGCAGCACACGTGCCGGGCTGCTACGTCTGGCTTGGCAACGGCCCCGCCGTGGACGGCGCGCTGCACCACAACACGTCCTATGATTTCAACGACGATGCGATTGCGTCTGGCGTCGCGTTCTGGACCACATTGGTGGAGCAGGAACTGGCGGCTGAATGACTGCCCTTACTCCATAACCTCGATCACCGGGGTTTCCATCACCCTCCCCGTCAGCACGTCGGCAATGCCCATGTCCGTCTGGTGCGGGCCTATGTTGCAGGCGAGTGTAGCGCCGAAGCAGGCTTTGAAGACGAGATAGGGTGGCTGCCATTCCACGATCTGGCCAACCGCGTCGCGCACGGTTTCGAAACCGGCGGCGATGTCGCTAAGGGGTGCGCCGGAGACGAGGCCAGAGAGCGGTAGCGGCAGCATCGCTGTAACCTTGCCGCCGGACGCAACGGCCATGCCACCGCCTGCCTTGATGACGGCGTTGGCCGCAACCGTCATATCATCCACATTGCCCCCGAAGACCGTGAGATTGTGGCTGTCATGGGAAACCGTGGTAGCGAAAGCACCGTCCCATTTGCCCCAACCGGTCAGAAAACCGGTTCTGGTGACGGGATCGGCCTTGCCGTGGCGGTGGGTGACCGAAATCATCGTTGTGCTCTCGGGCGGCACCACGAAACCATTTTCAACGGCGGCTTCCGCCTCCCCCCATTGGGTGAAACGCGGTTTGTCGATGGTGGCCAGCCTGACCCTGTTGCCCTCGGATTTGACCTTGAAATCAGACGGCGAGCGCGGTGTCAGTTTCACAGAATGCTGGAGGGGTGCGGCGTCCATCTCGATGAGATCGACCAGCATCTTGCCAGCTTCTGCAACAAGAGTACCGCTGGCCAGCACATGTCGTGCGGAGAATTGCGACAAGTCTTCGAAGACGGCGATATCCGCCCGACGCCCAGCAGCGATGAGGCCGAGATCGTTGCGCTGCAGACGCGTGGCCGCATTGAGCGTAGCGGCGCGCAGTGCCCATTCGGGCTTCAGGCCATATCGCACCAGCCGCCGCACCACATCATCAAGGCCGCCGCTTTTCAGAAGGTCATCCGGAAAAACATCATCGGTGCACAATGTGATGGTTTGCGGCAAATGGCCGAGCGCGTTCAGGGCTTCCACGAATTCCGGCAGGAGATGGTCGTGCGAACCGCGCAGCTCTATCGCCAGCCCCGCCCGCAGCTTGACGATCAGATCGGCAGCCGATGTCAGCTCGTGATCGGAGGTGATGCCTGCTGCCATGAAGGCGTTGAGATCAGCGCCCTCAAGCCCTCGCGCATGGCCGCAGATCAGTTTGTCGGAAAACAGGCCTTCCTGGAGAATGGCGCTCATGCGCGGATCTCGTTCGATAACGCCGCGCATGTTCATGACTTCGGCCACGCCGCCAATTTCCGGCCAGAACAGCATTTCGACCATCGCAGAGGCATCGAAATCCGCACCTGCCTGCTCCAGCCCCGGTGCGGACGGCACGGACGACGGGGCGAGGAGAACAGCCCTCAGCGGCAGACCCTTGGCAGCCTCCGCCGCCCAGCGTACGCCATCGATGCCGTGGACATTGCCGAATTCGTGCGGGTCCCAGACGATGGTGGTGACGCCACGCGGCACGACGGCACCGGCATAGGCCGCCGGTGTCACCATGGAGCTTTCCACGTGCATATGGGTGTCGATCAGGCCTGGCGAAACATAGGCACCCGTCGCATCGAGAACCTTTGCAGCATCCGTGCGGGTGCCCGCCTCATGAACGCTCGCGATCAGCGGCCCGACAATGCCGATATCAGCGGGGCGACGCTCGCCCGTCACGACATCGACAAGTATGCCGCCGCTGATCAATATATCGAAAGGCTGGTCGCCGCGTGCTGCCGCCACGGCACGGGCGCGCAACGTATTTTCGATCATCCCGTCACGATCAACGATGATGGCTTGCTCTCTCATCGGCTAGCCTCCTGAAGCAGGGCATCAAGAATAATGGATTTCGCACGGATTGCATCGACCGTCTCTGCGTATTGCGCATTGAATCGTGACGCATGGGCGGCGCGCGCTTCGACCACGGTTCGGCCACGCGTCAATGCGCCGTGAACCTCGACATTGATGCGCGCATTTTTCCAGCCGATGCAATCGGGCGCCACAAGAGCCACCGCCGCACAGGGATCGTACAGCGCCATCGCATCGCGCCCACGGCTTGTTGCGATGGCGATGAAGCCTTCCAGCATATCGGCGATCAAACCGACATTGCGGCCAGCCGCTGCGCGAATGGGCGCGATATCGGACATATCCGCCGTCACTTTGCGGCAGAGATCGAGATCGACCATCCGCAAGGGAAGACCGTGTGCGATGACGATAGAAAGCGCTTCGGGATCGGCAAAAGCGTTGAACTCGGCAGAGGCGGTATGATTGCCAGCCGTCACGCCACCACCCATCCATACGAGCTGCGTGATGCGAGCGGCAAGATCGGGTCTTGCAAGACAGACGGCGGCGATATTGGTGAGCGGTCCAAGCGCGAGAGCGCGTTTGTCGGCTTGACCGTCGGCCAGCCAGGTGCACAGGGCCGTGAAAGCATCGCTGTAGGGCAGATCGGCGGCGTCGGGTAAGCCTGCGCCAATAGTGGGAATTCCGGTATCCCCAAGGATCGTTTGCGCGGTTTCGAGCTGTCCGAGCACGGGTCGCTCCCGACCTGAGTGAATGGGAAAGCGCCAACCGAAGGCAGCGGCGGCACCGGCTGCGTTTTTGCTGACCTGCTCAAGCGGGGCATTGCCGAACACCAGCGACACGCCATCGATCTGAAGCCCATGAGACGTGACCACCATGATGGCGGCGATGTCATCAAACCCCATATCGCAATCGATCCAGATACCCATGCTCAACGAAACACCTTCAAACTTGCTGCTTTCTTGACAGGCAGATCGAATGCGAGCGCCGTGCCGATATCTTGCACCGGCAGCGCGGCATCGACCTCTGCCTTGATGGCCCCGAGGGGCGTATCCAGCAGATACTCCCGGGTGTTGCCCGCAAAAGATGTGCCGCGCACGGTTCCCTCGAAGGGTCCTGACCCGAGGGTGACCATCCGCGGCCTCCAGGCCAGTCCGGCCACATTTGGAACCGCGCCAGAAAGGGGGACGCTTCCGTTATCGGTCTTGAGCAAGCCAGCCTCCAGACGGAAGATGTTTTCAAAGCCGACGAAATCGGCCACGAAGGACGAGATCGGCGCGTTGTAGATATCCTCCGGCGTGCCGATCTGCTCGATGGCGCCGTTTTTCATGACAACGATCCGATCGGCCAGCGCCAAGGCCTCGATCTGGTCATGGGTGACGAAAATCATGGTGACGCCGGTTTCCTTCTGCACGCGTTGAAGCTCGGTGCGCATGTCAAGCCGCAGCCTTGCATCAAGGTTGGACAGCGGCTCGTCCAGAAGCAGGACCTTCGGGTCCATGACCATGGAACGGGCAAGCGCCACGCGCTGCTGCTGACCGCCGGACAATTCCGCCGGTTTGCGGGAAGAAAAGCTCGAAAGACCGACGGATTTGAGGCCGGACGCGACCTTGCCCTCAAGAGCCGAGCCCCTCATGCCCTTCAGCTTCAAACCGAAGGCGACATTCTCATAGACCGTCAGGTGCGGAAACAGCGCGTAGGACTGGAACACCAGGCCAACCGCCCGTTTGTTGGCGGACACGCGGGTGATATCGACACCATCGAGATCGATCCGGCCACCAGCCACCGGCATCAGCCCGGCAATGGCCCGCATCGTCGTGGTCTTGCCGCAGCCGGACGGGCCGAGCAACGCCAGCAACTCACCCTTGCGGATGTCGAGATTGAGGTCCTTCACGGCAACGGAGTTGCCATAGGCCAGCGACAGGTTCTGGAGCGACAGATAATTTGCGTCAGACATAACGGGAGAACCCCAGAAAACGTTCGGCCATGAAAACAATGCCGATGGACAGGAAGGCGAGCAGCGAAGACAGAGCTGCAACGGATGGGTCGAAGACGATTTCCATGTAGCCGAGCATATCGATAGGCAGGGTGCGCACACCGGGACCGGACAGGAACAGCGAGACCGGCACCTGGTTGAAGCTGGTCACGAATCCCAGAATGAAGGCCGAGAGAATGCCACCCCTGATATTCGGCAGCACGACACGGAAGAATGCGCCTGTTCGAGATGAGCCGAGGAGAATAGCTGCCTCCTCGATATCGGAGCGCAGATTGGTAAGGCTGGCCGAGACCACGCGCACCGCATAGGGCAGGATCAGCGCGGTGTGAGCCAGAAACAGCGCCAGCGTGATGCCGATGCCAAAGGGCACGACGAAGTAGCGCAGCAACGCCAGGCCAACGATGATGCCGGGAACGATGATGGGGGCCGAAACGATGGTTCGGATGGTTTCCGAAAACGGCAGCTTGTAGCGCGACATGGCGTAGGATGCGGGGACGCCGAGGATCAGCGCGGCGACTGTGCCGCCAATGGCAAGGAACATCGACATGGCAAAGCTTTCGCGAAAACTTTCGACGGTGAAGACCTTGGCGATCCATTTCAGCGAAAAGCCCTGCGGCGGGAATGCCAGCGTGTCGCCTGCCGAAAACGAGGCCGCGACGATGATGAGGAACGGGCCGATCAGAAAGCCGATGACCAGCGCGAGCGTGAGCGGAATGAAGAGGTTCCGGGTCATGTCTTGTTCCTTGCCGTGGCGATGCGCTTGAGCAGGATGTTGGCCGCAAAGCTCATGACGATCAGAATGAAGGCGATGACACTCGCGGCGACGAAGTTGTTGGACACCGTCACCTGCTGGTAGAGCAGCGTTTCCAGCATCAGAACCTTGGAACCGCCCAGAATGGCGGGCGTGATATAGGCCGTCAGCGAGCCGGTGAAGACCAATGTGCCACCCACGACGAGACCTTCCCTGGTCAAGGGCAGAATGACCTTCCAGAATACCTGCAACCAGTTGGCGCCCAGAACCCGCGAGGCGGCGATGACATCTTTCGGCATGTTTTCCAGCGCGCTGATGAGGGAGATGATCATCAACGGCAGGAACAGTTGCAAAAGGCCGATGAAGACCGCCGTTTCGGAAAACAGGATGCGGATCGGCGCATCGGTCAGCCCCACCAGTTTCAGCACCTCGTTGACCATGCCGGTGCGCCCGAGAATGACGATCCACGCATAGGTGCGGGCCACGGGCGAAATCATCAACGGCAGAATGACAAGGTTGATCATGTGCCCCTTGGTGCTGGCCGACAGGTTGACGATAGAAAAAGCAGCCGCATAACCAATGATGGCGGAAACCACCGTCACGATAGCCCCGAGCTTCAGTGTGCGCAGAAAGACAGCACGGTTTAGCGGATCGAAAAAGAAATCCACATAGGCCTGAAACGTCCATCCGTCTGCAGTTCGAAACCCTTCCGACAGAAGAATGAACACGGGCACAAGGAATACCACCGCCGCGAAGATCGCGGCCGGCAAGGCCAGCGCCAGGGCTTCAGCCCGGTTTTGAAACATGGAGTCTTCTCCGGTGTTGAAATGTCTCCGCCTTCGCTCGGCAGAGGATTTGTCGTTGAGCGGCAGCGGGTGCCAGCCCCCTCTGCCCTGCCGGGCATCTCCCCCACAGGTGGGGAGATTGGATAGCGGCACACGTTTAGGCCATCTCATACGTTGAGACAGGATGGATGTCGGTGCATCCTGCTGATCTCCCCCCTTGTGGGGGAGATGTCCGGCAGGACAGAGGGGGGGCGACGTGCGCCAGCACGTAGTCCCCACACCTGAAACCGTCCTTACTGACCGACCTTCGCGTTCCACTCCGACAGCCACTTGTCGCGGTTATCCAGCGTCGTTGCGGACGGAATGAGTTGCAGGCTCTTCGCCGTTTCCTCGCCATAGGTGATGTTGTTGGCGACCTCGTCGGAAACCTTGACCTCCTTGTTGGTCGGGCTATCGACCAGCTTTTCAGCCAGCGCCTTCTGCACGTCCGTCGACAGCCAGAAGTCCATGAACTGGAGCGCCAGATCTTCGTTTTTGCCGTTCTTCGGAACAACAAGCACATTCATGCCGCCGGTCTGGCCTTCCTTCGGCGTTGCCCATGCCAGCGGCAGGTCAAGTTTGGTGAAGGGCGCCCAGGAGAAACGGCCGATGGGTGCTGCCCAGATTTCTTCCTGCTGCATAAGCTGCACGAGTTGCGAGGACTTGACATAGAAGGTGACGATCTCGTCCTTCTTGTTCCCCACGGCTTCGATGGCACCCGACAGATCCGGCGTGTCCTTGCCGATGGCCTTGCCGAGCATGTAGAGCGCTGGCGGCCCCTGATTGGTGGTGACATTCGGGAAGGCGACGTGGTCGACAACACCGTCCTTCAACAGATCGGCCCATGACTCGATCTTCATCTTGTCGGTGCGGTAGACGATGGAGGTGGCGTAGAAATTGACACCAACGCTCATGCCATCGCCATTCGGGTCCTTGGCGATGTCATAGAGCTTCTCGACATTCGGCACCTTGGACGTGTCGATCTTCTGGATCAAATCCTTGCGGGTAGCGGACAGCGCATCGGCCATGGAAACGATAGCGAGATCAACGACCGGATTGGTCTTGTTGGCTTCCATCTTGGCCAGACGCTCGACACTGTTGCCGGTTTCGACCACCAGCTTGCAACCGCATTTGGCTTCGAACGGCGTATAGACCAGTTCCTTGAATTCGTCCTGCGCAAAGGCATAGACCGAAATGGTCAGCGTCTTGTCCTGCCCCTGGGCCGCGCCCATGGACAGCATCAGGGCGGTGCCGGATGCCAGAATGATCTTTTTCATGATGCGAGTTCTCCTGCTGTCGAGGTTGTGTTGGCGGCCTGCTTCTTGTTGTTTGGACCGCAAGAGCGTCTGACAATGAGCTCCATTGCGACTTTCGAGATATCGGCGACAACGCCTCCTGACAGGGGGCGATCTTCCGCGTCGATACTGCGCACCAGCGCCGTAATCGCCAGATCGGCGATCTTCGCCATATCCATGCGGACCGTGGTCAAAGCTGGTGTAACGACGGGTGCCCAGATGAGGTCGTCAAAGCCCGTAACGCTGGCCTGTTCCGGCACATTGATACCATCACGCTGCAATTCGGTGAGCGCGCGCAACGCATGAAGATCCGACACAGCCGCAAAGGCGGTAGAGCCCTGCATCACCTTTTGGGCGACGCCGAGCGGGCACCCTGCCCCGTTCCGCTTTTCCAGAGACGCGATCCACAGGGTTTGCGTCTGTGCACTGCTGCCGAGGCCGGACCTGATGCCGCCGATACGGTCATTCTGAACGTTGGAATCCGGATTGTTGCCAATGATGACCACGTTGCGGTGGCCGAGTTCCGCTAGGTGACGGCCGATCTGAAAACCACCATCCCAATGATCAGCCGAAACAGTGTTCCCGGGTGTAGAGGGCGAATCGATGACCGCCACCGGGCAATCGACATTGCCGATGCGGGTGCCGCGTCGTGGCACGACAACCATACCCTCGACGCCGCGCTCGATCAGACGGTTGATCGCTTGTGTCTGTTTAGCAACGTTACCATGAGAGTCCGCAATCAATACGCCATAACCGGCGGCGTCGGCGGCCTTTTCGATGGCCTGAGCGATTTGCGGGAAAAGCGGATTGGCAATATCGGGCAGGACGAGACCGACAACACCGCTTCTGCCGGTGCGAAGCGCGCGACCGGCGATGCTGGGCACATAACCCAGCTCCTCGGCCTTGACGCGGATTTTCTCGGAAAGCTCTGTGGAGACCCGCCCCTTGCCGGAGAGCGCATTGGACACGGTCGCCGCTGATACACCGAGTGCCGACGCGATTGCCGCCAGATTTGCCCCTGCACGACCCGAGGTCATGATTATCCCCATGATTAAACGTTTAATCAAGCTAATTTGAATTGGCGTTTTTGTCGAGTCGTCAAGCTTGGGATTTTTGGGCTGGAGACTTAAGTCGAGGAAACGAGTGCGAAATTAAAATTCGCCTTGCGCACGAAACGCCTCGACTTCCGCCAGCAGCCACTGTTTGAACAACACGACGGGCGCGTGATTGATGCGGGAAAGCGGCGCGACGGCATAATAGGAGCTGGGGCTTTTGACCTGATGATCAAAGGCGGCGACCAGTTGCCCGGCTTTCAGCTCGATATCGATCAGAAACAGCGGCATGAGCGCCACGCCCAACCCGGCGATGCAGCCTTGGGCGACGCTGGAGAACTGTTCGAACCGCATGGCGGGTGCGTTTTGCGCCCCGAGGCCAAGGCTCTGAAACCAGTGATCCCAGGCGCCGGGGCGCGATGCCATATGCAGGAGCGGCAGGGTGGAGATATCCTGCGCCTTGACAATGGGGTGCGCCGCCAGAAAGGACGGGCTGCACACCGGCGCCACCATCTCATCCATCAAAAACGTGCTTTCCGCCGCTGGCCAATCCGGCTGACCGATATGGATGGCCATATCCAGACCTTCCTTCTCGAAATCGAATTGGCCGATACGGGTGGCGAAATTGAGCGTGATTTCCGGGTGCGCCGCCACAAATTTGGGAATACGTGGCAAAAGCCACCGCGTGCCGAAAGTGGGCAGCATGGCAAGGTTCAGCCTGTTGCCATGCGTTTTGGTCATAATCTGCAAGGATGCGGAACGGATATCGCCCAGCGCCGTGCTAATGGCCTTGGCATAGGTCTGGCCCTCGGCCGTCAACGAAACGCCGCGCGCGCCACGCTCGAACAGACGCACGCCAAGTTGGTCTTCCAGCGACAGAACCTGCCTGCTGATCGCCCCTTGCGTCAATGACAACTCATCAGCCGCCAGCGAAAAACTGCCCAGCCGCGCCACGGAATCGAAGGCGGCAAGAGCGCTGGTGGAAGGTAGAAGTTTGCGGCTGAGCGAGGTCATGCCGCATTCCTAACGGTAATAGCAAAATGAGTAAACATGGCTTGCCGCGACGCTGCCAAATGCCAATAATCCCGACAGCAATTTTGGAGATTTACCGTGAGCGAACGCACAGCATTCAATTGGCAGGACCCGTTTCTTCTCGAGGACCAACTGACCGAAGACGAGCGGATGATCCGCGATACGGCAGCCGCCTTTGCTCAATCGGAGCTTCTGCCACGCATCAACGAAGCCTATCTCTCTGAAAGTTCTGAGCCTGAGCTGTTCCGTCTGATGGGCCAGACCGGTCTTCTGGGCGTGACGCTTCCTGAGAAATACGGTGCTGCCGAAGCAAGCTATGTGGCCTACGGCCTCGTGGCCCGCGAAGTCGAGCGCATCGATAGCGGCTATCGCTCGATGATGAGCGTGCAGTCCTCCCTCGTCATCTACCCGATCTTTGCCTATGGCTCGGAAGAGCAGAAGGACAAATATCTGCCCGGCCTCGTGTCCGGCGAATTGATCGGCTGCTTTGGCCTGACCGAGCCCGACGCCGGTTCTGACCCGAACGGCATGAAGACACGCGCCGAAAAGATCGAAGGCGGATATCGCCTGCGCGGCTCCAAGATGTGGATTTCCAATTCGCCCATCGCAGACGTCTTCGTTGTCTGGGCGAAATCCGAAGCACATGACAACCAGATCCGTGGCTTCGTGCTGGAGAAGGGCATGAAGGGACTGTCTGCGCCCAAGATCGGCGGCAAGCTGTCTCTGCGTGCATCGATCACCGGCGAGATCGTCATGGATGGCGTCGAAGTGGGTGAAGACGCGTTGCTGCCGAATGTTTCCGGCCTCAAGGGTCCGTTCGGCTGCCTCAACCGCGCCCGTTACGGCATTTCCTGGGGCGTGCTGGGTGCCGCAGAAGATTGCTGGTTCCGCGCTCATCAGTACGGCATGGACCGCAAACAGTTCGGCAAGCCGCTGGCCGGCATGCAGCTTTATCAGAAGAAGCTGGCCGACATGCAGACGGAAATCACGCTCGGGCTACAGGCGTCGCTGCGCGTCGGTCGTCTGTTCGACGAGCATAAGATGGCGCCGGAAATGATCTCTATCGTCAAGCGCAACAATTGCGGCAAGGCACTGGATATCGCCCGCCAGGCCCGTGATATGCACGGCGGCAATGGCATTCAGATCGAATACCACGTCATGCGCCACGCCCAGAATCTGGAAACGGTCAACACCTATGAGGGGACGCATGATGTGCATGCGCTGATCCTCGGCCGCGCCCAGACCGGCATTCAGGCTTTTTTCTGAGATTTGACGACAAAACGCAAACCGGCGATACCCATCGCCGGTTTTTTGCTGCATTGCGAAGATAAAATCATACTTTTCCCGCCCTAGACGGTTGAAACCGCCGTCGTGTGAATTAATATAGGGGTGTCATTCATCGTCTCTGGCAAATCCATTTGCCATATCCGGTATCGTTGCCTTCGATTGTCCCGCCACGGAAGACATGTCATGCAGCGCCGGTAAATTCCGAGACCGCAGTTCAACGCCAAGCATCGGCACGTTGCCGGTGGGTCAAGTTACGAAGGTATTTCTCATGCACAGCTATCCCGACATCAAGCTTCTCATCAACGGCGAATGGCGCGACGCGCTTTCCGGCAAGACCATTGCCGTGTCCGACCCGGCGACAGACGAAATCCTCGGCAACATTGCACACGCTGAAAAGGCCGATCTTGATCTGGCGCTGGATGCTGCCGACAAGGGCTTCAAGGTCTGGCGCGAAACATCGGCCTATGAGCGGTCCAAGATCATGCGCAAGGCAGCCGACCTGCTGCGTGAGCGCAAGGACACGATTGCCTGGCTGATGACCCGCGAACAGGGCAAGCCGCTGGCCCAGTCCGCCATGGAAGTCATGGGCGCCGCCGACACGATCGACTGGTTTGCCGAAGAAGCCCGCCGCACCTATGGTCAGGTGATTCCTGCCCGCGCAACCGGCGTTTCGCAGCTCGCCATCAAGGTTCCGGTTGGACCTGTTGCCGCGTTTACACCGTGGAACTTCCCGATCAACCAGATCGTGCGCAAGCTGTCCGCAGCGCTCGCCGCCGGTTGCTCGATCATCGTCAAGGCTCCTGAGGAAACACCGGCATCGCCTGCTGAACTCATCCGCGCCTTCGTGGATGCAGGCGTTCCCGCTGGCGTTATCAACCTGGTCTATGGCGTACCCTCGGAAATCTCCGAATACCTGATCCCGCATCCGGTCATTCGCAAGATTTCCTTCACGGGCTCCACGCCAATCGGCAAGCATCTCGCAGCGCTCGCCGGCACGCACATGAAGCGCGCCACGATGGAACTGGGCGGCCACGCGCCTGTCATGATCTTCGATGATGCCAACATTGAAAAGGCCGTCGAAATCATGGCGATGTCGAAGTTTCGCAATGCCGGTCAGGTCTGCGTTGCACCGACACGCTTCCTCGTACAGGTGGGCGTTGCCAGCCAGTTCCTTGACGGCTTTGTCAAAGCCGCTGAAGCTGTCAAAGTCGGCAACGGTCTGGAAGATGGCGTCACCATGGGCCCCCTCGCCAACGAGCGTCGCATCCCGGCGATGGAAGCGCTCATTCAGGACGCCGTCACCAATGGCGCGGAACTGAAGACCGGCGGCAAGCGCATCGGCAACAAGGGCAACTTCTTCGAACCAACCGTGCTGGCCAACGTTCCGACATCTGCCAAGATCATGAACGATGAGCCGTTTGGTCCTGTTGCCATCGTCAACACGTTCAAGTCCTTCGATGACGCGATCTCGGAAGCCAACCGTCTGCCCTTCGGCCTTGCTTCCTTCGCCTTCACAGGCTCGGTCAAGACTGCCCACGAGCTTGGCCGTCAGGTCGAGGCTGGCATGCTGACCATCAACCACAATGGCCTTGCCCTGCCCGAAGTCCCCTTCGGCGGCATCAAGGATTCGGGCTACGGCACCGAAGGTGGTTCAGAGGCCGTTGGCGCCTATCTGGAAACACGCTTCGTCAGTCAGATGAACTGATTTTCGGCCGCCTTGAGCTGAAATTTTAAAGTCCGGCGTTTCACGACGCCGGGCTTTTCATTTGCAAAATTTCACGCATATCACTAAGAACAAAGAAGGAACTTCGGGGGAGGATACATGGCAGCGGCAAATGATACGGCAGCGCCAGCACTGAAGGAAATCTTCAACCGCGAGCGACTGCGATCTATCGCTTCTGAAACAAAAGCCGTTTATCCAGCCTTTGATGAAGAGGCGTTTCTGGCACTAGCCGAAGCCAACCTCGATACACTCGGTATCATGAAGCGCATGCGCCAGGTGGCCACCAGCCTTCATGCCACTCTGCGCGGCGACTATGTGCGCAACCTCGAAATCCTCGCATCACTGGCACCGCGCATCAACCACGGCTTTACCTCGATTTCCCTGTCGGAATATGTGGCACTCTACGGCCTGGAGCATTTTGATGCCTCCATGACAGCGCTGAAATTTTTCACGCGCTTTGGCTCGTCGGAATTCGCTATACGTCACTTTATCCTCGCCGATATGCCCCGTGCGCTGGCGACCATGGAGGAGTGGTCGCGAGATGAAAACGAACATGTGCGGAGATTGGCCAGCGAAGGCTGCCGCCCGCGTCTGCCATGGTCATTTCAGATCAAGGCGCTGATCGAAGATCCTTCGCCTGTCGCCACCATTCTTGAAAACCTCAAAAGCGACGATGCGCTCTATGTGCGCAAATCCGTGGCCAACCATCTGAACGATATCACCAAGGATAATCCGCAATGGGTTCTGGAGCGCATCTCCACGTGGCCCAAGGACAACAAGCATACCGCATGGATCATCCGGCAGGCGTTGCGAACCTTGGTGAAGAAGGGCGACGTTTCGGCGCTCGCGCATCTTGGCGCGCATGAAAAAGCGGAGATTGCGATAGAGGCGTTTCAGGTGACGCCAGATGCATTACCACTTGGCGGCGCTGTCCGGATTTCGGCATCGCTTCGCTCGAAATCCGGACAGCCACAGAAACTGGTGATCGACTACGCCGTTCACTACGTGAAGAAAGGCGGCGGCACCTCACCCAAGATTTTCAAATGGAAAGAGCTGAGCCTTCAACCGGAAGAGTGTTGCACACTCTCCATCAGCCGCGCCATCCGGGATTTCACAACCCGCAAGCATTATCCTGGCCTGCACCTGATACAGCTGATAGTGAATGGCGAGGCGTTGGCCGAAACGACGTTCGAACTCAGCGCTTAACCCGCCGGAAAAATCTTGGCGCGGCGAATGACGATGTGGCCGTGGTCACCTGCTTCAACGGTCGTTTCCGGGGGAACATCGAATTCCAGCAGATCGCCCTCCGTCGTCGAGGCGATGACGCGCCGGTCGCCTGCGCGGTCCAGCACGCGGGTCACCTGCGCCGGAATGCCATCATGCAGGTTTCCCCACTCCAGATCATTGGGGCGGGCGTAGATGTCGACCGGGCCGTCGCCCTGGCTATAGGCGAAGGGCACTTCGGCTGAACCGACGAAAACCTTGCCCGCGCGGGCGGTGCCGGAGATGCGGTTGGCATCGCCCAGGAAACGCATGACGAAGGACGAGTTCGGCTGGCGGCAGACCTCTTTCGGTGTGCCCTGCTGCACGATCTCTCCCTGGTTGAGAATGACCACGCGGTCGGCCAGATCCAGCGCCTCTTCCTGATCATGGGTGACGAAGATGGTGGTGATGCCGAGTTCTCTGTGGATTTCGCGCAGCCAGCGGCGAAGATCGCGCCGCACATTGGCATCCAGCGCGCCGAAGGGTTCATCCAGCAGCAGCACCTTTGGATCGACGGAAAGAGCACGAGCCAGTGCGACGCGCTGGCGTTGACCGCCGGAAATCTGCGAAGGGAACCGTTCACCCAACCCATCCAGCTTGACCAGCCGCAGCAACTCGTCAACGCGCGCATCGATGGCGGCCCTGTCGCGCTTGACCTTGGAGACCTTCATCCCGAAGGCGATGTTTTCGTGGAGCGTCATATGCGGGAAGAGCGCGTAATGCTGGAACACGAAACCGACGCCACGGTCGCGCACCGGAATGTTGGTGGCGTCCTCATCGCCGAAATAGATATGGCCACCATCGGTATATTCGAGCCCGGCGACCATGCGCAGGATCGTCGTCTTGCCCGATCCGGACGGACCGAGGAGCGCCAGCAACTCGCCGCTTTCGATATCCAGCGAGACATCGCGCACCGCACGAAAACGATCGAAGGTCTTCACCACATTTTCGAGACGGATTTTCATGCGCTAATCTCCGGTGCGGCAGCGGTTTTCCTCGCGCCACGGCCTGCCCCGCGCTTTTCCAGCGCGACCTTGGCAATGATCGTGACGACGGCGAGAGCCGCGAGGATGGATGCCGAGGCGAAGGCGCCAGCGGCCTGATAATCGTGATAGAGCAGCTCGATATGCAAAGGCAGCGTGTTGGTCTGGCCGCGAATATTGCCGGATACGATCGACACTGCACCGAACTCACCCATCACACGCGCGTTGCACAGCACGACGCCGTAGAGCAGCGCCCATTTGATGTTGGGCAGGGTAACAGACCAGAAGGTGCGCCAGCCGGATGCACCAAGCGATGTCGCCGCTTCCTCAAGATCACGTCCCTGCGCCTGCATCAGCGGGATCAGTTCGCGTGCCACAAAGGGGGCGGTCACGAACATGGAGGCCAGCACGATACCAGGCAGGGCAAACAGCACCTTGATGTCATAGGCCGCGAAGAACGGACCAAGCAGGCCTTGCAAACCGTAGACGAAGAGATAGGCGACGCCTGCCACGATGGGCGAGATGGAAAAGGGAATTTCGATGAGGACGAGGAGAAAGCGACGGCCTCTGAAATCGAATTTGGTTATCGCCCAAGCGGCGGCAATGCCGAAGGCGGTATTGACCGGCACCGCAATCAGCGCCGTGATCACCGTCAGCATGATGGCGTGGCGCGTATCGGGGTGATTGATGGTCGCCGTATAGGTCTTCCACCCCTGAGAGAAGGCTTCGACGCCGATGATCAGCAAGGGCGCGACGACAAGCAAGGCACCCATGATCAGAACGAAAGCAATCAGCGAGCGGCGCACGAGAGGTGCGTCACCCACGCGAGGCGGCTTACGGCGAAGGGAATGAGCACTCATGGGTTAGCTCCTCCCCGTATAACGCATGGCACGCGTTTGCAGAACATTGGTGACGGCGAGCATGACGAAGGCCGTGAGCAGCAGCACCGAGGCGATCGCGGCTGCAGCCTGATAATCATATTCCTCCAGCCGGATGAAGACGAGAAGCGACGTGATCTCGGTTGAAAACGGCTGATTGCCGGCGATGAAGATGATCGCGCCGAACTCGCCAAGGCTACGGGCAAAGGACAGCGACAGGCCAGCCAGAATGGCAGGTGTCAGCAGGGGTAGAATAACCTTTCGGAAAATCTCGAAATCCGAGCCACCCAGAGACTGCGCCGCCTCTTCCAGCGCCGGGTCCAAATCTTCCAGCACAGGCTGCACCGTACGCACGATGAAAGGAAGGCTGGTAAAGGCCATGGCGATGATGATGCCAAGCGGGGTGTAAGCCACCTTGATACCGGCATGGGCAAGGATCGAGCCGAACCAGCCGTTTCCGGCAAACAGGGCCGTCAGTGCGATGCCCGCGACAGCGGTGGGCAGCGCAAACGGCAGATCAACGATCGCATCGACGATACGGTAGCCCGGAAAGCGGTAGCGGGTCAGCACCCATGCCAATGCGAGGCCGAAGACGACATTGAACAGCGTGGCCACAAGAGCGCACAGCACGGTGACGCGGTAGCTTGCGACGGCGCGCGGTGACGAGATGATGGCCCAATATTCGGCAGGGCCCAGACTGGCCGCCTTGAACACCAGTGCGGCCAGCGGCAGGACGACGATGATGCCGACATAGAGAAGGGTCACGCCGAGCGACAATCGCAGCCCCGGCAAAACATTGCGTCTCAAACCCGTCCCCTATCATGCAAAAGCGACCCGGCGGGAGGCCCACCGGGTCAAGCGAACCCAAAATCAGCAATTAACGGCTGCCGTAAAGCGTATCAAGCACGGCACCGGATGCGAAGTGCTCTGTCTGGATCTTGTCCCAACCGCCAAAGACATCGTTGACATTGACGAGGCGTATCTGTGGAAACTGATCCTTGAATTCGCCCGCGACCTTTTCATTGTGGACGCGGTGACCGAACTGCGCGGCAATGCGCTGGCCTTCCTCGGTGTAGAGGAAATCGAGATAGGTCTTTGCCAGTTCACGCGAACCCCGCTTGTCGACCACCTTGTCCACGACGGCCACGGGGAATTCCGCGAGAAGGCTCACCGATGGAACGACACTTTCGACTTTGTCCTTGCCATATTGCTTGGCGATACCACGTGTTTCAGCCTCGAAAGTGATCAGCACGTCGCCCACTTCACGCTCGACAAAGGTTGTGGTGGCAGCGCGGCCTCCGGTGTCGAAGACAGGCGTGTTGGCAAAGATCTTCTTGATGAAGTCCTCAACCTTGGCTTCGTCGTTGTTGAACTTTTCCTTCGCGAACGCCGTCGCTGCCAAGTACGTGTAACGGGCGTTACCAGATGTCTTGGGGTTGGGGAAAACGAGCTTCACATCGTCCCGGACAAGATCGTCCCAATCCTTGATGTTCTTGGGGTTTCCAGCACGAACGAGGAAGGACGGAAACGAGTAGAAGGGCGATGCATCATTCGCGAAACTCTTCTTCCAATCGGCAGAAACGAAGCCCTGCTTCACCAGAAAATCGATATCCGTCACCTGGTTGAAGGTCACGACGTCGGCTTCCAGACCCTCGACGATGGCGCGCGCCTGCTTGGATGTTCCCGCATGCGACTGATCGACGGTTACGCCCGGATGCACCTTGACGAAGGCTTCGTTTTCGGCGGCAAAAACCTCACGCGCCACGTCATAGGACGCGTTGAGAAGCGTTTTCGGCTCCTGCGCCGAGGCAGAGGTCGACAGAAGCGCTGCGACAGCAGCACCGATAAGCATGATCCGTTTCATGGAATTCCCCACAGCACAAATTGTACCGGCAAGATAAGGAAGCGCTATTCAAGCTGCGAGGAATGGCGCTACGCACCGCAAGTGGATTTTAGAATGTTTTGCTGCAGCGACAGTCGAAGTCGAACATATGTTTCGCGCCGCAAAAATCACAGGCGATGATCGCGAAACAGGGGCGGTTCTGTGGCAACAAAATATCGATCAAGCTGCGCATCACTGACCTGCGCCAAGGTGTCGGGACGCCATGAGGGCTGGCGATCCTTGTCGATGAGCGCCGCACGCACGCCCTCGTAAAAATCATGGTTGCGCAACACCGCGCAACCCGCAACGAATTCACGTTCCAGACACTCGACCAGACCAGAACTCTCCCGTCCCAGCCGCAAAAGGAGCAAGGTCAGCTTGAGGCTGGTCGGCGAGCGCGAGTGCAGGGCTTTGAGCGTCTCTCGTGCGAAATCACTCTTGGTCGATGCCAAGGCATCGATGATATCGTCAACCGTGTCGAAGCCGAACGCCGTATCGATCTCGCTCCGGTGAAAACACAGAAAACCGTTTTCTTCCGGCCTGCTGGAAAAACCTTCGATGACGGCACCGATATCAGCGGCAAACGAGACCTTAGCCAGTGCATGCACCAGCTCCGGCAGTCGGTGGGACGCGACATGATAATCGGCAAGACCCGCATAGATCGCGTCGGCTGCGCCGATCTCGCGCCCGGTCAGTCCAAGCCAGCAACCCACTTCGCCTGGTGCCCTGGGCAAAAGCCATGTCGCGCCGACATCGGGGAAATAGCCGATGGCAGTTTCCGGCATGGCGAGGCGGGTGCGTTCCGTGACGATCCGATACCGGCCATGGGACGAAATACCGACGCCACCGCCCATGACGATGCCATCCATCAGCGCGATATAGGGCTTGGGATAATGGGAGATCGTGTCATTCAGCGGAAACTCATCCCGCCAGAATCGGGTGCGGTCCATCTCGCCAGCTGATTTCATGGCATGGATCTGGCGCACATCGCCGCCAGCACATAAACCGCGCTCCCCCTCGCCGGATAAAATCACGCATGTTATGGCGGCATCGCGTGCAAAAGCGTCAAGCCCAGCCTTCATGCCTGACACCATTGCCTGGTTGAGACTGTTGATGGCTTTCGGTCTGTTGAGGCGGATCAGACCGGCATGACCGCGTGTTTCGACGATGACCTCATCTGTCGTTGAGCTCTGCTGCACCATGTCTCCTCCTCAAAAGCATTGCGCTGCAACAGCAATGTGGAGGACGAAGGAACTTCACGCAACATTTATCGTTGGGTATGCAACACCGGAAGCAATCGAATGTTTGAAATTGCTCGACAAACAGGAATGCCAGAGCTCTTGCAGTGCAGCAAATTAACTTGACGCCCCTGAGAATCATGGCATGTAATATTTTGGTAAAATACCGGCGCGCTCATTTTTTTTAAGCGTTGCAGCCGGCGCATTCAGACAGCCATCCCATGGCTGATGACATTCTAACGGGAGATAGAAATGCCGGTTTCAGAAAATGATTGGATCAGCAAACGCGCCTACACCCTCTGGGAAAAAGATGGGCGTCAGCATGGGCGTGATGCCGACCATTGGGAGCAGGCCAAGCAGGAATATGCACTGTTGCAGAACTCGAAGGCCACCAAGCCAGCACACCGCAAAAAGGCAGATGTGAAACTGGCCCTTGCTACCGAGGCCGCCAAACCAAAGACCAAGTCCCGCAAGTCAGCGCAGAAATAAGTGTCCTCCCACGCAAATGACACGCCAACCAAAAAGCCCCGCAAGCGGGGCTCAGACTGCTGACAAACCCGCCGATTTTTGTCGGTGGGTTTTTGCGTTTTTGGGCTTCTCGTTCAGGTGGTGTTTTCG
>NZ_RXPG01000029.1:0-323674 GCF_023757665.1 Rhizobium skierniewicense Ch11
TTCGGGAGCAGGTTTCTTCAACATGTCCCAATGAATCATAACCCCCCCGATGTGACCAGGGGTTTGTCAGCAGTCTGAAATGGCCCCAGTCGGGGCCATTTTTCGTTGATGCTACATCCAGTATGGCGGGACGCCGTAGTAATCGTAGACCTTACGATCGTCGTTGCCGAAAAGGCTGTCATCATCGCGGTTTGCGAATTTGGGACCATTCTCGATCTGCTCTTTCGTAAGATCGATGCGATAGCCATCAAGCTCTTCGTCGTAATGCAGCTTTTCCCACGGCAGTGGATAGTAGTCGTCTCCGATGCCGAGAAAGCCGCCAAAGCTCAGAACGGCGTAGGCGACACGGCCCCCGCGCTTTTCCAGAATGACGCGCTGAATCGAGCCGATTTTCTTGCTGTCTGCACCGTAGACGCTCGTGCCTTCGACCTTGTCGCTGGCAATAAAACTTGGGGTATCCTTGACGTAAGGATCCTGACCGGGCTGAGGGGTGTGATGTACCATAACGTTTCCTCCTTTGCGTTATATTCGTTATGACTTGTAAATCCTCAGGCCGCGAAATCGTTCCGCCTTTTGTCCCCTTAATGCCAATCGAGCTTGTCCACCTCCTCGCGAAATGCAAAGCGCAGCAGATGGCTTTCGACCACCGATTTTGCTCGCTCCAGCTTTTCTTCGTCCGGTGCCGTGATGGCGATCGTCAGACGATCGCTATGCGCATCGAGGCTGGCCTTGCCGAAATCGAATTCGCAGTCCCCGTGGGTTTCGGAGTAGCTGACCTCGATCTTGTGGGCAAAGTGTTTGAAAAGCTGGACGAGATATTGACTGCCATTTTCCGTTGCCAATTCAGATTGCGCTACCAGCATGCTAGCTCCTTTGCATAAACATGATTTGATTTATCATGATTACTGCGGGAAGCGAGCTTTGACAAATGGAAAGTCCCTCACGGCGTCGCGGTCAAGCCCTGATACGTCCGACTCGCGCCAGCAGCATGACCGGCAAAATACCCACGATGACGATGGCCAACGCGGCGATCGACGCCTCCTCATAGGTGCCGCGTGCCGCCTCACCATACAGATGCGTGGCGAATGTCTCGAAGTTGAGCGGGCGCAGCAGCAGCGTCGCGGGCAATTCTTTCACGCAATCCACGAAAACGAGAAGGGCGGCTGCGGCTATCGCTGCCTTGGAAAGTGGCAGGTGGATGCTGCGGAAGGTTGCAGTCGAGGTGCGGCCTAGCGTGCGGGAGGCCTGATCGAGAGATAGGGGGATGCGGCTCAACCCCGCATCGATCCCGCCCCCTGCAATGGTCAGGAAACGTGCCATATAGGCAAAGATCAGGGCAGAGCCGCTGCCGATCAGCAAAAGGCCGGTGGACACTCCGAACCATTGCCGCATCGTCGCATCGACAAATCGATCGAACCCGCCAAGGGCGATCAGCACGCCGATGGCGATCACGGTTCCCGGTGCTGCATAGCCGACGGTTGCCAGGCTGAAAGACCAGCGCGAGACCTGACCCGGGACAAGCCGCATGGCGTAGGCGACCACCAGCCCTGCCACGATCGTTGCCATGGTCGCGACACCTGCAAACAGCACCGTGTTCATCGCCTCATCCGCAAACCGCTGCGATAGCCCGCTGAACTGAAATCGCTTCCATGCTTCCGTGACCAGATAGATCGCCGGGGCAATGAAGCCGACCAGGATCGGCAGACCACCAAGCAAAAATGCAGCAGCAGCGCGCGCCCCTTGAAGACGCGCGGGGGTCAGGGCGGTGCTTTTTTGTGCCGAGCTGGAGTAACGCTGCCGGCGCCGCGCCCATCGTTCCATGGCAACCAGCGCGACGACCAGAAGCAACATGCACAGCGCAATCTGCGCTGCCCCCGGCAAATCGGATTTGGTGACCCAGGTGGTATAGATGGACACGGTCAGCGTTCGCACGCCTAAAAACTCCGAGGCGCCGATATCGTTGAGCGCCTCCATCAGCGCGAGGCTGACGCCGACCGCGATGGCAGGGCGGGCAAGCGGCACCGCGACCTTGAGAAACAGCGCCCGCCTCGACGTGCCGAGCATACGCGCAGCATCGAGGAGGTTTCCAGCCTGCGTCAGAAACATCGCCCTGACCGGAATGTAAACATAGGGATACAACACGAAGCCGAGCAGGATGATGCAACCGGTCATCGAGCGGATATCGGGCAACCGAAATTCGCGCGGACTGGAATATCCCAGGATCCAGCGCATCGCTCCCTGCACCGGCCCCAGCGGATGCAAAATATCCAGATAGGCGTAGGCGACGATATAGGTCGGCATGGCCAGCGGCAACAACAACGCCCACTCCAGGAGCTTTCGCCCGCGAAAATCATAGGCGCTGACAAGCCAGGCACTGGTTGTGCCGATAACCCCTGCCAGAACGCCGACACCGAGCAAAAGGATCAACGTTTCGGGAAGGGCCGTGGTCAGCACTGTATCGCGCAGATGCGCCCAAAGACCGTTCGATCCCTTGATCGCTTCCGATAGCAGCGCCAGCAAAGGCTGCATGGCCAGCGCGGCGATGACGCAGGACGTCAACAGCCACCAGAATGCAGAGTTTATCCGCAGTCTGGGTCTGGACGAAATGGCTTTGGTGGTGCTGGCGTGCATACTGATCTTGGGGAATTGACCGTGCGAAAACACGGGTTGCTTGAAACAGGCAAGGCGCCCGCGTGACACGGGCGCCTGAGATCAAAGAGACCAAAGTCGCTGCTGTGGCCTGGACATCAACGCCCGTTCAAGGCGCTATGTCCCCTAGCCCTTAATTGTCGAAACCGACCTTGTCGACCAGTTGGCTGGCTTGCTTGCGATGAGATACGATTTCCGTCAGCGGCTTGGTATCGACTTTCAGGTCACCGAAAGAGGCAACGATCTTGTCGAGCGCCGCGCCCTTTTTAACCGGGTATTCGTAATTGGCTTCCGCATAGATCTTCTGGGCTTCATCGGAAACCAGATATTCCAGAAGCTTGACGGCCTCGGCCTTGTTCGGCGCGTTTTTGGCGACGGCTGCACCTGATACGTTCACCTGCGTGCCGCCATCCTTGAACGTTGGCAGGACGACCTTGATGGCCTCGCCCCACTTGACCTGCTCTTCGCCACCCTTGCCGGAGCGCATCAGGCCGACATAATAGGAATTGGCAATGCCGATCTCGCAAATACCGCCGAGAATATCCTTGGCGACATCACGGTCACCGCCGCCAGCCTTGCGGGCCAGATTGTCTTTCACGCCTGCCAGCCACTTTTCGGTGGCTTCAGCACCGTGGTGAGCAATGTAATCTGCAAAAAGTGCGGTGTTGTAAGGGTGCTGGCCTGCGCGAATGCACACCTTGCCCTTCCATTTCGGGTCAGCGAGGTCTTCGTAGTTGAACGTCGCGACATCGACGTCTTTGGCTGCGTAAAGAACACGAGCACGCATGGACAGTGCAAACCAGTTGCCCTTGGCATCGCGCAGTTCGGCTGGAATGGCCTTGGTGAGAACCTCGGATTCGACAGGCTGCGTCACACCCTTTTCAACCAGATCGACCAGATTTCCAGCATCGACCGTCATCAAAACGTCAGCGGGCGAGCTCGCACCTTCGCTCAAGACGCGCTCTGCCAGACCGTCCTTGAGGAATACGGAGTTAACTTTGACGCCGCTCTCCTTGGTGAAGGCATCCAGCAGCGGCTGCATCAGGGCCGGCTCGCGGGTCGTATAGATGTTCAGTTCCGCAGCATGTACCGCTCCGGCCGAAAAGGCCATGGTGCTAGCCAGAAGTGCAATTTTGGTGACGGTCAGTGATGTCATGCCTATGTCCCTGTGACGTGAAAATGATGTCGGAACTGCATGCACCATACCTGATCGGATAAATCAAGTTATGCGCACCCGGATTTCAGCGCGTTTCTCTCACTTTGAGTTGAATATAAGGGCTTTTTCCGGGTCTGAATTCAGATGTTCAATCTGAGGTAAAGGTCAGGACGGCCTCCTGCTCTACCAAAAGATTGACCTCCTCGACATCGAGAGGCATCCGGCGCATGCTGCGGACCCGCACGTCCTTCAGGAGGCCTTCCACGCTCACCGAAACCTGTTCGATCTCGCCCATGAACACACGGTCGGTGATGCGCCCGCAAATTGCCGCGCTGGTCTTGAACGGAGATATGGTGATCGCGGCGGGACGAATATAGGCGAGGGCCTTCTCCCCTTCACGCAGATCGCCCTTATGGGCAAAGCGTCCGATCGGTGTTTCCAGGTGTCCGTTTCTGACGGTGCCTTCCACCTTGTTGAAGGAGCAGAAGAAATCTGCGGCATAACGGCTGACGGGATTGTCGTGCAACTCGTAGCCGGTGCCCGTCTGCACGATACGGCCTTCCTCCATCAGCACCACGCGATCGCCCGCAGACAAAGCCTCTTCGGGGTCGTGCGTGACCATGATGGCGGTCGTTTTCAGGTCTCGCAGGAGGCTCAGCGTTTCTTCGCGCACGCTGTCACGAAGCCCGCGATCCAAATTGGAGAAAGGCTCGTCCATCAGCAGAATGTCAGGCTTGGGTGCCAAGGCACGCGCCAGCGCCACACGTTGCTGCTCACCGCCGGAAAGCGTATGCGGATAGCGCCTGGCCAGATCCGCCAGTCGGACATGCTCGATCATCTCGATAGCACGCGCCCGCGCCTGATGTTTGGGCTGCCCTTTCAGGCCGAAAAGAACATTCTGCTCGACCGTCAAATGCGGAAACAGCGCATAGTCCTGAAACACAAAACCGATACGCCGCTTTTCAGGCTCCATGAAGGTCGTCGGCCCGGCAATTTCGCGCCCGTTCATCATGATACAACCGGCATCGGGCGTTTCGACACCTGCAATCATGCGCAACAGGGTGGACTTTCCGCAGCCTGAACGACCAACAAGGCAGATGATCTCGCCGCGCATGACCGTCAGGTCGATACCCTCGAGCACATCCACATCGCCAAAGCGCTTTCCGATGGTGCTGAGGTGGAGAGCGGCGGTCTCTGGCATGTCAGGGTTCCGTGTTTTTCTGATGCGGTTTTGTTGATCGCTCAAATCAGGATTAAAGTCAAAAACCAAACATGATGTCCCCAGCAGGCATCCCGGATTTGGCCGGCGCGATAGTTGACGTTTACGTTAGAGTTAAATACGCTGATGTGAGTGGATGGTTTTGGAGGCTTCATCTACAGTTGCAATCATAGGTGCATCATCACGCCGAGGAGCTGGCAGGGATGACCGCACGTTGCAGTGATTGCAAATGCCAGCATGGGAGGACGGATATGAGCGACGTGAGTTTTAGCCGCCAGGAAACGGATAGTCTGCCGCGACCCTGGCTTGCATCCTATCCGCAAGGCGTGCCTGCGGAGATTCCCGACCTTGGTAATTCCTCCCTTGCAGAGCTGCTGGAAAAAAGCTGCGAACGCTATGCCGATCGCAAGGCATTTTCCTCCATGGGCAAGTCCCTGACCTATCGCCAGCTGGAAGAACAGACCCGCCGCGTCGGTGCTTGGTTGCAACAGTTGGGCTTGCAAAAGGGTGACCGCGTTGCGGTCATGATGCCCAACATTCTCCAGAACCCGGTTGCGACCTACGCTATTCTGCGCGCAGGATTGGTCGTGGTGAACGTCAACCCTCTCTATACGCCCCGCGAGTTGGAACACCAGCTGAAAGATTCCGGCGCCAAAGCGCTGTTCGTGCTCGAAAACTTCGCCCATGTCGCCCAACAGGCGTTGCCGAAGACGGATGTGAAGCATGTCGTCGTGGCGTCCATGGGCGATCTGCTGGGCCTCAAGGGCCACATCGTCAATCTCGTCGTGCGCAAGGTCAAGAAGATGGTTCCGGCCTATGCGCTGCCGCAGGCCGTCACCTACAAGGCTATGCTCGCGCAATCGCGCCAGATGGAATTGAAACCGACCGATATCGGCCTCAACGACGTGGCCTTCCTGCAATATACCGGTGGTACGACGGGTGTTTCCAAGGGTGCTGTGCTCACCAACGCCAATCTTCTGGCCAACAAAAGCCAGATCGCGCTGTGGATGGAACCCGGCTTCGTCAACAGGACCCGACCAGAGGTCTTGAACTTCGTGTGTGCCCTGCCCCTTTACCACATTTTTGCTTTGACGGTGAATTCGCTGATGGGCATTGCGCTGGGTGGTCACAATCTGCTGATCGCCAATCCACGCGACATTCCCGGCTTCGTCAAGGAGCTGGCAGGTTACAAGCCTCACATCTTCCCCGGTATCAACACGCTGTTCAATGCGCTCCTGAACAATGAGGAATTTCGCAAGCTCGATCTCTCGTCGCTGGTTCTTGTCATGGGCGGCGGAATGGCAGTACAGCGACCGATTGCGGAACGTTGGGCCTCTGTGACAGGCACCCATATCTGCGAAGGTTACGGTCTGTCCGAAACGTCGCCAGTTGCCACGGTCAACCCGCTCGGGGTGCCGGATTTCAGCGGCACGATCGGGCTTCCCATGCCTTCGACCGATATCGACATTCGCGACGATGACGGCAACAGTCTGCCGCTTGGTGAGGTGGGCGAGATTTGCATCCGCGGCCCTCAGGTCATGGCTGGTTACTGGCAGCGCGACGATGAAACCGCAAAGGTCATGACACCGGACGGCTTCTTCCGATCCGGCGACATTGGGTTTCTGGACAACCGTGGCTATACGAAGATCGTCGATCGCAAGAAGGATATGATCCTCGTGTCCGGGTTCAATGTCTATCCGAACGAGATCGAAGAGGTGGCCGCGGCCCATCCCGGTGTACAGGAATGTGCCGCCGTGGGGATTAACGACGAACATTCCGGCGAAGCGGTAAAGCTTTACGTTGTTAAAAAGGATGCCAGCCTCACCGCTGACGATCTGAAGGCATTCTGCGCAAAAAGCCTGACCAACTACAAGCGGCCCAAGCATATCGAGTTCCTGACGGAACTGCCAAAGACCAATGTCGGCAAGATCCTGCGGCGTGAACTTCGAAAGCTGGCTAACTGATTGGTGCACTTCACGATATTTCAATCGATTTAGCCGATCTCGCCTTGATTTAGCCCGATGAAAAAGAATAGCTTCCTCATCCTTTCCCGGAGCATGAGGAGCATTCCATGCAGGCCATCGTCGAAAACCTGAAATCCACCGCCGCCAAAACTGCGGCCACCGATCTTCGCGCCGCATTTGCCGCCAACGCCAACCGTTTCGAGCAGTTCAGCGTCCGCTTCGATGACCTGTTGATGGATTTTTCCAAATGCGCGGTGAATGACGAGGTTCTCGCGCTTCTCGAAAAGCTTGCCGTCGAGGGCGGCGTCCAGAAGAAGCGCGATGAAATGTTCTCCGGCAAAGAGATCAACTTCACCGAGGGACGCGCCGTGCTGCACACTGCACTACGCAACCGCTCCAACGCACCTGTCATGGTCGACGGCAAGGATGTGATGCCGGATGTGAACGGCGTTCTCGCTGCCATGGGCAAATTTGCCGATGCCATCCGCTCCGGCACGCTCAAGGGTGCAACGGGCAAAAAAATCACCGATGTCGTCAATATCGGCATTGGCGGCTCGGATCTTGGTCCTGTTATGGCCACCCTGGCACTGGCTCCGTTCCATGACGGCCCCCGCGCCCATTTCGTCTCCAACATCGATGGCGCGCACATTGCCGATACGCTGAAGCAGATCGAGCCGGAAACCACGCTCTTCATCATCGCATCCAAGACCTTCACGACCATCGAGACGATGACCAATGCCGCGACGGCCCGCGCGTTCATTGCCGATGCGTTGGGCGAAGACGCTGTGAAGCATCATTTCTGCGCCGTCTCCACCGCATTGGACAAGGTTGCCAAATTCGGTATCGACAGCGACCGGGTCTTCGGCTTCTGGGATTGGGTTGGCGGTCGTTATTCCATCTGGTCGGCCATTGGTCTGCCGCTCATGATCGCTGTTGGTCCAGAGAATTTCGGAAAATTCCTCGATGGCGCCCATGCCATGGATACGCATTTCCGCGAGGCGCCCGTGCGCCAGAACCTGCCGATGCTGCTCGGGCTTATCGGCTTTTATCACCGCAATGTGCTGGATTACCCGACACGCGCCATCCTGCCCTACGACCAGCGCCTGTCTCGCTTCCCGGCCTATCTGCAACAACTGGATATGGAATCCAACGGCAAGGGCGTTACCATCGACGGCACCCCTGTCGAAGGCCAGTCCGGCCCGGTGGTCTGGGGCGAGCCCGGCACCAACGGTCAGCATGCTTTTTACCAGCTGATCCATCAGGGCACGAGCGTCATTCCTGCCGAGTTCATGATTGCCGCCAACGGCTTCGAGCCGAACCTGCGCCACCAGCACCAGTTGCTCATCGCCAATTGCCTTGCGCAATCGGAAGCGCTGATGAAGGGCCGCACACTTGCCGAGGCCAAGGAGCAACTGACCTCGAAGGGCATGGACGACAGGAAAGCCGACTTCATCGCCCCGCACCGCGTCTTCACCGGCAACCGCCCGTCGATCACCTTCGTCTACGACAAGCTGACACCCTTCGCGCTCGGTCGCCTCATCGCGCTTTACGAACACCGCGTCTTTGTGGAAGGTGTCCTCTTCCGCATCAATTCCTTCGACCAGTGGGGCGTGGAACTGGGCAAGGAACTCGCGACGGGTCTGCTGCCAGTGGTGGAAGGCAAGGAAAGCACCGATGGCCACGACAGCTCGACACAGGGCCTCGTCAAAGCGCTGTCCGGCCTGACAAAGTAAGCACGTCAAGCGGCCTCACATAGCGAAAACCCGCTGGTCGCCCAGCGGGTTTTGTTGTTTTCAGCGATGATCCAGACTCTATTCCGCAGGCACCATGGTCGGGTCGAGCGCGTCAATTCCATCCTCACGGTCATAAGCGGCCTGATCCAGAATGCCCTGACGTTTCGCCACGATGGTCGGGATCAATGCTTGTCCTGCCACGTTGACCGCCGTGCGGCCCATATCGAGAATCGGATCCACCGCCAGCAACAGGCCAACACCTTGAAGAGGAAGACCGAGCGTGGAGAGCGTCAGCGTCAGCATGACCGTTGCGCCGGTCAGGCCAGCGGTTGCCGCCGAACCCAGCACGGAGACGAAGGCGATCAGCACATACTCCTGAATGCCGAGCGGCACGCCGTAGAACTGCGCGACGAAGATAGCCGAAATCGCAGGGTAGATCGCCGCACACCCGTCCATCTTGGTCGTCGCGCCCAGCGGCACGGCAAAGGCTGCATATTCACGCGGCACGCCCAGATTGCGCTCTGTTACCTGTTCCGTAACTGGCAAAGTACCGATGGACGAACGGGACACGAAAGCCAGCTGTATCGCAGGCCAGGCGCCTGAAAAGAAGCGGACAGGGTTCAGCCCGTTTGCGGTCAGAATAATCGGGTAGACCACAAATAGAACCAGCGCGAGACCGATATAAATCGCTGCCGAATACCAGCCGAGCGAGGCCAGCGCCTCCCAGCCATAGACGGCAACGGCATTGCCCAGAAGACCAATGGTACCGATCGGTGTGAGACGGATGACCCACCACAGAATTTTCCGGGTAATGGCCAGAAGCGAGCGATTGAACGCCAGAAACGACTCCGCCTTTTCACCCACCTGCAAGGCTGCAATGCCGACGGCAATGGAAATCACCAATATTTGCAACACATTGAAGTTGAGCGAGGTCGTTGCACTCGTATCGCTGATCTTGGTGGATGCCTGAAGACCCAGCAGGTTGGCGGGGATCAATCCTTTGAGAAAATCGAGCCACGAGCCGGTGCTGGAGGGCGCCGCAGCAGCCGTCGCCGCAACGCCTGAATTGATGCCCGGCTGGATGAGAAGACCCAGCGTAATGCCGATCAGAACGGCAATCAGCGCCGTGATGGCAAACCACAGGAGCGTCTGCCACACCAACCGCGCCGCATTGTTCAACTCGCGCAGATTGGCGATGCTGGCAACGATAGCCGTAAAGATCAAAAGCGGCACCAGCGCCCGCAACAACTGTACGAAAATTGTGCCGATGGTGGCCAACGTTTGCACCAGCCAGTTCGGCCCGGCCTCGGTCGCTCCCATCTGCCGGGCGATGTAGCCCAGTATGAGGCCAACGACCATGGCAGCGAAGACTTGGAAGCCGAAAGACGTATAAAACGGCCTTTTGGCCGTTGGGGAAGAAGAAGACATATTGAAATTCCATAATAGCGCGACGACCGCAGCAGCGGCTTAACGCATAAAGAGGAGGGATGATCCCATTTTCAGCGTATTTGAAGCGATATCAACGAATGAGATTGCGTGGGAGGCGGAATTCTTAGTTTTCCATGCCTGTGGCCGAATGTTCGGCCCATCAATATAATTCATCAGAGACATATTAAGCTGTGGGTGGATTCTGCGGCTCCGACCCAATAGCCTGAGGGCCGTGTATTCCGTAGGGAGGTTCATATGGCTCTTCTCAACGCAAAGGCCGTCTATCCAATAACGCTGCCAGACGGAACCGTGTTCAAAGAGACAATCCATCTTAATAACGTCGTCGATCATCCGCGCATGGAAATTGGTGATTTCAGCTACTACACGCATTCTGGCAAGCTTGAAGACACAGCCGCGATCCTCGCAACTTTCCTCGGTCCGCAAGCTGGCGAGCGGCTTGTCATCGGCAAATTTGCCCAGATTGCGAGAGGTTGTTACTTCATCACAAGTTCTGCCAACCATCCTATGACGGGGTTTACGACATACCCGTTTCGGATATTCAAGCAAGAAACGTTCGGCTACAAGGACCTGCCCTTCAAAGACACAATCGTGGGACATGATGTGTGGATTGGCCAGAACGCTGCCATAATGCCTGGAGTTCACATCGGTAGTGGTGCCATCATTGCCGCCGCGTCCGTGGTTACCCGCGACGTACCGCCCTATGCGGTTGTCGGGGGCAACCCCGCAGGGATTATCCGCATGCGGTATTCGCAAGACGTGATCGAAGAGCTCCTACGCCTTGCCTGGTGGGACTGGCCTCTCGACAAGATAGAAGCCAATCTTGAAGCTTTGACGAGTGGCGACATGGCCCGGTTCAAGGGCAGTTTCTAGATTGTGGCCCACAGATGCTACCACCGCCGCTGACCGTCGTCGGATTTTCCGCCATCATGCCACTGGTCATAATAGCGCATGGCGGTGTCTTGCGCGGTTCCCAGCACTGCGGGGTTCTGCCAGACCATCAGGCCGCCGATGACGATGGCGGCGAGTAGCGCAACTCCGATCAGTTTGCGTACAACGAACGTCACCAGCCATATGGCGATGACCGCAAAAACGGCCATAACCAGCATGGAGCCGACGTCTTCAGGGATGTAGGCCTCGAGAAATTCCATAGCCGCTTATAGAGGGAATGTTTTGGCCGAAGAAAGGCAGAGCGGGGAAGCGCTGGGCCAGAACCGGCGAAACATCTGCCTAAAGCCCAATCTCCTTCGCCCAAGGCGGGTTCGCCCCTGCGCGTGAGACCGTCACAGCCGCAGCTTTGGCACCCAGCGCCAGCGCCTTGGCGATCTGCTCTTCGGTTAACGCCGCGACCTGCGGCTTGGTGAGCAGGCCCTGAAGTTTCAACGAGGCGAGAATTCCTGCGTCGAACGTATCGCCGGCGCCGACTGTATCGACAACATCGACCCGTTCGCTCGGTACTTCCACGCGCAGGTTGGCGGTGTAGCCGACCGCGCCTTCTGCGCCGCGGGTGACCACCACGAGCTTGGCGCCGTGGTGTAGCCAGTGGCGGGCCAGCGTGTCTTCATCGCCTTCCAGACCGAACCAGGCCAGATCTTCATCCGAGAACTTGACGATATCCGACTTGGCGGCCATGCGGTTGATGCGGTCCAGGTGTTTCTGCTTGTCCTTGATGAAGCCGGGGCGGATGTTGGGATCCAGCGAGATGACGCGCGTTTCGTGTTCGCGCATCAACAGTGCTTCATAGGTTGAGCCGCAGGGTTCGGGGATAAGGCTGATCGCGCCGAAATGCATGGCCTCGCAATCGGCACCGATATTGGGAAGATCGCTTTCCGACAGCATGCGCAGCGCCGTGCCTTCGTCGTAAAAGGCATAGGTCGCGTGTCCATCCACCAGTTTCACGAAGGCGATCGTCGAGGGGCGATGCGAGAACGCGCAGAGGCTGTAATCGACATTGCTGGCTTTCAGCGTGTCCTTGAGGATGTCGCCCATCATGTCATCGGCAATGCCGGAGAAGAAGGCGGAGGGAACGCCGAGACGACCCAGCGCAATCGCTGTGTTGAAAACCGCGCCGCCTGCATAGGGCGCGAAACCCGGCTCGCCTTTCGTGGTCTCACGCGGCAGCATGTCGATCAGGGCTTCACCACAACACAGGATCATCCGGCTCTTCTCCGTATCAAAAACTAAATCGATTTAAACAACTTCACCCGAATTGGCCAGTCGTTGCACGATCGAAATTCGGCCCCAACCAAGATTACGATTGCGGCAATTCGCTGACGCCACCGCGTGCGGCCGACCATGGCAACGGGTTGTCGAGGAAGGCTTCCACTTCCGACAGGGTCTTGTCATCGAACAGCTTTTCGGTGCGGGCTGCGTCCAGAACATTGCGCCACGTGCTGAGGTAATGCAGTTTTACGTTTCCGTTGGCAAAGCGTGCTTCGGCTTCGGGGAAGATGCCATAATAAAACAGCGCAATGCCGTGATCGACGATGCCACCGGCTGCGCGGATGGCGTCGATGAAGGTGAACATGGAGCCGCCAGCGGTGGTCAGATCCTCGATGACCAGCACGCGGGCACCTTCTGGCATATGGCCTTCGATCTGCGCATTGCGGCCGTGGCCCTTGGGCTTCTTGCGGCAATAGATCATCGGCAGGCCCAATCGTTCGGCCAGAAAGGCTGCGAAGGGAATGCCCGCCGTCTCGCCACCTGCCACGCAATCGAACGTTTCAAAGCCCGCATCAGCGACGATCTTGGCAGCTGCAAAGTCCATGACGGCGGAGCGGATGCGCGGGTACGAAATCAGCTTGCGCATGTCGATGTAGACAGGGCTCTTCATACCGGAAGCGAAGGTGTAGGGATTTTCCGAATTGAAATGGACCGCCTTGATTTCCCACAACATTTTCGCAACAAGCTGTGCCACAAGGGCGCGATCCGTGAATGTGAACTGGGACATCGGGCGGTTTCCTTTATCGTCATCGAGCACATAGAAAAACTGCCGGATAAACCGGCAGCGATTGAAAAAATCAGGCGACGTCCCAGTGGAGCGGGAACATCGGGTCAAACACCGTCACGGTACCGTCACCGGTTTCGATCTTGGCCGGGAAACTCACGGGCTCATCGCGCTTCACCAGCGTGATGGTCTCTTCGTTGGGCGCCAGACCATACCAGGCCGGACCGTTGAGCGAGGTGAAGGCTTCCAGTCTGTCGAGCGCGTTGTCCTGCTCAAACACGTGGGCAAGGCAGCTCATGGTGTTGACGGAGGTGTAAACGCCGGCGCAACCGCAGGCGCATTCCTTCAACGGGTCCACATGCGGGGCGGAATCCGTGCCGAGGAAGAAGCGCTTGTCGCCGGAGGTGGCGGCAGCCCGCAGGGCGAGGCGATGTTCTTCGCGCTTGGCCACCGGCAGGCAATAATAATGCGGCTTGATGCCGCCGACCAGAATGGCGTTGCGGTTGATGATGAGGTGATGGGTGGTGATGGAACCGGCGAGATTGGCCTTGGATGCCTTGATGTAATCCACGCCGTCTTGCGTGGTCACATGCTCCATGGTGATTTTCAACTCGGGCAGGCGCTTTCGCAGCGGCTCCAGAACCGTCTCGATGAAGACCGCTTCACGGTCGAAAATATCGACCTCCGGGGTCGTCACTTCACCGTGGACGCAGAGCGGCAGGCCGATCTTGGCCATGCGCTCCAGAACCGGCATGGCCTTGTCCATATCCCTGACGCCACCGTGGGAATTGGTGGTGGCACCAGCGGGATAAAGCTTGACAGCATGGATGAGGCCGCTGTTCTTGCCCTCTTCGACATCGTCGGGGCTGGTGTGTTCTGTGAGGTACAGCGTCATCAGCGGCTCGAAACGATCACCTGGTGGAATGGCCTTGACGATGCGCTCCCTGTAGGCGATGGCGTCTGCCGTGGTCACCACCGGTGGCACGAGGTTCGGCATGATGATGGCGCGCCCGAAATGGCGGCTGGTGTCGCCAATTACCCCTTCCAGCATCGCACCATCGCGCAAATGCAGGTGCCAGTCATCAGGGCGGCGAAGGGTGATCGACTTCATCGTAAGACCTCTGGATCATGCTGGAATTGCGCCCGTTTAGCACCATTCCATGGAAGAAAACAACGTCCAGAGCAGACTTTTTCAAAGCAAACATGGCTTAGATCGCGCCCGCCTGCGGCCCCCACACGTCCGTCATGGCAAATCCCTGCGCCAGCGGATCATTCGGATCGAGCCAGACCTGGTGCATGCCGAAGGTGAAGCCGCGCCCGGTAATGGTGGGAATAACCGCTGACCTGCCGGCAACTTCGGTTGTGGCGGAAAGCCCGACCTCAAACTGCGTGCCGATGATGGAGCGCGACGTATAGGTATCGCCGACCTTCACCCTACCGCGAGCATGTAGCGTGGCGAGATTGGCGGAATTTCCCGTGCCGCAGGGAGAGCGATCCGCCCGGCCCGGCCACATGGTGGTGCAGGTGCGGATGGTGCCATCGGCCTCGGTATCGCGGAACATCACATAGGCCACGCCAGAGATGGCCGGGATTTCAGGGTGCGCAACCGGGATTTCACGGTTGACGATATCCTTCAGCACCATGCCCGCAGCCACCAGTTTCGCGGCATTGGCCTTGTCTATGGTGAGGCCGATCTGCTGCACATCCACCAGCGCGTAAAAAATACCGCCATAGGCGATATCCATGCGGATGCGGCCCCAGTCCGGCGTATCGATCTCGACATCCAGCTGGTGCACGAAGGACGGCACCATGGTCAGTTTCACCGTCTCGCAACGACCGTCGCGGCAGGTGGCGGTGGCCTTGACCAGACCGGCGGCCGTTTCCAGCGTAACGATCGTTTCCGGCTCCTGCATCTCCACCATGCCGCTTTCCAGCAGCGCTGTCGTGGCACAGATGGAGTTGGAGCCGGAGCTTGCATGTGCCTGATCCGGCTGGAGAATGACGAAGGCAGCATCTGCATCCGGGTGCTTGGGCGGCAGCAGCAGGTTGACGGAACCGATGGGCGCGCCGCGTGGCTCCAGCGTCAGAAAGCGCCGAAGCTCCTCCCCTTTCGGGTCGGTGTTCAGCCAATGCAGCTGTTCGGCCACCGTGTTGCCCGGAATTTTCGGAACGCCACCGGTGGCGACACGCCCGATTTCACCCTCGCAATGGACATCGAGGAGTTGAAGGGTGCGTTTGAAGCGCATGGGAACCACTCCGAAAATGGATTATCGTCGACAGGTCTTAGCGCATAAAATACTGTTTGTATATTATGCGCTAGCGATCACGGCATTCGGACTTGCCGCGATTTTGAGAGGCGGCGCAGTCCAGATCGCCGCGTGATCCGGAACTCAGATCTTGCGGATCGACCACGCTCGTCGCGGTATCCCCCACCGAACCGACGGTGTTACCAACCGAGCGACCGAGGCGCTCGACCTGACGGCCGTAATTTTCGCGCGTGCGGGGATCAAACACCGCAATCGGCGCGCTGACAACGACACTGGCCGCCGTTCCAACCGTTTGTGCGGCACCGATGCCCACGGCACCGATGGCCTCGCCGAGACCGACATCGGAATCCGTCACCGTCTGCCCGTCGATCAGCCGCCCGCCGATGAGACGCACGACCTCGGGGCTTTCAGCAAACTTTCCGTGGTTCAGGCTATCACCGGATTTCAGCTTGGTGAGATCGAGCACGGTAATGCCAGCACTCTCCAATTGACTCCGATAGGGTTCTGCGGCGGGATCGATCTGGCCGAGGCGATCAACATTGCCGGAAATGCGCCGGGAAAGGCTGAGCGCCCTGTCATCCTGCGACACGAACAGCGTGAATTTCGGCTTTTCCTTGCCGAGGCTCTCATATTGGCGGGCAAAGACATCCACATCGAGATCGGGTGCCGCCAGAATGACGTTGTTGATCTTGGGATAGACGCGACCATTGCGGATCGCCATTTGCCGCAGCGCTTCCACCGCAAGCCAGGTGCCCATGGAATGCGCCATGATGGTGACGTCACTGACCGAACCATCCTTGGCGAGGCGCGTCAGCATTTCTTCCAGCGCATCGCGGGAATAGTTGGTGCTTTCCTTGTCGTAATTATAATCGAACACGCTGGCGCGCGATGGCCATGTGAAAACGACCGGCAGCACATCGGATTTCGAGTCATGAACGATCTGCGCGAAGCGGTAGACCGATTCCTCATAGCGGTTGTTGAAGCCGTGTACGAAGACGAGAACGCGCTTGTTTTTCAGGCTGTTGCGCTTGATCCAGTGTTGAGCGTCCTGGTCGGTCCTCAGCGGATCGACGGAAACGGTGGTGAAGCTCTTCAGCGGGTCTGCGGGCAGCTTCTTCGGCCATTGCACCTGACCGACCTTGCGGTTGGCCTCCGGCGGAATGGAAACGGAGATCGCATCGACCTTCAGCCCGGTCCCGCGCTCTCCCCCGAACAGAATGGCCTTGTCATCGGATGGCGCGCGCGTGGTGGCAACCAGAAGATTGACCGCAGAGGTACCCTGCACCCTTTGCCCTGTCGGGTTCATCACCCCAATGGGGCGCCCGCCGCAACTGACAAGAAAAGCAAGCAAGGTGACAAGCGCTACGAGCCTTGCGGCCATTCAGATACTCCAGGGACAAGGCGAAGGCTCTCTCGTCACAAGTGACGATCGATCGCCTTCGTTACCAACTGTCTCCCTTATTACAGAACTGCCGACCATAGGCCAGCGGCCACGGCACCATCGGTGACGCTTTTCGCCGTGGTGTGTCGCAAGCGCCGCAGAGGACCGTTGGCGCAGGAGCGCCATTGCCAGATATCGCAATAACGGTCAGATTATAAATGAAGTGTCAGCGGTGGAATTTGGGGAGCCTTCTCGACAAGGACCAATCCACGCGCGAACTTGATGCTCGCGATGGATTTTGCCAGCGCGATCACTTCGTACTGATGTCTCGACCCTGGCAAGTGAACGGCAAAGTCGTTGTAATTATAATCTTCGAAAATGCTGTTTTGAATGTCGATCAGCATCTTGAAGAATTCGACAGTCGTCACCGGCGCGTCGCGGAAAGCATCGGTATGCCCCCAATACATGCACTCCAGATCTTCAACGAAGTAAATACCGGTGTCCTTGAGCCCATTGGTGAAAAGCCCGTTGAAGGACGCGATCTGATGCGAGGCAATATGGCTACCGTCATCGATGATGATGTCGAACGGACCATATTTGTCGACAACCGATTGCAAGAAGCTTGGATCGCTCTGATCGCCGATTTCGACATGGATGTCGTGTTCAGGCGCGTTGAAGCGTGCGCAGCCTTCGTCAATGTCGATTCCGACAATGACCGCTCCGTCTCCGAAGAAACGTCTCCACAACTGCAAAGACGCGCCTTTGTAAACGCCAATTTCAAGAACACGGGGTTGCTTGCCGTGATATCGTCCAAACTCGCGGTCATAGGTCTGAAAATAGCCAAGCCATTTGTGCCCCCCTGGAATCGTCGCCCACACCTGGCCGGAGACGGTATTATCGACGCTCGGGAATGGCGGAACTTTGGTGCCTTCCCACGCAACTCTCTTGCGCATGTCTTCGGTCAGCAGGTTATGAATGGTTCTGGATGGCATGATTTTCCTACGTTCTCGGTTGTAATCCGGCGATCAAAGGGTTAAGCGATTTTCACGGCATGTAACGGATTGCCGAGCGACAGGTTGTTTTTTTGTTCTCGCTGCAAGGCGGCGAGCTTTGGACCCCAGGCAGGAATAAGCTCTGCGATTGCATCTGCCGCAATTTTCAGGTTGTCCAGCGTCGGCATGGTCGTGGGCGGATCGAACCGATCGAGCCCCGCCATGACGTGACCGAACGTCTCGCGCATGGCAGAGATGATCATCCGTGCAAGGTCACTGAATTCGTTGTCCTGCTGCAAAACCTTGAGGCGATGATTATCGAGAACGGTCAGGACGGCCGATCCATCGAGAGACGCGTTCAGGGCTTCGAAGAAAATCCGGTATTCGTGGAAGTCCTTGAGGACAAGCGTCTCAGGACGGTATTCACTGGCGTTGGCAAGTTTGGGTTCGCCCATCAGAACGCAAGGCGTGATGGCGTTCCCGCGCCCCATCCGCTGGACGATTGTTCCCAAAGACCTGCCAGTCCCAACGAAATCGACGAGCAGATTTTGACGTCCCAGCTTGCCCTGAAAATAGGCCTCGTATTCAGCGGATTCGATGTAGCAGACCGATCTGGAAATGCGGACGTATTCCGAGTGTGGGATTCCGGCTTTGGCAAAATGGCGTGAAGACACCATCTCGTGCCAGAGGTTACAGTCGCGGGCGGCCATCAAGATCTTGTCGGCTCCCTGCTGCTCGACCAGCAGCCTGATCCAGAACGTGCCGAGGATCATCAGCGGGATATTGACCGAGGCCTGAGCATTCAACGCATGGCGAATATGGATGTTGGGGTGAAACGCATGCAGGCGCGTTTCACGCACGGCATGCGCATATGGCCCCAGACCGATAGCATGGAGAATTTCCTCGGTCCGGTCCCATTTGGAGATGGTCACGAAATTCACGCCGATACCAAAGCTCGAGGGGCTGATGATATCGGCCTGTATGTTGTCACCGAAATGGCTGCGCAGATCATAAGTCTCGAGAATTTCGGGCCAGATCAGCTTGTGGTGCTTGCCGTAATTGCTGAGATAAAGCTTGTTATCAAGGCCACATTTTTCCTTGAGGACGCGCTCGATAAAGGCAAAGGGCAGATACATGTCGGAAATGACGATATCGTCGGCATTGACCCGTGCCACCACATCACCAATCGGGAAAAGGTGATCCCACTCCTCCTCAAGCTCCATCCACTTGAGCACATTCGCCTGCTTTTCCGTGAGAAAACCGTCGGCGACCATCATCGTGTAGATATCATCGAGCCCGTATGGGTGGTGCCCGAACACGCTCATTTCCACTCTGTGGCGTTTGTCCGCAAAGCCCGCGACACCGGCCTTGCGCTCAACGATATGGAAAATTTCCAGGGGATCATGGCAGCGGCGGGCAACCAGCGTATCGAAAAGATCGAAGCTCTGGATTTTGGTATGGCTGTCGGATGAATTCTCTTCGAGAATGTGGAAATTGCTGGTTTGCTCGTATCCTGATGCAGGATCGCGAAAATAACCGCCGAGCCTGATCACGCCATCCTTGGCGGGCTGCAAGGACAACCGGCATGTTATCCCGCCATCCTTGTCAAGGATGTTGACACACTGTCCATCCATCTCCCAGAACATTTCATTCGGGTGACTGTAGCCAATCAGGAAACCGTTCTTGTGGAACACGAAGTCTTCACTGATCACCGTATCGTTCTTTGCGACCCGGAACGTAAATGTTCTTGAAAGAAGCTGGTCTGCGGTAACGGACATGGAACCTTTCGGCTCCGACATATCGATCATCTGTTGTTCCGCCTGTGGAATATAGAACAACATTAGGGTTTTAAGCTTGCCTCAGCCTAACCAAAACAGCCAAGTCTAGCCGTGACAAAACAAGCATTACTTCGGACGGGAAATAATCGAGCAAAGGCTCGGTCTTTATCGCTCAATGCCACACCAGAAACTGTCACATCCGGGACTTGTATTGCGACAATCAATACTGAGATTTTTAAGCAGAAAGTGGCGCACCCGGAACGATTCGAACGTCCGACCCTCAGATTCGTAGTCTGATGCTCTATCCAGCTGAGCTACGGGTGCTTGCCGTGGAAACGTGTTCCGTTGGCGTGGCGATCCTCTAAAACGTCCGGGGAATGAATGCAAGTCATTTCACTGGAAAATTGTCATTTTCCTGCAATGAAATTTGCAAGCCATTGAAATCGATCATGATTTGATAGGACTGCAGCAGAGGTCCGAAACTGGCCGTCGGCTGTGGCCGTCCGCCCGCCGCGCCGAAAACAGGCGCGTCCATTCACTCGGACAGGCTCGAATGCTGGTCGGTCTTCGGGCTGTCGGGGATTTCGATGCGAAACTGGGTGCCGTTGCCGGATTTTTCCACGAGCGCGATCGTTCCCTTGTGGGCGAGCACCAGCTCCCGAGCGATGACCAGACCAAGACCGGTGCCACCGGAGCGAGCTGAACCACGGAAGGCAGAGAACAGGTTCTCTCTTGCCTTTTGCGGCATGCCCGGGCCGTTGTCATCAATGACGATACTGACCACGTCTCCATTGCGCTGCGCCGCAATCGTCAGCCGTTTATCGGGGTAAACCTCGCCACTGGCCTGTTGCAGCGCCTGCACGGCATTGCGACAGAGATTGTAGAGGACGCGGAACAGTTGCTCGCCATCGGCATCGATGAGCGTGCCCGGGGCAACATTGTCCACCAGATCGATCTCAGCTGCGGGATCGATGGCAATGATGTCCTTAACGTCCTGCACCAGTTCACTCAGGTCTGTCAGCCGCCTTTTCGGCGTACCTTCTGTCGCCTGCCCATACACGAGAACCGCGCTGGTATAGCCCACGGCGCGATCAATCGTACGCAGAAGCTTCGGGGCAAAGCTTCGCACCATCGGGTCCTCGACATCCACCAGACGGTCGGACATCAGTTGCGCCGACGACAGGATGTTGCGCATGTCGTGGTTGATCTTGGAGACGGCCAGCCCGAGATCGGCGAGGTTTTTCTGCTGTTTCAGGGTCTTCTGGAGCTGGGTCTGCATATCCGCCAGATGTCGCCCGGCCACGGCCAGCTCGTCGCTGCCTTCCTCAGGCTTGAAGACGTTGGCGGGATCATCCGGCTGCTCGGAAAACACCTGCATACCTGCGGTCAGTCGACGGATCGGGCGAATGAGAATGCGGTTGATCGAGACGAAAATCAGGCTGGCGGTGATGAGTGAGAGTGCTACCGAGATCATCAGCACGTTGCCCGCATAGGCGATCATGGCGGCACGCAGTTTATGCTCACCGATAACGATTTCGATGATCATGTTGCTATCGCCGATGACGTCGAACACGCGAATGACACGGTCACCGCCAAAGAGAAGCACGGAGAAGGCATCGCGCACGGCTTCCAGTTGCGAAACGCCCGACAGATCATACTGATCGTCGACGCTCGGCGGCACTTCGGTGGCGGCCAGAAGCGTCGAGGTCCCGTCCTTCTTCAGCGCAATCAGCTTGGCGCCGGTGGCCAGCAGGGTGTCGTCCTGGACGCTTCTGGGCAGTTCCGTCTGCAAGCCATCAATAACGATGCCAGCCGCCGCAGCGGTGTTCAAGCGATCGCGCAGCCATGAGAGGCGCATATTGGCAACAGAGGGGACGAAGATCAGCACTTCGGCAATCATGACGAAGATGACCGTCAACAGCAGCAGACGACCGGACAAGCCCTTCGTCAAGGCGGGTACCTCGGTCTGCGGGTCCGCAGTCTGACGGTCGGTCCTGTTCATGACGGTCGAAAACACCAGGCCTGTTCCTGTTGATGTGTGGCCTCTGGTTTCATATCGGCGCGGGCTCGTAATTCCAAGAGATATTAAGGCGCCCGCACCGTTTTCCAAGCTGTCGCGATATCAAGGTCAAACAAAAACGCCGCCATCTCTGGCGGCGTCGTGATGATCTTGTCTTCCGTGAGGCTTAAAACTCCTGCCACTCGTCCCTGGATTGAGCACGTGCGGCATTGCCATTGAAGGCACGCGAAACATTTCCCATCATTTTGCGTGCAGGAGACGCGACCGGAGCAGAGCGATGAGACGCAGCCACAGGCCGGTAAGAGGATGCCGGCGCGGTTTCATTGCCCAGGCGGAAGCGTCCAACCAGCGAGACGAGGTTTTCGGCTTCGCCGCTGAGCTTGTGGGTCGCAGCCGAGGTCTCTTCCACCATGGCGGCATTGCGTTGCGTGACCTGATCCATCTGATTGATGGCCGTGTTGATTTCCTGAAGGCCGGTCGACTGTTCCTTGGCGGCGGTCGCGATCGAATGGATATGGTCGTTGATACCGAGCACGCGGTTTTCCATCTCGTCCAAAGCTTCGCCCGTGCGCTTGACCAGCGTCACGCCACGACCAACCTCGTCACCCGACTTGGTAATGAGTGTCTTGATGTCCTTGGCCGCGTTTGCGGAGCGTTGTGCAAGCTCGCGGACTTCCTGGGCCACGACTGCAAAGCCCTTGCCGGCCTCACCGGCGCGCGCTGCTTCCACGCCAGCATTCAACGCCAGAAGGTTGGTCTGGAAGGCGATCTCGTCGATAACGCTGATAATCTGGCTGATTTCACGCGACGCCTGCTCGATCCGTCCCATGGCCGTGACCGCATCGCGCACGACCTTGGCGGATTCGGTCGTCTTTTCCTTGGTTTCGGAAACCATCGCACTGGCTTCCTCGGCGCGCGCGGTGGAGCTGCGAACGACTGCCGTAATTTCGTCGAGAGCAGCGGAGGTTTCTTCCAGAGCCGCCGCCTGCTGTTCGGTCCGCTTGGACAGGTCGTCTGCGGCGGAGCGCAGCTCGTTGGCATTGCCATTGATGCTTTCGGTGCTGCCACGAACTTCGGAGAGGGTGCCCTTCAGCTTGGAGAATGTCTCGTTCACATTGGATTGAAGCTCGGCAAACACGCCCTGAAAACTGCCGTTCATCGTCTGCGTCAGGTCGCCCTGAGCCAGGCTTTCGATGACGCGCCCGGTCTCGGTCACGCCGGTCTCGACGCTCAACAGCAACGCGTTGATGTTGGTGGCGAAGCGGTTGAGGTTGTCGTCACCGTAGTCCTTGGTGATGCGTCTGGTGAAATCACCGGCAGCAGCCGCACTCACGACCTCGGCCATACCCGCCTGCAAATCATCGCTCTTGGCGCGCATTGCCGCTTCCTGCGCGTTCATGCGGCGCACCTCCAGGCCGTTGCGTTTGAAAACTTCGACGGCATCCGCCATCTCACCGATTTCGTCCTTGCGGCCAAGATAGGGAACGTCTGTGTCGAGCTTGCCCTCGGCAACAGACCTCATTGCGTTCGACACGTTGAGGATCGGCGCGCTGAGTTCCTTCGAGCCGATGTAAAGACCAAGGACGGACGCGGCGATGACACCACCGGCTGTCACGAAGACGACAACGAGAAAAATCATCTCGCCAAAGTTTTCGGTGCTTTTCTTGACTGCGGAAAGCTCTTGAATGTCGGATTTCACGACGGCATCGATATCGGCCTGGTAGGCCTTACGGTTTTCACGGTTGGCTTCGTTGTTGCCCTGCGTGTTGGCATCCTGAGGGCTGACCTCGCGTCCCAGACGCGCCGTTTCCGTGCGGAATGTGCGGAAATCCGCGAAACGCTTTTCGATATTGGCAAATGCCGCGACCTGACTGGCGGGAACCCGTGGTTTCCAATCCTTCAGCAACGCATCCATGTCGTTGAGGTTTTTGAGGATGCCATCGCCGAATTTTGCGGCCGCTTCCTTGTCCTTGGCCGCATAAACACCACGCGCCTCCATGACGACAGCAGTAACAAGACGGTTCAATGTCTCTCCACGGCGCGCTCTGTCAGCAATCGCATCCAGAGCGACAGTCTGTGACTGGTATTCCTTGACCGCATAGATCGACAGGCCGCCGATCGTGCATGCCACGAGACTTAAAAGCCCCACCAGAAGATTAATTTTTCCCCGAATTCTCACTGCGTACCCCCCTTACAAAGCGCCCCCCCTCACACGGATGTGAGAACGCAGACGAACCGATAGTTCGCCATGACAACATTTATCGATCTACTCTTAAAAATTAATTTCGAATTTGATCGGTACCTGCTTTACTCTTGAAATGAAGACCTTACCGCCGGAGTTACATGACGTGGTGGCTTAAACTCGCATTGACGTGGCCAAACGTACGGTGCGGGTTTGGCCGGCAGCGATTGACTTTCCAGGCCGTAAGCCCTTATAAGCCCGCACGTTCCGGCATTTTGCGCTTGCGCCGATGGTCTGAACGTCAATCGAAACGCTCTTGTCCCACAAGGGGCAAAGTCAAGAAGGGCCGCACCCCGCGGTATTAAATAAATGTCTAAGCGTACTTTCCAGCCATCCAAGCTTGTTCGCAAGCGTCGTCATGGTTTCCGTTCCCGCATGGCAACTGCCGGCGGTCGCAAGGTTCTTGCCGCTCGCCGCACACGCGGTCGCGCACGTCTTTCGGCCTAATTGGGCCTTAAGCCCGATGAAAGTCGTGGCATATGACGCATGATAGACACATACCCGGTCGGTTGAAAAACCGACCGGAGTTTCTTGCTGTCCAGGCAGGAGAAAAAAGACGAGGCAGCACTTTCCTTCTCGAAGTGCTGGATCGGAAACAGCCCGAAACCGCTCCAAGGGTCGGTTTCACCGTGACGAAACGGCAGGGAAACGCAGTTGAGCGCAACCGCATGCGACGCCGTTTGAAGGAAGCCGTCAGGCTTTCAGCCGGGTCTTCCATGAAGCCCGGACTTGACTATGTGATTGTCGCCCGCAGGGATGTATTGAAGACCGAATTTGCCGTACTGGAACACTTGCTCAGAGAGCGGATCGAGGGACGCGCGAAATCGGGCCGCTCCCGGGAGACCCGCTCCAGGAAAGAATGATGGAAAAAAACCGCAACTACTTCATCGCGATCGGCCTTTCGGTTGTCATCGTACTAGCCTGGCAGTTCCTGTACATGAACCCGCGCATCGAGCAGCAACGCCGCGCCGAGGAGGCGCGTCAGGCTCAGCAGGCGACCCAGCAGAGCCAGCAAACAACGACGAACGCCGCACCCGGCGCGCCGACGCCCGCAGGGGCGCTGCCCGGCGCAACCGCCCAGCAGGCGGCAACCGTTTCGCGTGACGAAGCACTCGCCAAGTCTCCCCGCGTTCAGATCGACACCAACGCCATTCAGGGTTCCATCAATCTGACCGGCGCACGTCTGGACGATATCCGCCTCAAGGATTACCACGAGACCGTGGACGATTCGAGCCCGCTGATCACCCTGTTCTCGCCCTCAGACACCCGAGACGGTTATTTTACCGAACTCGGTTACATCGCCGGTGAAGCGGTGGGCACGGTTCCCGGTCCCTCCACTGTCTGGACGGCGGCTTCCGGTTCCAAGCTGACGGAAACGACACCGGTTGCGCTGACCTTTACCAACGATAAGGGCGTGGTCTTTACCCGCACGCTTGCCATTGACGATCACTATATGATCACCGTCACCGACAAGGTTGAAAATCCCGGCCAGGAGCCGATTTCGTTTTCGACCTATGGCCGCATCACCCGCAACAACAAGCCTGCCACCCCTCCGGTCTTCGTGATTTTCGAAGGCTTTCTCGGCGTTGCCGGTGCAGACGGAAGCCTGACGGAAGAAAGCTACAAGAATATCGAGGAAAAGCCCTTCACCTCGCCCAAGGCTACGGGCGGCTGGCTCGGCATTACCGACAAGTATTGGGCAGCAGCGATTGTTCCCCCGCAGACCATTCCTGTCGAATCCCGCTACACCCATTTCACAGATGGTCAGCCGCGCTATCAGGCCGATTACCGTGCAGACGCAGTCACCGTTGCTCCGGGCCAGTCGATCGAACTGAAGAACCTCGTCTTCGCGGGCGCCAAGGAAGTTCCTCTGGTCGATCGCTACGAGGCTGAGTACAGCATTCCGAAGTTCGATCTTCTGATCGACTGGGGCTGGTTCTACTTCATCACCAAGCCGATGTTCAAACTGATGGACTTCTTCTTCCGTCACATCGGCAACTTCGGCGTTGCGATCCTTCTGACCACCATCGTCGTCAAACTTCTGTTCTTCCCGCTGGCTTCCAAGCAATACGCTTCGATGGCCAACATGAAGCGCATGCAGCCGAAGATGGAAGAGCTCAAGGCCAAGCACGGCGATGACCGCATGGCCATGCAGCAGGCCATGATGCAACTCTACAAGGAAGAGAAGATCAATCCGGTGGCCGGTTGCTGGCCGATGCTTTTGCAGATTCCGGTGTTCTTCGCGCTCTACAAGGTCATCTACGTCACAATCGAAATGCGGCATGCGCCGTTCTTCGGCTGGATCCACGACCTGTCAGCGCCAGATCCGACATCGCTCTTCAACCTGTTCGGTCTTCTGCCTTACGACGTGCCGCACTTCCTGATGATCGGCGTCTGGCCCATCATCATGGGTATCACGATGTTCATGCAGATGCGGATGAACCCGACGCCTCCAGATCCGACACAGGCGATGATCTTCACCTGGATGCCGCTGATCTTCACCTTCATGCTGGCGTCGTTCCCTGCCGGTCTCGTCATCTACTGGGCGTGGAACAACACCCTGTCGATTTCCCAGCAGGCCGTGATCATGAAGCGCCACGGCGCCAAGATCGAGCTGTTCGACAACATCAAGGCGTTGTTCAAACGAAAGCCGGTGGAAACCAAATGACGGGCGACAGCAAAAGCGGCCAGCCGGCGACGGAAAAGCCGCTCTTCGGGCGGCCCTGGATTTTCATTCGCGGTGTGCCCGCCATGAAGTTTCTGCCACCTGAAGGACCGCCTGAGATCGCCTTTGCCGGGCGCTCCAACGTGGGCAAGTCGTCGCTGATCAACGCGCTCGTCGGCCATAAGGGGCTGGCGCGCACGTCGAACACGCCGGGCCGCACACAGGAACTGAACTACTTCGTTCCTGAAGGCTATTCCGGTGAAGCGGGCGATCTTCCGCCCATGGCGCTGGTCGATATGCCGGGTTACGGCTATGCGCAGGCGCCCAAGGACCACGTGGATGCCTGGACGAAGCTGGTGTTTGATTACCTGCGTGGACGCGCGACCTTGAAGCGCGTCTACTTGCTGATCGATTCCCGCCACGGCATCAAAGCCAATGATGAGAATGTTTTGAACATCCTCGACAAGGCGGCCATATCCTACCAGGTCGTGCTGACAAAAACCGACAAGATCAAGGACGCCGGCGTCCCGCGCCTCATCAGCGAGACCATGGAGAAAATCCGCAAGCGTCCGGCGGCCTACCCCGAGGTTCTGGCAACATCGTCAGAGAAATCGTCAGGGTTGGACACCCTTCGGGCTGAAATCGTCCGGACGGTGAGTGTCGGCTGAGAATAATGAGGTGGCGACAGTCACCTCACACCAGCCGCTCAAGCGACTGCAAACAGCAGCACGATCGCCCAAAGCATCGCCGCAATTGTCGTCAGTCGCCAGAAGCGCGCAGAATTCCAAAGCGACAGGACGATCGAAAATCTCCCGTAGATACTGCGGTGCAGCCTGTCGTGCGGACGGCGCAGGGCGTGGTCCAGAGACGCGTCCCTCACATAGTTAGAAAACACCCGACGCTCCCGCCTGTCGTTTTCTGCAAGGCCAGTCTTCCAGCGACGCACGGTCGCGGCGAACTGACGGTCCGTTTTGATGCGTCTGGCAAGGACCGCCCGGGCATCGTCGGATAAGGCTCCCAAAACATATTCGCCTGCTAGCACCTCATCGCGCAACCCGCTTGGCTTCTCCCGATCCGGCAAGGTCATTCGTCGTCGAACTCCTGGCTTGGTGCGTAGCCCAACCCGCTGGCGACGCACATCTCCCCTGTTGCAAAGCTGGTCCGATTGGTCTCGCATGTCAATCGTTGCTGATAAACGACGCGATCACGTTTCAACTTTCTGCGGTCGCATGACTGTCCGTTGTTTCATCCGTCAAAAACTTGGGTTAAAAGCGCCACAATCAACGACGAGGTTCTTTCCCATGACGTCTTCCGAAAGCGAAATGCAGGCTCGACTTCTGGCGCAAGCCCTGCCCTTCATGCAGAAATACGAGCACAAAACCATCGTCGTGAAATATGGCGGCCATGCCATGGGCGATACGAGCCTGGGCAAAGCCTTCGCCGAAGACATCGCGCTCCTCAAGCAATCGGGCATCAACCCCATCGTCGTTCACGGCGGCGGCCCGCAGATCGGCGCCATGCTCTCCAAGATGGGCATCGAATCGAAATTCGAGGGGGGCCTGCGGGTCACCGATGCCAAGACGGTCGAAATCGTCGAAATGGTTCTGGCTGGTTCGATCAACAAGGAAATCGTTGCCCTCATCAACCAGACTGGCGAATGGGCCATCGGCCTGTGCGGCAAGGATGGCAACATGGTCTTTGCCGAAAAAGCGAAGAAGACGGTCATCGACCCCGACAGCAACATAGAGCGCGTTCTCGACCTCGGCTTCGTCGGCGAAGTGGTGGAGGTGGATCGCACGTTGCTCGACCTTCTCGCCAAGTCCGAAATGATCCCGGTCATCGCACCGGTGGCGCCTGGCCGTGACGGTGCGACCTACAACATCAACGCCGACACCTTTGCCGGTGCCATCGCAGGCGCGCTGCATGCCAGCCGCCTGCTGTTCCTGACGGATGTCGAAGGCGTTCTCGACAAGAACAAGGAACTGATCAAGGAATTGACGGTCTCGCAGGCCCGCGCACTGATCAAGGACGGCACGATTTCCGGCGGCATGATCCCCAAGGTCGAAACCTGCATCGAAGCCATCAAGGCGGGCGTTCAGGGCGTCGTCATCCTCAACGGCAAGACGCCCCACTCGGTTCTGCTGGAAATCTTCACGGAAGGCGCGGGCACGCTCATCGTTCCCTGAACCTTGTCGCTCAGCCAAATGCGAGCAACGACAAAACGCCGAGCACGATCAACAGGCATCCTGTCACTTCCAGCCTGTTGATTTTTTCCTTGAAGAAAAACACCGTCGAGGCGAAGGCGAACAGCATTTCGACCTGCGCCAGCGCCTTGACCACCGCAGCGTGTTGAAGCGTCATGGCGGTGAACCAGCCGAACGAGGCAGTTGCCCCCACGAACCCCACAGCAATGCCCGGTCTCCACGCTTTGGCGATACGCGGCAATTCGGAACGCTCCCGCCAGACGAGCCAACCCAGCATGCACAGCGTCTGTAGGACGATGACCACGACCAGCGTGAAACTCGCCTGCATCATGGCATCCGGTCTTTCCAGACTTGGGGCAAGCGAAAGTGACGCAGAGCGATAGGCCACCGACGACATGCCGAAAAAGGCACCGGATGCCAGCCCGATGCCTGCGGTGCGGCTGAAAATCGACGTCAGAATGGATGTCGGGGACAGCTCTGTTCGCGCCACGGAAATCAGCATCACCCCTGCGACCGATATCGCAATGGCCAAAACCGTGCCGGAACTGACGCTCTCGCCGACGACAATCAGGGCGATGATGGCGGCCTGTGCCGGTTCCGTGCGGGAATAGGCCGTGCCCACTGCAAAGTTTCGCAGGGAAAACAGGTGAACCAGCAAAAATGTCGCGACGATCTGCGCCATGGCGCCAACGACGGCCCATATTGCGAACGTTGCGTTGGTTGACGGAAGCGGCTTGCCCAAGCCAAAGTGCAGAAAAGCAAGGTAGGCAAGCGCAAAGGGCACGCCGAAACCAAAGCGCATGAACGTCGCACCCGTCGTTCCCATGCTGGCCTTCAGGTGCTTTTGCAAGGTCGAGCGCAAATTTTGCAAAAACGCGCTGACAAAGGTAATGCCGATCCAGAGTTCCATGACATGGCGGTATCATGGGCTTTGCGCGTCCGCCAAGGTCGCTTTTCTCACACGGCGTCGCCTTTTCCGTTTTCTTTGCGGTCCAGCCGTTGCATAAGAATGGGCATGAGCACGAAACCGAAAAATGCACCTGACGCCGCCGCTTTCTCCCATGTGACCGAATGGGTGTTCGATCTCGACAACACGCTTTACCCGCATGAGGTGAACCTGTTTTCGCAAATCGATACGAACATGACGGCCTATGTCGCCGAACTGCTGAACCTGGAGCCCGACGAGGCGCGCAAGCTTCAAAAGCACTATTACCATGAGCATGGCACGACGCTTCAGGGGTTGATGATCCATCACGGTATCGATCCCAATGCTTTTCTGGAGCGGGCCCATGCCATCGATTATTCGATGCTTGCCCCAAACCCGGAGCTGGGTGAGGCGATCAAGGCGTTGCCGGGCCGCAAGTTCATTCTGACCAATGGCAGTGTGCCGCATGCGCAGGCGGCAGCCGGTGCGCTGGGTATTGTCGACCATTTCGAGGATATCTTCGACATCGTCGCGGCCGATTATCTGCCCAAGCCCGCCAGCGCGACCTATGAGAAATTCGCAGCCCTTGCCAAGCTCGACACGAACAAGGCGGCGATGTTCGAGGACCTGCCGCGCAATCTCGTGGCACCCAAGGCGCTGGGCATGAAGACGGTGCTGCTGGTGCCGCGCAACCTCGAAGGCGTCATCATGGAGCGCTGGGAAATTCCCGCCGCAAGCGACGAGCACATCGATTTCATCACCGATGATCTGACAGGCTTTCTCAAGGCATTGCCGATGGCCTGACCTGCATTACCGATTTGTCATGCACATTGCTGATGTTTAACTGGTGAAGGGAGAACGGCGGCACTACCTTTCCATCAGGGACAGCATTTGAAAGGTACAGACCATGACAATTCGTAAATTTGCCCTGACAGCTCTTGGAGCGGCGCTCGTGCTCGGCACAACCGCACCCATGTCAATGGCGGCACCGCGCGGCCCCGGCCGAGACGGCCCGCCCATGCGCCCGGAACTGGCCTATGTCTATCTTTTGAAGATGGCGGACACGAACAAGGACGGCAAGGTTTCCAAGGAGGAGTTCGCAGCGCGCCAGGATGCGCTGTTCACCGAGATCGACGCCAGCAAGGACGGTTCGATCACGCCAAAGGAAATGCGCGACTATCGCCGGGCAAAGATGGAGGCATACCGCGCCGCCAACCCGCGCCCAGAGCGTGAAGACGCCAAGGGTCCCGATGGCAAGAAGGGTGGCCCGGAACAGGCCGACCACAAGGGTGAGCCAGGCCGCAAACACGAAGGACGCGAAGGCGGCCGGGGTGGCATGGGTGGTAAGGGCGGCAAGATGAACGGCATGTTCGCCATGGCCGATACCGATGGCAACGGCCAGATCAGCAAGGCCGAATTCACGGCCGCTGGCGAGAAAATGTTCACACGCCTTGACAAAAACACTGACGGTGTAATCAGCATCGACGATATGCCTGATCGCCCGTTCCTCTGATCAGACCGCTTGCCGAATGATTTGCAGCAAAGCCCGCCTCGTGCGGGCTTTGTCCGTTTCGGGACCGGTCTGTTCAAACGCTGTCGTCATGCTATAGCGATATCTCCTGTTTTCGAAGGATATGATCGTGAGCATCGCCAGCCTCCTCGCCTACGCCACCGCCCTTTTCATTGCAGCGGCCATTCCCGGCCCAGGCATGACGGCCATCGTTGCGCGGGCTCTGGGCTCGGGCTTTCGCGAAACCTTCTTCATGGGGCTGGGTCTGGTGCTGGGCGATATGGTCTATCTGACCGCCGTCATCCTGGGTCTTGCCTTTTTGGCACAGACCTTTCAGGAGGCCTTCATGGTCTTAAAGATAGCAGGTGCCATATACCTTCTTTATATCGCCTGGAAACTTTGGACAGCAGGAATTTTGCCGAAGGATCTGCAGGCGAAGAAGAGCACCAGCATCGCCATGTCGTTTCTATCGGGACTGCTCATCACGCTGGGGAACCCGAAGACCATGCTGTTTTACGTGGCGCTGGTGCCGACGCTCATCGATATCCGCGTGATCGGTAGCACCGAATACATCACCCTGCTGGCAGTGACCTTCACCGTGCTGATGGCAGTGCTGCTGCCCTACATTCTGCTGGCATCCAAGGCCCGGGCCCTGTTGAAGCGCCCCAGCGCGCTGACCATCCTCAACCGTACCGCCGCCGGGATTCTGGCGGCAACAGCAGCGATGATCGCCACGCGCGCGACCTGAAATGATCGTGTCGACAAAGCTGCAATTTTGAGAACGATATGCCAGGAATGACTCCACATACGCATTCTCATTCTCTAGCGTGATCGGACCATTCCTCCTATTCTGCGCAAAATTCTGATGCATTTGCACAATGGGAGCCTGTCATGTCTGAAGCCAGAAAACCGGGACGCGGACGGATCTATTCCTCGATCACCGAAACGATCGGTGACACGCCGCTGGTGCGTCTCGACAAGCTGGCCAACGAAAAGGGTGTCAAAGCCACCATTCTGGCGAAGCTCGAATTCTTCAACCCCATTGCTTCGGTCAAAGACCGGATCGGCGTTGCCATGATCGAAGCGCTGGAAACGCAGGGCAAGATTACCCCTGGCGTGACAACGCTGATCGAGCCCACGTCAGGCAACACGGGCATTGCGCTTGCATTCGCTGCGGCGGCAAAAGGCTACAAGCTGATCCTGACCATGCCAGAGACCATGTCGATCGAACGGCGCAAGATGCTGGCGTTGTTGGGTGCCGAACTGGTTCTGACCGAAGGCCCCAAGGGCATGAAGGGCGCGATCTCCAAAGCGCATGAACTGGCCGAAACACTGCCCAATGCGATCATTCCGCAGCAATTCGAAAACCCGGCCAATCCTGATATCCACCGCAGGACGACGGCGGAAGAAATCTGGAACGATACCAATGGTGATGTCGATATCTTCATTTCCGGTGTCGGCACGGGCGGCACGATCACCGGTGTCGGTCAGGTTCTGAAATCCCGCAAGCCTGAGATCAGGGTCGTGGCCGTCGAGCCCGCCGACAGCCCGGTTCTTTCGGGCGGCTCCCCCGGCCCGCATAAAATTCAAGGTATTGGCGCGGGCTTTGCGCCCAACGTTCTCGATATGAAAATCTACGACGAAATCATCACCGTCACCAATGATGAAGCCTTTGAAACCGCCCGCCTCGTTGCCCGCCTCGAAGGTGTGCCTGTGGGCATTTCCTCCGGTGCTGCGTTGTCGGCTGCGAGCAAGATCGGCGCACGGGATGAGAATGCGGGCAAGACCATCGTCGTGATCATTCCGTCGTTTGCCGAGCGGTACCTGTCGACGGCCCTGTTTGAGGGTTTGGGATTTTGAGCGTTTTTTCGGTTCGTTGATGGAGCGGTAAGGGTGAGGTGCGCTCCGTATGACGATTCTTACGAACGTCGCGGATGTGGCTTACCCCCTCTGCCCTGCCGGGCATCTCCCCCACAGGTGGGGAGATCGAATCGCGGCTAACTCTCGCTCCTCTTGAACGTTGAAGATGAGGCGGCTGCGTTCTCCCATAGCCATCCTGTCAAAAATCCCGGCCAGCCTTTTGCGCAGGCTTCGCCGTTCACGCGGCAGCCTCTGCCCGTGGTGTGCTTTCTTCTCAGGGTCCACAGCCTCATCGGCCATGGTATTCGGACGGGGCGCTGCAAGCTGCCTCGTTGGGTAGTCTAATATTGGCACCTTTCAGCGCCCCGTTCAGCGGTTTGTGCCCGCCAGCGATCCTCTTGCCACGGCTGGCGCATCCCGGATGGCAAAGGGCCGAAACCCTGCCGGTTCACCGGTCGGACATGTTCAAGGTCCAACCCTTTACCTCCGGGCGGCGGGTGCTTCGTTGCCGAAACATTCCACCTGCCAGTTCGGCCGCACCTGCCCTTTCTCCCCCTTCGAGGATGCCGGGCAGATGCAGCGTTTGCCTGTGTACCGCCTGACTTTCGCTTCAAACTCCTCACGGTCGCGTTCGACCAGGAGCCGATGAGCTGTCGGTACACCCGGCGGCGGGCGGACAGGAGCGACACTGCCTGGATCTCGAAACCCGTCTGGATATTCGAGGCAGGCATGCCGATCCGGTCCGAATATCGGGGGCGGTGCACCGGCCGGTCCGAAACCGGTGCCACGCCCCACCCGTTGCCGCCGGGGGGATTCGCTGCCGGACCCCGGCGATGAGGGGTTGCGTACCCCCTCACCACCAGCGCCGGTTCCGCCTCGCCGCAACGCCTTGCGGTGTATCCGAGGGCGGAACGGGACCAGTGTGCGGTCGATTCGCGAGCCGTGGAGAAAACTGCGGGGTGTTTTTTGCTGTTTTTTCAGATTTTCATTTAAGGTACTGATTTTGTTGGGAAGTAATTTTGATGAGGATCTGAATGTGCCGTTCCCCCCCTGCCCTGCCGGGCATCTCTCCCTCAAGGGGGGAGATCCGCTGGGGGCATTATCATTGGACGTCTTAAAAGTTGCGGCGGGACGAGAGCATGTTTTGCCAGAGCTATCGTTCCGACCGTTACGTTCGGAGCATTGAGTATGCCTTTTGTTGATCTGCACACCTGTGGGGGAGATGCCGGCAGACAGTGGGGGTGAACGCCACCATCGGCGCTTCTCCTGTGACTGGCTTAGGATGACAATAAGGTTCGCTCGTGATTTCCCCTCACGCTGCCGCCGTCAATCGCTCACCTGCGATGCGATAGGAAATCGCTTCGGCCAGATGGATGCGGCCGACGGTGGGCTTGTCGTCCAGATCGGCCAGGGTGCGGGCGACCTTGAGGATGCGGTGGTAGCCTCTGGCGGAGAATTTCAGTTTTTCGGCGGCGTCGCGGAGCAGTTGCAGGCCTGGCGCATCGGGTTCACCGAATTTTTCGATCAGCGCCGTTGAGCAGCGGGCGTTGGTGCGGATGCCGTTGAAACCGGCGGTCGCGAAACGGTCCTGCTGCAGATCACGAGCGCGGGCGACGCGGCGGGCGACATCGACGCTGGCTTCGGCGGCCATGGGGCGGATGAGATCTGCGGCCGAGACAGCCGGCACTTCGATGCGGATATCGATGCGGTCCATCAGCGGGCCGGAAATGCGCTGCTGATAATCTGTCAGGCAGCGCGGCCCTCTGGCGCAGGTAAAGCCGGGCTCGCCCGCCATACCGCATTTGCATGGGTTCATGGCCGCAACGAGCTGGATTTCTGCGGGATAGCTGACGCGATGATTGGCGCGGGCAATGATGCACTCACCGGTTTCCAGTGGCTGGCGCAGCGCATCCAGCGACTGCGGCGAAAATTCCGGGAATTCATCGAGAAAAAGCACGCCGTGATGGGCAAGCGAGGCCTCCCCCGGCCGCGCCCGCAGGCCACCACCAACAAGGGCTGCCATGGTGGCGGAATGGTGCGGGGTGCGGAACGGGCGACGATCCGACAGCTTGCCGCCGGACAATTGCCCGGCAATGGAATGGACCATGGAGACTTCCAGCAATTCCGCCGCCGACAGCGGCGGCAGAATGGAGGGAAGGCGTGAGGCCAGCATGGATTTGCCCGAACCGGGCGGACCGACCATGAGCAGATTATGCCCTCCGGCGGCGGCCACCTCCAGCGCGCGCTTGGCGCTTTCCTGCCCCTTGATATCGGCAAGATCCGGCAGGTTTGCAGGATGGGCGCGGATGGCTGGAACCGGTCGCGAAAGACGCTGTGTGCCGCGGAAATGATTGACGAGAGCGATCAGGCTGCGCGGAGCGAGAATATCGAAGTCGGCACCGGCCCATGCCGCTTCTCCACCGCTGTCTGCCGGGCAGATGAGACCTTTACCCTGCCCGTTTGCGCCGATGGCGGCCGGCAGCGCGCCAGACACGGCGCCAATGGTCCCATCCAGATTAAGCTCGCCCAGAACAACATAGGAACCCAGCGCATCCGCAGGAATGGCACCCAAGGCGGCCATCAGGCCCAGCGCGATGGGCAAATCGAAATGACTTCCCTCCTTGGGTAAATCAGCCGGTGCGAGATTGACCGTGACTTTCTTTGCCGGAAGCGCCAGACCAGAGGCATGCAAGGCCGCCTGCACCCGCTCCCGGCTTTCGGCAACAGCCTTGTCCGGCAGGCCGACGATCTGCATGCCGACCTTGCCGGGTGCGACCATGACCTGAACTTCGACCGGCACGCCCTCTATGCCCTGAAATGCCACCGTATTGACGCGCGCAACCATGAAAGCCCCCAACAGGCGGACTTTAGAAAACGCTCAATCACGCGTGTAAGTGTCCGCCCCTGCAACCTTGCACAACGGTCATGATAAGACAAGAACAAGAAGTGAACAATTTCACGTATGCCGCGCGGAAAATTGCAACGGGTTGTCAGCCATCAGACGCCGGTAGAGCCGAAACCACCGGTGCCACGCGCGGTATCCGAGGTCTCGTCGACCTCGACAACGGTCACTTGAGTGACGGGCGCTACGACCATCTGGGCGATGCGCATGCCGCGTTCGATGACGAAATCGTCTTGGCCCAGATTGGCGAGGATGACTTTGACCTCGCCGCGATAATCGCTGTCCACCGTTCCCGGTGAATTGAGGCAGGTGATGCCGTTCTTGATGGCAAGGCCGGAGCGCGGGCGGATTTGCGCCTCAAAACCTTGGGGGACTTCGAAGATGAAGCCGGTGGACACCAGTGCGCGGGCGCCCGGTGTCAGCACCACCGGCGCATCCCCGGCGACGGCGGCACGCAGGTCCATGCCAGCCGCTCCCGGCGTCTCGTAGGAAGGCAGCTCGATGCCCTGTGCATGGTCCAGACGAACGAGATTCAGGGCGGGGCGATTTTGGTTTTCTTTGGTCATGCGGCATTAGTTTTCCTTGTGCGCGCCAAGGTCAATTGCAAAAGCGGCCCCGAAACGCTAGATACCGCGCAATTCCACAGGATTTGTTTGATGCCCGAAACACTCGCCGAGGCGGTTTCCCGCCGCCGCACCTTCGCTATCATCGCGCACCCGGACGCCGGTAAGACGACGCTGACCGAAAAGCTGTTGCTGTTCGGCGGCGCCATTCAGCTGGCCGGTGAAGTGAAGGCGAAGAAGGATCGCATCCAGACGCGGTCCGACTGGATGAAAATCGAGCGCGAGCGCGGCATCTCGGTCGTGACCTCGGTGATGACCTTCGAATATGACGACAAGGTCTACAATATTCTCGACACGCCGGGCCATGAAGACTTTGCCGACGATACCTACCGCACGCTGACGGCGGTGGATGCCGCCATCATGGTCATCGATGCCGCCAAGGGTATCGAGCCGCGCACCCTGAAGCTGTTCGAAGTCTGCCGCATGCGCGACATTCCGATCATCACCTTCGTCAACAAGATGGACCGCGAAAGCCGAGACATCTTCGAAATTCTCGACGAGATCGAGGAAAAGCTGGCGTTGGACACGGCACCGATCACCTGGCCGATCGGTCGTTCCAAGAGCTTCTGCGGTTCCTATTATCTGGCCAGCAACAAGGTTCGCGGTTCCGACACGGAAGTCGAGGCAACGCAGGTGAATGGCCCGCAGGACGTGGCCAGCCGGTTGCCGGAAAACGAGCGCGGGGCCTTTATCGAGGAAACGCAGCTGGCGCTGGAGGCGTGCCGTCCTTTTGACCGCGAGGCCTTTCTGGAGGGACATCTGACGCCGGTCTTCTTCGGCTCCGCGCTGCGCAATTTTGGTGTGCGAGACCTGATCAACGCTCTCGGCGACATTGCGCCGCCACCGCGCGACCAGGTGGCCGATACGAGAACGGTTCACGCGGCCGAAGAAAAAATGACGGCCTTCGTGTTCAAGATTCAGGCCAATATGGACCCCAACCACCGCGACCGCATTGCCTTTGCGCGCATCTGCTCCGGTAAGCTGGAGCGTGGCATGAAGGCGCGGCTGGCGCGTACCGGCAAGCAGATGGGCCTGACGGCACCGCAGTTCTTCTTCGCGTCGCAGCGACACATTGCCGATACGGCATTCGCGGGCGATGTGGTGGGCATTCCCAACCACGGCACGTTGCGCATCGGCGACACGCTGACCGAGGGGGAAAACCTGGTGTTTCAGGGTGTACCGAACTTCTCGCCCGAGATTCTGCGCCGCGTGCGGCTGGAAGATGCGATGAAGGCGAAGAAGCTGAAAGAAGCGCTTCACCAGATGGCCGAAGAGGGCGTCGTACAGCTGTTTTCTCCCGAAGACGGATCGCCCGCCATCGTCGGCGTTGTCGGTGCCTTGCAGCTGGATGTTCTGAAGGAACGGCTGATGGGCGAGTACGGCCTGCCGGTTTCGTTTGAAATGTCGCGTTTCTCGATCTGCCGCTGGATTTCCTCGGATCAGGCTTCGGATATGGAGAAATTCCTGACCGTCAAGCGCGGCGATATTGCCCGCGATCTGGACGGTGACCCGGTGTTTCTGGCGCAGGATGCGTTTTCGCTGCGCTATGAAGCGGAACGCTATCCGGCTATCAAGATGGCTGCGATCAAGGAGTATCACGTCGCCAAGGCGGCGTGAGTTGTAAGACGTGGCGAAAACCTCAGGTTTTCGCCACTCCAAACGGCTCAGCCCTGCGCGTCGCGCTTGCGCTCGATCGCGTCCCACAAGAGGCTGGCGACATCGGCACCGCCGAATTTCTTGACTTCGCGGATGCCGGTGGGTGACGTGACGTTGATTTCCGTCATGTAATCGCCGATGACATCGATGCCGACGAAGAGGAAGCCGCGCTCCCGCAATGCGGGGCCGATACGCTGGCAGATTTGCTTTTCGCGGGCCGTGAGCTCTGTCGGTTCAGGACGGCCACCGGCGTGCATGTTGGAGCGGGCATCGTTTTCCGCAGGCACGCGGTTGATGGCGCCAACCGGCTCGCCATCAACCAGAAGGATCCGCTTGTCGCCCTTGCGGACATCCGGCAGATATTGCTGGGCGATATAGGGTTCGCGGAACATCTGGCCGAACATTTCCAGCAGCGAGGAAAAATTGCGATCATCGCGGGTGGAGTGGAAGACGCCTGCGCCGCCATTGCCGTAAAGGGGTTTGAGGATGATGTCGCCCATCTCTTCGCGGAACCGGGCAATCTCGCTCACGTCCTTGGTGATGAGCGTGGTGGGCATGAGGTCGGCGAATTCGGTGACGAAGATCTTTTCCGGCGAATTGCGCACCCATGCCGGATCATTCACCACAAGCGTCTTGGGGTGGATGCGCTCCAGCAAATGCGTGGAGGTGATGTAGGCCATGTCGAAGGGTGGATCCTGGCGCAGATGGATAACATCCATGGTGGCGAGATCAACACGCTCCGGTTCAGACAAAGAGAAGTGATCGCCCTTGATATCGCGCAACTGCATCTGTTCGACGGTGGCGTAGATCTTGCCATCTCGCATCGACAGACGATCCGGTGTGTAATGGAACAGGCGGTAACCGCGGGCCTGCGCCTCAAGGCTGATCGCGAAGGTGCTGTCGCCTGCGATGTTGATGCCGGAGACATGATCCATCTGGATCGCGACGTTCTTGATTTTGGCCATGCGCAATTTCCTTTTGAAAGCCCGAAATGTGTAGGGCAGGCAAGCTTCAAAGGCAACTGCTACGGAGTGGCGTATCTATGAGTTTTATTGACGGTTTCGGGGCTTACAGCGAGGGCGTTTTGGCCGGCAACAGCTTGTTCTTCAAGCGATAGGCAAAGGCGATCGGCGCCGGGAAAGGGCGGCGCAGGAAGGCGACCTTGCGCACATAGGTATCCACACGCCATGTGGCCCAGGTGCCGGCCTTGAAATAGGCAACGTCGCCCGTTCGGAGCATATGAATGGTGCCATCTTCCGCAGTCACATGGACGTCGCCCTCGACGATATGGACCGTTTCGTCCCAGGCGAAGAACCAGCGGAACGTGCCAGCCGTGCAATCCCACAGAGCGGTATAGGCGGCGCGATCTGCACTTCTGGAATGGTCTGCCATGCGGGCTACGGGTTCGCCTGCGAGGATCCAGTCCGGGTTGATGGGGGCGGGTTGCATGATCAGGCCGCTGGAAGCAGCCGATACAACGGTTTGCGTCCGCCCGACACTCCTGGCGCGCGGCATCAGCGGCACGGCGCGGGCCGCCATTGCAGCCACACTTGCGATCATGACATGAAAAACCATATTGCGTCCCCAACCTTGCAATGGAAACGCCCTAGCACAGATCGAGTAAGAATGCTCTTCCTTAAATTGAGACAAGTTTAACGACGTGCATTTCCAGCCGACTTTTAGAGCGTTTCCTTGTTAAATGGAAACAGTTCTGTTGGTTCAAACGGGATCGACTGCTTGTCCGGATGGCGCGTGGCGTAGCCTTAGCATACGGCCAAGCCGTCCGGGCAGGCAGATGGCCCGTTTCAACCAACCCGGAGGGCCGGGCATATTTCCGCCGGGACAAAGGCGATCGGCTCGACCGTACCTCAGGGTATGCCCTTCGCCAATCGCCTTTGTCCTGACGAAAATCTGCTCCGGCAGAACGTTTCCATTTAACAAGGAAACGCTCTAATGGGCCGCGACACGCTGCTCCGCTGGCTGACGCGGCATGACATCGGCGCTGGTCGTGATGCGCTTGCCGGTGTCATTGTGGAAGAAATGCAGCTTTTCGCGCGCAATCGCCAGCAACATCTCCTGCGGCATCTCGGTTTCGGCAGCGCAGGCCACGGTCAGAACCTGATCGCCCACCAGACCATGGAGGAGACGCTGCGAGCCGAGCTCCTCGATATAATCCACGCGGAAAGGGATGCCCTGTTCACCGGCGCGGGCAATCCGCAGGTCTTCTGCGCGCATGCCGACCGTGACAGGGCCGGAGGCCGGGGCATAACCATTGAGCGAGAGCGTGGCGGGGCCGATGGCGAGCCTGTCGCCGTGCAGTTCGCCTGCCAGGAGGTTCATGGCGGGCGAGCCGATGAAGCTGGCGACGAAGGTGGAGGCTGGCTTGTGGTAGACCTCCAGCGGCGCGCCGATCTGTTCGATACGACCGGCATTCAGCACCACCAGACGATCTGCCAGCGTCATGGCCTCCAGCTGGTCGTGGGTGACGTAGATGGAGGTGGTGCCAAGACGGCGTTGCAGGCGCTTGATCTCGCCGCGCATGGAAACGCGCAGCTTGGCATCGAGGTTCGACAGCGGCTCATCGAACAGGAAAGCGGCGGGCTTGCGCACGATGGCGCGACCCATGGCGACACGCTGGCGCTGACCGCCCGACAAAGCCCGCGGTTTGCGATCCAGATAGGGCTGAAGCTCCAGCATGCGGGCGGCTTCCGCCACGCGCGCATCGATCTCGTCCCTAGGCGTCTTGCGGTTTTTCAGGCCGTATTCCAGGTTCTGGCGAACCGACATATGCGGATAAAGCGCGTAGTTCTGGAAGACCATGGCGATGTCGCGGTCGGCGGGCTCCACGTCATTGACGACGCGGTTGCCGATGCTGACCTTGCCTTGAGATATCTCCTCAAGACCGGCAACCATGCGCAACAGCGTGGACTTGCCGCAACCCGACGGGCCGACGAGGACGATGAATTCCCCGTCCTTGATGGAGATATCCACATCGTGAACGGCGCGTATGCCGTTGGAGTAATCCTTGCAGACCTGACTGATTTCGATTTCGGCCATTGTGGTTGTCCTTACTTATCGCTTTCGGTGAGGCCCTTGATGAACCAGCTCTGGAAGATGACGACGATCAACACAGGTGGCAGCATGGCCAGAACGGCGAGCGCGAACGCTTCGTTGTAATCGGGAATTTGCGAGCCGACCCAGACCTGAAGGATCTGTTTGATGCCGCGCATGATGGTGAAGAAGCTCTCATCACTAGTCATCAGCATGGGCCAGAGATACTGGTTCCAGCCATAGACGAACATGATGATGAAGATGGCCGCCATCATGGTGCGCGACAGAGGCAGCAGGATATCGATGAAGAACTTGACCGGCCCTGCCCCATCGATACGGGCAGCTTCCAACAGTTCATCCGGCACGGATTTGAAAAACTGCCGGAAATAGAAGGTGCCGGTGGCCGATGCCAGAAGTGGTACAATGAGGCCGGTATAGGAGTTCAACAGTCCCAGTTTGCTCATGACCTCATAGGACGGCATGATGCGGACTTCCAGCGGCAGAAGCAGGGTGGTGAAGATGACCCAGAAGGCAAGCGTGGCGAAGCGGAAGCGGAAATAGACGATGGCGTAAGCCGCCAGCATCGACAGCACGATCTTGCCGACAGCAAAGCCGATGCCGAGGATCAGCGAGTTGATGACCATGTTGAGGCCGGTGATCTGACCCGTAAAGCCACCCTTCTGGGTCAAGACCTTCTCATAGGTGCCGACGAAATTGTCTCCCGGCAGAAGCGTCAGGCCATTCATATGGATCTGCGCTGCCGTATGCGTCGACGTCATGAAGGCGACCACCACAGGCATGATGAGAAACAGCGAACCGATGATGAGGATCAGGTGATCGAGGGGCTTTGTCTTGTACATGGTGAAAATCCCTCAACCGTAATGGATGCGTTTTTCGAGGAAACGGAACTGGATGACCGTCAGCACGAAGACGACGATCATCAAAATGACCGATTGAGCCGATGAGCCGCCAATGTCATTGCCGCGGAAGCCATCCACATAGACCTTGTAGACAAGGGTAATCGGGTTGTTGGCCGCCTTGTCCTTCACCATCACGTCGATGACGCCGAAAGTATCGAACAGTGCATAGGTGATGTTGATGATGAGCAGGAAGAAAGCGGTGGGCGCCAGAAGCGGCATGATGACCGTCCAGAACCGGCGAAGGCCGGAGCGGCAATCGATGAAGGCGGCTTCGCGCACCGACACCGGCACGCTTTGCAGGCCCGACAGGAAGAAGATGAAATTATAGGGGATCTGTTTCCAGACGGACACGAAAATCATGGCGAAGGCGGTATCGAAATAGGTGACACCGACCTGCATGTGCCAGCCGAAGAAGGCGGCCATCTTGACGAAAGGGCCGATGTGCTGGTCAAAAAACATCATGCCGATGAGGCCCGCAACCGGCGGAGCGATGGCATAGACCGAAATCAGCAGCGTCTTGTAAGCCGAAGCGCCGCGAATGATCGCGTCCGCCTTCACCGCCAGCAAAAGGCCGAGCGCCAGTGAAAAGACGGTAACGAGAACAGTGAAAATCACCGTGAACTTGGCGATGTTGAGATATTCGGCGCTGAATAGCGCATCGGAATAATTGGCCATGCCGACGAAGGTGGAGCCGAAGCCGAAGGGGTCTTCGATATAGAATGACGACTGAACGGCCTGTACGGACGGCCAATAGAAGAAGACGAAAATGACGATGAGTTGTGGCGCGATCAACAGATAAGGCAGCGCGGACGACGAAAACTGCACCCGTTTGGCGGGCTGCGCCATCTCGACAGGCTTCTTGGCCTTGGCGGCGACGCCGGGAATGGGCCGGACGAGACCCGGCTGGGACGAAGTATAGGCCACGCGCGCGAACCTTTGTGTGTTGTGGGCGTCTCTTCATGTCTGAAGCGAGGCCGGGATCATGGACAGGTCTTACCCACTTGCTCGACGTCATCCTCGGGCTTGTCCCGAGGATCTGACCACGTTCAATGTTGTGGTTCGTTAGATCCTCGGGACAAGCCCGAGGATGACAAAAGAGAAACTGGCTAGCCTTCAGACAACCAACGGACCTCCCTCATTCTGAAGGGAGGCCCATTTCTTATGGCTTCAGTTCAATCAACCGGCAGTCTTGGCAAAACGGGCCAGAAGCTCGTTGCCTTCCTTTTCGATGATCTCCATGGCTTGCTTCGGCTCGACTTCACCGGAGAAGATGCGGCCATATTCGCGTTCCATGATGGCGCGGATCTGTGGGTAGAAGCCGAGGCGGTAGCCCTTGGACCATTCACCACCTGGAAGAGACAGCTGCTTGATGCCGACTTCGGCAACGGGCTGCTTCTCGTAGAAGCCTTCCTTCTTGGCAAGCTCATAGGCCGCCTGGGTGATGGCGACGTAACCGGTTGCCTCGTGGTAGAACTTCTGGATTTCGGGCGATGTCAGGAACTGGAAAAAGTCAGCCACGCACTTGTTTTCGGCGTCCGACTTGCCGGACATGGCAAACAGGGCAGCACCACCGATGAAAGAGTTGGTGCCAGCGCCCTTGATGGAGCCCCAATAGGGCAGGAAGGTTGCGGAGAACGGCATCTGTGCCGTCTTCTGCAGGCCGCCGAAGGAGCCGGAAGACCCGATCCACAGCGCGACCTTGTTTTCTTCGAACGGCTTCTGGTTATCGTTCCAGCCAGCGCCGTAATAGGCGAAATAGCCCTGATCCTTCCAGGCCTTCAGCTTGTCGAACATCATGACGAGGTTGGGATCGGTGACCTTCAGCTTAGTGTCGACAACGCTGTCGTAACCATTGTTGTTTGTGGCGAACTGAAGGTTGTTACGCGAGAAGAAGTTCTCGGTGAATTCCCAGGTCAGTTGCGTCTGAACGAGGGGAATGAAACCGGCTTCCTTCAGTTTCGGCGCTGCGGCCTCGAACTCTTCCCAGGTCTTGGGGGCTTCGACACCGGCCTTCTTCAAGGCTTCGGTGTTGTAGTACATGATCGGCGCAGACGAGTTGAACGGCATGCCGACGAACTTGCCATCGGCAGCGGCGTAGAAGTTCCGCACGCCGGGAATGAAGGCTTCGCGATCGAATTTGTAACCGGCCTTGTTGATGATGTCTTCGGCCGGAATGATCGCGCCCTTGGCATTGATGATGGTGGCGGCACCGGCATCGAAGACCTGAAGGATGTTCGGCTGTTCGCCTGAACGGAAGGCCGCGATGCCGCTGGCGAGCGCTTCTTCGTAAGAGCCCTTGGAAACAGGCGTCAGTGCACAATTGGTCTGCGCGGCATTGAACTTCTGCGATACTTCATTGATGACTTCGCCGTTGCGGCCACCCATGCCATGCCACCAGGTGATGTTGGTCGCCGCCATGGACGATGTCGCCGAAAACGTGATGGCCATTGCAGCCATGGAAAACTTCTTGATCATAGTTCCGATCCTCTACCGCCCTTGTTGGGTGAGGATGCGAATAGGCGCGTTCCATGACGTCTCGTTTACGGTTTTATGTCGGATTTATAACAGTACGGCACCAAGAAGTGCTCCATGACTTCACGCATCAATCACGAGTTGCCGGCAACGATGCCGAAACGAGGCGGGCGGGATTTCCGACCACAGTCTGACCGGCGGCGACATCTTTCGTGACGACCGAGCCCGCGCCGATGATCGCGCCATCGAAAATGCGGATGCCGGGCAGGATGATCGCCCCGCCGCCAATCCAGACATTGTTGCCAATGGTGACGGGTTTGGCGATCTCGATGCCACGTGCGCGCTGCGCGCCATCCCTATGGTGATCGGCGCAATAGATCTGCACGCCGGGGCCGAGCATGGAACCGTTTCCTATGGTGACGGGGCCGGAATCCAGAATGACGCATCCCGCGTTGAGATAGGTGTTTTCACCCAGCGAAATATTGAAGCCGTAGCTGCAATGAAACGGTGCTTCGATGAAGGCGGTTTTGGAGACGGACCCAAAGAGAGAGCGCAGAAGCGGGGCCATTGCACCACGGGCATCCGGCACCATGCTGGTGTGTTGGTGGACGGCCCGGCGGGCCGCGACACGCAGGGCATCGAGTTCATCATCCAGACAGCAATACCATTCTCCCGCTGCCATTTTCTCCCGTTCGCTGCGCATCCACTTGTCTCCCTAGAAAGCGTCGATGAAATGTTTGGGCATGCGGCGCGGCAGGACTGCAACGATATCGAAACGCAGCGATAAAGCAGCGGCGTCCTTACGACGTGACAGCCAGAGATCGGCGGCGGCGCGGATGCGGACTTGCGACGCGGAGCTGACCGCATCGATAGCGCCTGTTTCAGAGGCCCGTGCCTTGACCTCGACGAAGGCGATCACGTCCTTCTTGCGTGCGATAATATCGATTTCACCCGATCGGGTGCGGTAACGCAGGGCGAGGATGCGATAGCCCTTCACCAGCAGATAAAGCGCTGCCCAATATTCGGCAATATGGCCGCGCCGTTCGGCCCGGCGTCTGCTTGCCTCACGCGCCATCGCTACCCTTCAGGTCAAGGATGCGCTGGTAAAGCTCCTTGCGCGGCAGGCCGGTGAGTTTGGCGGCCTCTGCGGCCGCTTTTGCGGCAGGCATGGTGGAGACAAGGTCTTTCAGCAGCTTTTCGACGTCTTCCATATCAGGAATTTCGTCATAGGACGGCGGCTCGATGAGGAGCACGATCTCGCCTTTGACGATACGGTCTTCGTTATAAAATTCCGTCAGTTCACCCAGCGTGCCACGGCGGAACTCTTCGAAGGTCTTCGTCAGTTCCCGACATACGACGGCGCGGCGGTTCGGCCCCAGAACCTCCGAGGCGACCTTTATGGTGGCGCAGATGCGGTGCGGGGATTCGAAAAACATCATGGTCGCCGGAATTTTCGAAAGCTCGGAAAAACGGTCGCGCTTGCCCTTGTCCTTGACTGGCAGAAAGCCTGCGAACATGAAAGCGTCGCTCGGCATGCCGGAGCCGACCAGCGCAGCCAAAGGTGCCGAAGCGCCCGGAATGGGCACGACGCGGTGGCCCGCCTCGACTGCCATTTGCCCCAGGCGATATCCGGGATCGGAGACCAGCGGCGTGCCCGCATCCGACACCAGCGCCACGGATTTTCCGGCATCCAGGGCAGCGATGAGCTTGGGGCCGGCCTCTTCGGCATTGTGCTCGTGATAGGAATAGGGGCGATTGCGGATACCGTAACGGTCCAGCAGAATGCGGGTGACACGGGTGTCCTCACAGGCCAGAACATCAGCAGAGGCCAGTGTTTCCAGCGCCCTTAAGGTGATATCTCCGAGATTGCCGATGGGGGTGGCGACCAGATAGAGTGCGGCATCGATGGGGCGTGCAGGCACGGTGAAGCCACCGACCTTGAAACCGCGGCCCGTGCCGTCTGCGTCGTCTATCGTCTGGTCGCTCACCGCTTCATCTGTCACTGCATCATTCCCGTCCTGTGGTATTTCCCTGTCTTTATGGGCAAGACGGCGCCTGCGAACAAGGGCCGTTGTTGGCGCTCACGTCATGTAAGGGAATGTATAGCGTGGAAAATTGAGGAATGACGCGGTCTGGCCCCTTGCCTTTTCCTCGATAACTCTGCCATTTTGCCCGTCCACATTATCCGGCCAAAATGCCGGAGACACTATCTTGGCGATCCGGCCTATCCAGGATCGCATCGGTTGAAAGCGGAAGTCTTCATGCGTATTACCCTCGAGCGGTCGAACCTTCTGAAATCGCTGAACCACGTTCATCGTGTGGTGGAACGGCGCAACACGATTCCCATTCTGTCCAACGTGCTCTTGCGCGCATCCGATGCCAAGCTGGACATGAAGGCGACCGACCTCGATCTCGAAATCACCGAAGCGACACCAGCGATGGTGGAACAGGCCGGTTCGACGACGGTGCCCGCGCATCTGCTGTATGAAATCGTGCGCAAGCTGCCTGATGGTTCCGAGGTTCTTCTGGCCACCAATCCCGATGGCTCGACCATGACGGTTGCATCCGGCCGCTCGAAGTTTTCGTTGCAGTGCCTGCCGGAAACCGATTTCCCGGATCTCACGGCCGGGACCTTCAGCCACGTCTTCAAACTGAAGGCAACTGACCTGAAAATGCTGATCGACCGCACGCAGTTTGCGATTTCGACCGAAGAGACACGCTATTATCTGAACGGCATCTTCTTCCACACGATCGAAAGCGGCAACGACCTGAAGCTGCGTGCCGTCGCCACCGACGGCCACCGTCTGGCACGCGCCGACGTAAACGCGCCGTCCGGTTCCGAGGGCATGCCCGGCATCATCATTCCACGCAAGACGGTGGGCGAGTTGCAGAAGCTGGTCGATAACCCCGAACTGGAAGTGACGGTCGAGGTGTCCGATGCCAAGATCCGCATTGCGATCGGCGACATCGTTTTGACGTCCAAGCTGATCGACGGTACGTTCCCGGATTACCAGCGCGTCATCCCCACCGGCAACGACAAGGAAATGCGCGTCGATTGCCAGTCGTTTGCCAAGGCAGTGGACCGCGTCTCGACCATCTCGTCCGAGCGTGGCCGCGCGGTAAAGCTTGCCATCACCGAGGGGCAATTGACGCTGACCGTCAACAATCCGGATTCCGGCAGTGCGACGGAAGAAGTCGCGGTTGGGTACGAACACGAAGGCATGGAGATCGGCTTTAACGCCAAATACCTGCTGGACATCACGGCGCAGCTTTCCGGCGAAGACGCGATTTTCCTTCTGGCCGACGCGGGTTCACCGACGCTTGTGCGCGACAATGCGGGCGATGACGCCCTTTACGTGCTGATGCCGATGCGCGTTTAGCGTATTCTCACCTCGTGAAAACGCAAAAAAGCCGGTGACCGCCTCACCGGCTTTTTTGTTTGCAGATTTTCCCCAGTTATCGACATTTTCCTGTTGCGACATTTTTCATTGTCTTTACGACAGTTCGAAACAACATATCGCCACAGTTTCACCAAATGTTGTTTTGACGGAACACAGAGGGGGACCGGATGGGACTGAGCCTGAAACAGCGCTTCGGCAGGAAATTCGAAGAGGAAATTCGTTTCTTCAAGGGAATGGTCAACCAGCCGAAAAAGGTAGGCGCCATCGTTCCGACCTCCGGTGTGACCGCACGGCGCATGGCCAGTGTCATCACCCCGCAATCCGGCCTGCCCGTGCTGGAACTTGGGCCTGGAACCGGCTGTATCACCAAGGCTATTCTAGGCCGAGGCGTGAGGCCGGAAAACGTGACGGCCATCGAATATTCCACGGACTTCTACCAGCAACTGCTGCGCAGCTATCCGGGCGTGAATTTCATCAATGGCGATGCTTTCGATCTGGACACCACGCTGGCGGCGCAAAAAGACCAGATGTTCGATTGCGTCATCTCAGCCGTACCAATGCTGAACTTCCCGATGGCCGAGCGCATCCGTCTTCTCGACGACCTGCTCAATCGCGTGCCGCATGGACGTCCGGTCCTCCAGATTTCCTATGGCCCGATGTCGCCGATCGTGGCGCAACCGCACCTCTACCACATTCGCCACTTTGATTTCGTGGTGCGCAACATTCCGCCCGCACAGCTGTGGACCTACACCCGCGCCTGAGCTAGCGTAGCATCATGTACGCGCTTTACATCACCCACCCACAGGTCAGGATCGACGCCGATGTGCCGGTTCCCCATTGGGGGCTGTCGGAGTTGGGCGTCGAAAGAACACGCAAGGCCAGTGCCCTGCCCTGGGCCAAGACATTGCGCCGCATCGTCAGCAGCGCCGAGAACAAGGCCACCGAAACCGCGCAGATTGTTGCATCGGTGAGCGGTGTTGCCGTTGAGACCGTTCCCAACATGCACGAGAACGACAGGAGTGCGACGGGGTTTCTGCCGCCGGACCAGTTCGAGGCAGCGGCGGACTGGTTCTTTGCCCACCCACATGCCAGCTACAAGGGTTGGGAAACGGCCATCGATGCGCAAGCCCGAATCGTATCGGCTGTCGAGACTGTTCTCGCTGACCATGATCCTATGCTGCCAATTGCCTTTGTGGGACATGGCGGCGTCGGAACCCTGCTGAAATGCCACCTCGCAGGAAGCCAGATTACCCGCAGCACCGACCAGCCTGCGGGTGGTGGCAATCTGTTCTGTTTTACCCTTGCAGACCGGCGCATCACATGCGACTGGACGGCAATGGAAACGTGGCAGGGGGAAACATGGCAGGGGATGAGACTATGACCGCACGCGAGCGCCTGATCGTCGGGCTTGACCTTCCAACCGTGGCTGAGGCCGAAAACATTGTCAGCGCACTCGGCGACGATGTCCTGTTCTACAAGATCGGCCACCAGCTGGCCTTTGCGGGCGGGCTGGAATTTGCCAGGGAACTGGCGCAAAGCGGCAAGAACATCTTCCTCGACATGAAGCTCCTCGACATCGACAACACGGTGGCTTCGGGTGTAGAAAACATCGCCAAGATGGGCATGTCGATGCTGACGCTGCATGCCTATCCGAAAGCGATGCGGGCGGCGGTCAAGGCGGCGCATGGGTCCGGGCTGACGCTTCTGGGCGTCACGGTTCTGACCTCCATGGACGACGCCGATCTGCTGGATGCCGGATATCAGGGTGACGCCCGTTCTCTGGTGCTGAAACGCGCCGCACAGGCGCGGGACGCAGGCATGGGTGGCATCGTTTGCTCGGCGGAAGAATCTGCCGCTGTGCGTGAGATCGTCGGTTCTGATATGGCCGTCGTTACCCCCGGCATTCGCCCTATCGGTGGCGACGCCGGCGACCAGAAGCGGGTTGTGACACCATTCGATGCGATCAGGGCTGGCTCCAGCCATCTGGTGGTAGGCCGACCCATCGTCAAAGCAGCCGATCCAAAGGCTGCGGCGCTTGCCATTCTGGACGAGATGTCCAGAGCACTCTGAAAAGGATAAGACCATGGCCAAGGGATACTGGATTGCACAGGTGGATGTGCGCGACGCCGAGCGCTACAAGGACTACATCTCCACCGCCAAACCCGCATTCGAGCGGTTCGGAGCGAATTTTCTGGCACGCGGTGGCGTTGTGACGCAACTCGAAGGCAAGGGTCGGGCCCGCAATGTCATCATCGAGTTTCCCTCGATGCAGCACGCGCTCGATTGCTACAACTCCGACGAATACCAGCAGGCGCTGAAAATCCGCCAGGAGGTGGCCGATACCGAACTGATGATCATGGACGGCACCTGATCATCGTCCAGCAACCGTTCATTCTGGTTGGCCACAAACGCTGTTCTCTCTTCCCGTTGCATCGGCTTTAAGCTAAGAGACGGAAACGCATATATTCAACGCTTCGCAGGAGCCTCCCATGCCATTGGCCAACCTTCCCCCTCTCGTCACCGTTTTTGGCGGCTCGGGCTTTGTCGGGCGGCATGTTGTGCGTTTTCTGGCCAAGCGCGGCTATCGCATTCGTGTTGCCGTTCGCCGTCCCGATCTGGCCGGTTTCTTGCAGCCATTGGGCAATGTCGGGCAGATTTCCTTTGTGCAAGCCAATCTGCGTTACAAGGAGTCCATCAACAAGGCCGTTGAAGGCGCCGACCATGTGGTCAACTGCGTCGGCATCCTGTTCGAGAGCGGTCGCAACACCTTCGACGCCGTACAGGAATTAGGTGCGCGCGCCGTGGCCGAGGCCGCAAGGAACGCAGGCGCAACCCTGACGCATATCTCCGCCATCGGCGCCGATGCCAATTCGTCCGTTGGTTACGCCCGCACGAAAGGCCGTGCCGAAGCTGCGATCCGCACGGTTCTGCCGGATGCCATCATTCTGCGTCCCTCGATCGTGTTTGGACCGGAAGACGATTTCTTCAACAAATTCGCCGGTATGGCGCAGCGTATGCCGTTTCTGCCGCTGATCGGCGGCGGGCACACCAAGTTCCAGCCCGTCTATGTCGAGGACGTGGCCGAAGTCGTGGCACGCAGCGTCGATGGCGCGCTGAAGGCTGGCGCGACCTATGAGCTGGGTGGTCAGGACGTCATGACATTCCGAGACTGTCTCGAGGCGGTGTTGGCAGCGACCTATCGCCAGCGCCCGCTGATCAATCTGCCCTTCGGCATCGCATCGATGATCGGCAAGGTCGCATCGATGGTACCGCTGATCACGCCGCCACTGACGGCCGATCAGGTCACGATGCTGCGCAACGACAATATCGTATCCGCAGAGGCCGCCAATTCCGGGAGGACGCTCGACGGTCTCGGCATCACACCGGTACGCGTCGCATCCGTTCTGCCGTCCTACATGGTGAGCTACCGCACCCACGGACAGTTCAGCAAAACAGGCAAAGCCGCTTAAGCCCTTATCCCGCTTTGGATGGAAAATCGGCGTCCAGCTCGCGGGCGTTACGCTTTTAAAAAAGGGCGTGCAACCAAATCCAAACCCATGAGTTATGCATCCAACGGGCAGCGATCACGTTCGCTGCCTTTTCTTTCGTATGTGGGGGCACATCATGACATCAGCACGACACTGGACCAAGCGTGGCACATGGGCAACTGTGAACAAGAGTTCGCATTAACCCGGTGTTCAGCAAGGTCCTTTATTGCTAAACGCCACATCCTACACACAATCCAGAACCTAACAATCATCGTGCGGCGGCTGGTGTCGTTGCGGTCATCGTCTGAAAGGCAAATATAAAATGGGCAAGTCTATCGCACTCTTTTTTGCGTGTGCGGCGTTGGTTGTTCTGGCAGGTTCGTTCATGGCGCCGGGCACGGTCGCAGCTGGCAAGACCGGTTGTTCGCCAGCCTATGGCGTCGATCCATGCGCCACGAGCTCGATCTCGGCAAACTGATCGATTTCAAGCAAAGCGCTTGTGCCATGAGTTTAGAAAAGCGCCATCGGGTTGATCGAAGGCGCTTTTTTCGTGAGTGAACGCGCCTTTTCAGCGATAAAGTGATGTGGCAATCGCTCGGCTGTTAAACTTGTCTTAAAAAAGCTGAACTTATAGTTTCTGCACAGGCCATCGTTTGTCCGCCGCCTGGCGATAAAGACAACCCTTCCTTTCACAAAAAATCTGAGTGCCTATGCCAACCCTTTTTCATTCTCCCATGTCGACCGCATCCCGATTCGTCCGGCTGATCCTGACCGAATATGGTTTTCAGGCGGATCTGGTCGAGGAGCAGCCTTGGGAAAAGCGACGGGAGTTTCTGGCACTTAACCCGGCGGGAACGCTGCCCGTCTATCTCGATGACAACATGCGCTCGCTCTGCGGTCCCTATGTTCTGGCAGAATTTCTGGACGAGACCCATGGTGTGCTGAAACGGGACAGACGCCTTCTGGCCGAAGATCCGTTCCAGCGCGCCGAAATCCGCCGCCTGACGGAATGGTTTCTACAAAAGATGGAAACCGACGTGACGCGACCGCTGGTGCGCGAACGTGCTTACAAATTGCAAATGTCGACTGCACAGGGTGGTGGCCCGCCTGACAGCAAGCTGTTGCGCACCGCGCGTTCCAACGTCCATCAGCATATGAAATATCTGGAATGGCTGGCAGGTTCGCGCACATGGCTTGCGGGCGACCGGCTGAGCTACGCCGATCTCGCTGCGGGTGCCTCCGTATCCATTCTCGATTATCTCGGCGAGATCAACTGGCTCGAAGCCCCCATTGCCAAGGAATGGTACCAGCGCGTCAAATCGCGCCCATCCTTCCGACCGCTGCTGACAGAGCGGGTGCCGCGGCTTGCGCCCTCGTCCCATTATGCGGACCTGGATTTTTAAGCCTGCGACATCGGCTTGCGGTATAATGATGCACGACGCGGTTTCATTGCGCCGCGCATCGGGAGAAAAGCAATCGACACGGCATTGCAGAAGCAACAGACGCGTGCTGCCAAGCTGACGGACTTCGTCCGCGCAGAGGCCGACGCGCTCGGCTTCGATCTCTGTCGCATCACCTCCGCCGACAGCATTCCGCTCGCGCCAGAACGGCTGCGGGAATTCATCGACAACGGCTTTCACGGCACCATGAACTGGATGGAAGAGACGCAGGAACGCCGTGCGCGCCCCAAGACGTTATGGAGCGAGGTGAAGTCCGTCGTTATGTTTGGCCTGAACTATGGCCCCGACGAAGACCCGCGCGGCATCCTGTCCAAGGCCGACAAGGCCGCAATCTCCGTTTACGCCCGCAACCGCGATTATCACGATGTCATCAAGGGACGGTTGAAAGAGATTGCCACGCGGTTTGCTGCGCGTGCGGGCGAAGATGTGAAGGTCTTCGTCGATACCGCGCCGGTGATGGAAAAGCCCCTGGCCGAGGCGGCCGGGCTGGGCTGGCAGGGCAAACACACCAATCTCGTCAGCCGCAGCCATGGGTCGTGGTTGTTTCTGGGCAGCATGTTTACCACGGCAGAGCTACAATTGGACGATGCCGAGAGGGACCACTGCGGCTCGTGCCGGGCCTGTCTCGACGCCTGCCCGACCAATGCCTTTCCCGCGCCCTACAAGCTGGATGCACGGCGCTGCATTTCCTATCTGACCATCGAGCACAAGGGGTCTATACCGCCGGAATTCAGGCCGATGATCGGCAACCGTATCTATGGTTGTGACGATTGCCTGGCCGCTTGCCCCTGGAACAAGTTTGCGGCGAACGCATCCGAGATGAAATTTCAGGCCCGCGACGACCTGAAGGAACCGGAAATCGCTTTTCTGCTGACGCTGGACGATGCCGCTTTTCGTGCTTTTTTCAGCGGATCCCCGGTCAAGAGGATTGGTCGTAACCGCTTCATTCGCAATGTCCTGATCGCTGCCGGAAACTCCGGTGACGCCAAGTTTATCGAACAATGTCAAATACTTGTACAGGATGTGTCGCCCGACGTGCGCGGTATGGCGGTGTGGGCGCTGTCAAGATTGATGGACAGGCACAGCTTCAATGCCTACGCTGGCACACGTGCATCCGAAGACGATTCGGGCGTGCTGGACGAATGGTTCTTGGCAGGAGTGTAAATGTCGCATCTGATGATTTTCGGGGCCGGTTATTCCGGCAAGGCCATCGCCAGAGCACTCCAGACCGATATGGACCGCATTTCCGGCACGACGCGCGGCGAAGACAAAATCTCGACATTGCAGTGTCAGGCCATCGCTCCCTTCATTTTTTCGGGCGAGGCGATCAGCGACGAATTGCGCGCTGAATTGCGCGGCGTTACGCACGTGGTGCAGTCGATCGCACCCAGCGCTTCCGGCGATCCACTGCTGCGGCTGTGCAAGGGCGACCTCAAAAGCCTCATGCCGGATTTGCAATGGGCTGCCTATCTCTCGACTGTGGGGGTCTATGGCAACCATGATGGCGCTTGGGTGGATGAAGACACGCCCTGCCGCCCCGTCTCCGTACGTTCCGTCGAGCGCGTGGAGGCCGAACAGGCCTGGGACGCGGCCTGTCAGCAGGCGGGCGTCAAGCTCTGCACCCTGAGGCTTTCGGGGATTTACGGTCCGGGTCGCAACGGCCTCATCAACCTTGAAAAGGGCACGGCGCGGCGACTGGTCAAGAAGGATCAGGTGTTCAACCGCATCCGTGTGGAGGATATTGGTGCTGCCACCGAATTTCTGATCGAACACAAGGCCCACGGCATCTTCAACGTGACGGATGACGAGCCTGCACCGCCGCAGGATGTTGTCGCCTTTGCTGCGGACCTGATGGATGTGGCCCCCCCGGAAGAGCAACCCTTTGAGACCGCAGAGTTGAGCGAGATGGCCCGTTCTTTCTATGGCGAGAACAAACGCGTCTCAAACCGCAAGCTGAAAGAGCTGGGCTTCGCCTTTGCCTATCCCAACTACCGCCAATCGCTGCGACAGATGTGGGATGAGGGCACCTGGCGAGATGAATAAACGTTCATATTCCGCCACCCTGAAAAATCCATCCAAAGCCCTTTTCAGGAATGTTTTAATCGCATTTTCGCCTTTTTAACCATTTGTTAAGGCGCAATCTGGCTAAAATTTTCATGTCTTGGAAAATTATTTCACAGTGAATTCGTGATCCGGTTCGCTTTACCCTATCTCTGCACGGATTTTTCGTTTGGCGTTGATTCCAAATGAATTTTTTCGAATACGTCGAAACCCATCGAAATTCACGGGGTAGACGCCCTTCACGAATGTTACAACGCGTAACACTTCGTGAACACCCATTGGCCATTTTTCGCCATCTTTCGCTCGCTCTACACTCACCTCAATTCAATACGCCTAAGTCCATCGGCGCGGGGCCGAGTATCAGGGAAGCACAGTTTGACGCATATACGACGCATGACTTTTGCGGCTGCAACTATAGCCGCATGTTCCATCATCGCTCCACTTTCAGCACAGGCCGGTACCGGCTGCGGAGGCGCATCCTGGTATGCACTGACCTCCAAGACAGCTTCGGGCGAGCGGATGAACCCTTCCAATCTGACGGCGGCTCATCGTTCGCTGCGCTTCGGCACCAAGGTCAAGGTGACCAATGCCCGCAACGGCAAGGCTGTCGTGGTTCGCATCAACGACCGTGGTCCGTTCATCAAGGGTCGCGTGCTCGATCTTTCCAAGGCAGCCGCCAAGAACATTGGCATGGTCAGCTCCGGCACGGCCAAGGTCTGCTACGAAATCATGGCCTCCAACTGAGCCTGTTGCTTCGAAGCGTTTTTTAGGGAATTCCGGGCGAAGACTTGCCCTCGACACCATTCGCGTCTACCAACCCGGACAGATTGTGAATGAGGTAGAATATGCGTTTGGGCGGGCGGTTGGCCGGGGCTATCGAAGTGTTGGCGGATATCGAGGCGCGTAGACGCCCGGTTGCCGACGCGCTGAAGGACTGGGGACTGGCGCATCGTTTTGCCGGTTCCGGCGACAGGGCCGCTATCGGGAACATCGTTTACGATGCCCTGCGCATGAAACTTTCCCACGCATGGCTGATGGATGACGGAAGCGCGACTGCGCTCGGCTATGCCGTCATGTTGCGCCAATGGGGCAAATCCGCCGAGCAGCTGACAGCCGAATTCGATGGCGACAAGTTCGCGCCGGAGCCTCTGCCAGATGCGGCTTTGTCGGCCTTCGCCTCGCGTGCGCTGTCTGACGCGCCTGCCCATGTTCAGGGTGACATTCCCGACTGGGTGCAGGCATCTTTCGAGGCGACCTTCGGTGAGGACTGGCTGCGGCAGGCAAAAGCGCTGAACGAGCGCCCGACGCTCGACCTTCGCGCCAATACGCTGAAGGCATCGCGTGCCAAGGTCATCAAGGCGCTGGAAGACGCGAAGGCCGAGACCACGCGCATCGCCCGTCAGGGTGTGCGGATTGCGGCGGGCGAAGGCCCTTCGCGTCTCCCCAATGTGACCGCCGAACTTTCCTTCCAGAAAGGCTGGTTCGAGGTTCAGGACGAGGGATCGCAGATCGTCGCAGATCTGGCCGGTGCGCAAGAGGGTGAACAGATCCTCGATTATTGCGCAGGCGGTGGCGGCAAGACGCTGGCCATGGCAGCGACCATGAACAACAAGGGGCAGGTTCACGCCTTCGACGCCGATCGCAAGCGTCTGGCACCGATCATCGAACGCTTGAAGCGCGCGGGAACCCGCAATGTGCAGGTTCACGACCGCGCCGAGGCCCTGGAACGCTATCAAAACAAATTCGACCGCGTTCTGGTCGATGCCCCCTGCACCGGCACCGGCACATGGCGTCGTCGCCCCGACACCAAATGGCGGCTGACGCAGCGTAATCTGGAAGAGCGGGTCGAGCAGCAGCGGCAGGCGCTGGATGAGGCCAAGATGTTCGTGCGCCCCGGTGGGGAGCTGGTCTATGTCACATGCTCTGTCCTTCCGGAAGAAAACGAGCGTCAGGTTCGTCATTTCTGTGCCGAGAACCCGGAGTTTTCCATCCGTTCCGCACTGGATCGCTGGACAGGCCTTTTTGGTGCCGATGCCGCCAAGCCGCATTCGGCGGATGGCGAGACCATAACGCTGACGCCTGGGACGACCGATACGGACGGCTTCTTTTTCTGTTCGATGAAGCGGAACGCCTGAGCGTTTTAAAGCCAACAGGACTGCCGGATTTGACAAGAGCCGAAATCCGGCAGCCTGCTTGGAAAGCTTCTAAACTAGAATATTTGACACAAGTTTGCGATTGGTTCAGAACTCGCCTTCACGGCCTCGTTACAAGGGGGCCGATAGGAGAGACCATGTTCCGCAAATCCATTTTTGGCGCAAGTCTTGCGCTTCTGGCCACATCCGTGACCCTCACTGCACTTCCCGCCAGCGCCGCGACCGACCCGGCAGCCGTGGTCAAACATTATGCGGAGCTGGGCTTTGCAAAATATCAGGACGCGCTGACGACGGCGCAGACACTCGACAAGGCCATCGACGCGCTGATCGCCACGCCGAGCGAAACCAATCTGAAGGCTGCGCGTGAAGCCTGGATCAAGGCCCGCATTCCCTATCAGCAGACGGAAGTCTACCGCTTCGGCAACTCGATCGTCGATGAGTGGGAAGGCAAGGTCAATGCCTGGCCGCTGGACGAAGGCCTGATCGATTACGTCGACAGCGCCTACGGCACCGAAAGCGACGAGAACGAGCTTTACACCGCCAACATCATCGCCAACAAAAAAATCAAGGTCGGCGGCGAAGAGGTCGATGCCTCCAAGATCACGCCGGATCTGATCCGCAGCCTTGCGGAAGCGGGCGAAGTGGAAGCCAACGTGACCACCGGTTACCATGCCATCGAGTTTCTGCTCTGGGGCCAGGACTTGAACGGCACGGGACCGGGTGCGGGCAACCGACCCTATACCGATTACGACACCAAGAATTGCACCGGAGGCAATTGCGACCGTCGCGCCGATTATCTGAAGGCGGCCTCGACGCTTCTGGTGGCCGACCTCAAGGAAATGACGGACAACTGGGCACCGGATGGCGAAGCGGCAAAAACCGTGGAAGCCGACCCGAAGAAGGGGCTGACGGCCATTCTGACCGGCATGGGCTCGCTGTCTTACGGCGAACTGGCAGGTGAACGCATGAAGCTTGGCCTTCTGCTGCACGACCCGGAAGAAGAACATGATTGCTTCTCCGACAACACCTACAACTCGCATCTGAACGACGCCATCGGCATCGCAGCCGCCTATAGCGGTGAGTACACGACCGTGGACGGCAAGACCCTGACCGGCCCATCGCTTTCGCAACTCGTTGCCGCCAGTGACAAGACGCTGGATGCCGAAATGAAGGCCAAGCTGACCAAGACGTTGGATGCCATGCACGCCATGGAAAAGCGCGGCCAGACGGTTGAGGCTTACGACCAGATGATTGCCGAGGGTAACAAGGACGGCAACGCGACCGTGCAGGCTGCGATCGACGGGCTTCTGGACCAGACCAAGACCATTGAACGCGTGATTGCAGCTCTCGATCTGGGCAAGATCCAGCTCGAAGGCTCCGACAGCCTTGATAGCCCGAACGCTGTCTTCAAGTAGGATAATGAGGCGGGCCGCGTTGATAACATGCGGCCCGCTTCTCCCTTTAGGTCGATGGGTGTGAAACGCTTGCGGTCGCTTCTTTTCCTCTGTCCGCTTCTGATCGTGGCCGCCACTGGCGAGTTGCTGACGGCGGCTGAAACAGGCAAGCAGCCTGTCCTTTCTGCGCAAGACGCAGTGCGTGTCCGAAACGTCACGCAACCAACAACAGACTTTTCCAAGGCAGAGCCGTCCGAGGCCATGTCTGCCGGTGCGGCGACAACAACTGAAATGCGCGATCCGTTTTCGCAGGCCTCCGCCAATATGACCTTCGAGCGTGGCCAGGATTTCAAGCTGGGCAATGCGCTGTTTCAGAAATTGTGGGTGTCTTCACCGTCTTCCACGCAGGCCTCCGACGGGCTGGGGCCGCTTTACAATGCGCGGTCGTGCCAGACCTGCCACATCAAGGATGGGCGCGGGCGTCCACCGGTGGAGAATGAAGACGCGGTTTCGATGTTTTTGCGCCTGGCGCGGCCCGCACGCACCCCGGACGAATTACGAGCGATCCGCGACCACGATGTGGTGAACTTTCCCGATGCGACCTATGGTGGGCAGCTACAGAACCTTGCCGTCCCGGGCCTTAAGGCGGAAGGCAAGCTTACCATCTCCTATGAGGAGCAGATGGTCACGCTTGGCGACGGAGAGACCGTATCGCTGCGAAAGCCCACATATACTATTAACGGGCTGACTTACGGACCGCTGGAGCCCGACACGACGCTCTCTCCCCGCATTGCCCAGCCGACGCTGGGTCTGGGCCTGATCGAGGCTATCACAGACGAAGATATTCTGGCCAATGCCAGGCCTGACGGCGGCAGACCGGCATGGGTGCGGGACCACCGGACAGGTGAATTGAAACTCGGTCGCTTCGGCTGGAAGGCGCAGAATGCCAGCGTGCGGGATCAGGCCGCCAATGCGCTGTCCCATGATATCGGCATCTCCTCGCCGGATACGCCGAATGCCTTTGGCGACTGCACGGACAAGGAGCCGGACTGTCTGGCCATGCCGACCGGTGTGCAGAAGCGACTGGGCGACGTGGAAGCGCCCTCGCCCGTGCTGGATCTGATGACCTTCTACACTGAGAATCTGGCCGTCCCCGCGCGACGCAATGTCGATGACCCCTCAGTTCTGCGGGGCAAGCAGCAGTTCTATGAGGCGGGATGTGCGTCCTGCCATAGGCCGAAATTCGTGACCAAGCGCGACGCCAACGATGCGCTGCATTCTTTTCAACTGATCTGGCCCTATTCCGATTTTCTATTGCACGACATGGGCGAGGGATTGGCGGATGGTCAGCAGGTGGGCGAAGCGGGCGGGCAGGAATGGCGCACCCAGCCGCTCTGGGGCATTGGCCTGACGCAAGCCGTCAATGGCAATGGTTTTTACCTGCATGACGGGCGCGCGCGCAGCCTGAGCGAAGCGATCTTGTGGCATGGCGGCGAGGCGCAAACAGCGCGCGATGATTTTGCTGCCTTGCAAAAGTCCGATCGGCAGGCTTTGCTCAAATTTCTGGAGTCCCTTTGATGGAAAATGCGATGCGAAAAATTCACGCCCTTCTGCCACTCGCGTTTCTATGCAGCTTCGGCCATGCAATTGCGCAGGATGTGGAACTGATGCCGCCGCCACCGCTGGACCCGGTGAAAGTCCGCAGCGTGATGGAAAAGGCCGTGGATGGCTTCATTCGCCCCGGCTATGACGGTTTTCGCGATAGCGCCGAGGCGCTGGAGGGGAAGATGCAGGCGCTGTGCGCCGCGCCTTCCGCAGACACGATGGCGGCGGCGAAAGCAGGCTTTGCGGATGCGGCCCACGCATGGGCGGGCATCGAGATCGTCCGCGTCGGCCCCGTCATCGAGCAGAACCGTTTCGAGCGGGTGCTGTATTATCCCGACAAGAAGGGTCTCGGCCTCAAGCAGGTGCAGCGGTATCTCTCGGAAAAAGACGAGAGCGTGACGACGCCGCAGGGGTTGCGGGCAAAAAGCGTTGCGGCGCAGGGTTTTGGTGCGCTGGAATATGTGCTTTACGGCACGGGTGCGGACGCCATTCTGACGGACAGGAACGGCTTCCGTTGCCGCTATGGCGCGGCCATTGCGGGCAATGTTGCCAATATCGGCAAGGAACTGTCCGAACTCTGGGACGCGCCCGATGGGATGGCGAAGAACTGGAAGGAACCCGGACCTGCCAATCCGGTGTTTCGTGACGAGCGAGAAGCGCTGGTGGCGCTGCTGGGCATTCTGGTCCATGGATCGGAAGCCATTCGCGACCAACGCATCGAAACCTTCTACAAGGGCCCGGACAATGCCAAATTTCCGCGCACCGCGATCTACTGGCGATCGGGCCTGACATGGAAGAGCATCGGCGACAACGTGTTCGCTGTTCAGACGCTGCTGCACAAGGCAGGCATGAACGAACTTCTGCCACCCGACCAGCGCTCGATCATGGGCTCTATCGACTTCATCGCCAAATCGATGGTCCGCGTGTCCGGCACTATCGAGCCCGATGTGGAAAAGGCGCTGGATGACGACAAGGAACGCGCCAAGGTCGATTATCTTCTGTTGAACGGCAAGGACCTTATCTACCGCATCAACGACCAGTATGGTGGGGCCGTCGGCCTCAGCTCCGGCTTTTCGTTCGCGGATGGAGATTGAAGGGTGGCGAGGGACAAACGACTGCTGATCGATCGCCGCACGTTCATCAAGGCGGCGGGATTGCCGTTTCTGGCAACGCTTGCGCCGCGCTCGCTCTATGCGCTGGAGCGAACAGATGCGGTCTTCGCCTCGGCTTTCCGCGACCGCGACGGTTCCTACGGCGTTGCGACGGTGAGCGAAGCGGGAGAGATCATCGATCGGCTGGTTCTGCCCTCCCGCGCCCATGGCATGGCGACCAGCCGTGCAACCGGCGTGACGGTGGCCTTTGCTCGCAGGCCCGGCACCTTCTTCATGGCATTCGACCCGGCCAAACGGCACGAACCCATCGTGATGCACACGCCCGAGAACCGGCATTTTTACGGCCACGGGCAGTTTTCACCGGATGGATCGATCCTCTATGCCAGCGAAAACGACTTTGACAGGAATCGTGGTGTGATCGGTCTCTACGATGCCCGTGATGGCTTCAGGCGCATCGGTGAATATGATGCGCGCGGCATCGGCACCCATGACATGACTGTCAGCGATGACGGGCGGATGATCATCATCGCCAATGGCGGCATTGAGACACACCCCGATTTTGGTCGCACCAAACTCAACATCGATGCGATGGAGCCTTCGCTGGTGCTGCTCGATGCGGCGACGGGGCGGCTGATCCAGCGGCATGGGCTTGCGAAAGACCTGCGCCAGCTTTCAACCCGCCATGTCGATCTGGGACGTGACGGGCGCATCTGGTTTGCCTGTCAGTATGAGGGGCCGCGCAACGATTTGCCGCCGCTGGTGGGGTATTTTTCCAAGGGTGATGATCTCCATTTCATCGACCTGCCGGAAGAAACCACCGCGCGACTGGCCAATTATGTCGGGGCCATCGCCATCAATCGAAACGACGGCATCGTCGGCCTGACATCGCCCAATGGCAATGCGACGGTGATGCTGGATGAGAAAAACGGAAGGGTTGTCGGCGAGACGGCGCTTCGCGAGGCCGCAGGTGTGGCAGCTGCGACAAAAGGCATCGTCACCTCGTCCTATGACGGGCAATTCGGGACCAAAACCAGTGCTGTGGCGTGGGACCAGCACATTGTGAGACTTGCCTGATAAATTGCTAAAATAACACCGGAACAGAAGGCACGTCTATGCATTTCATGTCTATGAAAAAAGCGCTGGTCTATTTCCTTTTCGTTCTGGCAGTCGTGACCACCGGCGCGTTGATCGGCATGAACAACGTGCCGGGCGAATGGTACCAGTCGCTCAACAAGCCCTTTTTCAATCCACCCAACTGGATTTTCGGGCCTGTCTGGACGGCACTTTACGTGATGATCGCGATTGCTGGAGCACGCACGTGGCTGCAAAGCCGCATGGGCGGGCGCATGCAGCTGTGGGGCAGCCAGATGCTGCTGAACTTCATGTGGTCACCGATCTTCTTCACGATGCAGAGCCCCGCCGGCGCGCTGATCCTGATCGTGCCGATGCTGATCTGCGTCGTCGCGTTCATCCTCATGACCGCCACGCGCGACCGCATCTCCATGTGGCTTTTCGTGCCCTACGCGGTGTGGGTTGCGTTCGCCACACTGCTCAATGCCAGCATCGTTTATCTGAATTAGCACCCAGCCTCCCCTTGCCATGCCGCGATCAACGCGCCATGTTTTTTCAAAGAACAGGAAAGGCAGGGGAATGAATTTCACCGATCCCGGCGATTTTCGCCAGAGGATAGAAAAAAGCTTCGCACGTCAGGGCGTCGTTCAGGCGATCAACGCCGAGATTTCACGCATCGAGCACCGGCTGGTGGAAATCGAGCTGCCGTTTCATGCCAAACTCACGCAGCAGCACGGCATTTTGCATGCGGGTGTCATTGCAGCCGCGCTGGACACCGCCTGCACCTACGCCGCCTATACGATCATCGCGCCGGAGACTTCGCTCCTGACCATCGAGTTCAAGGTCAATCTTATGTCGCCGGGGCGCGGCGAGCGGTTTCTGTTTCGCGGAGAGATCACCAAGCCGGGTAGCAACATCATCGTCGCAGACGGTCGCGCCTATGCGCTGTCCGATGGACCCGCCAAGTTGATTGCCTCCATGACCGGCACGATGATGGTGATGAAGGGCCGCGAAGGCTTCGACGAATGACGGATGACACTGTCGATGTGGCGGGCAAACGTCTGCTGTTCGTGATGGCTGCCGATGCCGAATATGGCCCGCACCTGAAAGCGCGTTTCACACCGCTGATGACGGGCGTTGGCCCGGTGGAAGCCGCTGTTTCGGTGGCGACCGCGCTTGCCGAACTGCGGATGCGGGACAGTCTGCCCGATCTCGTTGTGTCGTTGGGTTCTGCCGGATCGCGCACGCTGGAGCAGGCGCAGGTCTATCAGGCCACCTCCGTATCCTATCGTGACATGGATGCGTCCGCCTTCGGGTTCGAGAAAGGCTGCACGCCGTTTGTCGATCTTCCTGCCGAAATCGCTTTGCCTTTGCGCATTCCAGAGGTGGCGCAAGCGCGGCTTTCCACCGGCGCCAATGTCGTCTCGGGTGCGGACTATGACGGGGTAGATGCTGATATGGTGGAGATGGAGACGTTTGCCGTTTTACGGGCCTGCCAGCGCTTCGACATTCCACTGATCGGTCTGCGCGGTATCTCCGATGGCAAGGCGGATGTCAGCCATATCGATGACTGGACGGAATATCTGGACGTGATCGACGCGAAGCTGGCGCAAGCGGTCGACAGGCTGTGTCGCGCCGTGGAAGATGGCGAGATCGCGCTCTAAAGGTCTTGCTAAATCGCTTATTTTCTGGCTTTTCAGGCCATGTCACGGGTTGCCTAAAGCCCCGGATTTCTTTAAAGGCTCGCCATGACCCAGATAGCCCATCCCGACAGCATCCTCATCATCGATTTCGGCAGCCAGGTGACGCAGCTTATTGCGCGCCGTGTTCGCGAGGCCGGAGTCTATTGCGAAATCCATCCATTTCAGAACGCCGCAGATGCGTTCGAGAAGCTGGCACCCAAGGGCGTGATCTTCTCCGGTGGTCCCGCTTCCGTGACGGCAGAGGGGAGCCCGCGCGCACCGCAGGCTGTGTTCGATTCCGGCATCCCGATCCTGGGCATTTGCTACGGCCAGCAGACGCTCTGCACCCAGCTGGGTGGCACAGTCGAAGGCGGGCACGCGGCGGAATTCGGCCGTGCCGATATCGAGATCAAGAAGGCAAGCCCGCTGTTTGACGGTTTCTGGGAACTGGGCGGACGCTACCCGGTCTGGATGAGCCATGGCGACCGGGTGACGCAATTGCCGCATGGTTTCGAAGTGGCCGCGACATCCGAAAACGCGCCGTTTGCGATCGCCGTCGATGAAGAGCGCCGCTATTACACCACCATGTTCCACCCGGAGGTCATGCATACGCCTGACGGTGCAAAGCTGCTGTCAAACTTCGTGCACAAGATCGTCGGTCTGAAATCAGACTGGACCATGGCAGCCTACCGCGCCGAGATGATCCGCAAGATCCGCGAGCAGGTCGGTACCGAGCGGGTGATCTGCGGCCTGTCGGGCGGCGTCGATTCCTCCGTTGCCGCGGTGCTGATCCACGAAGCCATCGGCGACCAGCTGACCTGCATTTATGTCGATCACGGCATGATGCGTCTGGCCGAAAGCGATCAGGTCGTGACCATGTTCCGCGACCACTATAATATTCCTCTGGTGCATGTGGATGCGTCAGACGTGTTCCTGACGGAACTGGCCGGTGTCTCCGACCCGGAAGTCAAGCGCAAGACCATAGGTCGTCTGTTCATCGAGACCTTCGAGGCCGAAGCCGCCAAGATCGCGTCCGACGGCAAGGGCGCGCCCGCATTTCTGGCGCAGGGTACCCTCTACCCTGACGTCATCGAAAGCGTGTCCTTCTCCGGCGGTCCATCCGTCACCATCAAGAGCCACCACAATGTCGGCGGTCTTCCAGAGCGCATGAATATGAAGCTGGTGGAGCCGCTGCGCGAACTGTTCAAGGACGAGGTGCGCGTGCTTGGCCGCGAGCTTGGTCTGCCCGAAAGCTTCATCGGCCGCCACCCCTTCCCCGGCCCCGGCCTCGCCATCCGGTGCCCCGGTGTCGTGACGCGCGAAAAGCTGGATATTCTGCGCAAGGCCGATGCCGTCTATCTCGATGAAATCCGTAAGGCTGGTCTCTACGACACCATCTGGCAGGCCTTTGCCGTGCTGCTGCCGGTGCAGACTGTCGGCGTTATGGGCGATTACCGCACCTACGACTTCGTCTGCGCCCTGCGCGCCGTAACCTCGGTGGACGGCATGACGGCAGATTTCTACCCTTACGACATGAACTTCCTGGGACGCGCGGCAACCCGCATCATCAACGAAGTCAAAGGCATCAACCGCGTCGTGTATGACGTGACCAGCAAGCCGCCTGGCACGATCGAGTGGGAATAAAGTCAGCAGTTCTGCAATGAAAAAGCCGGTCGATGAAAACACATCGACCGGCTTTTTATTGATCTAATATTTATCAGGCGAAACGCTGCCGCTCAGCCAACAAGAATTCAGGCTTAGAGCTGAACCTTGTCGAAGGCCGTGCGGTCGATGCCGAGTGCGTCGAGGTCAGCGCCTGCTGGCTTGCGGTGGGAGCGAACAGCAGCGGAAACGGCCAGAGCTGCGCCGAAAACGGCAAAAGTTTCGCCAAAGAATTTACGGGATGTCTTGGTCACGTTACGCATGTGGTTATCTCCTTCGTGTTGCCCAGAATATGAGCATGCGAAGGCTTTTGCACAACTCATGATATAGCAGGCAAGCCATGCAGCGCAGCTCGAACTCATTTGGATGTCAGACCGTGCAAATTTGCATGGCTCGATGCGATTTGAAAGCGTTCGAGATTTTGCTATGTCTGGCGCAGGCATGAAAAGGTTGATGATATGACGGTTACGATTTACGGCATCAAGAACTGCGACACGATGAAGAAGGCGCGCACCTGGCTGGAAGCGAGGGGCATCGACCATGTGTTTCATGACTACAAGAATGCCGGGATTGATGACGCCCACCTCAACGCGTGGTGCGACGCAACGGGTTGGGAAACGGTGCTGAACCGCGCAGGCACAACGTTCAAGAAGCTGGATGAGGCCGACAAGGCCAATCTGAACCGCGAAAAGGCCATCACCTTGATGCAGGCGCAGCCTTCCATGATCAAGCGGCCGGTTCTGGAGGCAAAGGGCAAGATCACGGTTGGCTTCAAGCCTGATGCCTATGCCGCGCTTTTCGGTTAGGCGAGATCCATGTCGAAGACGACACGCGCGACTCAGGTGCTGACCAAAGCCGGTATCTCCTTCACGACCATCACCTATGACTATGATCCAAATGCGGAGCGCATCGGTCTTCAGGCGGCAGAAGCCATCGGTGCCGAACCGCATCTGGTGCTGAAAACCCTGATGGCCGAGGTCGATGGCAAGGCGGTCTGCGTTGTCGTACCCTCCGATCATGAGGTCAGCATGAAGAAGCTGGCTGCGGCTTTTGGCGGCAAATCTGCCCATATGATGAAGCCAGCCGATGCCGAACGCGCCACCGGATATCATGTCGGCGGCATCAGCCCTTTCGGCCAGAAAAAGCAGGTGCCGACGGCCATAGAACACCAATCGATGCACCATGATCTCGTCTATATGAATGGCGGCCAGCGGGGATTGCAGGTCCGGCTTTCACCTGCCGATGCACAGGCCGTTCTCAGGGCCATCGCCGCGCCGCTCATGACCGAATAGCAGAAAGCCGGTTGGCTTTCGCGGTGAATGGGCTATGTTTCGCGCCTCTCAATACAGACGTGAAGGCGTATCATGACAGTCTCCCCCATCGATCCCGTCAAACTGGAAAAGCTGGCTGAAGTTGCGATCAAGGTCGGGCTGCAATTGCAGAAGGACCAGGATCTGGTCATCACGGCACCGCTGGCTGCGCTGCCGTTGGTGCGGTTCTTGACCAAGCACGCCTATATGGCTGGCGGCGGTCTGGTGACGGCTTTCTATTCCGACGAGGAAACGACACTGGCGCGTTACAACCATGCCAGTGACGCCAATTTCGACCGGGCCTCCGGCTGGCTTTATGAAGGCATGGCGAAAGCCTATGCAAACGGAGCTGCCCGATTGGCCATCTCCGGCGACAACCCGATGCTGCTGGCCGATGCTGACCCAGCCAAGGTGGCACGCGCCAACAAGGCGAACTCCACAGCCTACAAGCCAGCCCTCGAGAAGATTTCCAACTTCGATATCAACTGGAACATCATCTCCTACCCCAATCCATCCTGGGCCAAACAGGTGTTTCCGGGTATTCCCGAAGACGAGGCTGTGAAGAAGCTGGCCGATGCGATTTTTGCGGCGTCACGCGTCGATCTGGCCGATCCGGTTGCCGCTTGGGCTGAGCACAATGCCAACCTTGCAAAGCGCTCCAAGTGGCTGAATGGCGAGCGGTTCTCCGCCCTGCATTTCACCGGACCCGGCACCGATGTGACCATCGGTCTGGCAGACAGCCATGAATGGCACGGTGGTGCCTCTGTCGCCAAGAATGGCGTCACCTGCAATCCCAACATTCCGACCGAAGAAGTCTTCACCACGCCGCATGCGCTGCGGGTGGATGGCTACGTGTCCTCGACCAAGCCGCTGTCGCATCAGGGCACATTGATCGACGATATCCAGGTCAAGTTCGAGGCAGGTCGCATCGTGGAGGCCAGAGCGTCCAAGGGCGAATCCGTCCTGAACAAGGTTCTGGATACGGACGAGGGCGCAAGACGTCTGGGGGAAGTGGCCCTGGTGCCGCACTCCTCCCCCATCTCCGCCAGCGGCATATTGTTCTACAACACGCTGTTCGATGAAAATGCGTCCTGCCACATCGCGCTGGGTCAATGCTATTCCAAGTGCTTCCTGGATGGTGCGTCACTCACGCAGGATCAGATCAAGGCGCAGGGGGGCAACTCCAGCCTCATTCACATCGACTGGATGATCGGCTCGGACCAGGTGGATATCGATGGCGTCAGAGACGATGGCACCGCGGTACCCGTGATGCGCAAGGGCGAGTGGGCCTGACGAGGTCTAGCGTGGCGCCATAGTTTTCTGACTGATCCACACGCTGGACAGCACCATGACAAAACCGGCGATCTGGACTGGCGCGAGGCTTTGACCGAGCGCCAGCCAGCCTAAAAGCGTCGCTGCCACGGGGCTTAAGAAGCCGAGTGATGCCGCCACCGATGGCTCGATGCGCGAAAGCCCGCGAAACCACAGGAGATAGGTAAAGGCCGCGCCGATCAAGCCGAGATATGCCAGACCGAGAATGTTTGCCGCGCTGAGTGCGGGCAAAGCGGGCTCGAGATACCAGGCGACCGGCACGAGCAAGAGGCCGCCCGCCGTGAGCTGCCACGCGGTAAATGTCAGGCTGGAGACCGGCGGCTGCCATTTGCGCGTCAGGACCGTACCGAACGCCATGGAGACAGCACCGGCAAGAGCGGCTGCAATCCCAACGGGGTCTAACGCCGCATGGGGTGTCACCACCAAGAATGCCACGCCTGCCATGCCGATGATACCGGCGGCGATCGCCAAGGCGCGAATGGGACGCGCCAGAAACACTCGCGATAGCGCGATGACGATCAGAGGCTGTACTGCGCCTACAGTGGCCGCCACTCCGCCGGGCAGACGGTAGGCAGCGACGAACAACATGGCCCAGAAGACAGCGAAGTTCAGCCCACCCAGAAGAAACGCCCGGCCCCACCAGATGCCGAACGGTAACCTGCGAACAAACAGCAGCAACAGCAGTCCTGCAGGCAGGGCACGCAGCATGGCGACGTGCATAGGGTAGCCATGCGGCAAAAACTGGGTCGTGACGAAGTAGGTACTCCCCCAAATGGCGGGGGCGATTGCCGTCAAGGCGACGTCAGAGATGTTATGCGCATATTTCTTCATTTCAAGAATCTCTATATCAAGATAAATCCAGTGTACGCATCTTTATCTTGACGTCAAGAGACTTGCTGATATCTTTCGTTCATGAGTCAAAAAACCGAAGCTGATCACGTCGACGCCATTCTGGCCCAATGGGGACGGGAAAGGCCTGATCTCGATGTCGCACCCATGGGCATTATGGGCCGTCTGCACCGTCTGGCCACCCATCTCAGCCGCGAGGTTGAGACCGTTCTGCTGCAACACGGATTGTCCTCTTCAGCTTTCGATGTGATGGCAACGCTACGCCGGGCAGGAAAGCCGTACAGACTCTCGCCCGGCGACTTGCTTGAAATGACCATGGTCAGCTCAGGCACCATGACCAACCGCATCGACCAGTTGGAAAAAGCAGGACTGGTGGAGCGGATCAACAATCCGGATGACCGGCGGAGTGTGCTGATTGCCTTGACGGAAAAAGGGTTTGCGACGGTGGACGCGGCGGTGACGGCGCATGTCGCAAACCAGCACCGGCTGCTTGCCGCCATCAGCGAAAAAGACAAAGCCGAGTTCAACCGCCTGCTGAAAACGTTTCTCGCCGGCCTTGAGTGAGGCGGCGGCGACCGGCTAAAACAGGCTGCCCTGACCAGCCGGACCCGATATCGGCGCCTTTGTGGTTTTTTTCTTCGGCACAGATGCAATGCCGCCTTCTGTGGCCACGTCTTCACCTGTGGCAACCGCCGAAACGCGACCGTCGGCAAATTCCATCGACACCATCGTACCTGACGTGACAGCGGCCGCACGGGTCAGCGGATTGTTATCCTCATCGCGAATGACCGCGTAGCCGCGCTTCAGTACATTCTTGTAGGACAGCGATTGCAGGATACGGTCATGGGCGGCAAGGCCCGAGCGGTTTTGCGCCATGCGGTGCAAAACGGCGGTATCGGTGCGGCGGGCGGCGCTGGCCACCCTTTCCTTTTGGCGCTCCAGCTGACCAAGAAGCCGGGCCGGCAGAGCACGCAGCGAAGAGTCCGAGGACGACACGCGCGATTGCGCCTGCAAGAGGCGGCGCTCCACCAGACTTTCGGCGCGCTGCATGCGCTCTTGAATACGCTGGCGTTGTTGTTTGAGGCCGTGGGCCAGCACATCCGGGCGGAGGCCCGATGCGGTGCGCTCAAAACTTCGGCGCTTGTTGAGCGTATTGAGTTCCAGCCCACGACCCAGACCACTGGCGGCTTCATCGAAACGACGACGTGGCAGGGCAAGCAACTGATCGATGGAAGGGAGTGCCCGAACCAGGGCCCGCACGCCCTGGCGGCGATTGTCCATCTGCCGGGACATGGAACCGGACAGCCGCGCAGACAGGCCCGCAAGCTGCGCTTCCAGATCAGCCCGAACAGGTACGGCTATTTCGGCTGCACCCGTGGGCGTCGGCGCACGCACATCGGCGGCGTGGTCGATGAGTGTCGTATCGGTTTCGTGGCCGACGGCAGAGATCAACGGGATCTGGCTTTCTGCGGCAGCCCGCACGACGATCTCGTCATTGAAGCTCCAGAGATCCTCCAGGCTACCGCCGCCGCGCGCCACGATGAGCACGTCTGGACGCGGAATGGGACCACCAATCTCCAGCGCGTTGAAGCCTCTGATGGCATTGGCAACCTCTTCGCCCGACCCTTCGCCCTGCACTTTCACCGGCCAGACCAGCACATGCACGGGGAAGCGATCGGAGATGCGGTGCAGAATATCACGGATGACGGCGCCTGTCGGCGATGTGACGACACCGATGACACGGGGCATATAGGGCAGCCGGCGCTTGCGCGTCTGATCGAACAGACCTTCGGCGGCCAGCTTGCGACGACGCTCTTCCAGAAGCGCCATGAGCGCGCCGGCACCGGCAGGCTCCAGGCTTTCGATGACGATCTGGTATTTGGATGAGCCGGGGAAGGTCGTGATCTTGCCGGTGGCGATAACCTCCATGCCCTCTTCCGGCCGGAACTTCAGCTTGGAAAAGCTGCCCTTCCAGATGACGGCATCAATGCGGGCACGGTCATCCTTTAGCGAGAAATAGGCATGGCCTGACGTGTGCTGGCCACGATAGCCGGAAATCTCCCCACGCACGCGGACCTGATCGAAAGCGGTCTCAACCGTGCGCTTGATCGAGCCCGATAGCTCCGAAACGGAAAACTCGGCAAGATTGGTGAGGGGCTGGCTGAAAATGTCGCTCATGCCCTTTACTACCGCCATGTCCGGCGATTCGCAAACCGGCTTGATGACGCGGATTTGACAATTTTCTGCCGATTAAATTTCACAAAATTGCAACAATCTGCTATTTTGGAAGTTGAACGTGCATATACGGAGGAGAATACGGGTCTTTGAGGATGACGGTGCCTTTCCTCAGGCCCTCTGGAGGAGGAGCGGCATCATGGTATTTGTTCTTGGACTTTCGCTCGGCGTTGCGGCGCTTGCCCTTCGCTCCTTGACCGCTATTGCGGCCACCGGCATCTTGATCCTGGTCGCCTTCACTGTGGCAGCCCTGGTTTCTGCATCCAGCGTCCAATTCTTAGCGCTTCTGGTTGCTCTGGCAGGTTATAATGTCGGAATTGCAACCGGCTTCGGCGCCGCGCTTGCGATGCGAGGACTGCGCGCCGTTTGAACGCGGTGTACATTCGGGGTGCAATTGCGCGTCGTTTCGGTGATCCGAGACGGAACGCGTCGCTTGAAGCTCCCACTCGTTGAGTTGCCCTGCAGTTGAACGCAGTGTGAGCGGGCGTGTGCCCCTACCTATTGCCACAATCCCGGCTTATCTCAGCTACACTTTGTGCTCAGACCTCCGACGCGGAATGAACCGGATCAGACCGTCTCCCACCCGTCCTTTTCAGCTGCGCGATAGATCGCATCGATGAAGCGCTGGCTGTTCCTTGAACTTTCCAACGAAACGACCTCGGCTTTGCCGCCGCCCGCAGCCGTCGCGAAGGCCTCAATCTCACGACGGTACTGGCGGCTATCCTGAAAGCGGAAAACCTGCGAGTGGCCGTGGCTCTGATTGGTGAGCTCCACCTCTTCAGCACCCCAGCGGTTGGCGTTGAAGGGTGACTTCACTTCGATATAGCCTTCGGTGCCGTGCAGCACCATGAGCTGGCGGCCGGCAAGCTGGGTGGAAATGTAGAAACTGAGTTCGAAATCGCCAAAATCCGCTTTGACGCTGGCATAGAAATCCGTGCCGAATTCCGGGTCGCGCTCGACCACGGCCTGGACGCGTTTTGGCTCCTTGCCCGTCGCAAAGCGGGTGGTGATGGTCGGGTAGACGCCGATATCGGGAAGCGCGCCACCGCCAAGTTCCGGGATGTTGCGCATGTTGCCGGGATCGCGGTTGAAATAGGTAAAGGAGCCCTGCACGTGTTTCAGCGTGCCGATGGTACCGGCCGTCAACAATTCGCGCACCTTCAGCCATACCGGTGCATAGGTCACCATATAGGCTTCCGAAATCAGCACCCGGTTCCGGTCTCGCGCGGCGATCAGGCTGTCGATCTCGTCTGCCTTCAGCGCAATCGGCTTTTCGCACAGCACATGCTTGCCCGCGTCGGCGGCCTTGATGGACCACTCCACATGCTGTGCCGTGGGCAGCGGAATATAGACGGCGTCGATGACGTCGGACGCCAGCATCTCCTCATAGGACCCGAAGGCATGCGGCACGGAGAAGCGGTCTGCCAGTTGCCGGGCCTTGGTCAGGTCACGGCTGGCAATGGCTGTCACGACAGCGTTTTCCGCATCCTGAATAGCCGGGATAACAAGCTCACGACCGATTTTCGCCGTCGACAATATTCCAAAACGCAACATGCATGCCTCCACTGTGATGGGGGTACCTTAGCATGCGAATGCAGACACGCAACCGTTGACACCCAAGGGTACAACACGTACCCCTATGGCTGAAAATGTCCTTTATTCGGCGCTACGTGTACTTTTACCCTATTGGATAATGGGAAAGACTGTAACAATCAGAAATTGGAGTTACAGAAAATGTCCCATCCACAAACAGCACTGCTGGTCATTGATGTGCAGGAATCTTTCCGTCATGCCCCCTACTTTGATGAAAACGGGCTGGCTGGCTATCTCGCAGCTCAGCAAAAGCTGATCGATGGCGCAGAAGCGGCGGGCATGCCCATCGTGCAGATTTTTCATGTCGATGGCGACCGGGCCTTTGCCGAGGAGAGCGGCTTTGTCCGGGCGCTGGAGGGGCTTCGCATCCAGCCGACCGTGACCTTTCGCAAGAACCGCCATTCGGCTTTCATCGGTACGGGCCTCGATATCTGGTTGACCCAAAACGGCATCAACCGCCTGATTGTTTCCGGCATTCGCACTGAACAGTGCTGTGAAACCACCACACGCCAAGGTTCTGATCTCGGCTATACGGTCGATTTCGTGACCGAGGCCACATTGACGTTCCCGATGACGCATGCGTCCGGCAAGGTCTTTTCAGCGGCGGATATCGCCATGCGTACCGAACTGGTCCTTTCCGGGCGTTTCGCGCGGATCGTAACCGTGGACGAAGCCTTGCAGCCACGACAAGAAGCGGCATGACAATGAGTGGCGGCCGCGCCCAGACCATCCTCATTCCAGTCTTCGTGGTCTTGCCGCCGCAAACGTTGCTGCTGGATGTTGCCGGCCCTGTGGAGGTTCTGCGGTATGCCAACCAGGAGCAGGATGCTGTCCGGTTTGATTGCCGATATGTCGCGGCAAGCGACACGCAGACGACGACCATCGGTCTTGCGCTGGCCGGGCTGGAGGCCTTGCCGGAGGAACTGCCCCCTCATGCCCTGGTGCTGATTTCCGGTGGCTCTCTGCTGGAAACGAAACAAGGTGGCGCGGGGCAGGAACGGCGTGTTCTCGCAGATTGGCTACGCCAGGTTGTGCGAAACGACACAACGATCGTCTCCATCTGCTCCGGCGCGTTGATTGCCGCAGAAGCCGGTGTCTTCGATGGTCATCAATGCACCACCCATGCAGACTGCATCACCGAACTGAGACGGCTGGCACCGTTGGCGCATGTTCTGGACAATCGGCTGTTCGTCGAGGATGGCAGGCGCTTTTCGAGTGCTGGGATTTCCACCGGCATCGATCTTCTGCTGCACATCGTCTCGTCCCTCACAAGCCCCGTGATCGCCTCGCGCATTGCCCAGATCATGGTCATCTATATCAGGCGCACGGCGCATGATCCACAGATCTCGCCTTGGCTTTCAGGTCGCAACCACATTCACCCATCCGTCCACAAGGCCCAGGACGCCATCGTCGCGGATCCCGCCGCCGACTGGTCCCTGGCCAGAATAGCCAAAGCGGCGGGCCTGAGCGAACGACACCTGTCGCGGCTGTTTCGCGACCATACCGGGGTCAGCGTGGTCGATTACATCAACCTGATGCGGGTGAACCTTGCCCGCGATATTCTTGCGCATTCGAGGCTCGACATGGAGGCTGTGGCCGAGCGCTCCGGCTTTGCTTCCGCCCGCCATCTGCGCCGCGTCTGGCAGCAACATCATGAACAGCCACCCAGTTTTTACCGAACCCTTTCATCCTGAGCGTCGTTTCCATCACGCAAGCCACGGCCAGCCATCAAGGAAATTCAATGGTTCAGCATCCAGCCGCTTGCTACTGTCGCGAAACATCAGAAAAAACAGGGAGTATCATCCATGGAGAAACGCGCACTGGGCCGGACCGGCCTTTCCCTCGCTCCGATCGTCTTTGGCGGAAACGTCTTCGGCTGGACGGCAGATGAGAAGACATCTTTCCAGTTGCTGGATGCGTTTTTCGATGCAGGCTTCAACACCATCGACACGGCGGATGTCTATTCCGCATGGGTCGTTGGCCATCAGGGCGGCGAGTCCGAGACCATCATCGGCAAATGGCTGAAGCGCGGGGGCGTTGCGCGCGACAAGGCCATCATCGTTTCCAAGGTTGGATATGACAAGGGTCTCAAAGCCGAGCGGATTGCCGAGGCCGTCGATGCGTCGCTACGCCGTCTGCAAACGGATTACATCGACCTTTACCTGGCGCACAAGCCGGACGCCGAAACGCCGATCGAGGAAACACTCGGCGCCTTCACCAAGCTGAAGGAACAAGGCAAGGTGCGCGCCATCGGCTGCTCCAACTACGACGCGCCGGACCTGCAAGCGGCACTCGATGTATCCGCCAAGACCGGGCTGGCGCGCTTCGATGTCGTACAGCCGGAATACAATCTCTACACCCGCGAGAGATTTGAAGGACCGCTTGCCGAACTCACCCAGAAGGAAGACATCGGCGTCATCAACTATTACAGCCTCGCCGCAGGATTTCTGACTGGCAAGTACCGCAGCAAGGCGGATACGGAAGGTGTCGCGCGCTCCTACCGCGTCGGAGATTATGTCAACACGCGCGGTCTCACCATTCTCGGTGCCATGGATACGATCGCTGCCGAAACCGGGGCAAAGCTTGCCGACATCGCGCTTGCCTGGCTGCTGCGCAAGAAGACGGTCACGGCACCGATCGCCAGCGCCACCAGTCTTTCGCAGCTCGAAAGCTTCACGCGCGCCGTCAATCTGAAACTGACGGACGAGATGGTCGCGATTCTCGACAAGGCTGGCGCATAAATGAGCCTGACAATTCATGACGCCCGCCCGGATCACCGGGCGGATTGGCTAAAGCTGTGGAACGACTATCTGGCGTTTTATAGCGTCGATCTGGCTGAGGGTGTGACTGCCCACACATGGGACAGGATCATCGATCCGACCTCTCGCGTTTCCGCCCGCCTTGCTGTTCTGGATGGACAGGTGGTTGGCTTTGCCATCCACCATTTCCACGACTCCACCTGGGTCAAGACGCCCGATTGTTATCTCGAAGACCTTTTTATTGACGAGACCATTCGTGGCAAGGGAATTGGCCGTGCATTGATCGATGATCTGATTTCCATCTGCGAGGACAAGGGGTGGTCGCGCCTGTATTGGCACACCAACCAGGACAATGCGCGCGCCCGCAAGCTTTATGACAGCTATATGGAGAGTGACGGCCACATCCGGTACCGCATCAAGTTCTGACATGGCTTAGCAGTGCTGGTGCCTGTGGTAACACTCATCAGCACTGCTACCCCTTGAACCGAAAGAAATCGACGAACGCCCTGAGCGCTGGCCGCATCTGCTGGCGCGAGGGGTAATAGATGTAAAACCCGTCAAACGGCGCACACCAGTCTTCCAGTACCCTGATTAATCTGCCGTGCTGCACATCATCCTCAACGCGCTGCTCGAACACGAAGGCGAGACCTGCCCCGTCGATGGTCGCTGCCCGGATAAGGCTCTGGTCGGTAAGGATCAGCGGTCCCGGCACATCCACGACAAGCGATTTGCCGTCTTTTTCCAACTCCCAGCGATAGATCAGCCCGCTGGAAAACCTGCGGCGAATGCAGCGATGCTGCATCAGGTCACGGGGATGCTGCGGGATGGGATGATGCGCGAAATAGGCTGGCGAACCGACGATGGCACCCCGCCACGAGCCACTGGCACGCACCGCAATCATGTCGGCTTCCAGATTCTCACCCAGCCGCAAACCCGCATCGAACCCCTTGGCGACGATATCCTCGAACCGGTCATCGGTGGAAATTTCGAGTGAGATATCCGGGTACAGACGCAGAAATTCACCAAGTCTCGGCACGATCAAATCTTCTGCGGCCAGACGCGGCATGGTGATGCGTAGCGGCCCGGCGGGACGTCCACCCTGTTCGGCCAGTGCGCCGATCACCGCATCGATATCGGCAAGGGCGGGGGCCAGCGTTTCAAGAAGACGCCTGCCCTCTTCCGTGGGAGAAACGCTGCGTGTGGTGCGGTGAAGCAGGCGCATACCAAGGCTCGTCTCCAGCGCGGACACAGCGTGGCTGACGGCAGACGGTGCAATGCCGAGCTCTGCTGCTGCCTTTCGGAAGCTGCGGCCCTCTGCGACGGCGGCCAGAACGGCCAGTTGTGAAAGTTGCATTCGGTTCATTGTTCTAAATGATAGAACAACCCGCGCGAATTTGTCGTGATTATTTTTGCCGCCTTGCCGCGCTATGGTACCAACATGCCCGCTAACGGGCAGTTCCTTATGGAAGGCAGACAGATGCAAAACAGAATTCTCGGAGACAATCTTTCCGTTTCGGCGCTGGGCCTCGGCTGCATGGGCATGAGCCACGCCTATAGCCCGGCGGCAGACGAAAGCGGATCCATCGCCACACTTCACCGCGCCGTGGACCTCGGCGTGACCTTCTTCGACACGGCGGAAGTTTACGGCCCTTACACCAACGAAGTGCTCGTCGGAAAAGGTCTGAAACCGTTCCGCGACAAGGTTACCATTGCCACCAAATTCGGTTTCAGGATCGATGCCAGCAAACCATCGGGGCAGATGATGGTGGGCACCGACAGCCGCCCGGAGAACGTTCACGCTGCTGCCGAAGCCTCGCTCAAGCGTCTGGGTGTTGAGGTCATCGACCTGTTCTACCAGCACCGCGTCGATCCGAATGTACCGATCGAGGAGACAGTGGGTGCGATGGCGGAACTTGTGGAGGCAGGCAAGATCCGTCATCTGGGCCTGTCGGAAGCCAATGCGGCAACCCTCCGCAAGGCGCACGCCACCCATCCCATCACCGCACTTCAGAGCGAGTATTCGCTATGGACGCGCGATGTCGAACAAAATGGCGTGCTCGATACCTGCCGCGAACTCGGCATCGGCTTCGTACCGTTCAGCCCGCTGGGTCGCGGCGTCCTGACCGGCGCGCTGAAAAACCTCGACGGCCTGTCAGACACAGATTTCCGCCGTTCCCTGCCCCGTTTTCAGGCCGAAAACTTCGATGCCAATCTGGCGCTCATCACACTGCTGGAGGAGATGGCGGTAGAAAAAGGCGTCGAGGCCGGTCAACTGGCACTCGCCTGGGTGATGGCGCAAGGCGATTTCATCGTGCCCATTCCCGGCACCACCAAAATCGCAAACCTGGAGAAGAACGTGGCTGCTGCTAATGTTTCTTTGAGCGCGGAGGAAGCCCAAAGGCTTGGCGATCTTCTCTCGCCGACCAAGGTCGCCGGTGGGCGATATCCCGAGCAAATGGCGGCGATGGCCAACCGTTAAACAACAAAGGCCGCGGAAAGCTGTTTCCGCGGCCTTTGTTAATCAGAACAGGTATTTAAGCCCTGAGAACACCGCCCGTTGATTTCTCGACATTGCCGACGATCTTGGCGGTCAGCGCTTCGAAGTCCTCGTCCGTGAGCGTCTTGTCGACCGGCTGGATCTGGACTTCGATGGCGATGGACTTCTTGTTTTCACCGACCGATGCGCCTTCGAAGACATCGAAGACATTGACGCCAGTCACGAGTTTGCGGTCGGCGCTCGTTGCCGCCTTGATAACGGCACCGGCTTCGACACTCTTGTCCACCACGAAGGCGAAGTCGCGCTTGACGGTCTGGAACGGTGACAGTTCCAGAGCAGGTTTGGTGCGGGTTGCCTTCTTCTTCGGCTCGGGCATGGCGTCGAGATAGATTTCGAAGCCAGCGTAAACGCCGGAGACGTCCAGTTCAGACAGGGTCTTCGGGTGGAATTCGCCGAAAGTGCCCAGAATGACCTTCGGTCCCATCTTGATGGTGCCGGAGCGGCCGGGGTGATACCAGCCGGGTGCACCCGCTTCGATCTGAACATTGCCCATCGGAAGGCCGCAGGCTTCAACGACGGCCAGCGCATCGGCCTTGGCATCGTAAACATCCACAGGCTTGCCACCGCCCTTGGCCGCGTTGGACCACATGCGGCCGGAACCGGACAGCGACGCCGTGCCACGGCGGATACCACCAGCCACGCGGCGCTGGGCGTCCGGCGTATCGCCTTCATAGGTGCCGGAGACTTCGAAAACAGCCACGTCCCCATGGCCCTTGTCGGCATTGCGCTGCGCCGCAGTCAAAAGACCAGGCAGCAGCGAAGGCCGCATGTCGGACATATCGGCAGCAATGGGGTTGGCCAGCTTGAGCGATGCCGAACCGCCACCGAAGAGCTTGGCCTGGGCTTCAGGAATGAAGGACCATGTGACGGCCTCCAGCATGCCACGGCTTGCCAGCGCGCGCCGTGCCGTGCGGGTGCGGATTTGCAGCGTCGTCAGGATACGGCCATTGACCGCGCCGAGATTTTCCAGCGGCTCCGGCTTGATGTTGTCGACGCCATGAATGCGCATGACCTCTTCCACCAGATCCGCCTTGCCATCCACATCGGGACGCCATGAAGGGACCGAAACGCTGACGCGTTCGCCCGATCCTTCGATGCCAAAACCGAGACCCTTGAGGATATCGAGGCTTTCTTTGGCGGAAACGTCCAAACCGGTCAAACGCTTGACTTCCGACAGCGGGAAATCCAAGAATTTCGGTTCAAAGCCCTTGTAACCAACGATCTTGGCTTCGCCTGCCGTACCGCCGCACAGGTCCAGAACCAGTTCCGTCGTGCGCTCCAGACCGGGCAGCATATATTCGGGATCGACGCCGCGCTCGAAACGATAGCGCGCATCGGTGATGATGCCGTGCGAACGACCGGTCTTGGCAATGTTGATCGGGTCCCAGAGAGCGGATTCGATCAGCACATCCGTGGTGTTTTCATCGCAACCGGAATGCTCGCCGCCCATGACGCCGCCGATGGATTCAAGGCCATTATCATCTGCTATAACGACGTTGTTGGGTCCAAGCTTGTATTCACGCTGATCCAGCGCAAGGATCGTTTCTCCGTCCCTGGCACGGCGCACGGTGAGGTTACCCGCAACCTTGGCCGCATCGAACACATGCATCGGACGACCCTGATCGAAGGTCATGTAGTTGGTGATATCCACCAGCGCATTGATCGGACGCAGGCCGATGGCGATCAACCGCTGCTGCATCCATTTCGGGCTGGGACCGTTCTTTACACCACGCACGATGCGCAGGGAAAAGCCGGGGCAAAGCGCTGCATCATCCAGATCCAGCGTCACATCCACAGGCGTGACGCCGTCCACCTTGAAGCTCGGTGCTGGCTTGGTCTTGAGCGTTCCGAGACCGGACGCTGCAAGATCACGGGCAATGCCATAGATCGAGGTGCAATCGGGACGGTTCGGCGTCAGGTTGATTTCGATGACAGGATCGTCCAGACCGGCATAGGCCGCGAACGACGTACCGACCGGCGCATCGTCAGGCAGATCGATGATGCCGTCATGGCTATCGGACACATCAAGCTCTTTTTCGGAGCACATCATGCCGTGGCTTTCGACACCACGAATCTTGCCAACGGCCAGCGTCACGTCGATACCCGGAACATACGTGCCCGGCCGCGCCAGCGCACCGATGAGGCCCGCACGCGCATTCGGCGCACCGCACACGATCTGCACCGGCTTGCCGTCGCCCGCATCGACGCTGAGCACCTTGAGGCGGTCTGCTTCCGGATGCTTGTCAGCGGTCAGAACCCTGGCGATGACGAAGGGCTTATACGCCGCCTTGTCATCCACGTCCTCAACCTCAAGGCCAATGGCGGTCAGGCGTTCGCAAATCTGCTCAAGGGAGGCATCCGTTTCCAGATGCTCTTTCAGCCAGGAGAGTGTGAATTTCATGTCTATGCGTCCTTAACGGTATTGTGTCTTCCAGACAGATAATTCAGGCAGCCTTTTCAGGCGCTCTCACCCCTGGATACTTCCAACCATTCAGCATACCGCGAATGGATAAGTCTTCATCAACCTCTGGCCAGTGAACGCCACCGAACATCAATTCGACCTTGTTACGGTCTGCTGGCGAGGCAGAATGGAGCCGCGGATACCACCAAAGAGGCGTCACAACTTCTCGTCCATCAGCAAGTTTGACGTGGAGATTGTGTGGATCACACCAAGCTTCGACGGGTCTTTCATTATCAGGATACGGATTTGAAGAACTCATCCCACGCCTCCATAAGTTGATCTCTGTGTTCATTCACGACATCCAGAATACGCTTCACATCACTGGATTTAAAGCCTCTGGAATCGACTAGCACAATCGGCTCGAGCCAAATCTTTGCCACCCCGCCATGGCCCGAAACATGAATGTGCCGTGGCTCATGCATATCGAAGCCATAAAAATGGAACCGGAAGCCATATTTTCGGAGCACGGTCGGCATGGTTACGCGCTCAAACCACCAAACAATGTCGGCATGTCGAGCGGGCGGAAGCCGTAGTGGTTCATCCAGCGGACGTCTGCGTTAAAGAAGTCGCGCAGGTCGGGCATGCCGTATTTCAGCATGGCTATGCGGTCCAGCCCCATGCCCCAGGCGAATCCCTGATATTCATCCGGGTCCAACCCGCCAGCGCGCAGGACATTGGGGTGCACCATGCCGCAGCCGAGGATTTCCATCCAGTCCTTGCCTTCGCCGAACTTGACGATGGGGCCGGAGCGGTCGCACTGGATATCCACCTCGAAGCTTGGCTCCGTGAAGGGGAAGAAGGACGGGCGGAAGCGCATGGTGACGCTGTCGACCTCGAAGAAGGTCTTGCAGAATTCTTCCAATATCCAGCGCAGATTGCCGACATGGGATTTCTTGTCGATGACCAGACCTTCGACCTGATGGAACATCGGCGAGTGCGTGGCGTCACTGTCCTGACGGTAGGTCTTGCCGGGAATGACGATCCGGATCGGTGGCTTCTGCGCTTCCATCGTGCGGATCTGCACCGGCGAGGTGTGCGTGCGCAGCACCTTGCGCTCACCCTTCTCATCCGGCGGGAAGAAGAAGGTGTCGTGCATTTCACGGGCTGGATGTCCCTCAGGGAAGTTCAGAGCTGTGAAGTTATAATAGTCGGTCTCGATGTCCGGGCCTTCGGCAATGGAAAAACCCATATCGGCAAAGATGGCGGTGATTTCATCGACGATCTGGCTGATCGGGTGAATGCGGCCGCGCTCCGCCGGAGACTGGCGAACCGGCAGGCTGATATCCAGCGTTTCCGCTGTCAGACGCGCGGTGATGGCGGCATCTTTCAACTCGCTCTTGCGGGCCGTGATCAGGTCCGTCACTTCTGTCTTGAGCTGGTTGATGGCGGCACCGCGGGTCTGGCGCTCTTCCGGCGTCATCGAGCCCAGCGTCTTCAAAAGCTCGGAGACCGAACCTTTCTTGCCGAGCGCCGAAACGCGAACGGCCTCGATGGCGGGTTCATCCGATGCTGCGGCAATGTCCGAGATCAGTTGGGATTTCAATGTATCAAGTTCGGTCATTCTGTCCTGCCTTGCCAGCATCGGTCTCGATGGCATCGCGTTTGAGAGCATTCATCAAAAAATCGGTAGCCACGATAAAGCGTCGCAGATCACTACCCATCTGCACGCGGCCAATCAACCGGGCAAGCGGCAAAAAACGCCCCAGAATCATGGTCAGCCGCCGCAATTCTGAAATGGCCGCCCGTGGGGCACGTGCAGCCCAGGCGCGGTAGGCTGCGTCCAGCGTCAGTTCGCCGTTCAAGACCCGCGTGGAAAGCGGCAGAAACAGCAACCACAGATCCCGCGCCTGGGCGGTTTCCAGCGGCATGACCGACTGCGGCAACTCCTCGAAATCCATGAAGCCGATGCGCCCGTCCTGCATGAAGAAGTCCCGCACATGCGGGCGTCCGTGACACAGACCGGCCCTGTGCAAATCGCCAAGGGCGGCGGCGCACTCCACCATCAGCGCGTCATGCTCCGCCGGCGCATCCTCCAGCCGATCCAGCCGCTGGGCGATGGTCAGACCGGCGTCGGAAAGAACCATGGCCGTATCGGACGCGTAGATGATCTGTGGAACGGGGAAACCCTTGGCCGCAAAGCGCTCCATGGCGTCGATCTCGCGGCGCATCATGCTGGTAGGATCGAGCGCCGGTGAGGGCCGCATGAAGGCATAGGGGAGAAGCTTGGCGAAAACCCCGAGCGACTTGACCCACCAGGACGGCTTTTCCGTGCCCTGACGCTTGATCCAGACCGTGCCGGAGGACAGCTTGACCTGCTGAACACGCTTTTTGCTTGCAAGCAGCGTTTGCATCAAAGCCGAGATGTCCTCGTCGTGCAGATGAACGCGGAAGCCATCATGTTTCGCCTGATCGTCTGCCGTTTGGATCATGATAATCTGCACCGATTGAGAGAGTGCCTTCGTGACAAGACAGAAGCCCGCGCCGGAGACCGGCGCGGGCTTCAAATGAACAACAGATTGTCCGCGCCGTAATTACTTTACAGCGGTTTCAAACTCGTTGGTGGTGCCTGCGTCCTTGAGGTACTCAAGAGCCTTCTTGGCGCTGTCGACGAGAACGCCGAATGCTGCTGGCTCATGGATCGCCATGTCGGACAGAACCTTGCGGTCGACTTCGATGCCAGCCTTGTTCAGGCCATCGATGAAGCGGCCGTAGGTCAGGCCGAATTCGCGAACAGCGGCGTTGATACGCTGGATCCACAGAGCGCGGAAGTTGCGCTTGTTGACCTTGCGGTCGCGGTAGGCGTACTGCTTGGAACGATCCACGGCAGCCTTGGCTGCGCGGATGGTGTTCTTGCGGCGGCCGTAGAAGCCCTTGGCTGCCTTGAGTGTCTTGGTGTGCTTGGCGCGGGAAGTTACGCCACGTTTTACGCGTGCCATGTCATGATCTCCTTAAAATGTCCAAAAGTGCGGAAAAGTCTTAGAGACCGTTCGGCAGATAGTTCTTGACGACCTTCTTGGCGTCAGCTTCGGCCAGAACCATGGTTCCGCGCGCGTCGCGAATGAACTTGTTGGAACGCTTGATCATGCCGTGGCGCTTACCGGCGGCGGCTGCGAGAACCTTGCCGGTGCCTGTGATCTTGAACCGCTTTTTAGCGGCGGACTTCGTCTTCATCTTGGGCATTTTGCTACTCCATTATTTTGTATCGAAAGACAGGCAGACGAAGCCTGCTTTCAAGCTATTCTAGAACGGCCACGGCATGCCCTGCCGGACCGTTCGGACGCGCTCGTATAACCGCGTTCACGGAAAAGAGCAACGGGGAATGAGAAATTCCCCTGCGCGGTGGTCAAAGCGTCCGAAATTCAGACGCTTCCGGTTTATTTTGGTGCCAGGACCATCATCATCTGACGTCCCTCGAGCTTTGGTTCGGCTTCGACCTTGGCAATGGCCACGGTGTCTTCCTTGACCTGCAGCAGAAGTTTCATGCCGAGTTCCTGGTGGGCCATTTCGCGGCCACGGAACTTCAGCGTAACTTTTACCTTGTCGCCCTCGTCAAAGAAACGGTTCATCGCCTTCATCTTCACCTCGTAATCGTGGGTGTCGATGTTGGGACGCATCTTGATTTCCTTGACCTCAACGATCTTCTGCTTCTTGCGCGCTTCTGCCGCCTTCTTCTGCGACGAATATTTCAGCTTGCCGAGATCAAGAATCTTGCATACCGGAGGTTCGGCGTTCGGCGAAATCTCAACGAGATCGAGGCCGGCGTCTTCCGCCATCTTCAGAGCCTCGTCCGTCGCCATGACGCCAAGGTTCTGGCCTTCTTCATCAATCAGCTGAATCTTGGGAATTCGAATTTCCCTGTTGGAGCGCGGGCCCTCTTTGACGGGGGCATCGGCTTTGAACGGTCTGCGAATGGTCGTATTCTCCTGATCTGTTTCGGGATCGCGTCGGCAAAAACCAGCTTGTCGGTGCAAATGGCGGAAATGTCGTGAATGCCGCCGCGAAGTCAATAGCACGCTTACGCAAAAAAATCACCTCCTGTCGTGCTTTTTCAGAATTTGCACTACATGAAGGGCAAATTTCAGGAGAATAACACCATCATGACCGAGCAACCCATCGAGTTCATTACTGTCGGCGCCGCAGGCGACACACGCGAGATCGCACTTCTTTCCCGTGACGCGCGAGACGATGACGATGCTCCAACCCTGGTGTGGCTTGGCGGCTATCGCTCCGACATGACCGGCACCAAGGCTGTCGAACTGGACCGCTTTGCCGCAGAACACGGCCTTGCCTGTATTCGCCTGGATTATTCCGGTCACGGCGCATCGAAGGGTGATTTCAACAAGGGTACGATTTCGCGCTGGCTGGAAGAAACCATCGCCGTCTTGCGCTACAAGGCACCAAAACGCATCGTGGTGATCGGGTCATCCATGGGCGGGTGGATTGCGCTGAGACTGATTGATGAACTGCGCAAGGACAAGACCGGGCCGCAGGTATCGGGTCTGCTGCTGATCGCCCCGGCTCCGGACTTTACCGCCGAACTGATCGAACCCAATCTTTCGGATGCGGAAAAGACCTCGCTTGTCGAGCGCGGTTATTTCGAGGAGCCGTCCGAATATAGTTCAGAGCCAAACATCTTTACCCGCGACCTGATCGAGGATGGGCGCAACAACCTGGTGCTGCACGGCATCATCGAAACGGGATGCCCTGTTCACATTCTCCAGGGCATGAAAGACGATGATGTGCCCTACACACATGCCCTGAAACTGCTCGAGCATCTGCCCATCGACGATGTGGTGCTCAGCCTTATCCGCGACGGTGACCATCGTCTCTCGCGTCCGCAGGACATCGAGCGCATGTTGGCGGCGGTCAAAAGCCTTGCTGCTTCGGCAAACCGGTCACGGTCTTAACCATATTATTCATCTTCCGTTCATGGACGTTGAGTTCCGATTGACACATACCCCTGCCGTCTCTTAACTTTTCGTTAAGATTTTAAGGGACGGGTTTCATGAAGAACGCACCTCGGGCGCTTGCTCTGCTCATCGCAGTTGCGGCCGGACTACTTTCTGCGGCCTCTGCGCTGGCAGAGAACAAGGGCAGCCCGTCCATGGTCACCGGAGGCATTACCTCTCAGCCTATCGGTCACTACGAGTTCTGCCAGAAATATGTGTCCGAGTGCGATATCCGCAGCAAGCTGACCCCGCCGCCGCGTGTCACCGACTATGGCTGGAAGGTCATTCGCGAGATCAATACGGAGGTGAACTCCAACATCATCGCGATGACCGACATGGAAGTGTACGGCAAGGAAGAAGTCTGGGAATATCCTAAAACGGCTGGTGATTGCGAAGATTTCGTGTTGCTGAAGCGAAAGAAGCTCACCGAACGCGGCTTTGCCGTTTCCGACCTTCTGGTCACCGTCGTGCGCAAGCCGGATGGTGAGGGCCATGCCGTTCTGACATTGCGCACCAATGATGGCGATTTCATTCTTGACAACCTGTCGGATGACGTCAAACTCTGGACAGATACCAACTACACTTATCTCAAGCGTCAGGCCTCCTTCAACACGGGACGCTGGGTTTCCATCGAAGATGGCCGCGACGTTCTGGTCGGCGCGCTGCGATAACAGTCTGATTCCGCTTCAAGGTTCGGCCAACAGGCCGGACGCCATGTGGCGAAAGGCTTCGACTGCCTTTGGAAAAGCGGCGCGTGGATCGTCGGCGGCCGCAATCCACAAAGCCGCATTCAAGACGGCACCATTGAGCAGCCATGTTGCCGCTTTTGCATCGACCCGCTCGAGCGTTCCGTCATCGACCAAGGCCTGAACGGTTTCCTCGATGCGGCGAAGACAAGCAGTCTGGTTGGGCCATTGGGCCGGATCGCCCAAAACCGCCGGTCCGTCCAACAGCATGACCCGCTGAATTTCCGGCTCCAGTGCCATTTCAATATAGGCGGTGCTTTCGGACATCAGACCAAGCCATGGCGTTTCAGCGCCCTCCTGCACCACCCGCAGGCGCTCCAGCATTTCTGCATCGATCTGATCGATGACGGCTTGGAGCAGACCTTTTTTATCTCCGAAATTATGGTAGAGAGCGCCCCGCGTCAGACCTGCTTCCGCTGTCAGATCATCCATGGAAGATGCTGCATAACCCTTTGATGCGAATGCTTTTCGCGCAGCGGCAATCAGCTTTCCGCGTGTTTCTTCCACCATTTGCGCGCGCGTCTTGGGTGACATAGTCCGTCCTTTAAATCACATACGCAACGTATGTTCATTGACATACGTTGCGTATGTTACCTATATAGACATACGAGCCGTATATCAAACTACGGCCTGAACATCAATGACAAGCCGACCCCAAACCCTGCAAGCACCTTGCCAGGCATCGGGGATGGCTGCCTCAAAACCGGAGATCATCATGAGCACACGCGACGCCGTTTTTCTACCCAATCGACACGCCCTCTATGACAAGCACGGCTATTCGCCTGCGGTCCGCTCGGGCGAGTTGCTGTTCGTTTCAGGTCAGGTCGGCAGCCGCGACGACGGATCGGCCGAGCCGGAGTTCGCCAAACAGGTGCAGCTTGCTTTCGACAATCTGAAAGCCGTTCTGGCGGCGGCAGGCGCCACCTTTGACAACATTGTTGACGTGACGACCTTCCACACCGACCCGGAAAACCAGCTCGAAACCATCATGAGCGTTAAGGAGACAGTTTTCGACAAGAAGCCTTACCCCACCTGGACGGCGGTTGGCGTAACCTGGCTGGCCGGGTTCGATTTCGAGATCAAGGTCATTGCGCGACTTCCGTCGAAGGACTGACATAGAGATAGGGCGGGCGGCTTCGCCCGCCCTCACCATCGTCAACCATTGCCGATGAGAATACCGGCGGCCAGCACCAGAGAACCACCCAGCACCACCTGAAAGACTGCCCGCAGGAACGGGGTTTCCATATAGCGGTTCTGAATGAAGGCGATGGCCCAGAGCTCCATGAAGACGATGACGGCAGCGACGGCGGTTGCCGTCCAGAAATGTGAGATGAGATAGGGCAACGTATGTCCGAGACCACCGATGGCCGTCATGATGCCGGATGCAAGTCCGCGCTTTAACGGCGATCCACGACCCGACAGCTTACCATCATCATGCGCGGCTTCCGTAAAGCCCATGGAGATGCCAGCCCCGACGGATGCGGACAGACCGATCAGAAAGGTCTGCCAGGTGTCTTGCGTGGCAAAGGCGGCGGCGAAGATGGGGGCGAGCGTGGAGACAGAACCATCCATCAGCCCCGCCAGACCCGGCTGGACATACGTCAAAATAAATTGCCGTTTTGCAGTCTCTTCTTCCTCGGACTTCGCATCATCAGGCAGATGCTTCCCATCCAGCATGCCGGCGATGTCTTCGTGCCCGCGTTCGGCTTCGGCGAGGTCACCCAGCAGCTTTCGCGTCGAGGCGTCGGTTACATGCTTGACCGCCTCGTCGTAGAAACGGATCGCCTGCTGCTCCATCTCTTCGGCCTGTGCACGGATTTTTTCCAACGGCAGGTTTTTCACCAGCCAATCAGGCTTGCGCTCATAGAAGCCACTGACATGTTCCCGCCGAATGAGCGGAATCGTTTCGCCAAAGCGATCCTGGTGCATGCCGATCAGCATATTGCGATGTGCGTGCTCCACCTCCGCCATATCTTCGAAGACTTTCGCGGATTGCGGAAATTGCGCCTTCAGATGCTCTGCATAGGAGCGGTAGATGCGCGCATCGTCCTCCTCAGACGATATGGCAAGGGCAAGAATTTCCCGCTCGCTAAGGGATGAGAAGGGGCGCTTTGACCCTGGCAAGATGCTGCGGAACATGGATCTATCCTCTTTAGAATAATTCTAATTACAGCCACACCCACAAAAGCGCAAGATAAATTAGAACTATTCTAAAAAGTTCGATCAAGGTCCTAAACCGCAGCGTGACAAGGACGTGCCGTGGGTCTCCCGGGCCCGGAAAACTGACCTCCCAGACTCAATATCACCAAGATTATCTTGAAGGCTCATGGAGGACATGGTTATTAGTTCGCGGGAGGCGTACCAGGCGGTTCGCCTGTTTTTCTACTTTCAGGGCTTGAATCGACATGGATCGCAGATCATTTATCCGCCGGGCTGGTGCCGTCGGCGCAGGCGTCACAGCAACGGCTCTTGCCGCACCTGCCATTGCGCAGGAAAACCCCAAGATCAACTGGCGCATGACATCGTCCTTCACGAAAGGCCTAGACATCCTGTTCGGTGCAGGTCAGATCGTTGCCGATCATGTAAAGGAAGCCTCCGGCGGCAATTTCACCATTCAGCATTTCGCCGGTGGCGAGATCGTCCCTGCCCTTCAGGCCGCAGATGCAGTAACGGCAGGAACGGTCGAAATGGCCCATACCTGCTCCTATTATTACGTCGGCAAAGACCCGACCTTTGCGCTTGGCACAAGCATTCCCTTCGGCCTCAACGCCCGCCAGACCAATGCCTGGTTCAACCAGGCGGGTGGCAACGAGCTGCTGAACGCGTTTCTGGCCAAACATAACATCCACTCCATTCTGCTGGGTAATACCGGCGCGCAGATGGGTGGCTGGTTCCGCAAGGAAATCAATACGATCGATGATCTCAAGGGTCTGAAAATGCGGATCGCGGGCCTGACGGGCCAGGTCATGCAGAAGGTCGGCATCACACCGCAGCAGATCGCAGGCGGCGACGTCTATGCGGCACTGGAAAAGGGCACCATCGACGCCACCGAATTCGTCGGGCCCTACGACGACCAGAAACTCGGTTTCTACAAGGTCGCAAAATACTACTACTATCCCGCATGGTGGGAAGGTGGCCCGGCATGCCATGCCTTCGTCAACCTTGAAAAGTTCAACAGCCTGCCTGATAATTACAAGCGCATGCTTCAAGATGCCTGCGCCGCGGGCAGCGCCTCAATGCTGGAGCGTTACGATGCCCGCAACCCCAAGGCTTTGAAGGAACTGGTCGCGCAAGGCGCTATCCTGCGTCCCTTCAGCCAGGAAATCCTGGACGTCTGCCACAAGGCGGCGCTCGAAACCTATGCGGAGCTTTCCTCGGTCAACGAGAACTTCAAGAAGATCTATGAGAGCCAGCAGGCGTTCAAGAAAGATGCCTATCTCTGGGCCCAGATTTCCGAATATACCTACGACACCTATATGATGATCCAGCAGCGCAACGGCACGCTGTAATCAACCCGATCAGACGCATTGGAAAGGCCACGTGGTTATTCCGCGTGGCCTTTGTTGTTGGCTGACACCAGTTTCCAGACCTGACGTTCGCGCCAGGCAAGGGGACTCATGCCGGTGATGCGGCGAAATTCGCGGTTGAAATTGGACTTGGTCTGGAAACCGCTTTCCAGCATGATGGCTGTGACTGATTGCTCGGTCTCTTCCAGCAGGCGGCAGGCATCTGCAACCCTCAACTGATTGATATATTGCGAGACATTGCCACCCGTGGCACGGTTGATGGCCTGGGAAATCTGGCGGCTGGGCAGAGCCAGCTTGCGGGCAAGACGGGACAGGTTGAGGTTCTCGTCGCGGTAAACCTTCTGCCCCACCATCAATGCCCCAAGCCGCACCATGATGTCATGATCCTCGGCCGTAGGGCTGGATGGCTCTGGCTCCAGCTGTACGCCGCTTGACGATACCTCCGGTTTGCTATCACCCGCGACCCATGCGGTAAGGCCAATGAGAAGCAGACCCAGCAAGTTGCCATTGCTGATGATGACGCCCGCATTTTCTCCGCGCGCCCAATGAAAATCCAGCACAACGAGAATATCGAAAGCCGCCGAAAGGCACAGTGCGGCGGCGGCGAGATAAAGCGCGCGATGGACCGGTACAACGCTTGCGAATTGCGCCTCCTCCAGCCCGTCCGGGCCACGGCTGCCGAGCAGCACGATGGCGATGGCGTAGCCCACAAACAGCGCAATCAGCGTGGCGTCGATGGCCACGGGATAGACGACCAAAAGCGCTGCGATCACCAAGGGCGGCACGACGACGCTCGTAATCGTCGCCGCGCTTTCCAGACGCCAGCCGTGCATCAGGCTGCGAAAACTGGCAAAGGCCAGCGGTGGCAAAAGCGAGGCCATGATCGGCAGGGCAAATCGCAGCCATTCGATCTGATACCCCCAGCGCAGACCCACGAGCGCGGATTGCACGGCACTGAGCGCAATCAGCGCCAGAAACGGGCGGTTGGCTTTACCTGTCCCATCTCCATGGAGGATCGAGACCAGCATCAGGAACAGCAGAAGTGAAACGACAATGGGTAAAGGAATGAAAAGCACGTGGGCTGACCCATAACTTGAACCGACAATGGCTCCTACATGGACTGAATCGTGTTCGCGGACGACCTCAAACGTGTTTCAGGGCGTGAAAAAAATAATGCGGGACGAAACCGGCATCGTTGCTCCAACCCATGAGGCCTTTCGATGCGAACCATTCTCTCCGCTATCTTCCTTTCCACCATCGCCATGACGCCCGCGTTTGCAGGTGGCGATGTCGGCACCCGCGACATTTCCATCCACTCGCCCGCGCGCGGCAAGGACCTTGCCGTGACCCTCTGGTATCCTACCGATGAACAGGGTGAGCGTGTCGATGTCGGCGAAAACAGGATTTTTATGGGCGCTCCCGCACTCAAGAACGCTACGCCTCAATCCGGCCAACGACCCCTGGTGCTCCTGTCGCATGGCTCCGGCTCTCGCGGCATCGGCATGGCCTGGATCGCCACTGCACTGGCGCAAGCGGGTTTCATCGTTGCAGCACCCGATCATCCGGGAACGACCAGTGGCGATTCCGCCCCTGAAGATACGCCGAAAATCTGGGAGCGTACGGATGACATCTCCACCGTCATCACGTCCTTGACCCATAATGCTCAATGGTTGTCTTCCATCGATCCAGATCGCATCGGAGTGTTGGGCTTTTCCCTGGGCGGCAGCACGGCGTTGGAACTGGCAGGCGCGCGGGCCGATCTCGACGCCTATGTGAAATACTGCATCGATTACGCGCAATCCATGGATTGCACATGGTTCACTGGCGGGCGTGGTTATAGAAATGGAGAGCGTATCCAAGTGCCCCCGTTTGATTTGCGCAGCGTCGATAAAGCGCGCTTTGAACAGTCCAACCACGATGTGCGCATCCACACCGCAGTGCTGGTCGATCCCGGCCTTGAGGTTGCCTTCACAAAAGACAGCTTGAAAGATATCCAGATACCGCTGTCCTTTATCAATTTGGGCAGTGTCGGCAAAATTCCCGTCTCTGTCCTGTCCGATCAACTCGCCAGAGAGGTGCAGGACGGGACATATGTGCAGATCGACGATGCGGACCACTTCAGCTTTTTGCCGGTGTGCAAGCCGGGTGCGGCAGAGCTTCTGAAATCGGTTGGAGAGATTGACCCGATTTGCACACCCACTGGCCGCGACCGGGACGACATCCACGCGCAACTGGCAACGCTGATCGTCAGTGCATTTCGCACAACACTGAAAGCCGACAACTGACCAAAGCCAACGGTTACAACCACACTTTAGCAGGACGCCGGATGATTGCGCCGGCGTTCATGATATCAAGCTCATCTATCGCCAAGCCCTTCGGTCTTAACATTTTTTTCAAACCTCGGTTGCACAAGTTGAAACACGACGATCCCACGAGAAACGGGGACGTCAGTTCAGAAGCGGGCTTTGGGGAAAGTTAATGATCATCGATAATTTGCTGGCGCGGTTTAAGATACAAACCAAGGTCATTGTGTTCATCGCGCCATTCGTTGCCAGTATTCTGGCTGTCGGTTTGTCGGGACTATACGCATCGAACCTGCTTCAAAGCCGCATGGATGTTTCCAACACGATCCTGCAATCCTTGACCGGATTCAAGGAAGTCTATGGCGGCATGACATCGTTTCTCAGCAATACTAATGATGATACACGGGCGGCGCTGCACCGCCAGCTTTCAGAGCAGGCCAATTTTCTGCGTGCAACCGAAGACGGCAATTCTCCGGAAATAAAAGAAGCCATCGAGCGCACAGCAACCATCGACAAGCAGGTCGATGAGCTCTGGACCAGCCACAATCAGGAACAGACCCTGCGCGCCGGAATGAGCGCCGATCTCGTAACCATCACCCGCGAGCTGAACGGTCTTCTGGCCAACGCCACAAACATCAGAAGTACGCTGCAAACAGATGAGGCGAAAGCCAAGCTGCTGTTGCGCGAAGCCGACAAGCTGAACCGCGGCGCTACCATCATCGCAACCGTCGTCACCGACTTCAACAAGGTCACGGCGCCTGACGAAAAGACCGCAGTCGTAAAAGCTGCCATCGGCACACTGGAAAGTACCGTCAAGGAACTTGTCGCCATCGCCAATGTCGATCAGAAGATGATTGTCGACCAGCTTGCCGATGGCGTGACGCAGATCCGCGCGCAGTTGGACATCGGTGTGGTCAATGACGCCACCGTCGGGGCCATAGACCGCGTCGTGAACCTGATGCGCCCAGCGACCATTCGCCTACAGGGATTTGCCTCCGTGAAATCACGGCAGGCAACCGAAGTGTTCGGCAAGCTCGACCAGCCTATCGAACAGGCAACGGCCTTCCTTGCGACCGCCCGACAGATTGGCGACGACGCCAGAAATCTCGAACTTGAAATGGTGCGATATGTGGCCGCACCTAGCAAGGCGGCGCTCGAGACCTTCCGCGATGCTGCCTTTCGCCTGAATGTTTCCACCGGCGAAATGACTGGTGACACCAAGATGTCTGACGCTACACGCAACAGCGCCAAGGCCATCGATGGTCTGGCCACCAAGCTGGATGGTTCCGCGACCGCGCTTCTTGCCATTTCCCAGCAGCGCAAGGTTGCGTTTGGCATGGCGGAAGACGAAATTCGCAACGTTTGGGCAAGCCTCACGTCGTTTGCAGAAAAGCAGCGCACCGCCGCCGATACCGAGCGCAGCAAGGCCAATGATATCTCTCTGTCCGCCATGGTCATCGGTGTGCTCGTCGCGATTTTCGCCGGTATTGGTCTGGTCATGACCTTCAAGGGACCGATCCTCGGTATCGTCAGCGCCATGAAACGTCTGGCAAAGGGAGAGATCGACATTCCGCTGGATGGAAAGAACCGTTACGACGAAATCGGCGATATGGCGCGTGCGCTTGAAGTCTTCAAGGAAAATGCCGAAGAGCGCACCCGTCTTGAAGCCTCCACGCGGGAACAGCGCGCCTCCGCCGAAGCGGCCCGCCAGTTGAACGATGCCGAACGAAAAGAACTGGATCGCCAGATCCAGTTTGCTGTTGCCGCTTTGGCCGACGGTCTCAAGCGACTGTCCGCAGGCGACATTTCCACCACCATCGACACCCCTTTCAGTGATCGTCTCGAGCAGTTGCGCGTCGATTTCAACCAGTCCATGCTGCGATTGCGCGAAACCATGGGCGGCATATTGGAAAATGTCGGCGCCATCAGGGGCAACGCCCGGCAAATGTCGGAATCTGCCGTCGATCTTGCGCGTCGCACGGAACGTCAGGCTGCCTCGCTGGAGGAAACGGCGGCAGCCGTGGATGAGGTCAATTCCAATATGCGTAACGCCGTGGACCGTGCCCGTGAAGCCAACACCATTGTCGACAAGACCCGCCGCAACACCGATGATTCTCTCGTCATCGTCGGCAATGCGATATCGGCCATGGAGCGGATCGAGAATGCATCGAAGACCATCGGCAACATTACCGAGGTCATCGATTCCATTTCGTTCCAGACGAATTTGCTGGCTCTGAATGCCGGCGTCGAAGCCGCACGCGCCGGTGAGGCGGGCAAGGGCTTTGCCGTCGTTGCCCATGAAGTTCGCGAGCTGGCGCAAAGATCGGCCGCAGCTGCCAGGGAAATCCGTCAGCTGATTGCCGTTTCAAACCAGGAGGTTGCCGCAGGTTCCAGCCTCGTGACCCAGACCGGCGAAGCGCTGGCACAGATCGGCACGCAGATTTCCGATGTCAGCGACCATGTCCGGCAGATCACGCAGGCCACGCAGGACCAATCGGTTGCCATGCAGCAGATCAACAGCTCCGTGGGTGAAGTGGATCTGCTGACACAGCAGAATGCGGCGATGGTGGAAGAGACAAGTGCAGCCAGCGAACAGCTGAACGAAGAGACGGATCAGTTGCTCGGTCTGCTGGAGCAGTTCCGCCTTGACAGCACGCGAGATCACCGGCGCGCTGCCTGACGCCAGAACGGAAATCCAGAACGTAAGCGCGGGCGGTTTCGTCCGCGCTTTTTGCTGTCACCCTCAACGTCGTCTCACGCAAACGTCATCTCGTCTTTCTCGTGATTTTCCCATCGTAAAGGTTGGATTCAGCCTTTTTTGATAATTTGTCGTTAGTCATCTTTTTTCACGGTTCCAGGGTGGTGCATCTCGTGCTTTCCCGTCTGTTTTGCGTACGGATTCTCATGTATCGATCGACAGTGCCAGCCATTCTTCTAGCCTGCCTATCCCTTGCGGGATGTACGTCCAGTTCCGGGCCGGAAAGCCTGATGGCGGGAATTCCTTCCAAGGAAACGACGAGTTCGGTCACGCCTTCGGCACCGGTGCCGCAGGCCAGTGTCGGCCAGACGCGCGCGCCACTTCGGGCCGAACCTGCCCAGAAGGTGTTGGCCTGGGGCGGACCGGTTCCGCAGGAACCCAAAGCTTTTGCCGCTCTCGATCAAGAGGCTGCGCCGCGCCGTGTCGTGCCTCAGATCGACACATCCATGTCGCCACAAGCTGGTGTCGGACTTCCAGACGAGGCGTCGGTGCAGATGGCCATGGCTGCCGCACCCGCCATCAATGCCGGCCCAGCCGTACGTTCCCGCATCTTCCGGTCCAACTTCAGCGATGCCAAGCCGATCAATTTCGGCAAGATTACGCCACGGCATTTCGCCGTGCATGGCGTCGATGTGTCTCGCTGGCAGGGCAATATCGATTGGGAGAGGCTGAGATCACGCGGTGCGAACTTTGCCTTCATCAAGGCGACCGATGGCGGCGACCATCTGGACCCGATGTTCAAGACCAACTGGAACCGCTCCAAGGCCGCAGGACTACGCAGGGGCGCCTACCACTTCTTCTACTGGTGCCGTCCCGCAAGCCAGCAGGCGGACTGGTTCATTCGCAACGTCCCGCGCGATCCGGATGCGCTGCCGCCCGTCATCGACGTGGAATATAATGGCGAATCCAGCTGCAAGATGCGCCTGCCACGCGCCAAGGTTCTGGAAAAAATGCAGGTCTTCATGGACATGCTGGAACGCCATTACGGCCAACGCCCGATCATCTACACGGCACCGGATTTCTACAAGGACCACCTGTCGGGCGAATTCCTGAACTATCCCTTCTGGCTGCGCGCTGTCGCCCAGCATCCCTCCAAGGTCTATCCCGATCGCAAATGGATGTTCTGGCAATATTCCGGCTCCGGCCTGTCCCATGGCGTGGAGGGCAAAATCGACCTCAACGTCTTCAGCGGCAACGAGGAAAGCTGGCTTCGCTGGACATCGCGCCGTGGCAAGGGCTAATCAGGCTGCGGCTTCGTCGCGGATTTTTTCGCGCCGGCGACACAGGCCACGACGCCAACGGTTGTCAGCAGCATCGGGATGCTGACAATTTCGCCCAGCAAGCTTGCTGCCAGCACAAGGCCCATGAAGGGCTGGAGCAATTGCAACTGGCCAACGGCTGCGATGCCGCCCAGCGCCAGTCCGCGATACCAGAAGATAAAGCCGATCAACATGCTGAACAGCGACACGTAGACAAGCCCTCCCCATGCGGCAACTCCAATCGTGCTCCACGTTGCTGGCAGGGTGAAGAGCGCGAGCGGCAGCATGATGGGCAGCGACAAAACCAGCGCCCACGAAATGACCTGCCAACCGCCAAGCCTGCGAGACAAGGTGGCACCCTCCGCATAGCCAATGCCGCAAAGCGCGATGGCCGCCAACATTAGGAGATCGCCGGCCAGCGATGCCGACCCGCCCTGTGTCATCGCGAAGCCCGCGACCAGTGCACTTCCCGCACATGAGTACAGCCAGAAGGTCAAAGGCAGGCGCTCACCTCCTCGCACAACGGCACATATGGCCGTGGCCAATGGCAGCAGGCCGATGAAGACGACAGAATGGGCTGAGGTGATGTGCTGCAACGCCATGGCTGTCAGCAACGGGAAGCCGACGACGACACCCAGCGAAACGATGGCCAGGGACAGCATGTCGGGCCGCGCGGGACGCTTCTGTCGAAAAACCATGAGAAGCGCTCCGCCGAGCAGTCCTGCAATACTGGCTCGCGCCAAGGTCAGAAATACGGGGTCGAACCCCAAGACCGCCAAGCGCGTTGCAGGCAAAGAGCCACTGAAAATCACCACGCCCAAAAATCCGCTCCACCAACCACTCGACTTCCGGTCCATTTGAATACTCCGTTGCCATAAAGGTATGGGCGGGAACGGATGGTACTGATAGCGACAGTACGATACAGTTTGTAAAAACTGTTATGGCAACATGAGCGATACAGATGAGTTCAACGGCACCTGAACCTGGTGATCGCGCGCCGCGCATCACTAGCGTGATGATGGAAATCAGGCAGCGAATTTCTTCACGCAGCCTTGCGGCGGGGGCAAAACTCCCATCCGTGCGTGCGTTTGCAAAGATAATGCAGGTTTCAACCTCAACCGTCGTTGAAGCCTATGAACGACTGATTGCAGAGGGTGTCCTTCAATCTCGGCCCGGATCGGGATTCTATGTCGTCGCTGCTTTGGCTCCACTGTCTCTAGCCGAGATCGGCCCCAAGCTCGACCGCGCGGTTGATCCCTTCTGGGTCTCGCGCCTTGCGCTCGATGGTCAGGACGGCATGATCAAGCCCGGTTGTGGCTGGATGCCGCCTTCATGGATGCCGGAAGAGGCAATGCGCCGAGCCATGCGCACCGTGGCACGCGCAGATCCACACCTGTTGACCGACTACGGCACACCGCTCGGACTTCTATCCTTGAGGAAACTGCTGGCACGGCGACTGTCGGAAAACGGCGTACATGCTGCACCGGAACACATCATGCTGACCGATAGCGGCACGCATGCCATAGATCTGCTTTGCCGTTTCCTGCTGGAGCCAGGGGAGACGGTCCTGGTCGATGACCCCTGCTATTTCAACTTCCACGCTCTCCTGCGCGCCCATAGGGTCAAGGTCATCGGCGTGCCGTACACGCCGTCCGGACCTGATGTGGCGGCGTTTGAACAGGTGCTGAACGAATATCAGCCGCGCCTCTACATAACCAATTCTGCGATCCATAATCCAACCGGCGCGGTTCTTTCACCGGTCACAGCGCATCGGGTGCTGATGTTGGCGGAAAGAGCCGGACTGACGATCATTGAAGACGATATTTTTGCGGATTTCGAAGACCATAGAGCACCGCGACTTGCGGCCTTCGATGGGCTGAACCGTGTCGTGCAGATCGGCAGTTTTTCCAAGACACTCTCTTCGTCCGTTCGCTGCGGCTACATCGCCGCGCCACAAAGGTGGATAGAGCCTTTGACAGACCTCAAGATCGCCACGAGTTTTTCCGGCAACCAGCTTTGCGAGGCACTGGTCCTGGCCGCGCTGAAGGATGGCGGCTACAGGCGTCACATGGAAGCGGTGAAAGTCAGACTGTCGCGAACAAGGATGGAAACGGCAGCACGGCTTCGCACGCTTGACATCAAGCCATGGATCGAGCCGCAGGCGGGTCTGTTTTTGTGGTGCAGCCTGCCTGACGGTGTCGATGCGGCAGCTGTCGCTCGAGTTGCCCTCTCGAAAGATGTTGTCCTCGCCCCAGGCAATATCTTCAGTCAGTCGAAAAGCGCGTCATCACACATGCGGTTCAATATCTCACAATGCGACGACCCAAAATTCACAGAGGTTTTGCAGGAAGCAATCGATATCGCGCGCGCGACATCATAGAGCTACCAGTTTTCACCCCTTATAGATCTCCGGAACCAATCACGCAAAATTGTATTTTATCTGATAGGAAGAGGAGAAACACCATGACATTCGATCCAAACCTGCCCCGTGACCCCAATCTTCGTCCAGACCGTCCAGAGCTTCGTACAACACCCGCAGCAGCCCGCAAATCGGCTAGCTGGGCGCCGTGGGTAGCGGTTATCGTCGTTCTCTTGGTCGGCGGTTTCATCTGGATGCAGATGAGTACCCCGTCAACCACTGACGCAACGACGTCAACGCCAGCGCCCATGACGCCCGCCGCGCCAAGCAACACGGCTCCCGCTTCGCCGAACACCGGCGGTACGCAGACACAGCCATAGGACTGATATATTCGTCAGACATAGACCGCTTGCCTCCGGGCATGAGGCTTACCTGCCGGAAAGAGCTGGTGAAAAATCGCAAAACAAAGGGCGCCGCGGCGCCCTTTTTATATCAATCGTCGCTCATTTTCAGCGCTGCGATAAAGGCTTCCTGCGGGATGTCCACCTTGCCAAACTGACGCATGCGCTTCTTGCCTTCCTTCTGCTTGTCCAGAAGTTTGCGCTTGCGGGTGGCGTCGCCGCCGTAGCATTTGGCCGTGACGTCCTTGCGCATGGCCGAGATCGTTTCGCGGGCGATGACGTTGCCGCCGATGGCCGCCTGAATCGGAATCTTGAACATATGGCGCGGGATAAGGTCTTTCAGCTTCTCGCACATGTCGCGGCCGCGTTTTTCGGCTGCGGTGCGGTGGACCAGCATGGAAAGCGCATCGACCGGCTCGCCATTGACCATGATCGACATCTTCACAAGATTGCCTTCGCGGTAACCGTCCAGATGGTAGTCGAAGGACGCGTAGCCCTTGGAGATGGATTTCAGGCGATCGTAGAAATCGAAAACGACTTCGTTGAGCGGCAGCTCGTAGGTGAGCATGGCGCGCTTGCCGACGTAAGTGAGTTCAGTCTGTATGCCACGGCGATCCTGACAAAGTTTTAGGATGCCGCCGAGATAATCATCCGGCGTCAGGATCGTTGCCTTGATCCAAGGTTCGCGGATTTCAGAGATGCGCACAACATCCGGCATATCCGCCGGGTTGTGCAGCTCGCGCTCAGACCCATCAGTCATCGTCAGCTGATAGACGACCGAAGGGGCCGTCGCGATCAGATCAAGATCGAATTCGCGTTCCAGACGCTCCTGGATGATTTCCAAATGCAGCAGACCGAGGAAGCCGCAGCGGAAACCAAAACCGAGAGCGGCGGACGATTCCATTTCGAAGGAAAAGGACGCATCGTTGAGGCGAAGCTTGCCCATGGCAGCGCGCAGATCTTCGAAATCCGCCGCATCAACCGGGAAGAGACCGCAGAACACCACCGGCTGAGCCGGTTTGAAGCCCGGCAGCGCCTGGGCGGTCGGTTTCTTGTCTTCGGTGATGGTGTCGCCAACGCGGGTGTCCGCCACTTCCTTGATCGAGCCGGTGATGAAACCGATTTCGCCGGGGCCGAGGCTATCGACAGCCACCATCTTTGGCGTCAGAACGCCAACGCGCTCCACCTGATATTTCGCGTCCGTACCCATCATGCGGATGGTCTGACCCTTGGTCAGCACGCCATCGAGCACACGCACCAGAACCATGACACCGAGATAGGTATCGTACCAGCTATCCACGAGCAGCGCTTTCAGCGGACCCTTTTCACCAAGCTCGCTTTTCGGCGGTGGCAATTGGTGGACGATGGCTTCCAGAACGTCGGGGATGCCAAGGCCGGTCTTGGCCGAAATCAGCACGGCCTGAGACGCATCGATGCCGATAACTTCCTCGATCTGTTCGCGAATGCGGTCGGGCTCTGCGGCTGGCAGGTCGATCTTGTTCAGGACCGTCACGATCTCATGGTCGTTGTCGATGGCCTGATAGACATTGGCCAGCGTCTGCGCTTCCACGCCCTGGGACGCATCCACCACCAGGAGCGAGCCTTCGCAGGCCGACAGCGAGCGCGAGACTTCGTAGGCGAAGTCCACATGGCCAGGAGTATCGATGAGGTTCAGCACATAGATTTCGCCGTTGTTCGCCTTGTAATGCAGGCGCACGGTCTGTGCCTTGATGGTAATGCCGCGTTCCCGCTCGATATCCATATTGTCGAGCACCTGCTCGGACATATCGCGCTCGGCAAGGCCACCTGTCGACTGGATCAACCGGTCGGCCAGCGTGGATTTGCCATGGTCGATATGGGCGACGATGGAGAAGTTGCGGATATGGTCAAGCGGGGTGCGGGTCGAATGTGTGCTCATGCCCCGCGCTATAGCAGGGGCCTTTGCGCTGGAAAAGCGGGAATTTGGTTAAAAGCCTTTTAAATCGGGCTTTTTCCAACCTGCAAAGCGTGATGGATGGTGACGGCACTGGATATCTCGATATCTGGTCATTGACTCCACCATAAGAGAATTATAATATCACATAATGGAAAACGATAACTTTGAACGTTCACTCGCAGACCGCATCAGACAGCTGCGCTTGAAAGCCAACCTGACACTCGACCAACTGGCAAACGCATCCGGCGTCAGCCGCGCCATGATCTCCCGGATCGAGCGTGGCGAGGCCAGCCCCACCGCAGCGCTTCTGGCCCGGATCTGCGCGGCATTCGGGCTTTCGCTGTCGGGTTTCTTCGCGAAGAATGAAGACGCCGTGTCGCCGCTGATCAAAAGGCAGGACCAACCGATATGGCAGGACCCGGATACGGGCTACACACGGCGCGCCATCTCCCCTCCCCGCGTCGGCTCGGATGTCGATATCGTCGAGGTGAATTTTCCCGCGCGCGCACAAGTCAGCTTTCCGCCGCATGCGGCCAGCCATGGCATGACGCAATATGTCTGGTTGCTGGAGGGCACGCTCGAAATGACCACGGGCGATGGAGTGCACCGGATGTCTCAGGGGGACTGCCTGTTCATGCCCGTTGGCGAAGGCCACACATTCCATAACCCGTCTGACACCCCCGCCCGCTACGCCGTGGTGCTGGACCAGCGTAAACGCTGATATTTCAGGAGATTTTGAATGACGATCATCCGCACATTAACCGGTGGCGAGACACTGGCCGCACTGCCAGACCTTTGCGACATCCTGGCCGATTGCGTCAATGGCGGTGCCTCTGTCGGCTTCATGCTGCCTTTCGAACCCGCCGATGCGATGGCCTATTGGCAAAGCGTGGCAGAGGCCGTGGATCATGGCGACACGATCCACGGCGTGGCACAGATGGATGGAAAGACAGTCGGCACTGTTCAGATCGGACTTGCCTCCAAACCCAACCAGCCCCACCGGGGTGATCTGATGAAGCTTCTGGTGCACCGTTCGGCACGCGGACTTGGCCTTTCGCGCCGGCTGATGACACATGTGGAGGCAGAGGCCGCAAGTCGCGGAAGAACGCTTCTCGTTCTGGATACGGCAACCGGCAGCGACGCAGAGACGATCTACCCTCGGTTTGGCTGGGAACGCGTAGGCGTCATCCCGGACTATGCGCTTTTCCCCGACGGGGCTTTTTGTGGCACTACTTTGTTTTACAAGCGGATCGCGTAGCGCCTCATGTCTCGACCAACGAAAAGGGCAAGCGACCGCCCCTTGCAAAGCCGCGCCGACTGAAGAATGATCCCGCGCAGGACGAATGAGGGCACCATGGCAGACGCACCCCCCAAACCGCGCATTTCCATTGTCTATTGCACGCAGTGTAACTGGCTTTTGCGCTCCTCCTGGATGGCGCAGGAGCTTCTGCAGACCTTCGCCGACGGTCTCGGCGAAGTCGCGCTCGTGCCAGCGACCGGTGGGCGTTTTGAAATCCTGGTGGACGGCAACGTCATCTGGGAGCGCAAACGCGATGGCGGTTTTCCCGGCGTAAAAGACCTCAAGCAGCGCGTTCGAGATGTGATAGACCCTACCCGTGACCTCGGCCACCTCGACAGGCCGAAAAACGAAGGACTGGACACCTGATTCTCGATGAACATCTAAGGCAATCACCCGCCTTGCAGAACAGGCATTGGTCTGGCCCATTGGTCTGCCGCATCGATTTTTTCGCTGAAAAATCAATGATCGTCACAAAACTTCAAAATCTTTGTTGACACCAGAGGGCTGCCCCCGTACATGGCTCCTCGTCGCCCAGATGGCGGAATTGGTAGACGCGCCAGCTTCAGGTGCTGGTACTCGAAAGGGTGTGGAGGTTCGAGTCCTCTTCTGGGCACCATTCCATTTTTGATCTTAGCCAGATCAGACACTTAGCTAAAAAAATCGCACAAAAAACAGCGCCTTCGGGCGTTTTTTGCGTTGATGCGCGCTTGGCTTGATGGGGCTTCGTCGCAGCAGATATCATCCACTCGGAATATGCTGGTTACGATTACTGGCCGCTACCAGTCGAGCCCTCATTGGGGGAATGCTCTTCGCAATTGGGTGTGCAGGACAGAACCGTGCGGGCGGTCTGGCGGAAGACGCGGACGGTGTTGCCTTCATCGATGGACACGAGCACGCGTTGATCAACGATGGCGTTTCCGTCGCTATCCAAAAGAACCAGATTGGTCGTGCCGAAGCTTCGTCCGGTGAGGACGATGGTTGTCGCATCCGCAACCGTCGCATCTGCGACCTTGGAATTGCCGATGATGACCTTGCTGACCGGCCGATCCAGTTTCAGGACACGGGCGTGGTTCATGGAAACGCGCAACATGTCGTCCTCGCTGGACATCGCCGTGGCCGGTATCGCGGCAAGCACGACAAGCGCAACAGCAATTCTGGCCACGAAAACGGATGACATGGATATGGGCAGCCCTTGTTGACGCATCACGCGGTCTCTAATCCCGGACATCATGCGCTGGATTGGTGAATCAACCGTTAAACACAAATCCCACAATGAGACGCAGCAATGCAGGCACCACCAATATAGATTTTATGTGATAACAATGCATCATAATGACACGGGACTTGCATCATCCCGGGAAATATTACTGCAAGCAAAACATCTCGAAACCCTTGAGAATAAGCATGTCTCCCGTTCTGTAAAAATCGATATTTTACTTTGATATATTGTTTACTACACCAAATTACATGGGCTGTTTACGACTTCTTAAGGAAATTTTTTAAGCGATTGGAAAGTGACCGTCTGTAATTTGGCGTCAACCGAACAACGGCAAACAGTTGGCGGCGTGCTGATCAACAATCGACGAGTCTCAGGAGACAAACCATGACAAACATTTTCGCTCGCTTCATGAAAGACGAGTCCGGCGCGACCGCCATCGAATACGGCCTGATCGCAGCTCTGATTTCCGTTGCCATCATCACTGGCGCGACAACAGTCGGTACTCAGTTGACTGTTCTATTCAACAATATTGGAACCGAGTTGACGACTGCCAACCAGTAGTTGATCAGACCGTAAATACCAGACTCACAATGTCGCCCTTTTTTTACTAGGGCGGCATTTTGCTTTAAATTTTAAAGAGTCCGATACTTATCGGTTAGTACTGGAGGTGATTTATGATAGCCGCATCAATATTCCTTATCCTCCCGATATGTCTTGCTTTGGCTGCACTAACCGACCTTTTTACAATGACGATACCGAATCGGATTTCCTTGATCCTTTTCTGCTCCTTCGTCATAGTTTCGCCGTTCACGGACTTGGGTTGGCAAGGCATCAGCATGAGCCTGCTGGCTGGGCTTGCAGTATTCGCCGCATGCTTCGCACTTTTTGCGCTGAACGTGATGGGCGGAGGCGACGCCAAACTTTTGACGGCATCTACCGTCTGGTTTGGCTTTGACCAAGCGTTGGCACTCTATATGGTAGCCGTTGCCGTTTTCGGTGGCATACTGACTATAGGAATTCTATTCATCCGCTCCCGTCACCAACAGATTATGGCTACCGGCCTTCCGGTTCCAGACTCGCTTCTCGTCGCTGACAAAGTTCCTTACGGCATTGCGATTGCTGCGGCGGGCTTGCTCACTTATCCAGAGGCACCCATCGTGCAATTTGCCATGCAGGCTATGATGTGAGGCGAATAGACAGCGATATTGCACCGTTTATTTCTCATTAACCACAAGCCAACACATTTTATTAACCATAATTACACCAATGGCGGGCCATGGTCAGAGATAAGATTCTGACTCCTTCAAGGCCCGAGCATGAAACCGTCGCGCGTCGTCATTCTTTCCGTAGCTGTTGTTGCTGCCGGTCTTGCAGGGTTGCTGGCCATGCAGCTCGGTGGTCCGCAGCAGGTTGTCGAGCAGGCCGAAGCGATCATCCAGAAAGAGCCGACCGTCAATATTCTGGTCTCCTCCATCAATCTGCCCGTCGGGAGCCGGCTGAGTGCGGATTCCGTGCGCTGGGCACCATGGCCGCAAGGCAGCATCAACGACAATTACCTGACCGAGAGCAAACGGCCTGACGCCATTGCCGAGTTGACCGGTTCGATCGTGCGCCTGCCACTGTTCGAAGGTGAGCCGCTGCGCCCGGAAAAAGTTGTCGATTCCGGCACGAGCATCATGTCTTCGTTGCTGCCTGCGGGCAAACGCGCCGTCGCCACGGAGATTTCGGTCGCTACGGGTGCAGGCGGGTTCGTGCTGCCCAATGACCGTGTCGACGTCATCATGGTCCGCAAGGGCGATGGCGGGGCCTTCTTGACCGAGAATGTTCTCAACAATGTCCGGGTTCTGGCCATCGACCAGCAGATCAAGGAAGGCGAAAACGGCACCACATCAGTCGTCGGTGCCACCGCCACGCTGGAACTGACGCCCGAACAGGCCAAGATCATGACGGTCGCCCAACAGATGGCGGACCGGCTGACATTGTCGCTTCGATCCGTCGCCGATGCCCAGGAAAGCGAAACCCCATCAGCCGATTACCTCTTGAGCGGCGGTTCGGGAAAACCGGCCATCCAGATTATCAAATCCGGCTCGATCGTGCGGGACGGACAGGGAGGGTCGTCACAATGACCAGATATCGCGCATTTTCCCGCCTTGTACAGTCCATGCGCTCGTCCGTTGCCGGCGGCCTGGCGTTCTGCATTGCGTTCTCCGGCTTTCCCGGTCTGCATGCCCCGCTCGGTCTTTCGACATCTGAGGCGCTCGCCCAAAGCGCCAGCATCGTGCGGATCAGCGAAAGCGGACAGGGCGTTCGCAAACGGCTGAAACTTGGCTTGAACAAGGCGCTCGTCATCGATCTGCCGCAGGATGCGCACGACATTCTCGTCGCCGACCCCAGCATGGCGGATGCGGTCACGCGCAGCTCGCGCCGGATCTATCTGTTCGGCAAGTCGGTGGGACAAACCAACATCTTCATCTTCGGGGATCAGGGCCAGGAAATCGTCAGCCTCGACCTTGAGGTCGAACGCGACATTTCAGGCCTCCAGGCCAATTTGCGCCGCTTCATTCCCGAATCGGACATTCGCGTCGAGATCGTCTCGGATAATATCGTGCTGTCGGGCAGCGTGCGCACGCCACAGGATTCGGCCCGCGCCGTGCAATTGGCATCCGCCTTTCTCAAGGGTGGCGAGGCCACCACGCGCAACATTACCGAGACCAGCCAGAGCAACGGTGATGGCGCAGTCGCGATTTTTGCCGAAGACCGTCAGCAATCCTCCATCGTCAACATGCTGACCATCGAGGGTGAAGATCAGGTCACGCTCAAGGTCACGGTTGCGGAGGTCAGCCGTCAGGTGTTGAAGCAACTGGGCTTCAACGGCTCGATCAGCGGTTCAGGCAGTGATCTGGGCGGGCGCATCGCGTTCTCCAATCCCTCCAATCTCGGCAACGCCATTGGTCTCGCCGCTACGGGCAATGTCGCGGGCACCATCGGCAAGCTGACGCTGGGCAGCTATTTCAATGCCATGGAGCAGGCTGGCGTCATGCGCACGCTGGCTGAACCGAGCCTCACCGCAATTTCCGGCGAGCAGGCCAAGTTCTATGTCGGCGGCGAATTCCGCCTACCCGCGGAACAGGAGGTGGCCATCGATGACGCCACCGGCCGCCCGACAGTCACGCGCTCCACCGATACGGTGGATTACGGCATCGAGTTGAATTTCCGCCCTGTGGTGCTGTCGCCCGGACGGATCAGCCTGAAAATCGAAACCAACGTATCCGAGCCTACCTTCGAAGGCAGCGCTGCGACGGGCAATGGCAGCAGCGTTTCGGTTCCCGGCAGCACCTATCTGTCGATCCGCAAGCGCGAGGCTTCCACCAGCGTGGAACTGCCCTCGGGTGGCTCCATCGTCATCGCCGGTCTGGTTCAGGACAATGTGCGTCAGGCCATGTCCGGCATACCGGGTGTTTCCAAGGTGCCCGTTCTGGGCACGTTGTTTCGCAGCAAGGACTTCATTCGCAACGAAACCGAACTCGTCATCATCGCCACGCCTTACCTCGTGCGTCCGGTATCGCGCAACGAGATCGCGCGGCCCGACGACAACTTCAACCCGGAAAATGATGCCGCCATGTATTTCATGAACCGGGTGAACAAGGTCTACGGCAACCGGCAAGAGGCACACACACAGCCCTATCAGGGCTCGGTAGGATTTATCTACAAATGACACAGATGGATCAGATGAAACCGCTCGCACATGCGCGCTCGCTCCGCCGGGCAGGCCTGGTATTGGCGCTGTTGACCACGGCAGCGCTTGCGCAGGGATGTGCACGCGACCCGATGTCGACCGGCGCCATTCCCGACGATTATCGCACCCGCCACCCGATTACGCTCTCGGAAGCGCAGCATTCCCTCGATATTCCAGTCTCGGCCGGAGACAACCGCCTGACGGTGGGCATGGCAGACACCATCAAGGGGTTTGCCCAGAGCTATACCGCGACATCTTCCGGCGTCGTCCAGATTCAGGTGCCGACAGGATCTGCGAATTCCGCCGCAGCGTCCATCCTCAAGCGCCAGATCCGTTCCGTGCTCACGTCGTCCGGCATAGCGTCAAGCAAGATCGTGGAAACCCATTATGGCGCGGCCCCCACGGGTGATGCCGCTCCCATTCGCTTGAGCTTCATCGCGATGACCGCCATGACCGGACAGTGCGGCCAATGGCCGGAAGACCTATCCGACAACACCTATTCCAACAAGAACTGGTACAATTTCGGCTGCGCGTCTCAAAACAACCTCGCCGCACAAATCGCAAACCCGATGGACCTCGTCGGTCCGCGCGGCATGAGCCCGATCGATGCGGAGCGCCGCTCCGCTGTCATCGGCAATTATCGTGCAGGCAAGAACACGGCAACAACGGAATGACGTTCAGCACAGGCCGTTTGCGGCAACAGGATAAACCATGAGCTCGGTTGATTACGACATTCAACGCGGACCTTCGCAGGAACCCTACGCGGACGAGCCTGTGCGGACGAGCGATCTCGACGCGCTTCGGCCCCTGCCGCGCATCTCCGTGCACGCTTTTTGCGAAAGCGACGGTTTGCAGCGGGTGATCGAGCGCCTTTCGGGCGACCGGCGCATGAACAAGGTCAGCCTGCGGGTGACCAATGGTGAGGTCGAAGCCGCTGCAACCATGTTTGCGGCAAGTCCAACGCCCAACCTGATCATTCTTGAAACAGCGCGCGAGCCATCGACCCTTCTCAATGATCTCGCGCCGCTTGCCGAGGTCTGCGATCCGACCACACGCGTCATCATCATCGGTCGCCACAACGACATTTCGCTTTATCGCGATCTGATCCGCAATGGCATTTCGGAATACCTCGTCGCACCGGTGACCATGCCGGATCTGCTGGCATCGATCTCGGCCATTTTCGTGGATCCCGAATCCGAGCCACTTGGCCGTAACATCGCTTTCATCGGGGCAAAGGGCGGCGTCGGTTCGTCCACGATCGCCCACAATTGCGCCTTCGGCATTTCGACGTTGTTTTCGACAGAGACCATTCTGGCCGATCTCGACCTGCCCTTCGGAACCGCCAATATCGATTTCGATCAGGACCCTGCGCAGGGCATTGCAGAAGCCGTCTATGCACCGGAACGTCTGGACGAGGTTTTTCTGGATCGCCTGCTGACCAAATGCTCCGAGCATCTGTCATTGCTGGCCGCCCCCTCCCTGCTCGACCGGCCCTATGATTTCGAACGTCTGGCCTTTCAGCCACTTTTGGAACTGCTGCAACGCAGCTCTCCCGTTGCCGTTCTGGACGTCCCGCATATCTGGTCTGACTGGACGCAGACTGTGCTGGCCGAGGCCGACAAGGTCGTGATCACGGCGGTGCCGGATCTTGCCAATCTTCGCAACACCAAAAACCTGCTGGATGCCCTGAAAAGGCTGAGACCAAACGACAAGGTCCCGCATCTGGTGCTCAATCAGGTCGGCATGCTCAAACGCCCGGAAATCGCGCCTGCCGATTTCTTCGAGCCCCTGGAGATCGAACCGATTGCCATCATTCCGTTCGATGTGCAGCTGTTTGGCAATGCGGCCAATAGCGGGCGCATGATCAGCGAGATCGACGCGAAATCGCCGATTGCCGAAACCATCTCGCAGATATCCCACATCGTGACGGGCCGGTCTTCAGCACGCAAGGCAAAGCGAGCCGGACTGGGCAAATTCATGGACCTCATAAAGCGCAAGTGATGCACGCCACCGCGTGCAGCAGGCGACCGGAAGACAGATATGTTCGGAAAACGTGGCAACGAAGGCTCCCCCAGGAGCGCACAGATCGGGCAGGTGGCGTCTCCCCCTGCCTCGTCTTCTGTTGCGTCCATGCCGCGCGCCGAACCCGCAGAGACCCTGGTGCTCGCACCACCTGCCCCGCCAACCCATGCGGCACCGCCCCAGACACGCAAGCGTGCGCGCACCGAGGAGTATTACCAGACGAAGGCGCAGGTCTTTTCCGCGCTGATCGACACCATCGATCTGTCGCAGCTGGCTAAACTCGACACCGAGAGCGCACGCGAGGAAATCCGCGATATCGTCAACGATATCATCACAATCAAGAATTTTGCGATGTCGATTTCCGAGCAGGAAGAGCTGCTGGAAGACATCTGCAACGACGTTTTGGGTTACGGTCCGCTGGAGCCGCTTCTGGCGCGCGACGACATTTCCGATATCATGGTCAATGGCTCAGGCCAGACCTTCGTCGAAGTGGGTGGAAAGACCATCGAATCCGATATCCGGTTTCGCGACAATGCCCAGCTCCTGTCCATCTGCCAGCGCATCGTCAGCCAAGTCGGTCGTCGTGTCGATGAATCCAGCCCGATTTGTGATGCCCGCCTGCCGGACGGTTCGCGTGTCAACGTCATCGCGCCGCCGCTGGCCATCGACGGCCCGGCGCTGACGATCCGCAAGTTCAAGAAGGACAAGCTGACGCTCGATCAGCTTGTACGTTTCGGTGCGATCACGCCGGAAGGCGCGGTTCTTCTCCAGATCATCGGGCGTGTACGCTGCAATGTCGTCATCTCGGGCGGAACGGGTTCAGGCAAGACGACGCTCTTGAACTGCCTGACCAGCTATATCGACAAGACCGAACGGGTCATCACCTGCGAAGATACCGCCGAACTTCAGCTTCAGCAGCCGCATGTGGTGCGGCTGGAAACACGGCCACCCAATATCGAGGGCGAAGGCGAAATCACCATGCGTGATCTCGTCAAGAACTGCCTGCGTATGCGCCCCGAACGCATCATCGTCGGTGAAGTGCGTGGACCTGAGGTCTTCGACCTGTTGCAGGCCATGAACACCGGCCATGACGGCTCCATGGGGACGATCCATGCCAACACGCCACGTGAGTGTCTGAGCCGTATGGAATCGATGATCGCCATGGGTGGTTTCAGCCTGCCTGCGAAAACGGTACGCGAAATCATCTCCTCATCGGTCGATATCGTCATTCAGGCCGCCCGTCTTCGCGATGGCTCGCGTCGGATTACGCAGATTACGGAAGTGATGGGCATGGAAGGCGATGTGATCATCACCCAGGATTTGATGCGTTTCGAGATGGACGGCGAAGACGCGGGTGGCCGGATCATCGGGCGCCATGTCTCAACGGGTATCAGCAAACCGCATTTCTGGGACCGGGCCCGATATTTCAACGAGGAGAAGCGCCTGGCGGCGGCCTTGGATGAAATGGAAAGCAAGTCCCAGTAGAAAGTGTCAAATGTCGCAACGTAAGGCCAGGTCAAGGCGGAACAGCAAATGAACATGACGGTGATGCTGCTCGTGATCCTCGTCGCCATTTCGGCAGGAGCGATAGCCTATGTCTTTCTGTTCCCGCAGATCGAGGTTGAGAAGAAGACCGCCAGCCGCGTCAGCCGCGTCAAATCCGCAGAGACCGACCACACCAAGATCAAGGCCGCAAGAGACCGCGTTCAGGAAATGAGCAAGCGGCGTAAATCGGTGCAGGATACGCTGAAAGACCTGGAAAAGAAGCAGAACGAAAAATCGAAGGACCGGAAAGATACCAGCCTTCGCGGCAGGCTGGTGCAGGCTGGTCTTTCCATCTCCGTTCAAAAATTCTATCTCATCAGCGCAGGCCTCGGGCTTGCCATTTTTCTGGTTGCGCTGCTCTATGCGGCACCGCTTTTTCTGGCGCTTGGCGGCGGCTTTGTGGGTGCGCTCGGTCTACCTCGTTGGGTGCTCGGCTTTCTGGTCAAACGTCGCCAGAACAAGTTTCTCGAGGAGTTTCCGAACGCGCTCGACGTCATGTACCGCTCCATCAAGTCAGGTCTGCCGCTTAACGATTCCATCCGGCTGATTGCATCGGACGGGCAGGAGCCGGTCAAGACGGAGTTCCAGCGGGTGGTCGAAGCGCAGCAGGTGGGCATGACGATCCCGGAGGGGATCGGCCGCATGATGCTGACGATGCCGCTACCGGAAGTGAACTTCTTCGGCACCGTCATCACCATTCAGGCCCAGGCCGGTGGCAATTTGTCCGAAGCGCTGGCCAATCTGTCGAAGGTGCTGCGTGAACGTCGCAAGATGAAGGCGAAAGTGGCTGCGCTCTCCATGGAAGCGAAGGCGTCTGCCGTCATCATCGGCGCGCTTCCCTTCATCGTAGCAACGCTCGTCTATCTGACGTCGCCAGACTACATATCGGTGCTTTTCACCGATTCCCGCGGCCATCTCATTCTGGGTGCTTCGGCGCTGTGGATGTCCATCGGTATCGTCGTCATGCGCCAGATGATCAACTTCGATTTTTGAGGCGGCAGCACCATGTCAGAGCAATTCGCATCCAGCCTCATGAACCCACATCTGATCATCGCCATTCTGGTGTCCGTGGCGGTGTTTGCGACGTTCTATACGCTGGCCATTCCCTATTTCGAAAAGGGAGATCTCAACAAACGCATGAAAGCGGTGTCCACCGAGCGCGACCAGATCAGAAGCCGCGAGCGCGAACGCATGAGCGAAGCTGCGAAGGGTGAAAAGGCGTCGTTGCGGGCCAACAACAACAAGTCGGCCCGAAAGATCGTCGAGCGCTTCAACCTGCGTGAAGCATTGGTGGACGCCAATACGGTCAACAAGCTGCGCGCTGCCGGCTATCGCTCGCAAAACGCGCTGAACACCTTTCTCGCAGCCCGCTTCCTCCTCCCCTTCGTTTTCCTGCTGCTGGCGTTTCTGTGGGTCTTCGTCATGGGAAATCTGGGCACGCGACCGTTCGGCATTCGCCTGATGGCCGTGCTGGGGTTTGGCTATCTCGGCTTTTACGCGCCCAATATCTTCATTTCCAACCAGATGTCCAAGCGACAGAAATCCATCAAGCGAGCATGGCCCGATGCGCTGGACCTGATGCTGATATGCGTCGAATCGGGTGTGTCGATGGAAGCGGCCATGCGCCGTGTGGCGGAGGAAATGGCGGACCAGTCGCCTGAGCTTGCGGAAGAAATGGTGCTGACGACGGCTGAGTTGTCTTTCCTGCAAGACCGCCGGACGGCATTGGAGAACCTCGGCATCCGCACGCAGCTGGATGGCGTGAAAAGCGTCGTTCAGGCGCTGATCCAGGCAGAGCGATACGGCACGCCCCTGGCGCAGGCCCTGCGTGTTCTGGCACAGGAAGGCCGTGACGAGCGCATGAACGAGGCTGAAAAGAAGGCCTCCGCCCTGCCGCCGAAACTGACAGTTCCGATGATCCTGTTTTTTCTGCCGGTGCTGATTGCGGTCATTCTCGGTCCCGCAGGCATCCGTATTTCCGATACGTTTTGATTTGACAGGCCCAAACGAAAAGGGCGGCCATCAAGGCCGCCTCATCTGATATTCCGTCAAGAAGGACTGTTTAGTTCGCAGCCGTCTTCTTGCCCTTATCGGCCAGTTGCGACCAGGCATTCTTTTGCGCCAACATGCCGCGCAGATAGGTCAGATTGGCCTGTGCCTGCTGGGCGGACAGTTCCTGCATGGCGATGCGTTCGGCTTCTTCGAAACGGCCCTGGAGGCCGACCACGAGCGCCAGGTTCTGTCTGATCCGGCTATCGGCACCTGGCTGTGAAACGGCGGAGCGCATATAGGTTTCGGCCGTACGTGGATCGCTCTGTAGCACGTAGGACATGCCCAGATTGGACAATATGCTTGGATCGTTTGGTCTCAGATCGAGAGCCTGGCGATACTTGGCACGGGCTTCGTTCGAGCGGCCAAGCTGATCCAGGACAGCCCCTTCAGCGGAATAAAGCCGCCAATCGGGGCGGTCGGGCATTTGCGCGCGGTTGATGGTATTGAGCGCCTGCTCGAGCTGACCGGCAGCGGCCTGCGACTTGCCGTAGGCGGCCAGAACCTCCCGGTCGGATGGATAGGCGATTGCCACCTGCTGCATGACGGCCAGCGCCTGTGTGTTCTTGCCGGTCATCATCAGGAGGTTGGCGTAGTTGAGGCCGGTGTTGCGGTCTTTCGGGTTGCGCTCATAGGCCTGTCCGGTGGACGCTTCCGCCTGGCGCAACTGCTCCATGTTCATCTGGTCGTAGGCGCGCGACACCTGCGGAATCGATCCCGTCGACATGCGATCAGGCTTGGTTGTTGAACAACTGGCGAGGGAAAGCGCAACGATCGCCGCGCATGCACCGCGAAGCAGTGTCGTGCGACGTGCTGAGATGGTAGAAACAGCAATCATGACATTGCCCCGGCTTTCGGTTTGATCGAAACGGCGCGCACGGTGTAAGTTAAACCGACGCAACCCTCGCTCCAGCAATAATCTGTTAACCCTAACAGAGTGTTAATTTACCGGTTTCAGACCTTTACGAAAGCAGCCGATGCCCCCCTATCAATTTATCGAACGCACCACGCCTTTCAGCTCCAAAGCAGGCACGACGCTGCCGGTTTTTGCCGTGACGCCGGCGCACATCGAACAGGGTGCAATCGATCCGATTGCCCTCGACTGGGCACGCAAGGCGGGCTTCAAAGCGGATGCTGGCGCGCTTCTTCTGATCCCGTCCGCAGAAGGTGCACTCGGTGGCGCGCTTCTGGGTCTCGGCACCAATCCATCCGAACTGCCCTTCATCACCGGCAAACTCGCAAGGGAGCTGCCTGAAGGCGACTGGCATATCGAAGCGGCACCGCTGACGGTCAACCGCCTGATGCTGGGCTTCGGTCTCGGCGCCTATCGCTTCGACAAATATCGCACCGTGAAAAGCAACGGCGCGAAACTTGTGATTCCCCGCGATGCCGAGGACGCCGAGATCAAGCGTGTTCTGGCCGGCGTCTATCTGGCTCGCGACCTGATCAACGTGCCTGCCAATGACATGGGACCGGATCAGCTCGAAATCGCCTTCCGCGGTCTGGCGGCCCATTACAAGGCAAAGGTTTCCGTCGTGGCTGGCGAAGACCTGCTGAAAGAAAACTTCCCTTTGGTGCACGCGGTCGGTCGTGCCAGCGAAAGCGCACCACGCCTTCTGGAAATGACCTGGGGCAAGAAGGGCCATCCGCGCCTGACGCTGGTCGGCAAGGGTGTCTGCTTCGATACCGGCGGCCTCGACATCAAGCCGTCCTCGTCCATGGCGTTGATGAAGAAGGATATGGGCGGTGCAGCCAACGTTCTTGGTCTTGCACTGATGATCATGGATGCGCGCCTTCCGATCAATCTGCGCGTGCTCGTGCCCGCGGTGGAAAACTCTATTTCCGCCAACGCCTTCCGCCCCGGCGATATCTACAAGAGCCGCAAGGGCCTGACCGTCCAGATCGACAATACCGATGCGGAGGGACGTCTCGTTCTGGCCGATGCGCTGGCTTATGCCGATGAAGATGCACCTGATCTGATGATCGACATGGCGACGTTGACGGGTGCTGCCCGCGTCGCACTCGGACCTGACGTGCCGCCGTTCTTCACCGACGACGAGGACCTTGCTCACAGCATTGCCGATGCCAGCATGGATGTGGATGACCCCTTGTGGCGTCTGCCGCTCTATATGGGCTACGACAAGGATATTCGTTCACGCGCTGCCGACATCACCAACGCGCCAGCCGGAGGCATGGCGGGCTCGATTACGGCTGCTCTCTTCCTCAAGCGCTTCGTGACGCAGACGAAGAAATGGGCGCATTTCGACATTTACGGCTGGTCTTTGAGCGAACGCCCGCATTCGTCCATCGGTGGCGAAGCGCAGGCGATCCGCGCATTGTTCCACTATATCTCACGGACCTTCGCCAAGACGTAAGACACCGAATGAGGGCGGGAAACCGCCCTCCCCTTACACGCGAACGACCTGTTCCTTGCGATCTTCCTGACCGAAGAATTTCAGGTAACGCTGCACCTCGTCTGCCTCACCGGTGGCCTTTTGCGGATTGTCGGACAGCTTCACCGCCGGTCGGCCATTGGCATCGATGACCTTGCAGACGATCGAGATCGGCTTGAGGCTTTCGATGGTCTTGGGCGCGCAGTCGGCAAAATCATTCGTCAGGTTCGTGCCCCAGCCGAAGCTCATGCGCACGCGACCTTCGAAATGCTTGTAGGTATCGATGATGGCGTCGACATCGAGACCGTCCGAAAAGATCAGCAGCTTCTTCTTTGGATCGCGGTTCATTTTCTGCCACCAGTCGATGATCTTCTCACCGCCTTCAATGGGAGGCGCACTATCAGGCCTGAAGCCGGTCCAGTCGGCCACCCATTCCGGCGCGTTGCGCAGGAATGCGGCGGTGCCGAACGCATCCGGCAGAACAATCAGCAGATTGCCGCCGTAAAGACGGTTCCAGTCCTTCATCACCTGATAGGGGGCAGACGCCAGTTCCTCGTTGTTCTGCGCCAGCGCCGCAACCACCATGGGCAGTTCATGGGCGTTGGTGCCGACAGCTTCCAGGTCGGAATCCATCGCCAGAAGCACGTTGCTGGTGCCGGTAAAGGCCGGACCGATGCCTTCCTTCAAGGCTTCCACGCACCAGCGCTGCCACAGGAAACTGTGGCGGCGGCGGGTACCGAAATCGGAAATGCGCAGGCCCGGCAGTTCACGCAGCCTCTCGACCTTTTCCCACATCTTGGCCTTGGCGCGGGCGTAGAGTACGTCGAGCGTGAAATAGCCCATCGAGCGCATGGCGCTGCGCGAGCGCAATTCGTTGATGATGGCAAGGGCTGGAATTTCCCACAGAGTGGTATCCATCCAGCGGCCATGGAAATTCAACTCATATTGCCCATCACGCTTGAAGAGTTCGTATTCCGGCAACTGATAACTATCCAGCCACGACAGGAACTCCGGCTCGAAAATCTGCGAGCGGCCGTAAAAGGTGTTACCCGCCAGCCAGATGCTTTCTTTCTTCGAAAGCCGCAACGTGCGGGCGTGGTCCAGCTGTTCACGCAGTTCCATCTCGTCGATTTCATCGGCAAGCTTGACGGATTTTGTGCGGTTGATCAGCGAAAACGTTGCATTGACCTCTGGATAAAGCTTCCAGATCATCTGCAACATCAGAAGCTTGTAGAAATCCGTATCGATGAGACTGCGGATGATGGGGTCGAGCTTCCAGGTGTGGTTGTGCACACGGGTCGCTATATCTGTCTTCGTCATTGCTGCTGCTATCCCCCGCACCAGACCCCGTCTTCAACAAGGGTCGGTATCGCCGCGCATTTCGAAAGGCGTGACGCCTCCAGGAACCTGATCCGCTCCCGGCACAAGACTTATCTGATAAAACCAAGGCAAGTCCAGACCGGTTTGGGTAAAGGCGGTTCTGAAACGCCGATCAGAAATCGACGGCGGGCGGGTTGATGCCGGGATACCAGTCCTTCGAGGTGGGCACGCGTGTGCCCGTCGCGGTCACGCCCGCCGACCCGGTGCAGCGATAGCCCTGCACGGGCAGACCACGGCTTCCGAAGAGATCGCGATATTCACCGTCCGGATAACTCGACGTGACCGATGTGGAGGAGCAGGTGTAGCGCTCTTTCTGCTGAAGCGTCCGGGGATCCTTGACACCCGGAAGATTGGTGTAGGCGTCCGGCGCCGGTTTGTATCCGTTGTCGTAGACCGTTTGCGCCTGCGCAGAAGCGGCAAGGAAAAGCCCTGTCACCATGAAAGCCGCGATACCTGTCGATGGTCGTGCCATAGCCTGCCCTGCCGTAAATGCGATGCTTGTTTATATAGAACGGCAGGCGGGCCGAAACAGGCGGACGGCTCAAACGTTTTCGTGAAACCTCATGGGCGACGAAAAGCGGTCGGTCTCTCATAGAGCCAACCGATCCGCTCGATCGCCTCTGTGAGATTTTCGCGCGATACCGTCATGGTGTGGCCATTGGCGTGGAGCAGTGTGTCTGCATCCTCCATCAGGCCAACATGGCCTTTCCAGAAGACGAGATCGCCGCGCTGTAACGCTTCACGGGTGATCTCGTGGCCCAGCGAGTGCACCTGCATGTCCGTGTCGCGCAAAACGGATTTCCCCGTCATGGCCATGGAAAGCTGCACGAGCCCGGAGCAATCGATCCCGAAGCCCGAACGTCCGCCCCACAGATAGGGCGTTTCCAGAAAGCGCAGCGCGACGGACACATAGTCGTCTTCCACAGCCGTGCCGACTTCAACACAGTGCGATGCGATGACGGCTTCCCCCTTGTCGGTCACGAGATACCGTGTCCCACGGGTCTCCGCCTCGCCCACGAATGTCACGCGACTGCCCATGGACAGCGGCGCCACGGGTGGCTTCCTCAGTTCGGCCTGAGGATAGAGAAAGGTACGCGGCACAATGATGCGGTGGGTGGCGGTAACGATTTCGCCAATCGCGGTTTCGGGTAGATATCCGGCATAACTGTCGGCATCGGCCTGCACCCAGGCCCAGCCATCGGCACGCTCGAACACCCGCACCGTTTCGCCCATCAGCAATTCCGTGTCGATACCTGTTGCAAGATCGGGTTTTGGACGCAGCCCGATGACGGGAACCGTCACCTGCGCTGGCGTACCACTGACAAATCGGGCTGCTTGGACCTGACCTTTCAGCCGCTCATCGGCAAGGTCTTCCCTGAAAACGTTGAGGCGGCGATCAAGTGTGGTCTCTACAAGCGTCATCGTATGTCGTCCCGTTCTTTCAGGCCTTGCGTGCCTGTTCGATAATCAAATCACCGAATTTTTCCAGATAGAGCGCACCCGATACGGTTCTTTTTATGACGACGTTCCGGCGGTCGACAGGGTCACGCTGACGGTCGACGAGGCCCATGGCACCCATACTGTCCAGCGCGCGGGTGATCACGGGCTTGGTGACCCCAAGAACCTGGGCCAGCCCACGAACCGTGTGCGGCGGTGGCACGAGATAGATATGGAGCAGGATGGCCATTTGTCGCGCGGTCAGGTCCGGCGCATCCTCTTCGACCTGCGCCAGCACAACCCGATGCCACAGGCTCAGCGCTTGGGAGGGAGACAATTCGACAGGCACGTCCGGCTCCATTCGCTCGTATTCAGTCGGTGGTTTCCCCGCATCTTGGCGCAAACCGGTGAACAAAAACAAAACTGCCGCCAGGACGATTGCACGGATGCATATCGACCATGGCGGCAGCGAATGCTCTTTGCGAGCTTTTGCGTCCCCTCTGGACTTGCCGAGCACAAAGCAGGAAGCGTGCCAACTGCAAATATCCGGGCAAAAGCCTGAACATCAGGGGACCTGAAAACGGTAAAGCCCCAGCGTGACGACGCTGGGGCTTAATTTTTAATCGCTCAAAAGCAAAACGCTTCAATTTAAGCCGTCGCCGCGCGGGCGAGAGGCCGTTGACGTGTCAAGCGACGGGACCGTGACCGGATGCTGCTTGGTGGGCTCTCTCCCGCTTGTTGTAGCGGATCGAAGACCACAGCGAGATACCGATCAGCGTTGCGCCGCCAAGGCCGGTGATGACTTCCGGAATGTGGACCAGGCTCTGCACATACATGATGACCGAGAGGATGAGGATGGCGTAAAACGCGCCGTGCTCCAGATAGCGGTATTCCGCCAGCGTCCCCTTTTCGACCAGCATGATGGTCATCGAGCGCACATACATGGCACCGATGCCCAGACCGATGGCGATGATGAAGAGGTTGGACGTCAGTGCGAAGGCGCCGATGACGCCATCGAAGGAGAAGCTCGCGTCCAGCACTTCCAGATACAGGAACGCGCCGAAGCCACCCTTTGCCGCACCTTCCAGCACCTGCTGGCTGCGGTCCAGAATACCACCCAAAACCTCGACCAGAAGGAAGGTCAAAAGACCCCAGATCGCCGAACTGAAGAACAAATTGGCTGCCTCCGGCCCCAGCTTGGGATCGGCGCTACCCGCGATGATGCGCGAGAAGACCAGCATGACGATCAACACGAAGGCGATCTCGATGCCCTTGATGGAGGAGTAGGCGGCGATCTTTTCTTCCACCCAGCGCACCCAGTGCACGTCTTTCTCATGATCGAAGAAGAAGCTGAGGCCCACCATCATCAGGAAGGTACCGCCAAACGCTGCGATCGGCAGATGTGCATCCTTCATGATCTGCGCATAACGATCCGGTTCGGTTGCGGCCATCACCATGGCTGTCCACGGACCGACATTGGCAGCGATGACGACGATCAAAAGCGGGAAGACGATACGCATGCCGAACACGGCAATGAGAATGCCCCATGTCAGGAAGCGGTGCTGCCATTCGGGCGTCATGTCTTTCAGCTTGTTGGCATTGACGATGGCGTTATCGAAGGACAGCGATATCTCCAGCACGGCCAGAACCGCGCAGATGAAGAAGATCGTGGCAGTGCCGCTAACGGTACCCGTCATCTGCCAGCCGAGATAGCCACCCAGAATGAGGCCAACGACCGTGACGATGAAGGCCCATTTGAAATAGGTCAGTGTGGATTTCGTTGTCTGTGTCATCACAGGGCTCCCATGCTGGCTGGGCGAACAGGGAAGCGGGGGCTAGGCATGGCACAAAGCGCACGCATGGAATGCATGGTCAGATTTTTCATGGGTTTAAATCCGCCGGCGTCAGAAGCAGGCGGTACCGACATCGCGAGAGCGCCGTAAAACTCTCGCCAGAGGGGCCCGGCACCAAAGTTCGGTTCCCAAATCCAGATGTCAGGGGATGGGAATGCCCTTGTAGTCTCTCAAGTTCGTGATCTCGTCAAGGCGAAAGTTGTCTTTTGAGGCTTCAGCCTGTCGGAGAGATGGAATTTCAGCGATTTTGCAAACAAAAAGTTGCATCCTGGCCCACAAGGGCTTTCTCGTTAGACCACATCTTCCATTGGCGGGCGCGCAGCTTTCGCCTGCCTGCGCTTGAGGGCATTTTCTCGGAAGAAGATATAGAGCCCCGCCAGCACGATCAGGCCGGCACCGATCACGATGCTTTTCTGGGGTATATCGCCAAAGATCAGCCATCCGAACACGACTGCCCAGAGCAGCAGCGTATATTGCAGCGGTGCGACGGTTGCGGCATCTGCCAGCTTGAGGGCGCGATTGACCAGCACATGTGCCGTCATGGCGACGATGCCTAGAAGCGCAAGCAGGAAAAGATCGAAGCCGGATTGCAGCGGCACCCAGCCCGACGGTGCCCAGGCAATCGCAACCAGCCCGGCGACCGCAGCGCCCACAACCTGCCAGAAGGCAAGAACGGTATCCGGGGTGTTTCTCAACTGACGCCCGGACAGCATCATGAATGCGAAGGCTGCACTTCCGAGAACCGAAAACAGTGCCGCCGAGGTGAGGGATGCGGAGCTTGGCTGGAGCGCGACCAGCACGCCGACGAAGCCGATAGCGATCGCCGTCCAGCGCCGCCAGCCGACCTTTTCACCCAAGAGAAACGGCGAAAGGGCGGCTACGTAAATGGGGGCCGCCAGCCAATAGGTCATGACATCCGCCAAGGGCAAAGCCGCCACGGCGAAGTAGAAGCAGAAGAGTTCGGCGGTGGAGAAAAATACGCGCGCCGCCTGCAAGACGGGACGCTCGACCCGCACCAGATTTCGCAATCCCACGCGCAAAAGAATGGGCAATAGCACAATGATGGCGGCCGCACTGCGCACCAGTACGACCTGGCCGAGGCTATAGGTTGCGACCAGCCATTTTCCCATCGCATCGTTCAACGCAAACAGCAGCATGCCAAGCAGCATCACGGCTACACCCAGACCTGTGGGCGAAAGCTGACGAAGGAAATGAGGCATGGCTTAAATACTCCTTGAAAGCCTAGCACTCGGCGAGGTATTGGCCCAAGTCAAGCCCCGGAAACCGCGCTCTGCCGGATCCGGTTATCTATGCAGACAAAAGTTCTTTCATGGTCTTGTGAAAGCGGCTGGAGATCGTCTCGCGCGCCACATGCCTGCCGTTTCGAACGACCGCCTTGCCATGGATCCAGACCGTGTCCGGTTTCACCAGACCACCAAAAATCCAGCCGTCCAGCAGATGGTCCTTGTCCAGATAGGGCGCGTGCGATGTGTCCAGCGACACGATATCAGCAGCCTGACCTTCGACAATGCCCGCCTTTACGCCCAAGGCTTGCGCGCCGCCGCTCAGTGCGCCATCGAAAAGCGTTCTGCCCGTGGAGCCATTGGCCGGTGCGATGACGTTGCGCGCGCGCTGCGACAGGCGTTGCGAATATTCCAGCTGCCGCAATTCGTCCCCCACACCGATCAGCACATTGCTATCGGAGCCGATCCCGAACACGCCGCCAGCCGCCAGAAATTCAGGTGCTGCAAAGGTCCCGTCACCAAGATTTGCTTCGGTAACGGGGCAGAGTCCGGCCACCGCACCGGCCTTTGCCACACCCGTCGTTTCCTCCAGCGTCATATGGGTGGCATGGATAAGGCACCAGCGATCCGTGATATCGTTGGTGTCCAGCAACCACTGCACGGGTCGTTTGCCAGACCATGCCATGCAGTCTTCGACTTCCTTCACCTGCTCGGCAATATGAATGTGCAGGGGTGCGTTCGGCGCAAGCTGCGCCGCGATGACAAGTTCTTCCGGTGTCACCGCCCGAAGGCTGTGGGGCGCCACACCGACCACACTGTTCGGCAGCGTGGCGACAGCATCAACGCAGCCATCCACCAGGCGTGCAAAACTGTCCGTGGAATTGATGAAGCGGCGCTGACCGTCCAGCGGTTCCTGTCCGCCAAAGCCAGAATGGGCATAGAGCACAGGCAGAAGTGTCAGCGCGATACCGGTTTGCGAGGCCGCAGCGGCGATCCGCTCGGCAAGTTCGGCGATATTGGCATAATGACCACCGTCCTTGTCATGGTGGAGGTAGTGGAATTCGCCGACACGGCCGAAACCGGTTTCCAGCATTTCCATGTAGAGCTGAGCCGCCACTGCCTCCATTTGGTCCGGCGTTATGGTCAGCGCGAAGCGGTACATCAGCGTTCGCCAGCTCCAGAAACTGTCCGCCGTGCTTCCACGCGTTTCCACCATTCCCGCCATGGCGCGTTGAAACGCGTGGCTGTGCAGGTTCGGCATGGCGGGAACGATGATGCTCGCCCGCTCGTCCGTCGGCTTCGCCGCGACATCCGTTTCAAGAGAAGCGATCTGGCCGCCCATCATTGCCAGGCGGACGTTTTTGGCCCAGCCACCAGCCAACAAAGCGGTTTCAGCGTGAAGGATCATAGTGGCTCCTCAATTTTTCAGATCGCAGCTCTTGCCTCGCAATCCATTATGTATATACATATTAAACATAAGGGAAGGGAAAATCGAGCATGACCGACAACTCCATTCCAGAGGATCAGAGCATGATGTCACTGTGGCGCAATGCCCATCTTGCGACGCTCTCACCGTCACTATCCGGCCTCGGAGTTATCGAGAGGGGCGCCTTAGCGGTGAAAGATGGGCGCATCGTCTATGCAGGTCCCGAAGCGGACCTGCCGGGCGACTATGCAGCCACCTCCCACAGCATCGATTGCGAAGGCCGATGGATCACCCCGGCCCTGATCGATTGCCATACCCATCTCGTCTTTGGCGGTAACCGCGCCATGGAATTCGAGATGCGCCTGAACGGCGCAAGCTATGAGGACATTGCCAAGGCGGGCGGCGGCATCGTCTCGTCTGTGCGCGATACACGGGCGCTGAGCGAGGGCGAACTCATTGCGCAGGCCTTGCCACGCCTGGATGCGCTGCTGGCGGAAGGCGTTTCCACCATCGAGATCAAATCCGGCTACGGGCTGGACATCGAGACGGAGCTGAAAATGCTGCGTGTGGCGCGCAGGCTGGGAGCGCTTCGTCCGGTTCGCATCGTCACCAGCTATCTTGCCGCCCATGCGACACCGGCTGAGTACAAGGGCCGCAACGCGGACTACCTCACCGACGTCGTCCTGCCCGGAATGGAGCGCGGCCATGCGGAAGGCTTGATCGACGCTGTCGACGGCTTCTGCGAAGGGATTGCTTTTTCCGTTGAAGACATGCGCATGGTTTTCGACAAGGCCACGTCTCTTGGCCTGCCGGTGAAACTGCATGCGGAGCAGCTCTCCAATCTTGGCGGCTCCGTGCTTGCAGCATCTTACCGCGCACTCTCTGCCGATCATCTGGAATATCTGGATAAGGCCGGTGCCGACGCGCTCGGCCACGCCGGAACCGTCGCGGTGCTGTTGCCCGGCGCATTCTATGCGCTGCGCGAAACGCAAGCGCCACCCGTTCAGGCACTACGCGATGCGGGTGCCGATATCGCGCTGGCTACGGATTGCAACCCCGGCACCTCGCCGCTGACGTCGCTGCTGTTGACCATGAACATGGGCGCAACTCTGTTCCGCCTGACGGTGGAGGAATGCCTGACAGCCACGACGCGGAGCGCCGCGAAAGCCCTCGGGCTCACCTCCGAGACCGGAGCACTGGAGGTCGGCAAATCTGCCGACTTCGCCATCTGGAATATCGAGCGTCCCGCCGAGCTCGTCTACCGCATCGGTTTCAACCCGCTTCATGCCCGTATTTTCAAGGGACGGATCACATCATGACCATCACGCTTCACCCCGGTTCCGTGCAGCTTGCCGATCTTGCCGACCTCTACTGGAACAATGGCTCTGCAAAGCTCGATCCATCTTTCGATGCCGGCATCGAGCGTGCGGCCAAACGCATCGCCGAGATCGCGGCGGGGAATGCCCCTGTCTACGGCATCAACACCGGTTTCGGCAAACTGGCCTCGATCAAGATCGATGCCGCCGACGTGACGACCCTTCAACGCAATCTCATCCTCTCGCACTGCTGCGGCGTGGGTGCAGCGTTGCCGGAAAATATTGTCCGCCTCATCATGGCGCTGAAGCTCATTTCGCTTGGTCGCGGTGCGTCCGGTGTGCGGCTGGAGCTGGTGCGACTGATCGAAGGCATGCTGGAAAAGGGTGTCATCCCGTCAATCCCGGAAAAGGGTTCGGTCGGTGCATCCGGTGATCTGGCGCCGCTGGCCCACATGGCCGCCGTCATGATGGGAGAAGGCGAGGCCTTTTATCAGGGCACTTTGCTGCCAGCCTCTGACGCGCTTTCCAGGGCTGGACTGACACCGGTTGTTCTGGCCGCCAAGGAAGGTCTGGCGCTGATCAATGGCACCCAGACATCGACGGCGCTCGCGCTGGCCGGGCTGTTCCGCACCCACCGAGCAGCACAGGCGGCACTGATTACCGGCGCGTTGTCCACCGATGCGGCCATGGGTTCTTCCGCGCCGTTCCATCCCGATATTCATACGCTTCGTGGCCATAAAGGCCAGATCGATGCCGGTGCAGCCCTTCGCAATCTGCTGGAAGGTTCCGAAATCCGCATCAGCCATATCGAAGGCGACGAGCGCGTGCAGGACCCCTATTGTATCCGATGCCAGCCGCAGGTAGATGGCGCCTGCCTCGACCTTCTGCGTCACGTCGCACAGACATTGCAGATCGAAGCCAACGCCGTCACCGACAATCCCTTGGTGCTTTCAGACAATTCCGTGGTCTCAGGCGGCAACTTCCATGCCGAACCGGTGGCTTTTGCCGCCGACCAGACGGCGCTCGCCATCTGCGAAATCGGTGCCATCGCCCAGCGCCGGATTGCGCTTCTGGTCGATCCCGCCTTGTCCTACGGCCTGCCCGCGTTTCTCTCCAAAAAACCGGGGCTGAATTCCGGCCTGATGATCGCAGAGGTCACCTCCGCTGCCTTGATGAGCGAAAACAAGCAGATGTCGCATCCGGCATCGGTCGATTCCACACCGACATCCGCCAACCAGGAAGACCATGTGTCGATGGCCTGCCATGGCGCGCGCCGCCTGCTGGTGATGACGGAAAACCTGTTTGCTATCATCGGTATCGAGGCACTGTCTGCGGTGCAAGGCGTGGAGCTGCGCGGCCCGCTGACGACAAGCCCGGAACTGCAAAAGGCGATGGCCGTGCTGCGCAACGTCATTCCTTCGCTGGATGATGACCGCTACATGGCCCCCGACCTGAAAGCAGCGTCGGAACTGATTGCGTCCGGTGCGCTGGTGTCTGTCATCTCGGATGGCATTCTGCCGATGCTGGAGGCATAAGAATGCCTGTTTTCGAAACGCACCACGGCTCCTCCCCCATCATTCTCGGTCTGCCGCACACCGGCACCGATGTGCCCCAGGACATATGGGAACGCCTGAACGACAACGGTAAAATCCTTGCCGACACGGACTGGTACATTCACGATCTCTATGCGGGACTGCTGGATGATGCGACCACTGTGCGCGCCACGTTCCACCGCTATGTGATCGACGCAAACCGCGATCCAGAAGGTTTGAGCCTCTACCCCGGCCAGAATACGACCGGTCTGGTTCCGACGACGGATTTTGATGGTAATCCGATCTGGAAGCCAGGCGAAGAGCCGACGCAAGCGGATATCGCCCACCGGCTGGCAACGTTTCACGCGCCATACCACGCAGCTCTTGCAGCGGAAATCGCGCGGGTGAAAGCCATTCACGGCATCGCCATCCTCTACGACTGTCACTCCATCCGCTCGCATATTCCGTTTCTGTTCAAGGGCGCCTTGCCGGATTTCAATATCGGCACGGATCTCGGTCGCACCTGCAACCCCGCTATCGAAGCCATCGCCGTCGATGTGACAGCGAATGCGCGAGGATACACGTCCGTTCTCAACGGGCGTTTCAAGGGCGGCTGGACCACGCGGCAGTACGGCAAGCCGGATAGCGGCGTTCACGCCATCCAGATGGAGCTGGCGCAATCCACCCATCTTGTCACAGAAGCGCCGCCCTTCGCCTATGATGCCGAAAAGGCCGGAGCTCTTCGCATTCATCTCAAAGATATTCTGACGCGCATGGAAGACTTCGCGCTGCGCATCAACGAACAGGGGAGACCATCATGACCAACCCACGCCACAATGAACGGGAAGTCCGCAGCCCGAGAGGCTCTGAGCTCAACGCCAAAAGCTGGATGACCGAAGCGCCGCTGCGCATGCTGATGAACAATCTCGACCCTGACGTTGCCGAACGCCCGCATGAACTCGTTGTCTATGGCGGCATTGGCCGCGCCGCCCGCACCTGGGAGGATTTCGACCGCATCGTTGCCACGCTGAAGGACCTCAACGAGGACGAGACGCTGCTCGTCCAGTCCGGCAAGCCTGTCGGCGTGTTCCGCACCCACAAGGATGCGCCGCGCGTGCTGATCGCCAACTCCAACCTCGTGCCGCATTGGGCCACATGGGAGCATTTCAACGAGCTGGATAAAAAGGGGCTGGCCATGTACGGCCAGATGACGGCCGGGTCGTGGATCTACATTGGTACGCAAGGCATCGTTCAGGGCACCTATGAGACGTTCGTGGAGGCTGGTCGCCAGCATTATGACGGCAATCTCAAGGGCAAATGGATCCTGACCGGCGGCCTGGGTGGCATGGGTGGCGCTCAGCCGCTGGCCGCCGTCATGGCCGGTGCCTGCTGCCTTGCCGTGGAATGCGACGAGACCCGCGTCGATTTTCGCCTGCGCACCCGTTACGTCGATGCCAAGGCCCACACGCTGGACGAGGCCTTGGAGCTGATCGACCAGTGGACGAAAGCGGGCGAAGCCAAGTCCGTCGGCCTTATCGGCAATGCGGCCGACGTCTTCCCTGAACTGGTCAAACGCGGTGTCCGGCCCGATATCGTCACCGACCAGACCTCGGCCCATGACCCGATCCACGGCTATCTGCCCATCGGCTGGACGGTTGCCGAATGGCGCGCCAAACAGGAAAGCGATCCGAAGGCCGTGGAAGCAGCCGCCCGCGCTTCGATGAAACTCCATGTTCAGGCCATGGTCGATTTCTGGAACGCCGGCGTTCCAACGCTGGATTACGGCAACAACATCCGCCAGGTTGCCAAGGAGGAGGGGCTGGAAAACGCCTTCGCCTTCCCCGGCTTCGTGCCCGCCTACATCCGCCCGCTGTTTTGCCGTGGCATCGGCCCGTTTCGTTGGGCAGCACTTTCGGGTGATCCGGAGGATATCTACAAGACAGACGCCAAGGTGAAGGAATTGACGCCCGGCAACACCCATCTGCACAACTGGCTGGACATGGCACGCGATCGCATCGCCTTTCAGGGCCTGCCTGCGCGAATCTGCTGGGTGGGTCTGGGGGATCGTCACCGGCTGGCGCTGGCCTTCAACGAAATGGTCAAGACCGGCGAGCTGAAAGCCCCCGTCGTCATCGGTCGCGATCACCTCGATTCGGGCTCGGTTGCCTCGCCCAACCGCGAGACGGAAGCGATGAAGGACGGATCGGACGCCGTCTCCGACTGGCCGCTTCTCAATGCGCTACTGAACACGGCGTCGGGCGCGACATGGGTTTCGCTGCACCATGGCGGCGGTGTGGGGATGGGCTTTTCCCAGCACTCCGGCGTGGTCATCTGCGCCGATGGGTCTGACGATGCGGCACGGCGTCTGGACCGCGTGCTGTGGAACGACCCGGCAACCGGCGTCATGCGCCACGCGGATGCAGGCTACGATATCGCGCTGGACTGCGCCCGGGAAAAGGGCCTGCGCCTGCCCGGCATTCTCGGCAACTGATCGGGATGGAGCTGCTTCGTTCCAGCAATTACAAACATATGCCGTGGAAGAATGGCGGCGGGGAGACGGTGGAAATCGCCGTCTTTCCACCAGACGCCTCAGTCGAGACTTTTGACTGGCGTATCAGCATGGCAGCGGTTGCAGGCGACGGACCATTCTCCATCTTTCCCGGCATAGATCGTACGCTGTCCATTCTGAATGGAAATGGCATGTCGCTGAGGATGGATGGTCAAAAGCCCGTCCTTATGACGCTTTCAAGCCCACCGCTTGCTTTCCCAGCAGATGTTCCAGTCGAGGCAACGCTTGTCGATGGGCCAATTAGCGATCTGAATGTGATGACGCGGCGTGGTCGTTATCGTCACAGCGTCGAGCGTCTCAGCGGCCGCTTTTCGGTCAGCAAACAGGCCGAAAACGAAACGGTATTTATCTTGGCAACGGGTGAGATCTACGCGGTATCAGACCATCAGTCATTGGCCCTGACGGCGCTTGACGCCGTTTCGGTCAATGGCACGGTCGCTGTCCAGGCAGATCGCATCGTCTGCTATATCATCAGGCTCACGCGGCAGGACTGAAGATCGACCGTTCACTCGTCACAATATCCTGAAGGAATTGCACCACGGTTCTGACCCGCGCCAGTTGGCGCGCATTTTCATGGAACGCCGTCCAATAGGAACGGCGGATCGTGACATCAGGCAGAATGCGCGTCAGTTCCCGATCATTGCGGGCGATGTAATCATGCAAGATGCCAATGCCCGCACCAGAGCGCACCGCCTCCGTCTGGCCGGTGGCACTCGATATTTCGAAGCTCGCATTCCAGTCGCGCATGATTTCGCCGGTGTAATTCAGCGATGGCGAAAAGATGAGGTCTTCGACATAACCAATCCTGCGGTGACGCTTCAGCGCCTCAACGGTTTCAGGCGCCCCATTCTGTTTAAGATAGGATTTCGACGCATACAGCCCCAGTGAGTAGTCGGTGAGCTTTGACAGCACCAGCCTGCCTTGCTCCGGTCTTTCGATAGTGATCGCAATGTCGGCCTCGCGCTGCGACAGCGAGAAGGAACGGGGCACGGGCACGAGCTCGATTTTCAGGTCAGGATGTCGTGCCGTCAGCATACCGAGGCGCGGCGCCAGAAAAGAGACACCGAAACCATCTGGCGCGCCGATGCGGACCGTTCCGCTGATCGCGGCATCTCCGCGCCCCAGATCGGCCTGAAGTCCAAGCATTTCCGTTTCCATCCTCTCCGCAGACAGAAGAAAACGGACGCCATCTTCTGTCAGTTCGCAGCCGGTGGTGCTGCGCAGAAACAATTGGGAGCCAAGCGTTGTCTCCAGCGCCGAGACACGTCGGCTCAGCGTTGCATGGTTGACGCCGAGCTTTCTGGCTGCAGACAGAAACTGTCCGCTTCTGGCAACGCTGAGGAATATACGCACATCGTCCCAATTCATGCCAACCTCATTATGGTGATTTTTGCACAACGGATGATTATTCTTAGTCATTGATTTGTACAATTCAAAGCGCAAAGGTGGGATCATCAAAAATTCAGGAGGAACACCCATGAAAGAAATCGGTCATTTCATCGACGGCAAGCGTGTGGCTGGCACCAGCGGTCGCACATCCAATGTCTACAATCCGGCAACGGGTGAAGTGCAGGCCACGCTTTCGCTGGCCAGCGATGCGGAAATTCTGGCCGCCGTCGAAAGCGCCAAGGCAGCCCAGCCGAAATGGGCCGCGACCAACCCGCAGCGCCGCGCGCGCGTCTTCTTCAAATTCGTTGATCTTCTGAACCAGCACATGGATGAACTGGCAGTGCTGCTGTCCAGCGAGCACGGCAAGACGGTGGAAGATTCCAAGGGCGATATCATTCGTGGCCTGGAAGTCTGCGAATTCGTCTGCGGCATCCCGCATCTTTCCAAGGGTGAGTTTACCGAAGGTGCCGGTCCTGCCATCGACATGTATTCCATTCGCCAGCCTGTCGGCATCGGCGCTGGCATCACGCCGTTCAACTTCCCCGGCATGATCCCGATGTGGATGTTTGCACCGGCCATCGCCTGCGGCAACGCCTTCATCCTGAAGCCTTCCGAGCGTGACCCATCGCTGCCGATCCGCCTGGCCGAACTGATGATCGAGGCCGGTCTGCCCGCCGGTATTCTTAACGTGATCAATGGCGACAAGAGCGCGGTCGATGGCATCCTGACCAACCCCGATATCGGCGCCATTTCCTTCGTCGGCTCCACCCCGATCGCACGTTACGTCTACGGCACGGCTGCCATGAACGGCAAGCGCGCGCAGTGCTTCGGCGGCGCCAAGAACCACATGATCATCATGCCGGATGCCGATCTCGATCAGGCCGTCAGTGCCTTGATGGGTGCCGGCTACGGTTCGGCTGGCGAACGCTGCATGGCGGTGTCTGTGGCTGTTCCGGTCGGTGAAGAGACAGCAAACCGCCTCATTGAAAAGCTCATTCCCCAGATCGAAGCCCTGAAGATCGGTCCCTACACCGATGACAAGGCCGATATGGGTCCGCTGATTACCAAGGAAGCGCAGGCCCGCGTCAGCGGCCTGATCGACAGTGGCGTCGAGCAAGGTGCAAAGCTCGTCGTCGATGGCCGCAATTTCAAGCTTCAGGGCTATGAAGAGGGTTATTTTGTCGGCGGATGCCTGTTCGACAACGTGACCACCGACATGGACATCTACAAGCAGGAAATCTTCGGACCGGTTCTCTCGGTCGTTCGTGCCAAGAACTATGAAGAGGCACTCGACCTGCCGATGAAGCATGAATACGGCAATGGCGCTGCAATCTTCACCCGTGATGGTGACGCAGCCCGTGATTTTGCCAGCCGCATCAACATCGGCATGATCGGCATCAACGTTCCGATCCCTGTTCCCTTGGCCTATCACTCCTTCGGCGGCTGGAAGGCTTCGAGCTTCGGCGATCTCAACCAGCACGGCACGGATTCGATCAAGTTCTGGACAAAGACCAAGACGGTCACGGCCCGCTGGCCATCCGGCATCAAGACCGGTGCAGAATTCGTCATGCCGACGATGAAGTAGGAGATATCTATCTCGATGATCATGCGCCCTCATCGCTGAGGGCGCATTTTTTGTGCGTTACTTCGTGCCGTACATGCGGTCGCCCGCATCGCCGAGACCGGGCATGATGTAACCCTGTTCGTTCAGGTGGCTGTCGATCGAGGCCGTGAAGATCGGAACATCCGGGTGCGCTTCGCGGAAATTCTTGATGCCTTCGGGGGCGGCCAGCAGGCACAGGAAGCGCATGTTCTTCGCGCCACGTTCCTTCAGCTTGTCGACGGCGGCGATGGACGAGTTGCCGGTTGCGAGCATTGGATCGACAACGATGATGAGGCGTGCATCGAGATTATCCGGTGCCTTGAAGAAGTATTCCACCGCTTCCAGCGTGTCATGATCACGGTAGACACCGATGTGGGAGACGCGGGCAGAGGGTACGAGTTCCAGCATGCCTTCCAGCAGTCCGTTTCCGGCACGCAGGATCGAGGCGAACACCAGTTTCTTCCCTTCCAGAACCGGAGCGTCGATGGTCTGCATCGGCGTCTCAATGGTTTCCATCGTCATTTCCAGATCGCGCGTGACCTCATAGCAGAGCAGCGTCGAGATTTCCCGCAGAAGGCGGCGGAAACCGGCAGTCGAGGTTTCCTTCTTGCGCATGATGGTGAGTTTGTGCTGCACGAGGGGATGAGCGATAACGGTGACGCCGTCCATGAAGCTGGCCTTTTCTTTGATCTCTGATGTCTCTGTATTTCACCGAATGAGCCGCTTTCGCAAGACCGGATAAGCATTTTGCACCTCGGTTCCTGCTCGTTTTATGTCGCGTCAGATTGCGCATCCAATCTGGCAATCAGCGTCGCGCGCGTTTCCTCGTCAACGAATGCAGCCTCGATGGAGGTTCGCGTCATGGCGTTGATCTCAGCATCGCTGAAACCGAAGGCATGGCGCGCGATCTCGTATTCCTGCGCAAGCGAGGTGTGAAAGAAGGGCGGATCGTCGGAACTGATGCAGACCCGCACGCCTGCGTCGCGAAGGCGTCTCAATGGATGGCTTTCGAAATCCGGGTAGACATTGAGAGCAATATTGGAGCCGGGGCAGACTTCAAGAACGGTGCCAAGCTCCACCAACCGTGCGACCAATGCCTCATCCTCGATGGCGCGCACGCCGTGGCCGATGCGTTGGGGTCTGACGAGATCGAGCGCATCCGTCACGCTGAAGGCGCCGCAGACTTCGCCGGCATGGATGGTCAGCCCAAGACCGGCATCGCGGGCAATATCAAAGGCGCGGGCGTAATCCGCCACCCGACCCATGCGCTCTTCACCCGCCATGTTGAAGCCCGTGATCAGCGGGTGTCTGACGCGCGCGGCATATTCCGCAGCAGCGATGACGCTTTCGGGGCCAAAGTGGCGCTCGCCGGTGACGATAATACGCGCTTCGATGCCGGTCTTTTCCTTGGCCGCCGCAATACCTGCCGCAATGCCGGAAAGATAGGCATCCGCACCCAAGCCGATCCGATCTCCGTGATCGGGCGAAATGATCAATTCGCTATAGATGGTATTTTCACCGGCCAGCTCCGTCAGATACGCCTCTGTCAGAAGAGCGTAATCCTCTTCCGTCCTGAAGACCTGAGCGACAGCATCGTAACAGCGGATGAACTCGGCAAAATCCGTCCAGACGTAAGCGCCGTCGCGCAAGAACGGACTGCTGTCGATGCCGTATTTCTGCGCCTGCTGTGCCACCAGTGCAGGCGGGGCCGCACCTTCCAGATGGCAATGGATTTCTGCTTTGAACAAATGCGACGTCACATGAAACTCCTGCCGTGGCGGCCTGCCGGTATGTCGAGATGGGACGCGATACTTTCGCCGATATCGGCAAAAGATGACCGTATCCCGATGTTCCTTTCGCGAATGCCAGGCCCAAAGGCCATGATCGGCACGCGTTCACGAGTATGGTCGGTGCCGCGCCATGTCGGGTCACAACCGTGATCGGCGGTCAGGATGGCGAGATCGCCCGGCTGCATCTTGCGATGAATTTCCGGCAGGCGGACGTCGAAGGCTTCGAGTGCCGCAGCATATCCCGCCACATCCCGGCGGTGGCCGTAATTCATGTCGAAATCCACGAAATTGGTGAAGACGAGATCGCCATTCTCCGCCTCTTCGATGGCTGCCAGCGTGGCATCCATCAGCGCATCGTTTCCGCTAGCCTTGATGACACGCGTGACGCCCTGATGCGCATAGATATCACCGACCTTGCCGATGGCGAGCACCTTGCGGTCCATCTCCACGAGGCGGTCGAGCAATGTCGGCTCGGGCGGCAGAACGGAAAAATCCCGCCGATTGCCGGTTCTGTGAAACGTGGCGACGGTTTCACCGGTGAACGGCCGGGCAATAACACGGCCGATATTGAGGGGATCGACGAGGGTGCGCACCGTTTGGCAAAACGCGATCAACCGTTCCAGCCCGAAATGTGCCTCATGCGCCGCGATCTGGAAAACGGAGTCCGACGATGTGTAACAGATGGGCTTCCCCGTTCGAATATGCTCTGCGCCGAAACGTGCAATGATGTCGGTGCCCGACGCATGGCAATTGCCGAGGATGCCTGGCACGTCGCCCTGCTCGCAGATCGCTTCGACCAACTCCGGTGCGAAAGCGTCTCCCTCCGTCGGGAAGTAACCCCAATCGAAACGAACCGGCGTTCCCGCGATTTCCCAATGGCCCGATGGTGTGTCCTTGCCCTTGGACAGTTCGCTGGCGCAGCCGTGCAGCCCGTAGATGCGCTCCGGCGCGTCCATTCCGGCTGGCATCTCGCCACTAGCCAGCGTCGCAATGTCCAGGAGGCCCAGTGCCGACATATTCGGCAGCATCAGCGGACCCGACCGCAACCCGGCACGATCGGCCGCACCGGCGGCACAGAACTCGGCGATGTGGCCCAGCGTATTGGAGCCCAGATCACCATATTGCTCGGCATCCGGCGCGCCGCCCACGCCAAAGGAATCAAGAACGAGAAGGAAAGCTCGTGCCATGCATCACCCAGAAAAAGCGCGACCGGAGCGGCCGCGATAACGAACGAGTGATATAATCATCGTGAGAAGAAAGGTGAAACCCTTTCTTCAAGCACCCTCGTCATCATCGGAAGACGGCGCATCGGTGGCGGTCTTTGATCCGTTCAGATTGCGGGTAACGTACCAGCCAGCCACCACCACCATGCCCGCCAGAATATACCATGTAATGGCATAGGACAGGTGATTGTTGGGGAAGGTCAGCATCGTCTTGCCACCGATTGGCAGACCACCCGGATTGGGCGTCGCATCCGCATCGATGTAGAAGGGGGCGGTGTTTTCGATTTTCTTCACATCTGCAATTTGGGCGATGTTGCGTGAATACCAGCGATTGTTTTCCGGGTCGTTGGTTCGCAGGAAAAGCCCGCCCGTCTCCGTCGCCCGCATCAGGCCGGTGATCTCGACAGACCCTTCGACCTCACCTTGCGGTCGGGTGGATGGCTCGCGCTTATCGGTTGGCACGAAGCCGCGATTGACCACAACAGCCGTCCCATCGGCGCGCTGCAACGGCGTCAGAACCCAATAGCCGGGGCCAAGATCAGTGACCGTGTAGACCTGCACCTCGTCTTGATGACGGTAGCTCCCTGTCACCTTCACGCGGCGATATTCATAGTGTGATGGGTCCGTCATGGCGGGCCACTCGTTTGGCGCGGGAAGTCCCACAGGTGCCGCATGCGCACGTTCTTCGACGCGCGCCACCAGATCGCGCTTCCACGCGAGACGGTGCACCTGCCACGTACCGAGGGCCAGCAGGCAGCCGGTCAGGATCGTGGTTATCAGCATGACGCCGATCGCTGCTGGGCGGATACGCCTGCGCGGAGTGGTTTCGCTTTGAATGGTCATTGAGAGCTTTCCCGCCCAACAGAAAACCCCACGAATCTCCTCTCCGATTCATGGGGTCTCTTGTCTCTCGGAGAAGCGCGGCCCGCTTGGATGCAGGCCGCGATATCATTGAAACAGCGCCGGTTACGGCATGTTGCGCATCTGCTCCATCGTCATGGGCGGCATCATATTCTTGTTCATGTTGTACATGACCCATAGCGAACCCACGAGCGTGATCATGACGACAACGAGCGTGAACAGCAGCGACATGAAGATCCAGCCACCCTGCGACTTCGTGTTCATGTGCAGGAAATAGATCATGTGCACGAAAACTTGGATCACACCGAAGATCATGATGATCAGGACGGTGGTGGTTCGGTTTTCGATGACATCGCCCATGACCAGCCAGAACGGAATGGCCGTCAGGATGACCGAGAGGATGAAGCCGATCATGTAGCTCTTGAACGAGCCGTGATCTTCGCCGCTATCGTGGTGATGATCGTCGCCGTGGGCATGCCCATGATCGTGATGGTGGCTATGGTCGTGTGTGTTTGCACTCATCACAGAACTCCAACCAGATAGACAAAGGAAAAGACGCCGATCCAGATAACGTCGAGGAAGTGCCAGAACATGGACAGGCATGTCAGGCGGCGCATGTTGGCTGCATGAAGGCCGTGCGTCTTGATCTGGGCCATAAGGGTCACAAGCCAGATGACGCCAAAGGTGACGTGCAGGCCGTGGGTCCCGACCAGCGCGAAGAAGGCCGAAAGGAAGGCCGAACGCTGAGGCGTCGCACCCTCATGGATCAGATGATAGAACTCGTAAAGTTCAAGGCTAAGGAACGCCAGACCGAAAACACCGGTGATGGCGAGCCAGATCAGGGTCCTGTTGATGTTCTTCTTCTGCGCTTCCAGCATGGCAAAACCATAGGTGATGGAAGAGAACAGCAGGAAGGCGGTGTTGATCGCCACCAGCTTCAGGTCGAACAGATCTGCGCCCGAAGGGCCAGCCGCATAGCTGCGGCCGACAACGGCATAGGTTGCGAAGAGCGTTGCGAAGATCAGGCAGTCGCTCATCAGGTAAAGCCAGAAACCCAGCGAGGTGCCGTTTTCCGGATGGTGGTCTTCCTTGAGGTAGAAGACCGGCTTTTCCGCGCCGCTGGCGCTGTGTGCAGGTGCTTGGGACATACTGTTACGCCTGATTTGCCAGCAGCTTCGTACGGGCTGCCTCAACGTCCGTTACATCCGATGCCGGAATGTAATAGTCGCGATTGTAGTTGAAGGTGTGAGCGATGGAGACCCCGATGATGGCCAGAAGAGCCAGGATCGCCAGCCACCAGATATGCCACACCAGTGCAAAGCCGAGCACAACACTGATGCCGCTGAGGATCACGCCGGTGCCGGTGTTCCGCGGCATGTGGATCGGGATGAACCCATCCAGCGGACGTTCTGCACCATGTTTCTTCATATAGGCCCAGGCGTCGACTTCATGCACGACCGGCGTGAAAGCGAAGTTGTACACAGGCGGCGGCGATGACGTGGACCACTCCAGCGTACGACCATGGTAAGGGTCGCCCGTCAGATCACGAAGTTCTTCACGCCGGAAGAAGCTGACAACGAGCTGGATAATGAACGACGCAATGCCCAGCGCGATGAGGAAGGCACCAAATGCGGCGATGATGAACCAGATTTGCAGCGACGTGTCTTCGAACTGGCTGAGGCGGCGGGTCACGCCCATCAGGCCAAGCACGTAGAGCGGCATGAAGGCGAAGTAAAAGCCGACGAACCAGAACCAGAAGGACATCTTGCCCCAGAACGGATCGAGACGGTAGCCAAAGGCTTTCGGGAACCAGTAGACGATGCCCGCCAGTACGCCGAACAGCACGCCGCCGATAATCACGTTGTGGAAGTGCGCAACCAGGAACAGCGAGTTGTGCAGCACGAAGTCCGCCGGAGGCACGGCGAGCAGGACGCCCGTCATACCGCCGATGACGAAGGTGATCATGAAGCCAATTGCCCACAGCATGGGTACATCGAAGGTGATACGACCCTTGTACATGGTGAAGAGCCAGTTGAAAATCTTCGCACCGGTGGGAATGGAGATAATCATCGTCGTGATGCCGAAGAAGGCATTGACGCTGGCACCCGAACCCATCGTGAAGAAGTGGTGCAACCACACGACATAGGCCAGAATGGTGATGACCACCGTTGCGTAGACCATCGACGCGTAACCGAAGAGACGCTTGTTGGAAAAGGTCGATACGATTTCCGAGAAGATACCGAAGGCAGGCAGGATGAGAATATAGACCTCTGGGTGGCCCCAGATCCAGATGAGGTTCACATACATCATCGGATTGCCGCCAAGATCGTTGGTGAAGAAGTTCGTACCAACGTAACGGTCAAGCGTCAGCAGCGCGAGTGTACCGGTCAGGATCGGAAACGATGCCACGATCAGAATGTTGGAACACAACGATGTCCACACGAAGATCGGCAGGCGCATCATGGTCATGCCAGGCGCACGCATCTTGATGATCGTGACGATCAGGTTGATGCCAGACAGCGTCGTCCCGACACCGGCGACCTGGATCCCCCAGATGTAATAGTCGACACCGACGCTTGGACTTCCCTGGATGCCCGACAGGGGCGGATAGGCCAACCAGCCGGTCTGGGCATATTCACCGATGAACAGCGAAATCATGGTGATCACGGCGCCAGCCACTGTCATCCAGAAAGAGAAATTGTTGAGGAACGGGAAGGACACGTCACGCGCACCGATTTGCAGCGGAATGGCGAAGTTCATCAAACCGTTGATCATCGGCATCGCCACGAACAGGATCATGATAACGCCGTGAGCGGTGAAGATCTGGTCGTAGTGGTGGGCGTTGAGATAGCCTTCCGAACCACCCGAAGCAATGGCCTGCTGGATACGCATCATGATCGCATCGGCAAAGCCGCGCATCAGCATGACGAGTGCCAGAACGATGTACATGATACCGATCTTCTTGTGATCGATACTGGTAAACCATTCCTTCCAGAGATAGCCCCAGAGCTTGAAATAGGTGAGCAGACCCAGAAGGGCTGCGCCACCGAGAGCAACGACCGTGAAAGTGACGATCAGAATGGGCTCGTGGAAGGGTATGGATTCCAACGTCAGCTTCCCGAAAAGGAACGACGTTTGATCGGTGGTGGCGACCATTTTAGCCTCTTGCGATTGACTTAGAGTGCCTTGCGTCAGTCTGAACACAAGGAACGCTCCAATCTATTGATTCTACGCATCATTCTTCGGATGCGCCTTATGATGTTCAGCCTGCGGTTTTGGGTGCAGACGGCAGTTCGGCCTTGGCATCGGGCAGAGCCGTGGACTGGAATGTCTGGCCCTGAATTGCGGCCGGCAGCGATTGCGAGCCCGATGCAACGCCATAAGGCGAAAGCGGGGTGCAGACCACGGAGTTCAGCGCCTTGGCCACATCGATGCCCTCCTTGCCGCCGCCGCCATTCGCATCGATATGCATCATGTCGCGCACGCAAAGCTTGTTCGGCTCCACACAGCGGTTGAGGATCGCGTCGAAAAGCTCAGGGTCGACATTGGCGAAATACTGCACGGGTTCGCGCTCGCTTGGCTTTGCAAGCTCGAGATATTCCATGCGACCGAAGCCCTTGCCGCCATCCTTGACCTTGGCAACCCATTGATCGAAGCCTTCCTGGCTCAGACCATGGAACTTGAAGCGCATGTGAGAGAAGCCTGGGCCGGAGAAGTTGGCCGAGAAACCATCATAAACGCCTTCCTTATTGATGACGGCATGAAGCTTCGTCTGCATGCCGCCCATCGAATAGATCTGGCCAGCCAGCGCAGGGACGTAGAACGAGTTCATCGCTGTCGTGCCGGTAATCTTGAAATTGATCGGCACATCGACGGGCGCCGCGAATTCATTGACGCTGCCAATGCCCAGTTCCGGGTAGAAGAAGACCCACTTCCAGTCCATGGAAACAACCTCGACCGTGATCGGTTTCGTCTCGGCTGTTACCGGACGGTCGGCGTCGATACGGTCTAGGGGACGGTATGGATCGAGACGGTGCGTCGCGATCCATGTGACTGTTCCCAGCATCAGGATGATGGCAACCGGAGCAGACCAGATGACCATTTCAAGACGGGTGGAGTGATGCCATTCGGGATCATAATCCTCCGCCTTGGCGGATGCACGGTACTTCCACGCGAAGAAGAGCGTGAGGGCCAGCACCGGAACGATGATCAGAAGCATCAGGACCGTGGACGTGATGATAAGATCGCGCTGCTGGATAGCGATGTCGCCGGCGGGGTTCATGACGACGAGATCACAACCGCTGAGCAGGAGCACGGAGGACAGGGCCGCAAGGGCAGAGGATGTTTTCATAAGGGTGCGCACGTTTTGGGACTCGTACTGTTTTTCATATTGCTTGATGCGTATAATTGCCAAACCTCATAAAGGACATGAGGTAGTTTGTCGCGGTGCAACATGACATTTTCACTGCGGTCTTCGCAGCATGCGGAAAATTGGGACTGAAGAGCGGAAAGTCCCGCATTATCTCATAGGATAGCGTGTCCGCAAGCCCTTCCGGACATTCTTCAATTGACGGCCTCAAACCCCTGTGTGACAATCCGCCGCATAACATCGACGAAAGAGGAGCGTCGTTCGTTATGGTCATGGCTAGCCCATACGCAGGAGGGAATTTTATGAGTTATATCGACACGGCCTCGTCCTACTCACAAAACAACGGAACGAATGGCCAGCCAGGGGCGCCTGTCGCCGTGGACCCGGATCGCATTACGATTGCGGTCATCCTGGCCAGAATGACGGAGTTCTTCGATTTCTTCGTCTATGCCATCGCCTCCGCCCTCGTTTTCCCTCACGTCTTTTTCTCGTTCGTCGATCCCCTCACCGCCACCCTTTACTCCTTTGCAGTGTTTTCGCTGGCCTTCATTGCCCGCCCCATCGGCTCTCTCCTGTTTTTACAAATCGACCGCAAATTCGGACGAGGCGTCAAGCTGTCGGCAGCGCTGTTTACGCTCTGTGGGTCCACCATGGCGATCAGCTTCCTGCCATCCTACGCGGAAGCAGGCATAATCGCGCCGGTCCTGCTGGCAGTGTTCCGTATCGGCCAGGGCATTGGACTTGGCGGGGCGTGGGATGGCCTTGTCTCCCTTCTGGCGATGAATGCGCCTGAAAAGCAGCGTGGCTGGTACGCCATGATGCCACAGCTGGGAGCGGCCATGGGCTTTGGTCTTGCGAGCGCCTTCTTCATCATCTTCACCACCCAGCTTTCCAACCCGGAATTCCTGGCGTGGGGCTGGCGTTTCCCGTTCTTCGTTGCTCTGGCGCTCAACGTTCTGGCACTGTTTGCACGCTTGCGCATGATCGTCACGCCGGAGTTCCAGTCCATGTTGCAACAGCATGAACTGGAGCCCAAGCCCATGTTTGAGATGCTGCGCAATCAGTCACGGGTCGTCCTGACGGGTGCATTCGTGCCCCTGGCGAGCTTTGCGCTCTTCCACCTCGTCACCGTGTTTCCGCTCAGCTGGGTGTCTCTCAACACAAACCAGCGCGTCTCCGACTTCCTGTTCGTGCAATTCGTCAGCGCCATCATCGCAGGTGGCATGATTGTCGTCTCCGGCGTTCTGTCCGACAAGATCGGTCGTCGCAAATTGCTCGGCATCGCTGCCGCGCTGATTGCGATCTTCAGCTTCGTCGCGCCCGTTCTTCTGGCGTCGGGCGATATTGGGCGCTACCTCTTCGTGCTGATCGGCTTTGCCTTGCTCGGCCTGTCCTTCGGCCAATCAGGCGGCGCGCTGGCCTCGCGCTTCAGCCGTGAATATCGCTATACGGGCGCATCGCTCACCTCAGATATTTCATGGTTGATCGGCGCTGGCTTTGCACCTCTGGTCGCGCTCGGCTTCTCATCGAAGTTTGGGCTCTTCGCGGTCGGTATCTATCTTTTGTCCGGTGCGCTGTGCACCATCGTGGCGCTCTATTTCAGCCGCGTGCTGGACATGCCGTCGGAATAACCTTTGAACACAAACAAGACGGAAAAGCCGCGGGAAAGATGCCCCGCGGCTTTTTATTGCCCACGCCCAAATATCTGTTTCAACAATCGCTGCAGGTAATCGGATCCTGCTCGCGCTTTGCGAAGTAATAATCCCGACCGATCGTAATCTGCCGCATGCTTGGGGCTGCGTCCGACAGGAACATCAAAAGCGTGTGGGGAATCGTCAACTCCGCATGGACGAGAAACGCGTTCGGCTGTCTCAGATTGTCGGGAAGGTTGACGACGGAATTTGCGGGGTACGGGGGCTGATTGCTCTGGCTCCAGGACCAGTTGATCCTGGCGACCCTGTTGGCATCCACCTGAATTCCACTGATCTTCAAATCGAGCCCAGCCGTGGCGTAGGGTACGAAAATTGCCGAGGCGACGTCGGGCATGGTCTTCAGGTATGCTTTGTTGACGCTCACCTGCTGCGACACGAGGTCGGCGATCGTACCGGCTGCATGCGTTGCCCGCTTATAGACGCTGAAGCCGATCGTCAGTTCGAAGGCCGTTATGTAAAGCGCCAGCAGGACCGGGAAGATGATCGCAAACTCCACCGCGCCGACGCCCTGACGATCCTGCCGCAGTCGCCTGAACGTCCGGCCAATGACTCGCAATGCCATTTTTCTTTTCCTCACCATCCGGCCGCGCTCACTGGTATGCTTCATTGCGGAACGCATCTGTTGCGACAATCAGGAAATGCGATGGCATGGACCCATCCTTCGGGCGGATATTGGTCAGGAAGGGCCGCACGATATCGGCCACCACCTGCCAGCGGTAATAAACGCGCAGCATGTTGATGGTGCTCGGCCCCCCCGGTGCGAACCGGAACGCGGAAACATCGAGATCGAAAAACTGGCCGTTCGGCGTCAAGGGGACGGTTTTGGGAATGTCGGCAAAAGTGTTGAAGCTGCGAAGATCGATGTATAGCTTTTCCGGTTTCTTGATCTCGTCTGCAGAGCAGGTGATCAGGATCGACACTTCGGCGCAAAACAGCTTTCTGAAATCCTCCTGACTGATGGAGCTGGAAATCTGTCCCGTTCTCAACTGACGCGCCAACCGGTCCGTTGCATTCGTGACCAGTTGTTCGCCTATCATCGCCAGAAAAGTCTCGATGATGGCAAAGACCAGCAGAAAATAGGGAACGGCCAGAATGGCGAACTCTATGGCCGCAGAACCTTTGCGTGAACGCGCAAATCGTCTGGCCAACAACATTTTCGGAGACAATGCCTGCATCGCGCTTTTTCAATCTTCATGACGGGAAAGCATGTCTGCCCGAGAGCTTTATGCCCATGAAGTGTATGGCGGCTTCGTTTACATTTTGTTGCGGGAAAACCTTGCATTTCCAATATTGTATGGTTTTTGAGCGCAATCCACGGCTTCGGAGATCATATCAGTGATTTGGGAAATAATATAAATATTGCCAAGACCGATCAATTACGGGATATTTGGCCAATAGAAAGTTTGACCGGAGGCAATGCCAGCGTGTGATGTCTCCCCTATTGCCTCGGAGAAAAGATTGGCCAGCCTCAGTGAACCCGTCGATGGCGGCGCGAAAGAAAAGCCTCAAAACGGTCGCACCGGCGGATCGCTGGTCAGCCAAACCGCAAACGCGTTGCGCCAGACTATTCTGTCCGGCCAGTACAAGCCGGGAGACAAGCTGCCCAGTGAAGCTGGCCTGACGGAGCTTTATAAAGTCAGCCGAACGGTCGTGCGGGAGGCCGTTGCCGCGCTCAGAGCAGACAGACTGGTCGAGGCACGTCACGGTGCGGGCATTTTCGTTCTGGAACTTCCCACCCAGCAGCCACAGCCGTTTCAGGATGTCGATCATGATCGGATCTCCTCCATCATCGAACTTCTGGAATTACGGGCAGCCGTCGAAACCGAAGCCGCCGAACTTGCGGCGGTGCGCAGATCGCCTGCACAGGAGGAGGCAATCATCCGCTGTCTATCCTCTGTGCAGGCTTGCATCGATGCAGGCGTCCCCACCGCAGAGGCGGATTTCAAGCTTCATCTGGCCATTGCTGACGCCACCAACAATCCGCGCTTTCGCGAGTTTCTGGAGGTGATGGGTCAGAATGTCATTCCAAGAGCAGCGTTGCGTGCCTCCCAATCCGAGAAGACGGCAGCCCCTTATTTGCAACAGCTCCAAAATGAGCATAACGCCATCGTGCACGCTATTTCGGACGGGGATTCAACGGTTGCCCGCGAGGCCATGCGTCAGCATCTGAAGGGCAGCCAGCAGCGTTATCGCGCCATGCTCCGCCAGGGCGACCGATAGTCTGCGCCCTCGTCAGCAGACCCACACTGAAAGGTTTTGCATGGCGATCGTCAGAACATGTGATGGCGAAAAGTCGGCGCCCGCATCATGGATTTGCCCGGTGGCGCGGTCGATCTCACCCATCTGGAAGAGGTCGACAGCATCGCGCAGGAGCTGGGCTGGTGCGTGGCCGTGCAATTCGATGGCTCTCATATTCTCGACCATGAAGAACGTCTGGGTGCGATCAAGAGCCGCTGGATTTTCGATCATCACGGCAAGTTCTTTGCCGGGGTCACGCCCGATAGCCCGCAGATATCGGCGCTGAAGCGCCTGATCGACAAGGGCAATTGCTGGTTCAAATTTGCCGGATGCTATGAATCCAGCCGTTCGGGCGGTCCTGACTTCGAGGATATCGCAGCCGTTGCCCGCATCATCGCGGCCTATGCGCCGGATCGGATCATTTGGGGCACCAATTGGCCCCATAACAATGCCAGGACGACGGAAGAGTACCCCAATGATGCGGATTTGCTGGATACGGTTCTGTCATGGCTTCCGTCGCAAGAGGCCCGCAAAAAAGCGCTGGTCACAAACCCGGAAGATCTGTTCGGTTTCGAGCCGGTGTAATTCAAATGCAAAAAGCCTGGCATGACCGGGCTTTTCAATCGTCACTTCACGAACAGGCGTTATTCGCTGTCGGCGTTGTAGAGCACTTCAAGCGTCGGGATAGACGTGATGTTGAAGCCACCATCGACATAGTGACATTCTCCCGTCACGCCACGGGACATGTTCGACAGAAGATAGAGCGCCGAGCCGCCGATGTCTTCGATGTCGGGCGTACGGCGCATCGGCGCGTTCTTCTGGTTCCACGAGAAGATGGCGCGGGCATCCGAGATGCCGGCACCAGCCAATGTGCGCACGGGGCCTGCGGAGATGGCGTTGACGCGAATGCCCTTTGGACCGTAATCGGCAGCAAGGTAACGTACGGACGCCTCGAGAGCGGCCTTGGCGACACCCATGACATTGTAATTGGGGATGACACGCTGCGACCCGTTATAGGTCAAGGTCAGCATGGAGCCGCCATCGGTCATCAACGCGGCCGCACGCTTGGCGATTTCGGTAAACGAGAAGCAGGAAATGACCATGGTCCGCGTGAAATTTTCACGCGTGGTGTTGGCGTAAAGCCCCTTCAACTCGTTCTTGTCGGAAAAGCCGATGGCGTGAACGACGAAATCCAGCGAACCCCAGCGCTCGCGCACCGCATCGAACAGGGCATCCACGGAGGCCAGATCTTCCACGTCGCAGGGGACGATGAAATCGGAGCTGACTTCCGCCGCAAGCGGCTTGACGCGTTTGCCCAGCGCTTCGCCCTGATAGGTAAAGGCAAGTTCCGCACCCTGGGCGGCCAACGCCTTGGCGATGCCCCAGGCGATGGAGTGGTTGTTCGCGACACCCATGATGAGGCCGCGTTTTCCCTGCATGATGCCATTCATAGGCACTTATCCGTTGTAGCGCTGGAAGACCAGCGTGGCATTGGTGCCGCCAAAGCCGAAGGAGTTCGACAGGACCGTATCGATCTTGGCATCATCGATGCGTTCGCGAACGATGGGCACCCCTTCGAATTCGGGATCGAGCGTTTCGATATGGGCGCTTTTGCCGATGAAGCGTTCCTGCATCATCAACAGACCGTAGATAGACTCCTGGACGCCTGCGGCACCCAGCGAGTGACCCGTCAGCGACTTGGTCGACTGCACATGCGGGATTTTAGAGCCGAACACTTCACGGATTGCGCCGATTTCCTTGCTGTCGCCGACAGGTGTGGATGTGCCGTGGGTGTTGATGTAGTCGACTTCACCCTTAACGGTTGCCAGCGCCTGACGCATGCAACGAATGGCGCCTTCGCCCGATGGCGCAACCATGTCGTAACCATCCGATGTTGCGCCGTAGCCGACGATCTCGGCATAAATCTTGGCGCCGCGCGCCTTGGCATGTTCCAGTTCTTCGAGAACCAGAACGCCAGCACCGCCAGCAATGACGAAGCCGTCACGGTTGGCGTCGTAGGCGCGGGACGCGGTGGATGGATTGTCGTTGAACTTGGACGACATCGCGCCCATGGCATCGAACAGGTTCGACATCGACCAGTCCAGATCTTCGTGGCCACCGGCAAACATCACGTCCTGCTTGCCCCACTGGATCATTTCGGCGGCATTGCCGATGCAATGTGCCGAGGTCGAGCAGGCCGACGAGATGGAATAGTTGACGCCGTGGATCTTGAACCAGGTCGCCAGCGTGGCGGATGCCGTGGACGACATGGCCTTCGGCACGGCGAACGGGCCGATGCGCTTGGGGCTTTTGTTCTTCAGCGTGATGTCGGCAGCCTCAACGATGGTCCGGGTCGAAGGACCGCCAGAACCCATGATGATGCCAGTGCGTTCATTGCCGCTGATGACGCTCTCTTCCAGACCGGAATCGGCAATCGCCTGCTTCATGGCAACATGGTTCCACGCGCCGCCCTGGGACAGGAAGCGCATCGCGCGACGGTCAACCAGATCAGTGGGGTCGAGAGACGGCTTGCCCCAGACCTGGCATTTGAAGCCATGCTCGGCAAAATCCGGCGAGAATGAAATTCCCGACTTTGCATCTCTCAGGGACGCCGTGACCTCTGCAGCGTCGCTGCCGATCGATGAAACAATACCGAGGCCGGTGACTACAACTCTTCTCATGAAGTTGACCTTTTCTGTGTTTGCCGCGCGAGGGGTTCAGGTGCGACGTGGCATTGGCCACCCCTCACCGAACGATCAGGGGTCAGGCGGTCTTTTCCTTGGACAGACCGACACGCAGGTCCGACGCTTGATAAATGGTTTCGCCATCGGCTTTCAGCCAGCCATCGGCCGTACCGAGAACAAGGCGACCGCGCATGACGCGCTTGAAATCGATGCCGTATTGCAAAAGCTTGGTTTCAGGGCGCACCATGCCTTTGAACTTCACCTCGCCGGTAGACAGCGCCATGCCACGCCCCTCTTCGCCCAGCCAGCCGAGGAAAAAGCCGGTCAGCTGCCACATGCCATCGAGACCGAGGCAGCCGGGCATGATGGGGTTGCCCTGGAAGTGGCAGGGGAAATACCAGTCATCCGGCGACACGTCGTATTCGGCACGGATAAAACCCTTGTCGTGGGCACCACCGGTTTCGGAGATTTCCGTGATACGATGAACCATGAGCATAGGAGGCAGAGGAAGCTGTGCATTGCCGGGGCCAAACAGTTCGCCACGTCCACAAGACAGAATTTCCTCGTAATTGTAGCTCGATTGCCTCGTTGTCATGTCGTATCCAATTCCCCGTTTACACGCTTTGAAAGACTTCTGTAGAGCAAGTTAGGTTCAAAATGAAGCGCCACAAGGGCAACTTACATGTCTAGTTGCTCATGCTTTTGGCCGAAGCCTGCCTTAACATGGCGCCCGCATACAGGAAGCGTAAGGCCTGAACCAGAGGAAATTTGTAAAAATCCCCGCTTTACAGCCGATCGCGGCGCAGCATTCTACCGGAATCTATTGAAAGCCGGACGCGTAAAAGTTATATGCTTGTTAGATTGGGTTTAATCCACCGGTTTTGAGGCCGTGTTTTTATGACATTCGACGCTACATTGGATATCGGAACGAGATTGCGCCGCTTTGGCCTGCGACCCACACGTCAGCGTGTGGCTCTGGGCGATCTGCTCTTCGCCAAGGGTGACCGCCACTTGACTGTCGAGGAGTTGCACGACGAGGCCGTCAATGCCGGCGTGCCGATTTCGCTCGCCACCGTCTACAACACCCTGCATCAATTCACAGAAGCTGGCATCATCCGCGTTCTCGCCGTCGAGGGCGCCAAGACCTACTTCGATACGAATGTCTCGGATCATCACCACTTCTTCGTCGAAGGTGAGAACGAGGTTCTCGATATTCCCGTCAACAATCTGGAGATCGGCAATCTGCCGGAACCGCCAGAGGGCATGGAAATCGCTCATGTTGACGTGGTGATCCGCCTTCGCCGCAAGCGCGGCTGAGGCCTTCCTTTTACAGGACAAAGCCTTCAAGCGTCACGGACCGATCAGTTGGACGGGCCGTCATTGAAGCCGACTTCATCCACCAGTTCAGACGCCTGCTTGCGGTGCGCAGCAATTTCGGTCAATGACAGGCTATCCGGCTTGATCGGTCCAAAATTCTTGACAACGTCGGATGGTTGCGCGCCCGGCAGGACAGGATATTCGAAGACCTGCTTGGCATAGATTTCCTGGGCTTTGCCGGAGGCCAGAAATTCCATCAGCTTCAAGGCATTGTCCCTGTTGGGCGCATATTTCGTCATCGCAACGCCCGAGATGTTGACGTGTGTGCCGCGATCCTGCGCATTCGGGAAGATGACGCGCACCGCATTGCCCCAGACCTTTTCCTCAGGTTCCTGGTCATTGGTCAGCATCAGCCCAACATAATAGGTGTTGCCCAATGCGATATCGCATTCACCCGAATAGATGGATTTCGCCTGGCTGCGGTCGGTGCCATCGGGCTTGCGGGCCAGATTGTTCTTCAAGCCCGTCAGCCATGTACGCGTATAATCCAGGCCGTGATGGGCGATCATGGATGCAAACAGCGCGATATTGTAGGAGTGCTGGCCATCACGAATGCAGATCTTGCCTTTCCACTTCGGATCGGCAAGCTCCTCATAGGTGATATCCTTCTGGCTGACGCGGTCTTTCGAGGCGTAGACGACGCGGCCTCGCGTGGTCAGGCCGAACCATTCGCCTTCCGGGTCGCGAAGATTGGCGGGAATATCCTTTTCGATCACCGGATCGTTCAGGACCGGTTGTGTCACCTTGCCTTCCTTGGCCTCCACAAGGCGGGCAATATCTACCGTGAGCAGAATGTCGGCGGGTGAATTCACGCCTTCTGCCTGGATGCGCTCGACCAGACCCTTGTCCAGAAACAGCACATTGGCCTCGATGCCGGTCTCCTTGGTGAAGGCGTCCAGCAGCGGCTGAATGAGTTCGGGCTGGCGATAGGAGTAGACGTTGACTTCGCCACCTGCGACAGCTGTGGACATTCCGCAACCGATAACCGATGTCGTGGCTGCAATTGCACAAAATATCGACTTCACGCTTGCCATGGGGCACGCCTCCGGTAGATTGGATTCTTGAGTTGTTTGTTCATGAATCACAGCAGGCGGTCAACAGGACAATTGAAGGATCGGAAATCTCCCGGAGAATTTTTTATTTCTGGAATTGTTCTAAAGTAAAATAACGACTATATGACTCCACATTACTGGAGTCAGGAGATCAGCATGCGTTTGACCAAACAGACCAACTATGCCGTCCGCATGTTGATGTATTGCGCCGCCAATGACGGCAACCTCAGCCGCATCCCGGAAATCGCCAAGGCTTACGGTGTCTCCGAACTGTTCCTCTTCAAGATTTTGCAGCCGCTCAACAAGGCCGGCCTGGTTGAGACCGTGCGCGGTCGCAATGGCGGCGTCAAGCTTGGCAAGCCCGCCGAAAAGATCAGCCTGTTCGATGTCGTCAAGGTGACGGAAGACAGCTTTGCCATGGCGGAATGCTTCGAAGACGGTGCCGTGGAATGCCCGCTGGTGGATAGCTGCGGTCTGAACTCTGCGCTGCGCAAGGCGCTCAACGCTTTCTTCGACGTCCTGACACAATATTCCATCGACGATCTCGTCAAGGCCCGTCCGCAGATCAGTTTCCTGCTCGGCCTCGAAGACACCATGGCCAAGCGCCGTCCGCCTCGCGTCGTGGCGGCTGCTCCGGCAGCCTGAGCCTGAAGCGTCCCTGTCGAGATTTTTCAGCCCGCGGACATCGTTCGCGGGTTTTCTGTTTTTAAGACACATGCGGTTGACGGTTGCGCCTCAAAAGGCACAGTTGCATCTCGGTAGCCTCACCGTCCGATTCTTTCCCGCCAATTCCCATCCCGTAAGCATGATGACCAAGCCAGACCTCCAAAGCTTTCTCCTCACGGCCTTCGTCGGCAGCATCGGTGCTCTCATCGCGTCTCTGATCGGACTGCCCGCGCCGTTTCTCTGCGGCCCGGCGCTTGCCGTCACGCTGGCGGGATTGTCGGGGCTGCGACTTTCGGTGCCCCAGATGCTGCGCAATGCCACCTTCGTCGTCGTTGGCATTTCCATGGGAACGAGCGTAACGCCGGAGGTCATCGATGCCGCCAAAACCTGGCCGCTGAGCTTCGTCGCGGTGCTGGCAACCGTCGTTCTTCTGCTCTACGTCGCCTATTGGATCTTGCACTTCGGCTTTGGTTATGACCGCACCACAGCCATGCTGGGCGCATCACCGGGCCATCTCAGCTACATCATCAGCCTGACGGCAGAAACAAAAAGCGATCTGGCGACCGTCAGCGTCATCCAGAGCGTGCGCGTTCTGGCCCTCACTCTCGCCGTGCCGGTCATTGTCGAATATCTCGATCTGATCAGCATCGAACCTTTGATCCTGGCGCCGCCGATGCCACCGATGGTGCTGGCTTTGACAGTTCTGGCGTCACTGGCTGTCGGGTGGGTTTTCATGCGCTGGCGCTTTCCCGCAGCCCTGCTGCTCGGTGGCGTCGCCGTCTCCATCGGCATTCACATCACCGGACTGACGAGCGGTGGCGTGCCGGGTTGGCTGAGCCAGCCGACCTATATCATTTTGGGCAGCCTGATTGGCACGCGGTTTACCCGCTCTTCGCTTCGGGACATGAAAATGGCCTTCGTGGCGGGCGGCGTCGTGACCGTGGCTGTGATGTTGCTGGCCTGTCTTGCCGCCGTTGCGGTCTCCAAAATGACGGGCGTTCCGCTCAATGCGGTGATGATTGCCTTCGCGCCGGGCGGTCTCGAAACAATGGCCGCCATGGCGGTCATGATGCACGCCGACACGGCCTATGTCGGTGCCCATCACGTTCTGCGCCTGCTGTTTCTCTCCGTTCTCATGCCGCTCGTCATGGGCAAGGACGCGCGCAGAAAATCGGACTGAGACGACGCCTAAGGATCCTGCATTAGGCAATACGTATAAATCGCCATCGCGCATGCAACCTTTCGATCTCTTTTTCGTTACCGCCACTTGAATTGGAGACCGTCGCAATCGCATTGCGCAGAGACGATTTCCGGGAATTCCCCCGTATCCTGTTGGAGATGCTTGATGAAGCGTTTGATGAAACTCACCGGCGCAGGATTTGCGCTCGCACTTTATGCATCCATCGCACAGGCGCAGGTCGTCGTTTCATCCAAGATCGATACGGAAGGTTCCGTCCTCGGCAACATCATCATGACTGTGCTGAGCAAGAACGACATCGAAACCACAGACCGCATTCAGCTTGGTGCTACCCCCGTTGTGCGCAAGGCGATTACGGCTGGCGAAATCGACATCTATCCCGAGTACACGGGCAATGCCGCCTACTTCTTCGAAAAGGCAAACGATCCTCTCTGGAAAGATGCGGCAAAGGCCTACGAGGAAGCCAAGACGCTGGACTTCAACGCCAACAAGATCGTCTGGCTGACGCCGTCTCCCGCCAACAACACCTGGGGCATTGCCGTTCGCAAGGATGTGGCCGAAAAGAACAATCTGAAGACACTCAGCGACTTCGGCAAATATATCGCCGGTGGTGGTCAGGTCGTGCTCGCTGCCTCCTCCGAGTTCGTAAACTCTGCCGCGGCCCTTCCCGCATTCCAGAAGACCTACGGCTTCACGCTGAAGGCGGATCAACTGATCACGCTTGCCGGTGGGGATACCTCCGCGACGATTGCGGCGGCTGCCAACCAGACCAACAATGTCAACGCAGCCATGGTCTACGGAACCGATGGCGGCATCGCACCATCCGGTCTCGTCGTTCTGGAGGACGACAAGAACGTACAGCCCGTTTACCAGCCAGCGCCGGTCGTGCGCGAAGAGGTTTTGAAAAAGCACCCTGAAATCGAAACCCTGTTGAAGCCGGTGTTCGAAAAGCTCGATCTGACCACACTTCAGGAGTTGAACGGCCGTGTGCAGGTGGGTGGTGAGCAGGCGAAGACGGTTGCCCTGGACTTCCTGACGAAAAACGGCTTCGTAAAATAAGGGGCGGCCTTGCAACGCGCCTCGCACTGGCCCTTCCCATACTATGATAAGGTCGGAGCGCTGATCGCTGCGCTCCTCGCCTATGCTCTCTTTGCTCTTCCATTCGCAACCTTTCGGGCCAACCGTATCGTTCCGGGGGACGTTCGCAGCGTTTTGGACGCCCTTCCCCGGACATGGGCCTACGCGCTCTACGCACTGATCGGCATCACGGTCTGCTGTGCGTTTTTTCGGAACGATGCACGGCTGCGGCTTGGTCTGGCATTGGTGGGTCTTGCCGCTCTGGCGCTGGCCATCGGTAGCGCTGCATCCCATCTGACGCCCGTCGATAACAGCTATGCGCGGGTATCGCCCGCCAGCGGTTTCTGGTTGCTGGCATCGGGCCTGATCCTGATGGCGACGGATGCAATCGCGCGGCTCAATCCTCGCCCCGCATTACGGATCGTGCTGCTCTTCCTAGCGCTAGGTGTGGTCGCAGCCACACTCATATCCGGGCAATGGGACGCCCTGTCGGTCATGAAGGAATATGAAAACCGGCGGGACATCTTCTGGACTGAGGCCGGGCGTCACATCCAGCTTGCCATCGGCTCACTCTTTGCGGCGACACTTGTCGGTATTCCCCTGGGCGTCCTCTGCTATAAGGTCGATCGTCTGCGCGCGGGCGTGTTGAACAGTCTCAACATCGTACAGACCATTCCCTCCATCGCACTGTTTGGTCTTCTGATCGCCCCTTTGGGCTGGGTCGCCGCGAATATTCCCGGTGCGTCCGAAATCGGCATTCGCGGCATCGGCATGGCGCCCGCATTCGTGGCGTTGCTTTTATACTCGCTGCTGCCCGTCGTTTCCAACACGGTCGTGGGGCTGAAGGGCGTCTCGAATGCTGTGCGGGAAGCTGCACGCGGTCTTGGCATGACAGCGACGCAACGGCTCTTCAAAATCGACTTTCCGCTAGCCCTGCCCATCATACTCACCGGTATTCGCATCGTTCTCGTCCAGAACATCGGGCTTGCGACGATAGCAGCGCTGATCGGCGGCGGCGGATTTGGCGTCTTTGTGTTTCAAGGCATCGGGCAGACGGCCATGGATCTGGTTTTGCTCGGCACCATTCCGACCGTCATTCTGGGCTTTACCGCAGCCATCCTTCTCAACGCCATCATCGAGAGCAATCTCTTCAACAGGGGAAGCAGGGCATGATCGAGGTCGACCATCTGACCAAACACTATGACGGCACGACGGTGGTGGACGATGTGTCGCTGACGATCGATGCCCGCAGTATCACCGTCATTGTCGGCACATCCGGCTCCGGCAAGACAACGCTCTTGCGCATGATCAACCGACTGGTCGAACCCTCCTCCGGCGTCATTCGCATCGACGGAGAGAATATCCTCAATTTGCCCGGACACACGCTGCGCCGCCGCATCGGCTACGCCATCCAGGGACACGGGCTGTTTCCGCACCGGACCGTGGCGCAAAACATTGCCACCGTGCCGGAACTGCTGGTCTGGGACCGCGCCCGGATAAACGCGAAGGTCAGCGAGTTGCTCGATCTCTTTCAGCTCGACCCCGCTCAATACGCCGACCGCTTTCCGGCGGCCCTGTCGGGCGGGCAGCAACAGCGCGTAGGCGTTGCCCGCGCCCTTGCGGCAGAGCCGAACATTCTTTTGATGGATGAACCCTTCGGCGCGCTTGACCCGATCATCCGGGCCAAGGCGCAGGACGATCTTCTCGCCATTCAGAAAAAGCTTGGTGTTACGATTGTCCTGGTCACGCACGATATGGACGAGGCCTTTCATCTGGCCGACCGCATCGCCGTCATGGATAGAGGCAAAATCGTTCAATATGGCCAGCCCGCCGAGCTGGTGCTGAGACCCGCAACGGAGTTCGTGCGCACAATGATCGGCGAGCGTGAGCGGCCACTCCGGTTGCTGTCCGTCGCGACCGTGGGCGATATCGTCGAACCCGGCCAGTCCGATGGAGAGCCGCTTCTGGCGGGGACCAGTCAGCGTGATGCCCTGTCCGCCATGCTGTGGACCGGGTGCGAAACGCTGCCCGTCATGGGCGCCGATGGCACCGTGACAGGCCGGATCCGCCGCGAGGTGCTGCTACAGAACGCGGCCGGTTCCGCATGAAGATCCGGCTGGGGCCTCTTCTGCTGACAGGTCTTGTCCTCGTGCTCGCGGCCTTTCTGGTGCGGCCCGAGATGTTCGAGCCTGTGTTTCGGCCCCTCGTGCAGCCCAATGCACCGGCCATCTATATTCAGGCCAATCTTCTATCGCTGACCCTGTCCCACTTAAAGACGGTCGCGATTGCGACGGGCACCGCCGTGCTGATCGCCGGAACGCTCGCCATTCTCGTCACGCGGCCCTTCGGTCGGGAGTTTCTGCCGCTCTCACGCAGCATCGTCAGTATCGGCCAGACCTTTCCGCCGGTTGCCGTGCTGGCGCTGGCCGTGCCGATCATGGGGTTTGGTGAAAAGCCCACACTGATTGCGCTTTTTCTCTATGCCCTCCTGCCCATCTTCGAAAACACGGTGACGGGCCTGACCACACTTCCCAACACGATCCTGGAAGCAGCGCGTGGCATCGGCATGACCGGTGCGCAGCGGCTGTGGCGGGTGGAACTGCCGCTTGCGCTTCCAGCGATCCTTGCAGGTGTCAGGCTTTCCGCCGTCATCAGCCTGTCAACGGCGACCATCGGCTCGACAGTGGCGGCAAAGACGCTGGGTGAGGTCATCATCGCGGGGCTGCAATCCAACAACCTCGCCTTCATCTTGCAGGGCGGCATGATCGTGGCAGCTCTTGCCGTGCTCATCCATAGCCTACTATCCATGCTGGAAGCCAGGGCCGCGCGACGCGCAGGCTTCTGATCGTGACGGTATAGACGTGGAAAATGTTTCCCCTGCGCACGCAAATACAGTAGGCGAGTACGATATTTTTGAAGACGCAGGAGATCATCGTGAAACAGGCAATCATCGTCATGGGCGTCAGCGGCTGTGGTAAATCCACCGTGGGCGAAGAACTGGCCGAGCGGTTGGCTATTCCCTTCATGGAGGGCGACAAGCTCCACCCTGCCTCCAATGTCGAGAAAATGGCGGCTGGAACACCACTGACCGATGAGGATCGTTGGCCCTGGCTCGATCTTGTGGGTGCGGAGCTGCACAAGGGCTTCGAGGCAGGCGGTGTCGTCATCTCCTGCTCGGCACTCAAGAAGATCTACCGCGACCGCCTGCGCGATGCCTGCGGTGGACCGTTGGCTTTCATTTATTTGGACGGAAGCGAAGCGCTCCTGACCGAGCGCATGGGTGCGCGCACCGGCCACTTCATGCCCCTTTCGCTGCTCAAGACTCAGCTCGCCACGCTGGAAGTGCCGACCGGCGAACCCGGCGTCGTTACGGTCAGCATCGACGCCACGCCAGACGAGATTACCGAGAACGCCCTGAAGGGTCTATCCGCTCTCTAGAACGTTTCCATTTAACAAGGAAACGCTCTAAACACCCAACCTGTCGCGAAGGCCGTACCACCATGCGCCGAGCATGGTGAGCGGCACGCGGAACGTCTTGCCGCCCGGGAACGGGTAGTTCGGTAGCGATGACCAGACGTCAAAGCGTTGGGCGTGACCCGCGACCACCTCGCCCAATATCCTGCCCAGCAACTGCGTCGTGGTCACACCATGGCCGCTATCGCCATGGGAGAAGTAGACGTTCGGCGACAGACGCCCGATATGTGGGATGCGCGTCAATGTGAGCGCGAAGTTGCCGCTCCAGGCAAAGTCGATCTTGGTGTTTTGCAATTGCGGGAACGTTTTGAGCATGTTCGGACGGATGACGCTGGTCAGGTCAGCGGGATCTGTGCCGCCGTACCCGATTCCGCCGCCATAGAGCAGGCGATTGTCGGAGGTCCGGCGATAATAATCGAGGATGTAATTGGCATCCTCGACGCAGTAATTGGCAGGGAGCAGCTCCTCGATCAGCGCCGCATCCAAGGGTTCCGTCGCCATCACCTGGCTTGAAACAGGCATCATCCGCTCGCCGATTTCCGGCAACAACCCGCCGAGATAGGCATTGCCACACACCAGCACATATTTCGCCGCGACCTTGCCGTGCGCGGTGCGTACGACGGGGTTTGTTCCCTGCTCCACAGCGATGACGCGCGAGTTTTCGAAGATGCGACCACCCAGACGCTCAATGGCGTCTGCTTCGCCGAGGACATAGTTCAACGGGTGAATATGTCCGCCGAAACGGTCGATCATGCCACCCGCATAACGATCCGATTTCACGTATGTCCCAACCTCGGCTTCGGAGACCATTTCCAGCCCGGTATGGCCGTGCTTTTCCCAATTGGCCTTGTTGGCGGCCATTTCTGTCATCTGCTTGGGCGTGAACGCCGCAAAGAACCCGCCATCGACCAGGTCGCAATCGATCCCGTATTTCGCCACCCGCTCGCGGATGATCTGCCCGCCCTCGAGCGACATCGCTCCAAGTTCGGCTGCCTTTTGGGCGCCATAACGGCGAGCAATCGTGTGGAGGTCGCGGCTGTAGCCATTGACGATCTGGCCGCCGTTTCGCCCGGATGCGCCAAAACCGACCCGCTCTCCCTCCAGCACGATGACGGAAAAACCCTTTTGCGCCAGCTCCAGCGCTGCCGAAAGCCCGGTGAACCCTGCGCCGATGATACAGATATCGGCATCCTGGTCGCCCTGAAGGGCGGTGCGGACCGTCTTGGTGTTGGCCGATGCCGCATACCATGATGTGGTGTGGCCGGGATTGGGAGCGCTTGTTACTTCAACCATTTTACACCGTCCTGATATAGGCGTCGTATTCGACGTCGGTCACGCGCAGAGAAAATTCGGATAATTCCTGCTGTTTGCAGGCGGAATAGAGCGTGCGGTATTTCTGCCCGAACGTCGCATAGGCAAAACTGGAGCGCGTAAAACGCTGTAGCGCATAATCCCAGTTCGTCGGCAGCGGCTCGTGGTTGACGGCATGGCTGTCGCCGGAGATCGCGCCCCCTGGCTGACGCTTTTCCTTCATGCCGGCCAGCGCCGCACTCAGGATCATCGCCAGCACCAGATAGGGATTGGTATCGGCGCCCGCCACACGGTGTTCGATACGGGTCGCAGGCTTGCTGGCGACGATCACGCGCACGGCGGCAGAACGGTTGTCGATACCCCAGGACGCATAGGTCGGCGCGTGTTCACTGGGGCGCAAGCGGCGGTAGGAGTTTGCATGCGGCGCAAACACCGCCATGCTCTCCCCCATGTTCTCTAGAAGGCCGCCGACAGAGTGCATCAGCGCTTCGGATGGGCCGTTTTCGCCCGCATAGATATTATTGCCATCCCTGTCGAGCATGGAGAAGTGAACATGCATGCCGTTGCCTGCCTGCATGCCATAGGGCTTGGCCATGAAGGTGGCGTCGAGCTCGTGCTTGCGTGCCACACCCTTGACGATGCGCTTGAGGAAGACGGCATCATCAGCCGCCCGCAAGGCATCCGGTACGTGGTTGAGGTTGATTTCGTACTGTCCCGGACCGTTTTCGCGCAGCGTCGTATCGGCACCGACATTCTGGGCGCGGCACGCCGTCGAGATGTCATGGAAGACGCCTTCGAAATCCTGCAATTCGGAAATGGACAGAACCTGCGTCTGGCCGGTATGCCAGCGACCTTCGCGGCTGCGCGGCGGGCGCACGGGGTCAAGCGCCGAGCGGACAGGGTCGATCAGATAAAATTCAAGCTCGGTGGCGACAACCGGCGTCAGGCCGCGCCTGGTGAATCCCGCCAGCACCTGCGCCAGCACATTGCGCGGATCGCCGTAGAAACCGTTGCCATCAGGATCCTTCATGGCGAGCAGTACCTGCGCCGTGGGTCGCCCCAGCCATGTGACACGAGAGAGCGTTTCAGGAACCGCAAAGCACAGCCCGTCAGGATCACCGGTGCCCTCGGCAAGGCCTGCGGCATTCACGTCGCGGCCCCAGATATCCAGCGCGTAGACGGAGCGCGGCACGGCCATGCCTTTTTCCAGCACGTCGATGGCCCGTTCGCGCGGTATCCACTTGCCGCGCGGCACGCCGTTTACATCGATGACAAAGGCTTCGAGAATTTCGATATCGGGGTTTTCTTCGAAAAATCTTTTTGCGTAATCAATATCGACCATCATTCACCAGCAGGTTGTTTCATTTTCGGTTCGCGGCAGAGTCGCTAACGGAAAACATCCACAAGCTGATAAAGTAGATATCGCGCCGTCATGATGACATTACGCCCCATTGTTCCCACCTTCTTGTTTCATCGTACGTGGGCTGGCAGAAGAAGGCCAGTGCGTTCTTGAAAATGCCTAATCGCTGACCGCCGCCGTCTTGACCGCCTCGATATTGAAGGCAGCGGCCATCAGCGCCCGCGTGTATTCCTCTTTCGGCGCCTCGAAAATTGTCTTCGCCGGGCCGCTTTCCACCACCTTGCCGTGACGCATGACGATCATGTCGTTGGCCAGCGCTTTCACAACCTTCAGGTCGTGGCTGATGAAGAGATAGGCCAGATCGTGCTTCGCCTGCAGATCCCGCAACAGATCCACCACCTGCGCCTGCACGCTCATATCCAGCGCCGAGGTCGGCTCGTCCAGCATCACGAAGCGCGGTTTGAGCACCATGGCGCGGGCAATGGCAATGCGCTGTCTTTGCCCACCGGAAAACTCATGCGGGAAACGCCAGCGGGTGGCGGTGTCGAGACCCACCTCATCCAGCGCCTGCGCCACGCGCCGGTCACGCTCGTCCGCAGACAGGGACTTTTCATGCACGCGCAGACCTTCGGCGATGATTTCGCCCACCGACATGCGCGGGCTGAGCGAACCGTAAGGGTCCTGAAACACCACCTGAAGCCGATTTCTCAGCGGCTTCATCATCGCATAGGAATAAGCATCGATGGACTGGCCGATGAAGCTGATGCGCCCCTTGGAGGAAATCAGCCGCGACAGCGCCAGACCCAACGTCGTCTTGCCGGAACCGGATTCGCCCACAACGCCCACCGTCTGACCGGCGCGCAGGGTGATATCGATACCATCGACCGCCTTGACGTGGTCAACAACTTTCCGCATCAGCCCGGCCTTGATGGGGAACCAGACCTTGATGTCGTCACCCTGCATGATGACAGGCTTGCTGCTATCGGACACCGGTGGCTCGCCCTTGGGCTCTGCTGCCAGGAGATGGCGGGTGTAGGCGTGCTGCGGGTTGGTGAAGACGTCCTCGACGGTGCCGGTCTCGACGATCTTGCCCTTGGTCATCACGCACACGCGGTCGGCGAATTTGCGCACGATGCCGAGATCGTGGGTGATGAACAGCATGGACATATCGTGCTGGCTTTTCAGCTTGCCCAAAAGCTCCAGAATCTGCGCCTGTACCGTCACGTCGAGCGCTGTCGTTGGCTCGTCTGCTATTAATAGTTTCGGACGGTTGGCAAGCGCCATGGCAATCATCACACGCTGGCGCTGTCCGCCGGACAGTTCGTGTGGATAGGCTTTCAACCGCTTTTCAGGTTCGCGAATGCCGACCTGCAACAAGAGTTCCAATATCCGCTTGCGCGCCTCGACACCGGTGATGGCCTGATGCAGTTCGAGGATTTCGCCAATCTGCCGCTCGATGCTGTGCAGCGGGTTGAGCGAGGTCATCGGCTCCTGAAAGATCATGGTGATGTCGTTGCCACGAACGGCGCGCAGTTCGCGCATCGAAGCATTCAACAGATCCTTGCCCTCGAACAGGATTTGTCCCGAGGGATGACTGGCTGCGGGATAGGGCAGAAGCTTCAGAATAGAATTGGCCGTAACCGATTTACCGGACCCGGATTCGCCCACCAGCGCCACGATTTCGCCGGGCATGATATCGAACGACACATGATCGACCGCCACGCTCTCCTGACCACCCTGATGGAAAGCAACGGAGAGGTCGCGAACGGAAAGAAGCGGAGTGGTCATCGTATCCTTTACGGCATTCATCGGAATGTCTTTCTCGGATCGAAGGCATCGCGCACGGCTTCACCCACAAAGATCAGCAGAGACAGCATGATCGACATGGTGAAGAAGGCCGTCAGCCCCAACCATGGCGCTTGAAGGTTGTTCTTGCCCTGGGCAATCAGCTCACCCAGCGAAGGCGAGCCGGGCGGCATGCCGAAGCCGAGAAAGTCGAGCGAGGTCAGCGTGGTGATCGAACCTGAGAGAATGAAGGGCAGGAAGGTCAGTGTCGCCACCATGGCGTTGGGCAGAAGATGGCGGAACATGATCGTGACGTTGCCGACCCCCAGCGCGCGGGCGGCGTTCACATATTCGAAGTTTCTGGCGCGCAGGAACTCCGCGCGGACAATGCCGACGAAGCCCACCCATGAGAACAGCAGCATGATGCCAAGCAGCACGAAGAAGCCGGGCGGCAGGATCGCGGCGATGATCAGCAGGATGTACAACACTGGCATGGACGACCAGATCTCGATGAAGCGCTGCATCAGAAGATCAGTCCAGCCACCGAAATAACCCTGCACGGCACCGGCACTGACGCCAACGATGGCAGAGGCGATGGTGAGCGCCAGTCCGAACAGCACCGATATGCGGAAACCATAGATGACACGAGACGCCACGTCTCGTGCCTGGTTGTCGGTGCCCAGCCAGTTGAGATTGCCGAGTGTGCAGCCGGGATCAGCCGTGCCTTGCGGATAGCCGGAGCAACGCTCCTGTGCATCCATCAACCAGAAGGGGGCCGTCGGGGCCGAATGCGGAATGTTGGAATTCACCGTCTGGTAGGAATAGCGGATCGGCGGCCAGATCATCCAGCCATTGGCATTGATCTCATCCTGAATGAAGGACGATTTGTAATCTGTCTGCGCAAGGAAACCGCCGAATTTCTCCTCCGGGTAATCCACCATCACAGGCACCAGAATCTCGCCCTTGTAGGAGGCGATGATCGGTTTGTCATTGGCCAGAAACTCGGCAAACAGGCTGAGACCGAAGATCAGCAGAAAAATCCAGAAGGACCAGTATCCTCTCCGGTTCGCCTTGAAATTCTGCCAGCGCCGCACGCTAGTGGGCGAGAAAAACGGTCTCTTTTGCGGCAGTGCATCGGTGACTGCGGGCGTTGCAACGGTCATCACACGTCCCTCCGCTCGAAGTCGATGCGCGGATCGATCCAGGTGTAGATCATGTCGGAGATGAGGCTGACGACAAGGCCCATGAGCGAGAAGATGAACAGCGTTCCGAACACGATCGGATAATCACGGTTGACGACCGAGAGATAACCAAGCCTCCCCAGACCATCGAGCGAGAAAATGTTTTCGATCAACAGCGAGCCGGTGAAGAAGGCCGAGATGAAGGCGCCGGGGAAACCGGCAATGACAATCAGCATGGCGTTGCGGAAGACGTGGCCATAGAGCACCTTGCGCTCCGACAGACCCTTGGCGCGGGCCGTCACCACATATTGCTTCTTGATTTCATCAATGAAGGAATTCTTTGTCAGCAGCGTCGTCGTGGCAAAGGCCGAGAGAACGAGTGCCGTCAGCGGCAGCGCCAGGTGCCAGAAATAGTCAATGATCTTCTGCCACCATGTCAGTTGCGCAAAATTGTCGGAGGTCAGCCCCCGCAGCGGGAACCAGTCGAAGAATGACCCTCCGGCAAATACCACGATCAGCAAGATGCCGAAAAGGAAGCTCGGCACCGCATAACCGACGATCACGATGCCCGATGTCCAGACATCGAATCGCGATCCATCCGAAACGGCCTTTTTGATGCCGAGCGGAATCGAGATGGCGTAGGAGATGATCAAGATCCAGAAGCCCAGCGAGATCGAAACTGGCAACTTGTCGATGATGAGATCGATGACGGATGAATTGCGGAAGAAGCTGTCGCCGAAATCGAAGCGGATGTAATTCCACATCATCTCGAGAAACCGTGTGAGCGGTGGCTTGTCGAAGCCGAACTGCTTTTCGAGCTTGGCGATCAGCTCGGGGTCCAGCCCTTGCGCGCCGCGATACTTCGAACCGCTTTCATCCATCCCCCCACCCATCAGGTCGCCACCGCCCGACAGGCGGTCAGACGCGCTGTCGCCGGAGCCGGAAAGCTGGGCAACGACCTGCTCCACAGGTCCACCGGGCGCAAACTGAATGACGAGGAACGAGATGCCCATGATGCCGATAATGGTCGGTATCATCAGGGCCAGACGCCGCAGAAGATAGGCTCCCATCAGGCGCGCCCCTCGATAGTATCGGGCTTAGTTGTCATCGGCTTCGTCAAACCGTTTCCTTTCGGGCCTGCAGTAAAAACCGCAGGCGTCGTGATTCGTCATCGCTCATGTGAATCAAGGCTTGCCTTATAAAGCAAGGCCCACATCATTTTCCGGCATTCGCAGACCACCATGCGTCGGGGAAGCCGATGCCGTATTCAGGCAGGCTGGATGGCTGGACCAGACTGTTCCAGTAGGCGAGATTCATTTCGCCCTTGTAAAACTGCGGAATGACGTAGTGGTTGAACAGCAGAACCCTGTCGAGCGCTTTGGCAGCTGCGACCTGCTCATCCCGGTTGGGCGCGAATATGACTTTGCGCACCAGAGCATCCACGGCAGGGTTTTTGATCCCGGCAAGATTGCTTGAGCCCTGGCGATCTGCGGCTGTCGACCCCCAATAATCTGCCTGCTCGTTGCCGGGATTGGGCAAGGTCGCCCACAATTTGACGACGACATCATAATCAAAACTGCGCTCTCGGTTGGTATATTGTGAAGCATCTACAGTGCGTATCGTCGCATTGATCCCGATCTTCTTCAGATTCTGGACGAAGGGCAAGATGGTGCGCTCCATGCCAGCGGAATCGATCAGAAATTCAATATCCAGCGGCTGGCCGTTCCCGGCATTCACCATGCGGTTGCCCCGAAGCTCGTACCCCGCTTCCTTCATGAGTTTGACCGCCTCGCGAAGATTGTCACGCTGCTTTGCCGGATCGCCGCCGACGGGGTTGCGGTATTCCTGGGTGAAGACCTCAGGTGGAACCTGATCCTTCAACTCCTGCAAGATTTCCAATTCACGCCCGGCCGGAAGTCCAGAGGATGCAAGCTCGCTTCCCATGAAGAAGCTGTTGATGCGCGTAAAGCTGCCATAGGCAAGCGTCTTGTTCAGATCCTCGAAATCGAATGCATAGTTCAGCGCCAAACGAAGCTTTGGATTTTGGAACTTTTCGCGGCGCTGGTTGGGCACAAACGCCTGCATGATGCCGACAGAGCGATAGATATTAGGAAGCTGCTCTTTCTTGATGCGTCCGTCCTTGACGGCGGGAATGTCATAGCCGGTGACCCAACGGCTGGAAGACTGCTCCTGCCAGAAATCGATATTGCCCGACTTGAATGCCTGAAACTGAACCTCCTGATCAGCGAAGAATGCGTAGGAGATGGTTTTGAAGTTGTTCTGCCCGACATTGACGTTGACGTTCTTGCCCCAGTAATCGTCTCGCAATTCATAGGTGATGTTCGAGCCAGGATTGACGGCCGAGATCTTATAGGGGCCAGAACCCATCACCGGCTCTAGCGTACCACGGGAAATGTCACGCGGCTTGCCATCGGGACCATTTCCCTCCCACCAGTGCTTAGGCACGACCACCAATTGCCCAACGATCTGCGGCAGTTCTCTATTGCCTTTTTCATCAAACGTGAACGTCACGTCGCGCTCGCCCGTCACCTCTGCTTTCGAAACTTGACTGTAAACGGTCGCCATCTTCGGACTAAGATCTTTGGCCTTCTCAAAACTAAAGACGACATCCTCAGGAGTTACCGGCTCGCCATCCGCCCATTTGGCTTCCTTCCTCAGTCGAAACGTTGCCTTGGAAATGTCTTGGGGAAACGTAACGCCTTCGGCCAAAAGCCCATAGGATGAGGAAAGCTCTTCTTCCGCCGATTTGAAAAGGGTGTCGAATACCAAAGAGACGCCCGTTGCGAGTTCCCCCTTCGCCAAAAGCGGATTGAGCGTATCGAATGTTCCGGTCGCTGACATGCGCAACGTACCGCCCTTGGGCGCATTCGGGTTTACATAATCGAAATGCTCGAACCCATCAGGGTGCTTCAGCTCTCCAACCGTCGAAATCCCGCTGCGCCAATTGTCGCTGTCTTGAGCGTTCGCCACAATCGGCGCTGACACGAACGAGACGGCGGCCAGAGCGAACAAACCGGATTTCAACCTTGCAAATGCCATAGGGCGACAGTCCTCTTCGTTTTTCATTGCCCCGCACCATAAGACAAACATTGGCGAAATATAGGGGATTTGGCTCACAAGCAGTTTATGTGGCTGAAATCGGCGAACATGCTTTCACCTAATTCGCATTCCAGCGTAATCTTTCCAAGAGAATCATTTCAAGCATTGCAGGCGGCGGACCATATGGAAAAACAGGCAAGAGGCGTGGGCAAGGCATCACTCCTGGCACTCTCGGTTATCTCCATGCTGGCCATCGATGGTATCGCAGCCTTTGCGCAGGACGCCCCCGCCAAGCAGGTCTTCGGCAACATCGCCCTGCCATCGTCCGGTCCGTCCGCCTCGTACGGCTCCTATGCCAAGGGTTGCCAGTCTGGGGCGGTTGCGCTTCCGACCGAGGGTCAAGGCTTTCAGGCCATGCGGCTTTCGCGCAACCGCCGCTGGGGCCAGCCGCAGATGATCTCCTTCATCGAACGCTTTGCGCAGGATGCCCAGAAGATCGGCTGGCCAGGCCTTCTGATCGGCGATATCTCGCAGCCGCGTGGTGGCCCGATGCTGACGGGCCACGCCTCGCATCAGATCGGTCTCGATGCCGACATCTGGTGGCGACAGATGCCGAACCAGATCATGAGCGCGGAACAACGCGAGAGTATGCCCTTCATCTCCATGCTCGACAAAAGCAAATTCCTTACGGTGGACGATCGAAAATGGTCTCCGCTCAATGCCAAGCTGGTGATGATGGCGGCCAGTTACCCGCAGGTGGAGCGTATCTTCGTCAATCCAGCCATCAAGCAGAAGCTGTGCAAGACATGGACCGGCGACCGCACCTTCATGGGCAAAATCCGTCCGATCTACGGACATGACGAGCATTTCCACGTGCGTCTGGAATGCCCGCCCGGCGCTGCCAACTGCAAGCCACAGGCACCCGTTGGCGCCGGTGATGGTTGCGACAAGTCGCTGGCGTGGTGGTTCACCAAGGAACCCTGGGCTGCACCCAAAAAAGATCCGAATGCCAAGCCGCCAAAGCCGCCGCGCCCGATGATGGTATCCGACCTGCCAAAGGCCTGCGCGGCCATTGCGGCAGCACCTTCGGCTGGCCGGGCAGCAAGTGTCGCGGCACAAAAGTCCTACGCGCCCGCAGCGCCTGAATGGGACGGAGAAGATGCCGGTCCGCAGTCGTCTCGTTCGGGCGGACCCATGCCGCCTGCCGATGTACCCCGGCCATCCTCCCGCCCATCATCGAATTGATAGCGCGCGGCTTTCCAACCGGTACAAAGTTGCGGTAGAAGGCTTCAAATCGATTGAAAAATCGCGATCCGAACAAGGCTGGGGCGCAGACATCAAATGACAGGGCAACGCTGTATCGCTTTGATCGCGCATGACCAGAAAAAAGACGATATGGCGGATTTCGCCCGGCAGCATCAGGCCGCCCTGTCGCGATTCCGGATTGTCGCCACGGGCACGACCGGCGGGCGGGTGCAGGATGCCTGTCCCGGCTTGAGCGTGGTGCGCCTGAAAAGCGGCCCGCTGGGTGGTGATCAGCAGATCGGCGCGATGATCGCAACCGGCGACGTGGATATGCTGATCTTCTTCATAGACCCGCTCTCCTCCCTCCCCCACGACGTTGACGTCAAGGCGCTCACGCGCCTTGCGACCGTCTATGACATTCCCATGGCCCTGAACCGTGCCACAGCCGAACAGTTGACCGATTTTCATTCGACACATTGATATCACGGCCATCCAGGAGCAGCGATGACCAAGCAGAACGACACACTTTCCTTTCCGATTCTCATCGGAGATATCGGCGGCACCAATGCGCGGTTCTGCATTTTGCCGGATGCTAGGGCCGAACCCACGCAGCTGACGAGCGTCAAGACTGCCGATTATGCCTCTATTGATGATGCGATCCGCAATGCGGTGTTGAACCACACCGCATTGCTGCCGGTTTCGACGATCCTTGCGGTCGCAGGTCCGATCGAGACCGACGAGATACCGCTGACCAATTGCCACTGGGTCGTCAAGCCAAAGGAGATGCTCGTCAATCTTGGTTTGAAGGACGTCATCGTCATCAACGATTTCGAAGCGCAGGCTCTCGCCATCGCCTCGCTTGGTGGTGATAACAGGGAAACCATCGGCCCCGATGAGCCCGATATGATGGCGTCACGCGTCGTGCTTGGGCCCGGAACCGGGCTGGGTGTCGCAGGCCTCGTTTATGCTCGTAACATGTGGTTTCCGGTTCCTGGCGAAGGTGGTCACATCGATATTGGCCCACGCAGCGCACGCGACTATCAGGTCTTTCCCCATCTCGACACCATCGAGGGGCGCATTGCAGGCGAGCAGATCCTGTGTGGTCGCGGGCTCGTCAATCTTTATCGCGCCGTTTGTAAAGCCGATGACGTGACGCCCGCCTTTTCGGATCCCGCAGATGTGACGGCCAAGGGCCTTGGCGGTGAAAACCGCCAGGCGCAGGAAACTCTGTCGTTGTTCAGTACCTATCTCGGCCGGATCGCGGGCGACTTGGCATTGATTTTCATGGCCCGTGGCGGCGTCTATCTCGCCGGCGGAATCTCGCAGAAGATCATTCCCGCTTTACGCCTGCCGGAGTTCCGCGCAGCCTTTGAGGACAAGGCGCCGCACAAGGCTCTGATGCGCAGCATTCCGACCCACGTCGTCACTCATCCGCAGGCGGCCTTGGCAGGACTTTCGACCTATGCCCGCACGCCAGCGAATTTCGGCCTGACATTGGATGGGCGGCGCTGGCAGGCGTGAAGGCCAAGTCTGCACTGGTCAAAACCTGCCCGAATGGCTATAGACGCCGGTTGAAGAGGCGGCTTGCCCGTCTGAACCGCACAAGGTGGATAAACCTTTGAAGACCGCCAAGATAAGAAAAACTGTGGATTCCGAAACGATGACCGCAGTTTTGAAACGCGTATTCGCCGAAAATGCGCGTGACCACATTCCCGGATATGCCTTTGCGATACTATGCCTGCTGACCGTTGCAGGCACGACGGCTTTCACGGCCTGGATCATGGACTCCATCATCAACGAGGCCTTCGTCAACAGACGTGCCGATCTGGTCTGGATCATCTGCGCTTCCATTTTTGCGGCCTTTTTCATTCGCGGTCTGGCAACCTATGGCCAATCGGTGGCGCTGTCGAAAATCGGCAACAACATCGTCGCCCGCTACCAGAAGCGTCTCTATTCGCATCTGATGACCCTGTCGGTCGGCTATCTCAGCGAATCGCGGTCGGCGCATCTTTCCGCGCAGGTCAGCCAGAACATCGGCGGCATTCGCGATGTCATGAACATGACCGTCACCTCGGTCGCCCGGGACCTTTTGACATTCATCGCCCTCGTCGTCGTGATGATCGTCAAGGATCCGATACTGTCCCTCATCATCGTCGTCATCGTGCCGCCGCTGGTTTTGGGTCTGCGCTACATCGCAAGACGCCTCCGCAAGGCAACGCGCGATGCCGTCATCCTCAACAGTCGCGTGCTGGGCGCCATGCAGGAAACGCTTCAAGGCATTGCCATCGTCAAAGCCTTCACCATGGAAAAGCCGCTGGAAGATCGCGTCAACAAGGTGATCGAAGCGGCGGAATGGCGCGCAAACCGCATTGCCAAACTGACGGAAAAGACGGCACCGCTGACCGAAACGATCGCTGGCCTCGCGGTTTCCGGTGTTCTCGGCTACGCCGCTTATCGGGCGATCTATGACAATGTCCCGCCTGGCGCCTTTTTCGCGTTTATCACCGCCCTTCTTCTCGCCTACGATCCCGCACGCCGTCTGGCCCGCCTGCAGGTTTCCATGGAGCGTGCCGTCGTCAACGCCCGCATGATCTATGAAATTCTCGATATGCAGCCCTTGCAGCGAGAAAAGCCCAACGCGCCAGACTTGAAGACGACCAGCGCCACGGTCGAATTTCGCGATGTTGTGTTCTCGTATAAGGATGGCGGACCCATTCTGAAGACTGTCAGCTTCACCGCAGAAGGCGGCAAGACGACAGCGCTGGTGGGTCCATCGGGTGCGGGCAAGTCAACCATCATCAACCTCATTCCGCGTTTTTACGATCCAAGTGGCGGCGCAATCCTAATCGATGGTCAGGATATCGCCGATGTCACGACGCGCTCGGTTCGAATGAACCTCGCCTATGTGTCGCAGCAGCCCTATTTGTTCGAAGGCACCATCCGCGACAACATCCGCTATGGCCGCCCCGAGGCGACGGACGTTGAGATCGAGGAAGCGGCAAAGCTTGCTTTTGCGCATGATTTCATCGTCGCGCAGCCGCAGGGCTACGATACCGCAGTGGGTGAAAACGGCATGAGCCTTTCGGGTGGCCAGCGGCAACGCCTGTCAATTGCCCGTGCGCTGGTGCGAAACGCGCCGATCCTGCTGCTCGATGAAGCGACATCCGCGCTGGATACGGAATCGGAAGCGGTGGTGCAGAAGGCACTGGATACGGCCATGTCCGGCCGCACCGTCATTGTCATCGCGCACCGTCTGTCGACGGTGGTGAAAGCGGACAAGATCGTGGTCATGAACGAAGGTCTGGTCGTGGAAGAAGGCGCGCACGAGACGCTTGCGCGCCGGGAAGATGGTCTTTACGCTCGCCTCAACAATCTTCAGGCAACGGGCGTGCGTGGCCTTTGAACCGGAAAGCATGAGCGAGGCAGGATGAGCGGCGATGGCATGAAACTGGTGGTCGTGGGTGCGGCCGGTCGTATGGGACAGACGCTAATCCGGCTGATCCATGAGACACCGGGCGTGACGCTTCATGCAGCCGTCGAGCGTGAAGGCTCTGCCGTCATTGGTCGCGATGCAGGCGAACTATCGGGCCTCGGGCCTTCGGGCATTCCCGTCACCAGCGACGCCCTCGCCGCGTTTTTACATGCCGAAGGTGTTATCGATTTCACCTCCCCTGCCGGAAGTGTCGGTTTTGCGGGGCTCGCGGCTCAGGCACGGATCGTTCATGTCATCGGCACCACCGGATGCTCAGTGGATGACGAGGAAAAGTTTCAAGCCGCAGCCCGCCATGCCCGCATTGTCAAGTCAGGCAATATGAGCCTTGGCGTCAATCTGCTCGGTGTTTTGACGAAACAGGCCGCAAAGGCGCTCGACGCCAACGCCTGGGATATCGAAATTCTCGAAATGCACCATAAACACAAGGTTGACGCACCTTCGGGTACTGCTCTGCTTTTGGGACAAGCGGCAGCGCAGGGGCGCGGCATCGACCTTGCGGCAAAATCAGTGCGCGTTCGTGATGGCCATACCGGCCCGCGCGAAGGCGGCGCGATTGGCTTTGCAACGTTGCGCGGCGGCTCTGTCGTGGGGGACCACTCGGTGATTTTTGCTGGCGAAGGCGAGCAGGTCACGCTGTCCCACCACGCCGCAGACCGGACAATCTTTGCCCGTGGCGCGATCGCTGCCGCTATCTGGGCTCACGGCCAGAAACCCGGCCTTTATTCGATGCTGGACGTTCTCGGTCTGGCTGAAGACCTATAACCAACCTCTGGAGAGACATTGCTATGAGCGGAACCCTCGTCCTCGTTCGTCACGGCCAAAGTGACTGGAACCTCAAGAACCTCTTCACCGGCTGGCGCGACCCGGACCTGACCGACCTTGGCGTCCAGGAAGCCAATGCCGGTGGTAAGGCGCTGGCAGATTACGGCATCAAATTCGATGTGGCCTATACGTCGTCTCTCATCCGCGCGCAAAGAACCTGCCAGATGGTTCTCGACAATGTCGGCCAGTCCAACCTCGAGACGATCCGCGATGAGGCGTTGAACGAACGGGACTACGGTGATCTCTCCGGCTTGAACAAGGATGATGCGCGCGCGAAGTGGGGCGAAGATCAGGTCCATATCTGGCGCCGCTCCTATGATATCCCGCCACCAGGCGGTGAAAGCCTGCGGGATACGGGTGCGCGCGTCTGGCCATACTATCTGACGGAAATCCTGCCGCGTGTGCTGCGCGGCGAAAAAGTGCTTGTGGCTGCGCACGGCAACTCGCTGCGCTCGCTTGTGATGGTGCTGGACAAGTTGAGCAAGGACGAAATCCTCAAGCTCAATCTCGCCACCGGTGTGCCCATGGTCTACAAGCTGAATGCCGATTCAACCGTCGCGTCAAAGGACGTCCTGGGCGATATGTCGGCCGCGCATTGAGGCCAAACGAAAAGAGCGCCCGTCAGAATATGGCAGGGCGCTCTCGTGATCAAACACATTCAAAATATGAGGCTTCATCGAAGCATAGCCTCAGAAGTTACGATGTTCGCCGAACCAGTAGGCGCAGAATACTGTCGAACCTGCGAAAACTGCGAAGAATACTGAGATAAGAATTCCGATTTCCATGATCGTCTACTCCTGGCATCTTTGAAACTTGCATTAATAACGCACGATGCTTGAAGAAGTTTCATTGACGGTTCAAAGCCCTGTTTTCGGGGAGTGTCACACTGTACGCGGCGGGCACCAAAACAGGTGCACATCGGACAAACAGCCTCGCTTGATACGATATCACGACAAACATCATCATTCCGTCACGCAGACGTATTAATTCGCTGTGACAGCCTTGAACATCAGAGGCGAATTCATTCAAACTGTTGTTTGATCGTGACTATCGAAAGTGCTGCCCTGTGCGTTACGCCATTTATTTCACACCCGCGAAAGACGATCCCCTTACTGAAACGGCGTCGCGATGGCTCGGGCGAGATGCGTTCACGGGTGCTCGCCACGATGAACACGCAGCCTATGCCAACATCACCGCTGACCCGTGCCGCTACGGATTTCATGCGACGTTGAAAGCACCCTTCGAGCTTGCCGCTGACCGCAGCGAGACCGATCTTCTGACGGCTTTCCGCGCCTTTGCCGGCAACCGTCAAGCCTTTGCTATCCCCACTGCCGTCATCGGCACGCTTGGCCCTTTTTTTGCCTTCGTGCCCGACAGGGTCCATCAGCCGCTACAGGATTTCGCCGCAGATGTTGTCCGCTATTTCGAACCCTTCCGCGCGCCCCTTTCAGAGAGCGATATTGCACGACGCAGGCCGCAAAATCTGACGGAAAGCGAGAGGCAGAACCTGACGCGATGGGGTTACCCGCATGTCATGGATGATTTTCGCTTCCACATGACTCTGACCGGCCCGGTACCGGAAAACCACCGTTCGGACGTGGCAAGCGTTCTGCACCGCAAATTCGCCGAATTTACCGGCCGCCCTTTGACGATCTCGGGGCTTGGGCTTTTTGTTGAGCCGACGCGCGGCGACGATTTTACCGTCCACACCTGGTTGCCCCTGACCGGATCTGCCGGACAGACGCACGGCGCCGATAGCGCCAACGACACGAAAGACTGATACCCATGACCGAACATGTTTTTTCCAACGCTCGCATTGTTCTTGAAGACCAGATCATCAAGGGCTCTCTGCTTGTTCGCGATGGCCTGATTGTCGATATCAGTGACGGTTCGTCGAGGGCGGGCGAGGATATGGAGGGCGACTTCCTGATCCCCGGTCTCGTCGAACTGCACACCGACCATCTGGAGCAGCATTATTCTCCGCGTCCCGGAGTGACCTGGAACAAGACGGCGGCCATTCAGGCGCACGATGCGCAGGTCGCGTCATCGGGCATCACCACGGTGTTCGATTGCCTGCGTCTGGGTTCGGACGAGGATGGCGGCTTCAAAAAGGGCGAGATGCGGGATATGGCGGATGCCATCGAGCACGCCCAGAGCGAGAACCGGCTGCGCGCCGACCACCTGCTGCACCTGCGTTGCGAAGTGGCGGCGGCTGATGTGCTGGATCATTTCGAAGATTTCGAAGATGACCCCAAGGTCAGGCTGATCTCCCTAATGGACCACTCCCCGGGTCAACGACAGTTCCAGACCATGGATCAGTACATCATGTTCTACCAGAAGAAACGCGGCTTGAGCGACGAGGTCTTCAAGGCCTTCGTCGATCGCCGCGTGTCCGCATCCCAGAAATACTCGGCACAACACCGGGATTTTCTCGCTGCCCGCTGCGCCGAGCACGGTATCACCGTGGCCAGCCATGATGATGCGACGGATGCGCATGTCGAGGAAGCCATTGGTCACGGGGTGAAGCTGGCGGAGTTTCCCACCAGCGTCGAGGCCGCAAAAGCATCGCACAGTGCCGGTATGAGCGTTCTGATGGGTGCGCCGAACATCGTTCGCGGCAAGTCCCATTCCGGCAATATCGCAGCGCGCGACCTCGCCGAACTCGGGGTCCTTGATGTCCTGTCTTCGGATTACGTTCCCTTTAGCCTGCTCTACGCACCGTTTCTGCTTGTCGACCAGGTCGAGGGGATGACGCTTCCCAAGGCGATTTCCATGGTCACGGCCACGCCCGCGCGCACCGTGAGCCTCGATGATCGCGGTCGTATCGCACCGGGCCTGCGCGCCGATCTCGTGCGCGTCCACCGTGATGATGGTGTGCCCGTGGTACGTTCCGTCTGGCGGCAAGGAAGGCGTGTCGCATGAGTGAGAACGCCCCACAGCGTGTCAGGTCCGCGTCACAGACCCACGGCGTCATGATTGTGGTGGTGGGACCGAGCGGTGCTGGCAAGGACACGCTGATGCAGTTTGCCGCAACGCAATTCGGCCAAAGCGACAGACTGTATTTCGCCCGTCGCGTGATCACCCGAGACAGCGATGCGGGCGGCGAAAACCACGATGCGGTAAGCCAGGAGGAGTTCGACAGGCGACAAGGCGCAGGCGCTTTCTGCATCTCCTGGCGGGCTCACGGTTTGAGCTATGGAATTCCCGCATCGGTATTGGACAGGCTTGAAGAGGGTCAGATCGTCGTGGCTAACGGTTCACGCTCGGCACTGTCTCTTTTCAAGGCGACGTTCCCCTCGCTGAAGGTCATCAACGTCATCGCATCTCCGGAGGTGCTGGCGGAGCGGTTGCAAAGCCGCGGGCGCGAAAGCCGGGACGACATTCTGCGACGGCTCCAGCGAGGCTCCATCGAAGTCTGCGGAAATTTCGATGTGACGACAATCGACAATAGCGGCGCGCTGGAACACTCTGGCAAGATGCTGGCGGACGTTCTCGAAGAGACAATCCGCCACAGCCGATAATCACAGAGCCTCGATTTCGACCAGTATGTCGTCATCGATGACGATGCCGTCTTCCGCCGCTTGTTTGCGAACACCCTGACTGCGGCGCCCAGGCAGCCGCGCGTTCTCCTGCCCCTCGATTTCGCTGGCCATCAGGGCCAAACGCTTGGCAAAGACAGTGTCGCCGGCAAGACTTGGATCGATTGCGATCAGCGTATGGCCGAGCGAGGGCGCGGTTCCGGTATCATCCAGCAGGGACGAAGCCTGAAAGCCGAAATTGCCACCTGTCAAACCCGCCGCCATCACCTCCACCATCAGCGCCAGTGCCGCGCCTTTGGCATCGCCGGCTGGAACCATGGTGCCATTGATCGCCTCATGCGGATCGGTGGTCGCCTGACCGCTGGCATCCAGCGCCCATCCCTCGGGAATGCTTTGCCCCTTCTGGCGCGCAGCCATGATCTTTCCGCGCGCCACCTTGGACAAGGCAAGGTCGATGACCAATGGATCGGACCCCTCGACGGGAGCCGCAAAGGCAATCGGGTTGGTTCCATACAATGGCTTGATGCCACCCCAGGGCGCCATCGATGCGGGTGCATTGGCCACCATGAAGGCGACGAGACCCTGTTCCGCGAAGCGCTCAACCGTCAGCGCCATGACGCCGGCATGGTGAGACCGACCGATCACGGCAAGCGCGATACCCTGTTCGCGGGCAATGGCCGGAAGCTGGTCGACAGCGAGATCGATAGCCGGGTAAGCATAACCAAGATGGGCATCGATGGACAGGACGGCCGGGCGCACACGCGTCGCGACCGCGACCGCCTTGGCATCCACTTTTCCCACACGCACCTGCTTGATGTAGACGGGAATGCGTCTGAAGCCGTGGCCGCTTTGACCTGCGGCTTCCGCCGCGACCAGTGCGCGGGCGACCGAACGCGCAGTGGTTGGCAAAACGCCATCTTTTTCGAAAATGGAAGACACGAAGTCTTCCGCCTGTTCAATACTGAATTTCATGATGTCGAATGCTTCCCGGTGAGAAGACAGCCGTACCTCAATCGCGCGCGAACAAAAAGTCCAATCACCGCAAATAATGGGCGATCACTCCAACAGAATTCTGACCTGAAATGTCGTTTCGGCCCCTTCCGGTGGTGCCGATACCGAAACACGCTGCAACGCGCTCAGGACCTTGCTGTCGATCTGCGCATCTCCTGTGGAGCTCAGGATACGCGCTCTGGATATGGAGCCGCCTGCATCGACACTGAAAGCAACCGTGACGGCCGTGCCCTTGTCTGCGAGCCTCACGACACGACGGGAGACGGCAGAGCGGACCTTGGAATTCCACTTGGCGGGCGATACGGATGAGGAGAACAGCCCTGAACTTGTTTTTGGTGCTGCGGTGCGGTTGGACTGTGTGGTTTCCGAGCGGGCAGCCTGTCTGGCTTCCGATGGCGGTGGCGCAACCTTGCGTTCGGCCTTCTTCGTGTCGGGCTTGTCTTTCTTTTCCACCTGCTTCTCGACAGGTGGCGGTGGCGGTGGCGGCGGCCGCAGCACGGGCAGCGGCACCTCGACATTTTCAAGCTCTGCCATCTGCTGCTGCTGAACGGGATCCACTTCTTCCACAGGTGGCGGCGGTTCTTCCGGCAACGGCTCGGCCACCTCTGGCGGCGGCTCAGGCATCGGTTCAGGCTCTGGCAGAGGTTCCGGCGGTGGTGACGTTTCCTCGGCAACGGGCTCGGGTGGCGGCTGAACCGGTTCTTCCGGTGGGACTTCTTCCACCTTTTCAGGTTCGACGGTTTTCACCTCTTCGGTATCGACGACGTCGTCGGCCTCCACCGTCTCTTCAGTATTGACAGCCTCAGGGAGAGCGGCAAGCTCGATCATAATGGCCGCTGGCGGTCCATTATCTGCGGGAGGCTCAGGTGGTTGCTGCAAAAGGTAGTATGCGGCACCGGCATGCACCGAAATCGTCAGGACCGCAGCCGTCGTCCACAAGGCCACTTCTCCCAGCCGGGAGCGTCCGGTGCGAAAAGCGGTCTCGTTCATGGAGCCGCTCCGCCAGGCGCTGATGTGCCCAATGGCGTGGTCTGCGGCTGAGAGGATGGTGCCGCTGTTGGAGGCTGGCTCACAGCCGCCGCATTCTCAAGCCCCACGAGCGCGATCTTGAGATAACCGCTGTCCCGCAGCATGTTCATGATTTCCATGAAATGCCCGTAATCCACGGCCTTGTCGGCGCGCAGAAAAATGCGGGTATCCTTGTTGCCACCGGTGCGCGCATCAAGGCTCGCCGTCAGCGCGTCCCTGGCAACAGCGTCATTTCCAAGGTTGAGAGAGAGGTCGTCCTTGACCGTGAGATAGAGCGGCTCTTCGGGGCGTTCTGCAGGCTTGGCACTGGATGCGGGCAGATCGACATTCACATCGACCGTCGCCAAGGGCGCCGCCACCATGAAGATGATGAGCAGAACCAGCATCACGTCGATGAAAGGCGTGACGTTGATCTCATGGTTTTCGGAGAGTTCGTCTCCCCCGCTGTCGCGAATACCGCCCGCCATGATCAGCGCCCCACGAGGGAAACAGGTGGCTTGGCCGCATTACCGGGCGGAATGCGACGGAAATCGAGGTCACGGCTGACCAGACGCTCGACGCCTGCGGCGACATCGGCCAACAGGTGGCGATAGCCGGTGATGGAGCGGGCAAACACGTTGTAGATTACCACGGCAGGAATGGCGGCGACGAGACCGATGGCCGTTGCCAGAAGCGCTTCGGCGATACCGGGCGCGACGACAGCGAGATTCGTCGTTTGCGATTCCGATATGCTGATGAAGGAGTTCATGATGCCCCAGACCGTGCCGAACAGGCCGACGAAGGGCGATACGGAACCGATCGTCGCCAGAATGCCGGTGCCGCGCGACATGCGGCGGCCCGCATGGGTTTCGATGCGACCCAGAACGGACGACACGCGTTCCTTGATGCCGCCGCCATCGGTGTGTGCCACCACGGCGTCCGAAAGCTGCATTTCATGCGTCGCCATGCGCAACATCACAGCGCTGGGCCCACCCTTCTTGTCCACCGCATCGGTGGCTTCCGACAGGGTCTTGGCCTTGTGGACGATCTTGAGGATGGACTTGGCGCGAATGCGCGCACCTGCCAGCTCGATGGTCTTTGCGACCCAGACTGTCCATGTGATCAGCGACGCGATGGCAAGCCCGATCATCACCGTCTTGACCACCCAGTCGGCGGCCATGAACATGCCCCATGGCGACAGGTTGTGCGGAATATCCGCGCGCTTTTCCGGCGTGGTGGCGGGCGGCGTTACAACAGGCTCGGCCAATGTCGGCTGAAGCGGTGGCTGGACTGCTGTCGCCGGTGCAGCGCCCGCAGGCGCAGGCTGGGCCTGTTGCGGTGCCGGAGGTGCCGCATTTTGCGCGGCCGGAGCTGTCTCGTTTGCCGGCGCTGGCGGCGTTGTTTGGGCAAACACAGGGCTTGTCCCAAGGCAGGCCACCAGTGACAGCATGATGGCGGCAGACCCGCACCGCTTGCGCGACACAGCATGAGAGTTTGACGAAAAGGTCGACGTTTCAAGTGCCATCATGTTGTTCCCGGATCCCGTAACAAGCGTCGATTTTGACAGCCACAATCCGCATCTCTTAGAAAACCCAGATGCGAACGCGGCCGCGCGCCTCGCTAACAAAGTTGAGTAGAAAAGACAACTAATACATCGGGAAAATATGATCTGTAAACTCTTCTTATGCAAAAAGAAGGGCGGAAAGAGCCTCACATCTGCTGCGACGGCATAAATTGCGCCACCAGTTCGTGACGATCTCCGGGATAAGTCACCTTGACATGGGTGATATAGGTCTGGCCGTTCCAGGTCCGTCTCTCGATCACCAGACAGGCGGTTCCATTGGGGATCGCCAGCGCTTCGGCCACGCGCTTATCGGCTGGGATCGCCCGGATCCGATGTTCCGCAGCACTCCACGGCACCATCTTCAAAAGCCAGGAACCAGGCCCCGTTTCGTTGAAATCGGCGGCAACAGCTTCAGGAACGGTGGCAACGTTGATGACACGTTCTTCAAGGCAGAAGGGAACGTCAGTCGCGAAATGACGGCAGGTCAGGGCCAGAACCGGCGCACCCGGTTCAACGCCCAGCGTCGTCTGGTCGGAAACGTTGGACGATCTCATCTCACGACGATCGAGCCTGTAGGCATAGATCAGGCCCAGCGCCTGCACCTCGCGCTGAATGTCCTGAATTTCCAGAACGGCGGATTGGGCGTGCGGCTGGGTCACGAAGCTGCCGGAGCGACGACGACGCTCGATCAGACCCTTCTTCACCAGTTCACCGAGAGCTTTATTCACCGTCATTCGTGAGCAGCCGTAGTCCAGCGTCAGCTCATGTTCGAAGGGTATGCGATGGCCCGGGGGCCATTCGCCTGAGAGAATGCGCCCTTCCACATCGCCCGTAATGCGCTCATGCAGCGATTTTTCCGGGATACGGGGGGCATCAGTCATACGTTCGTTCGTCCTGTTGATTGAATGCCTGATACCATCCCCCGTTACGCTTAGCCATATGGCGACGCCACCATTGAATTCTCCGCTGCGGCTGGCTTACAGTCGCATCCGTTGCGGACATGCCGACTGGCTCCGTCCGACCCATTCTTGCGAGATCCAATGACCAGGCAGAGACGCCGCAGACTCATCCGCGCCACGCGCACAGCAACCGGCGTTTCGCTGGTCGCCGCCATTTCCTTCATTGCGGGAATGACGGATGCCATCGGCCTCACGATGTCTGGAGATTTCGTGTCCTTCATGACCGGAAACACCACGCGTGCCGCACTGTCCCTGCAAGCCGGTGATCTTGGTCATGCCGTCACCCTGCTGCTCGCGGTTCTCACCTTCGTTGCCGGCAATGCCGTCGGCATCGTCGTCGCACACACATCCGAGAGACGGCTCTTCTCAGTCTTGAGTGCGGTCAGCCTCGTCTTGGCCTGTGCCGCCGTGCTGCAAACGCAGGGCATGACGCTCAGCCAGTTCTATCTGGTCGTCTTTGCCATGGGCGTGATCAATGCGGCGGTGGAACATGTCGAGGGCCTGCCCATCGGACTTACCTATGTCACGGGAGCGCTCTCCCGCTTCGGTCGCGGTATCGGCCGTTTTCTGCTGGGCGAACGCAAGCTGGGCTGGACCATTCAACTGGTTCCGTGGATTGGCATGCTCATCGGTGCCGTTGCGGGTGCCGTTCTGGCACAGCGGCTCCCCGGTTTCGCCCTGCTCGTGGTCAGCCTGCTGGTGTTTGTCGTCGCGCTTGCAAGTCTTGTGATGCCACGGTCGCTCAGCCGCCGGTTTCAATCCAGTATCGTAACCCGCAAAGACCGATTGCCGTGAGCGTTACTTGGCGGAAATCGTAACGAACTTGGTGCCACGCACACGCACTGTCATGACGCAGGGCGCGCTGTCGGTGCGCTCGCAATAGCGGGGATGCATCTTGAATTCGAACACCATGTTGCCGAAACGCTGAACGAACTCATAGCTGTAGATCGTTGCGGTGGCGATCATCAGATAGCCGCCTTCCTTGACCTGCACATAGAAATTATACGGGCAGCCATCGTCGTTGCAACTGCGCGCCTTCTCGCCATCGCAGGTCAGTTCGCCGCGATTGGTGATCGCGTCCATAATCCCGTCATTGTTGATGTCAAGCCGGGTGATGAAACCCTCGCCGAACTCCGCGACCTTGCACTCCTGACGAAAGTGGTCCTTCTCGTAGATTTCAGGGTCGCTGACCAGCTGCTGCTGGGCCTGCGCCATCATCGGAACAGCCAGAAAAACCAGCGCTTGAAGCGTAACGAAGAGAAGGCGTCTCACGGCATTTTCCTTTGGGTCTGTTTCCGCTATGGATGCGGCAGCATGGGCGTGCCGTCCTTGATCCGGCGGTGGATCATATCGAGCCGTCCTTGCGTGACACTGACCGCGCGCAAACATTCGAGGAGCGCCCTTCCATGACCCTTCTGGCCTTTCTCGATTATGCTGGCGTCGCCGTTTTTGCCGCCACAGGCGCGCTTGCAGCGTCGCGCAAACAACTGGATTTCATCGGCTTTCTGTTTTTCGCATCGGTCACCGGCATCGGCGGTGGTACGTTGCGCGATCTCGTACTGGGCCGCGCGCCAGTCTTTTGGGTCGTCAATCCCACCTATATCCTCGTCTGCGTCGTTATCGCGGCGCTCGTGTATCTCACTGCCCATCTGCTGGAATCCCGCTACAGGCTGCTGATCTGGCTGGATGCAGTCGGTCTTTCGGCCTATTGCGTCATGGGAGCCGCGAAAGGTCTTGCCGTCAGCGGCTCTCCGACTGTCGCCATCGTCACCGGCACCATGACCGCGACCTTCGGCGGCGTGTTGCGCGATATTCTGGCGGGTGAACCCTCCGTACTGCTGCGACCCGAGGTCTATATCAGCTGCGCCTTGGCGGGCGCTTGCGTGTTCACCGCAGCCCACGCCATCGGCCTTCCGCTTCTCATCGCGTCGGGAGCCGGGGTCCTCACCGCATTCGCCATCCGAAGCGGTGCGCTGATTTTCGGCTGGACCTTTCCGCGCTACCGCCCGCGTCCCGGCAGACCACCGGAAGACATCATGTAGGCCACATGCAAAAGGCGCCCGTAAGGCGCCTTCAAACTGTCCGATGGAAGACTTGTCAGTGCACGCTGATGGTGCGCAGCTCGTCTTCTGCTGCCTTGAAGAAGGTGCTGGACCGATTGTCCGTCAGGAGGATCGGCGTGCCATCGGCACCGAACAACGCCCAAAGATCAAGACCCGCATCAATCTTGGGGGCTTCCGGAAAGCAACGTGTCACTTCATCGGCGCGCATCTTTCTGATGTATCCGACTTCGCCTGCACCGATGTGAGCCAGCTGGGACTTGGTCAAACGCGCATGCGCTTCTTTCAAGAGCATATTTCGGTCTCCATATTCTTCAGACGTCGCGCCGCGGTGCGTCGCTTGGCGTGCAGAATCCTATTGTGAAACGGAAATGTTAATTTTTTTCACCACGCTGGAGATTTCGGGCCGTGTGAGATCAATGGACAGCAAACCGTTGCGAAGGCGCGCATCATTGACCTGCATGCCGTCCGCGAGCACGAAAACCCGCTGGAACTGGCGTGCAGCGATGCCGCGATAAAGGTAGTCGCGCGCATCCTGTTCCTGCTGGCGACCGCGAATGACGAGCTGGTTGTCGGCTGTCGTCACATCGAGCTCGTCTTCAGAAAATCCGGCAACCGCAATGGTAATGCGCAAACGCTCCGGGCGTTCGCCATCTGCGACCAGTCGCTCTATATTGTAGGGGGGATAACCGTCATTCGCCTTCGCCATCCGCTCCAGCGTTTTTTCCATGGCATCGAAGCCCAGCATCAGCGGGTGCGTGAAGGGTGTCATTCGGCTCATATCTTTCAGTCCTTGTACCCAAGCGACGAACGTGTGCCCCGTTTGCGGCGGCAAGTGTTCATATGGGAATATGGTGTTTGCAACGCAAGAACGTCATGCCGGGAAAAGTCTGAACCGCCACGTGCTTGACAAGCCTTGGAAACAGGCCTGAAAAGGCGTGTCATAGAAACAGCAGGACAATCATGACCGAGCGCAGAAAAATCATCATCGACACCGATCCGGGGCAGGACGACGCAGCCGCCATCATGCTGGCTTTGGCAAGCCCGGACGAAATCGAAATCCTCGGTCTGTGTGCCGTCGCCGGTAACGTGCCGCTGAAACTCACCAGCCGCAACATCCGCATCATGCTGGAACTGTGCAACCGCACCGAAATCCCCGTCTATGAAGGTTGTGAACGCCCGCTGGTGCGCGCGCCGATCACCGCCGAGCACGTTCACGGCAGCACCGGCCTTGATGGCCCGACCTTGCCTGAGCCGGTTCTCGAAGCGCAATCGCAAGATGCCATCGACTTCATCATCGAGACGATCCGCCGCGAGCCGTCAGGCACGATTACGCTGTGCACGCTGGGTGCACTGACGAACATTGCCACCGCCTTGCAAAAAGCACCCGACATTGCGCCGCGCGTCAAGGAACTGGTGTTGATGGGCGGCGGTTTCTTCGAGGGTGGCAACATCACGCCCGCCGCCGAATTCAACATCTATGTCGATCCGCATGCTGCCGACATCGTCTTCCGTTCAGGTATCCCGCTGGTCATGATGCCGCTCGACGTCACGCACAAGCTTTTGACCACCAAGGCCCGCGTTGCCGCCATCCGCGATATCGGCACCCGCCCGGCGATTGCCATGGCCGAGATGCTGGAGTTTTTCGAACGGTTCGACGTGGAGAAATACGGCTCGGACGGCGGACCGCTGCATGACCCCACCGTCATCGCCTATCTGATCAAGCCGGACCTGTTCGAGGGTCGCGACTGCAATGTCGAGATCGAGGTCAATTCCGAGCTCACCATCGGCATGACGGTTGTCGACTGGTGGAAGGTGACCGGTCGCGAACCAAACGCGCGCGTCATGCGCGATGTGGACGCCGACGGTTTCTTCGCGTTGCTGACCGAGCGCTTTGCGCGGATTTGATTCTTTTCTTTCGTCACCCCGCACTTGATGCGGGGTGACGAAGGCAGGTTGGCACCCTGCTCAAAGCTCATAGAAATCCGCGACGATCTTCCAGGCATCGTCGGCGGTTTCGGTAAAGTGCAGCAGCTCCATATCATCTGGCGCAATCGTGCCAAAATCGGCCAGCGCTTCGAAATTGATGATGGATCGCCAGAAGGCTTCCCCGAACAGGATGAGCGGGATGGGTGCCATGCGCTTGGTCTGGATCAACGTCAGCGTTTCAAACAGCTCGTCCATGGTGCCGAAGCCGCCAGGAAAGACCACGACGGCCTTCGCACGCATCAGAAAGTGCATCTTGCGGATCGCGAAATAGTGGAAGTTGAAGCTGAGTTCCGGCGTGACATGCGGGTTGGGTGCCTGCTCGTGCGGCAACAGGATGTTGAGGCCAATCGATGGGGCACCGGCTTCCGATGCACCGCGATTGCCCGCCTCCATCACACCGGGTCCACCACCCGTCATCACGACATATTCACGGTGATCGTGCTTTTGCGATTCGCCTGCGCAAAGTTTCGCAAACTTGCGGGCCTCGTCGTAATAAACCGATGCGGCTTCCAGGTTCTTTCTCTGTGTTTCATTGCGGGCCGCCCAGGCCTCACCGCCCGGTTCGGGAATGCGCGCACCGCCAAACAGCACGACGGTCGACTTGATGCCCCGCTCTGTCAGGATCATCTCCGGCTTCATCAGCTCCAGCTGCAACCGGATGGGCCGCAATTCTTCCCGGCACAGAAAATCGGTATCGGCATAGGCCAGACGGTAGGATGGCGATGCCGATTGCGGGGTCTTGGGCAAGCCTTCGGCCTGGCGCTTGTCATCCGAACTGGATTTCAACGGATCCCAGACGCCATCCTTGCGATGCAACTTGCCATTTTTCAGTTTTGCCATTGTCCATGCCTTTCGTCTGCCCGCGCCAAATCACATTGACGCCCTTGAAACACTCGCTTAGAGCAATTGACCATGTCCGGCCAGCGGTGCGGATATTTCCCTGTATGTGACGATAGTCAGCGAAGTTTAAGGAATTCTCATGAGCATCCCCGATCTCGGCTCCCTTGAAACAATCATCGAAGCCGCATTCGATAATCGCGATAGCGTCAACATATCGACCAAAGGCGAGGTTCGCGAGGCCGTCGAGACCGCGCTGAACCTGCTCGATGGCGGACAGGTGCGCGTTGCCGAGAAGCAGGCCGATGGCAACTGGACCGTGAACCAATGGCTGAAGAAGGCTGTGCTTTTATCCTTCCGCCTGAACGACATGGACATCGTCACCGGTGGCCCTGGCGAATCCACATGGTGGGACAAGGTCCCCTCCAAATTCGAGAACTGGGGTGAGAACCAGTTCCGCGCCGCAGGCTTCCGCGCCGTGCCGAATGCCGTCGTGCGCCGCTCGGCTTACGTTGCCAGGAACGTCGTCTTGATGCCGTCCTTCGTCAATCTCGGCGCCTATGTCGATGAAGGCACCATGGTCGATACCTGGGCAACCGTCGGCTCCTGCGCGCAGATTGGCAAGAACGTCCATCTCTCCGGCGGCGTTGGCATCGGCGGTGTTCTGGAGCCGCTTCAGGCGGGTCCGACCATCATCGAAGACAATTGCTTCATCGGCGCACGCTCCGAAGTCGTTGAAGGCTGCATCATCCGCGAAGGTGCGGTTCTTGGCATGGGCGTCTTCATCGGTAAATCCACCAAGATCGTGGACCGCGCCACCGGCTCGATCACCTATGGCGAAGTCCCGCCTTACTCCGTCGTCGTGGCCGGTACCATGCCAGGCAAGCCCTTCCCGAATGGTGAGATGGGCCCGAGCCTCTATTGCGCCGTCATCGTCAAGACGGTCGACGAGAAGACCCGCTCCAAGACCGGCATCAACGAGTTGCTGCGCGACTGACAAGAGTAGACTGACCCATGAATGCCACCGATCCCGTCGCCAATCTTGCCGCTCTCATCCGTTGCCCGTCGGTGACACCAGCAGAAGGCGGCGCGCTGACACTTCTCGATACCCTGCTGACGCCGCTCGGCTTTGCGGTCGAGCGTGTGATGGCGACGGAAGAGGGAACGCCTGACGTCGAAAACCTCTACGCCCGGCTTGGCACTGACGGTCCGCATCTGATGTTTGCGGGTCATACCGATGTCGTGCCAGTGGGCGACGAAGCATCATGGAGCCATCCACCATTTTCCGCCGAGATTTCAGGCGGAGAGATGTTCGGACGCGGTGCCGTCGATATGAAGGGCGGTATCGCCTGTTTCGTCGCGGCCATCGCCCGCCATATCGAAAAGCATGGAAAGCCCGAGGGTTCGGTCTCCTTCCTCATCACCGGCGATGAAGAAGGTCCATCGATCAACGGCACCTCAAAACTTCTCGAATGGGCCGCCGCCAAGGGCGAAACATGGGACGCCTGCGTGGTGGGCGAACCCACCAACCCGGACAAACTCGGCGACATGATCAAGATCGGTCGTCGCGGTTCGCTGTCGGGCCGCATCACGGTCCATGGCGTTCAGGGTCACGCCGCCTATCCGCATCTGGCCGACAATCCGCTTCGCGGCATGTTGCAACTGACCCATGCGCTGATGGATCCGCCTTTTGACACCGGTACCGATACCTTCCAGCCGTCCAATCTCGAAGTGACGACCATCGACACCGGCAATGCTGCGACCAATGTCATCCCGGCCAGGGTGACCGCTGCCTTCAACATCCGTTTCAACGACACATGGACGGCAGAGACGCTGCGCGCCGAGATCATCCGCCGTCTGGACGAGGCCGCAGCCGATGGCGCGCTGCGCCCGGATCGTTCGCCGGTCAGATACGACATCGTCTGGGCCGATCGTCCCGCCCATGTTTTCCTAACCCGCAACAACGCGTTGATTTCGTCGCTGTCCGGTGCGGTGGCAGACGTCACCGGCCAAGAGCCGAAACTATCGACCACCGGCGGCACATCGGATGCCCGTTTCATCAAGGACTATTGCCCGGTGGTGGAATTCGGCCTCGTTGGCCAGACCATGCACATGGTGGACGAGCGCGTGGCCGTCGCAGACCTGGAAACGCTGACCCGCATCTACGAGGTCTTCATCGAACGCTGGTTCAGCCATGCCGTCGTATAACGAGATAACCCTATACGTCAGGGGCCTCTGGTTGCTGCTTCTGGGCGACCCTGCAGGCGGCCGATTGCTGGACCTGACAGATCGCGGCATGACGCGGTCGTTTTATGCGGCGCTGTGGTGCCTGCCGTCCATGGCGCTGTCCTGGTACTGGTGGCATGAGGCCTATGTTTCCGTCTTGCCGGAAGGTGTCGGCACCGGTGCCATCTTCTTCGTTCGCCTGGCGATGGTCGAAGCCATCTGCTGGATGGCGCCGCTGATCCTCATCGGTTTTCTCTTGATGGCATTCGGCGCGCGACAGAAATTTCCAGCCCTCGTCGTTGTCGCCAACTGGTTGTCGCTGCCGTTTTCCTATGCCTACGCGACGCTGATCCTGATCGCGCTGCTGGCGCCGTCTTTACAGGGGCTGATCGCCATCCTGTGGTTTTCGCTGCTGCTGACCCTGGTATTCTGCTTTTCCCGGATCGTGAAATTCTTCGTGCGGGAACAGCCTCTGCTCGTCGCGGCGCTGGTGATGACGCTCCTCATTCCCGGCATGATCCTGTCGGAACTGCTGCAACGCTTTTTAGGCGTCTATCCGAGCTGAGGCTTGCGCAGGCGGTTTTATGACGAATCGTCACCGTCATCCATTTTCTCCGTTCCCGGCCTGCGTGGCTGTATCACATCGGGATAATCGACCTGCATGAAATAAAGACCTTCGGGCGGTGCCACCGGGCCGCAGGCCTTGCGGTCACGCGCTTCAAGAGCATGTTTCACGTCATCCGGGGTGGTTGCCCCCTCTCCCGCCAATTTCAGCGTACCCGCAAAAGAGCGGATCTGGTTGTGCAGGAAGCTCTGTGCCGTGGCCCTTATCTCGATCAGGTCGCCATCGCGCGTTATATCCAGCCGGTCGAGCGTTCGCACCGGGCTCTTGGCCTGGCAGTGGACGGAGCGGAAGGTCGTGAAATCATGTCGCCCCACCAGCACCTGGGCCGCCGCATGCATGGCGTCATGATCAAGGTCCTTGGAGACCCACCATGCCCGCTTGTGCTCCAGCGTCAGCCGCGATTTGCGGGCAATGATGCGGTAGAGATAATGGCGGCGAAGGGCGGAAAAACGCGCGTCGAAATCCTCGGTCACGGCTTTGACATCCAGAACCGACACCGCCTCGCCTGCCATGGCCAGATGCGCGTTCAACGCGTTGCGCAGCTTGTAGGGTTGCCAGTCCCGAGACAGATCGACATGCGCGACCTGTCCCCTGGCGTGAACGCCGGAATCGGTGCGGCCCGCACCACGAAAACTGACGGTTTCCCTGGTCAGCGACAGGACAGCCGCTTCCAGTGCCAGTTGCACGGACGGTCCGTTGTTTTGCCGCTGCCAGCCATAATAGGGAGACCCGTCATATTCGATGGTCATGCGGAAGCGTGGCATCAGCCGAGCCTCGTTCCGACGGACACCGGTGTGCCGCGCAGAAAATCCTGGGCCAGCATCGGTTTGCCGCCGGCCTTTTGCAGACGCACCAGCCGCACGGCGCCGTTGCCGCAGGCAATGGTCAGATCATTGTCCAGAACAGAACCCGCTTCGCCCATGCCACTGGCCATTTCCGTTTCCAGAACCTTCACGCGCTCGACTTTTCCGCCGATGTCCATTTCGAACCAGGCACCCGGAAAGGGCGACAGGCCGCGAATGTGGTTGTGCACATCCTGGCTTGCCCAGGAAAAATTGATACGGGTCTCGGCCTTGTCGATCTTGGCGGCATAGACGACGCCGTCTTGCGCCTGCGGCGTCAACGGCAGATCGCCATCTTCCAGCTTCAACATCGCCTCGCGCATCAGCCGCGCCCCCGCCAGCATCAGGCTGTCGTGCAATTCGCCAGCCGTCATATTGGGGCCAATGGCAATTTTTGCCGTCAGCGCCACGGGGCCGGTGTCCAGCCCCTTTTCCATCTGCATCACCATCATGCCGGTTTCGGTATCACCGGCCATGATCGCACGTTGAATGGGAGCGGCACCGCGCCAGCGCGGCAACAAGGAGGCATGACCGTTGTAGCAGCCAAGGCGGGTACCGTTGAGGATAGCTTCCGGCAACAACAGGCCGTAAGCGACGACGACGGCCACATCTGCGTTGAAGGACTTGAATTCCGCCCTATCCTCTTCGGCCTTGAAATTGAGCGGCGTCAGAACCGGGATGCCGAGCAGTTCGGCCGCCTGATGCACGGGTGACTTCTGAAGATCCAGCCCGCGACGCCCGCCCGGACGGGGTGGCTGCGTGTAGACGGCCGATATCTCGTGGCCCGCATCGACCAGCGCGCGAAGCGTGGGAACGGAAAACTCGGGCGTTCCCATGAAGATGATGCGCAGTGCCATGTTCGCCCCCTGCCCTGCCGGCCGATCCGCCAACCCATAGACACGGGGTAGATCAGATTTTAGCGCGGGCCGCCTTGGTGAATTTCTTGATGACCATATCCCGTTTCAGGCGAGAAATGTGGTCGATGAACAGAACACCGTTCAAATGGTCCATTTCGTGTTGCAGACAGGTGGCGAGCAAACCATCGGCCTCCACCGTCTGCTTTTTGCCATCGCGGTCGATATAGCCAACCGTCAGCGAAGCTGGACGTTCCACCTCGGCATAATAATCGGGAATGGACAGACAGCCCTCTTCATAGGCCGACACATCGTCCGACACTTTGAGAATTTCCGGGTTGATGAACACAACCGGATTGCGGTCTTCGTCTTCGCGCGAGATGTCGATGACCAGCATACGGCGCGGCACACCAATCTGGATCGCGGCAAGGCCAATGCCCGGCGCATCATACATCGTGTCCAGCATGTCATCGGCCAGACGCGTGATCTCGGCATCCACCTGTTCGATGGGCTTGGATTGCTGGCGAAGCAGTGGATCAGGCAAAATAATAAGAGGTTTGATCGTCATGGCTTCCCCATAACGCATCTCATCTTTGGAGGAAACAAAAAATAAAGGCCAATATTAGCGACCGCATCGGCAACAAACCGGACTCATTTACGCCCGATAAATGTTCTTGTTTTGATCTGACGAATCACACGAAATCTGTTAGATTTGGATATGAACATCGATTTCAATGCGCTTGGTACGACAGCCTTCATGCTCGGCAGCCTTCCCATCTCGGTCGGCGCTGTGCTCGGTTTTTTGATTGCAGGGTGCTTCATCGCCGCAGCCTTCATCTGGCGAAAACCGGCTGTTGTCGATCAGTCGCGCGAGGAAATCACCGAGCTTTTGAGAACCCAATCGGAACTGCATGGCCGTATCGCCGCCATGACAGAGAGCCTCAGCGCCCGCCAGAACGAAATGAGCCAGACGCTGAACGACCGGCTGGACGGCATGTCACAGCGCATCGGCACCACCTTGACGGAGCAGACCCGCTCGACCCACGAAAACCTCAGCAAATTGCAGGAACGCCTTGCCGTGATCGATGCGGCCCAGGGCAATATTCAGGATCTGGCCAAGGATGTGATCGGCTTGCAGGCCATCCTCAACAACAAACAGACACGCGGCGCCTTTGGACAGGCGCGGATGGAGGCACTGATTGCCGACGCCCTGCCCTCCGGTGCCTATAGTTTGCAGCCGACACTTTCGAACGGCTTTCGTCCCGATTGCACCATCCGAATGCCGAACAATGCGCCGCCTCTGGTCATCGATGCGAAGTTTCCGCTGGAAGCCTGGAATGCGCTGAAGGCGGATGACGCGCCGGAAGCGAAACGGGCCGCCACCCAGCAGTTCCGACGGGACATGGAAGTGCATATTCGCGATGTCGCAGACAAATATCTCATCTCCGGCGAAACCCAGGACACCGCCTTCATCTTCGTTCCCTCGGAATCCATCTTCGCCGATATCCACCAGCATTTCGAAAATCTGGTGCAGCGCGCGCAACGTTCCCGCGTCGTCATCGTCTCGCCTTCGCTGCTGATGCTGTCCGTTCAGGTCATTCAGTCTGTTCTCAAGGACCAGCGTATGCGCGAACAGGCGCATCTCATTCAAGGCGAGGTCGCCATGCTGATGGACGATGTGCGGCGTCTGGACGAGCGGACCCGAAAATTGCAGGCGCATTTCGGGCTGGTCCAAAAGGACGTGGACATGATGCTGACCTCGTCCGACAAGGTGCTGGCGCGCGGTATCAAGATCGAAAGCCTCGATTTTGCTCCGTCGCAAAAGGAAATCGCTCATCTGGAAGCCGAGCAGTTGCGCCGGGTGTCGGACGGACGCGCCGGTGCGGCCAAGCTGAGGGTGGTTGACGACGAGTGATCCACTCGGCACAGTCGATGCCTGTTTCGCTTTTGTTTTCGCCCCTTATGGAATGACCCGCATGATCACAGTTTTCGGCTCCATCAACATGGACCTCGTTGCCATTTCCGACCGCCTGCCGAAGCCGGGTGAAACCGTGACCGGCAAGACCTTTTCGACCGCCGCCGGTGGTAAGGGCGCCAATCAGGCGCTGGCGGCGCGCCGCGCGGGCGCAACAGTGAAGATGGCGGGCGCCGTCGGCGATGATGCCTTCTCAGCCCCGGCCCTCACCCTGCTTCGTGATGCGCGGGCGGATCTCTCGCTTGTCAAGACTGTCGCCGTACCCACCGGAACCGCCGTCATCCTGATCGGCGAGGGCGGTGAGAACATGATTTCAGTCATCCCCGCCGCCAATGGCGAGGTATCGGAAGCCGATGCAGACCGTGCGGTTTCCGAGATGGCGGAAGGCGATATTCTGATGTTGCAGTTCGAGGTACCAAGCGACGCCATCGAGGCGGCGCTCGAAGCGGCCAAGGCAAGGCGCGTGACAACCATCATCAACACCGCCCCGCTGACGTCTGACGCGCAGCGGCTGTCGCGGTTGGCGGATGTCGTCATTTCCAATGAGACCGAGTTCGAATTGCTGATCGGCAAGGACCGGCTGTCGGCTGATGAGCGGGAAAAGGAACTCGCTGCCCTTCATGACAAGACCGGCCAGACCCTGATCGTCACGCTGGGTGCCGAAGGCGTCGTCGCCATCCGCAAGGGCAAGCTCGTCAAGGCCAAGGGCCTGAAGATCGAGCCCGTCGATACGGTCGGTGCGGGTGATACGTTCTGCGGCTATCTGGCGGCCAGCCTTGATGCCGGTCTCGATTTCGAAGCAGCACTCCGTCGTGCAGCCGTTGCCGGTTCGCTGGCCTGTACGCGGTCCGGCGCACAGCCGTCTATCCCAGTCGCATCCGAGGTGGATGCTAGAGCGCTTCATTGTTAAATGGAAGCAGTTCTGTTGGTTCAAACGGGATCATCCGGTTGTTCGGACGGCGCGTGCCGTAGCCATAGCATACGGCCAAGCCGTCCGAGCAATCGCAGGGTCCCGTTTCAACCAACCCGAAGGGCCGGGCATCTTTGCGCCAGGATCAAAGGCGATCGGCTCGACCGTACCTTAGGGTATGCCCTTCGCCAATCGCCTTTGCCCTGACGAAAACCTGCTCCGGCAGAACGCTCCCATTTAACAATGAAGCGCTCTAAAATCTAAAAACTCAGGTTCGGATGAAGGTGAGATAGGCGGAGCTGCGACCCTCGCGCTTCGCCTTGTTCTCGTAACGCGTGCCCGGCCAGGTATCGAAGGGCGTGTTCCAGTCGGCGGATGTCTGTGCCGTCCATTCAAAGCCGCCATGCGCCGCGCAATGCTGAAGCGTCCAGTTGATGTAGGTGTCGATATCCGAGGCGAAGCAGAACTTGGCACCCGGTTTCAGGACCCGGTGAAACCGGGCCAGATTGACATCCGACACGAAGCGACGCTTCCAGTGCTTCTTTTTCGGCCACGGATCGGGATAGAGGAGATCGATATGATCGATCGACGCATCCGGCAGCCAGTCCAGCAATTGCGTGGCGTCGTCATCATAAAGACGGATGTTCATCAGCTCACGTTCGCGCACGCTGCCCAAAAGCTTCGCCATGGAATTGACGAAGGGCTCGACGCCGATGAAGCCGGTGGCTGGGTTTTCGGATGCGCGGTGGATTAGGTGCTCTCCACCACCAAAGCCGATTTCGAGGCGAATGGACTTCACGTCGGCTGGAAAGAGTGCCGCGAGGTTTTTCGGCGGCTGAGTGTCGAGGTCCACCTTCAGCAACGGCAAAAGGTTTTCGATCGTATCGACCTGCTGGTTGCGCAGTGGCTTGCCCTTGCGCCGACCAAAAAACGCTTCCGTTGCGCGCGAACGCCGCTCTTCCGTCATTTCTACACTCTCGCACATGTGGATAACCCGCACCGCGCCTGTTTATTGCGCTGTGCGGGTTTCAAACTTTTCAGACCGTATCTCTCAATCGGCGATGATTGACAAGCCTTATGCGGCTTTCAGTGCATCCTTGAGCGGCTTGACCAGATCCAGCTTCTCCCAGGAGAACGAGCCGTCACGCCCAGCCTTGCGACCGAAATGGCCGTAGGACGATGTCTTGGCATAGATCGGCTTGTTGAGGTCGAGATGACGGCGAATGCCCGATGGCGAGAGGTCGATGACCTTGCGGATCGCGGATTCGACCTCATCTTCGCCCATTGTCCCTGTCTGGTGGAAATCGACATAGACCGACAAGGGCTGCGCAACGCCGATGGCGTAGGAGAGCTGGATCGTGCAGCGCTCTGCCAACCCTGCGGCAACGACATTCTTGGCGATGTAGCGGGCCGCGTAAGCAGCGGAACGGTCGACCTTCGTCGTGTCCTTGCCGGAGAATGCACCGCCGCCGTGCGGGGCTGCCCCGCCGTAGGTGTCCACGATAATCTTGCGGCCCGTCAGGCCAGCGTCACCATCAGGACCACCGATCACGAACTTGCCGGTCGGGTTGATGTACCACTGGCAATCGTCGGCTATCTTCAACTCACCAAGCGCTTCGCGGATATAGGGCTCCACGACGGAGCGGACCTTCTTGGAGTCCCAGCTGGCATCCAGATGCTGCGTTGAAAGCACGATGGAGACGGCTTCGGATGCCTTGCCATCAACGTAACGCACGGTCACCTGGCTCTTGGCATCGGGACCGAGCTTGGCGGCTTCGCCTTCGCCGCTTTTGCGGGCGGTGGCCAGAAGCTGGAGAATGCGGTGTGAATAATAGATCGGAGCCGGCATCAGGTCCGGCGTTTCCTTGCAGGCGTAACCGAACATGATGCCCTGGTCGCCAGCACCTTCGTCGCCCTGCTTGTCGGAGGCGTTATCGACGCCCTGTGCAATGTCGGCAGACTGTGGGTGAAGCAGCACGTCGATCCTGGCCGTCTTCCAGTGGAAACCGTCCTGCTCGTAGCCGATGTCGCGGATGGCCTTGCGGGCGGCGGCCTTGAACTTGGCAGGGTTGATGACGGGATGGCCGCTCGCATCCTTGAACACTGAACCGTCCTTGGCCTTCTTCAAAAGCGTGTCGGGAACCCGTACTTCGCCAGCGATAACCACGCGATTCGTTGTTGCAAGCGTCTCGCAGGCGATGCGCACCGTCCAGGGATCGACCCCGGTCTTGGCGGCTTCGCGGTAGATCAGATCAACGATTTCATCGGAAATGCGGTCACAAACCTTGTCAGGGTGACCTTCAGCAACGGACTCGCTGGTGAATAGGTAATTGGCACGCATGCGGGATTCCCCTCAAAAAAATGGTCATCGTTGTTAGTCACATTGCTCGAAAAAAACAAGGACACAACGACATAAATATATCTTTATATCGGAATTCCTAAATCATCCTTACGCAACAAAAAACGGCCCCGAAGGACCGTTTGTCGCTTCTCGAAACTGTTTCGATCGTTTATTCCGCGTCGCCTTCGGCGGCGAGCGCCTTGACCAGATCGACGATCCGACGGCGAACCTTGGGATCGTTGATCTTCACGAATGCGCGGTTGAGCTGCAAACCTTCGGAAGAGGACAGGAAGTCAACGACATAGTTGGAGCTGTTGGCTTCCGCCATGCCGGTGACGCTGACACCTTGGTCGCCTGGCGCATCTTCAAAGAAGAAGGAGACGGGGACGTTCAGGATGCTGGAGATGTTCTGCAAGCGGCTGGCACCGACGCGGTTCGTCCCTTTTTCGTACTTCTGGATCTGCTGGAAGGTGATGCCAAGGCTTTCGCCCAGCTTCTCCTGGCTCATCCCCAGCATCGTACGGCGGAGGCGAATTCGGCTCCCGACATGAATGTCAATCGGGTTCGGCTTTTTCTTGTTTTCTGTCATGTTGTTGTCCTGACATTCAAAAAAATCTGCGGGGTTAACGATCACACAGCCTTGCGGTCCTGAACCACAGGATTGTCATTATTAGCAACATATCATGTGCGTTGTGTAACCTAACACAAGCACTATGCAATTTTAGGGGTTTTTGGTCAATTCTTACGATCAAACAAACCGAGCCGCGCAATTATCGCGATAACGAGTAACGTGAAAAAGAACAACCAAAAGTGAAGTTGTCTCATATCTGTGGTGATTGCGCCAGTAGCGGCACGACCTAAAGTAGAATCGATTATTCCTTTTTGACCGTAGTCCAGACCTGCGACAATTTGTCCCATGGGGTTTATGAAGGCCGAAATGCCGGTATTGGCTGCGCGAATCACAGGGATGCCGGTCTCGACGGCACGGATTCTGGCCTGCTGAAGATGCTGATAGGGACCGGGCGTGTTGCCGAACCAGCCGTCGTTGGTCACGTTGACGATCGCTGCGGATGTCGCGATATCATCAGGCACGTCGCCAGGGAAGATGATTTCGTAGCAGATGAAAGAATGAAGCTTCTTGCCCGAGGGAAGCGTAATCGGGTTTCTGGTCACGGCAGGCGAAAAACCGCCCGGCAGGCTGATGAGATTGTTGATCCCGATCTTGCGCAGCACGTCCTCGAACGGCACGTATTCCCCGAACGGGACGAGATGGACCTTGTCGGTCGCACCGATGATCTGGCCTTCGCTGTCGATGGCATAGACGGAGTTGTAATAGCGTGGTGCGAGCCCCGTCCCAGCATCTTCCATTCGCACGGCACCCGTCAACAGGATCTGGCCGTCTTCCAGCGTCTTGGCGATTTCGGCCAAGGCGTCGGGGTTTTGCGTCAGGATAAAGGGAACGGATGTTTCCGGCCAGACGATGATATCGGGCCGCTTGTGGCCCGGCGATGGCGGCAAGGAAGATAGGCGCAAATGCGCGTTGAAGATTTCCGTCCGATCGGTGTTGAGCATCTTCACCGACTGGTCGATCCCCGGCTGGACGATCCTGACCGTCAGGTCGTCGGTGACAGGCGGCGGTGGCTGGTTCAGGCGGTAAGCGCCATAGCCCAGGTGCAACGCCATCATGGTGGCTGCAATCGACAGTCCTGGGAGAAGTCCTTTTTTCGTGCCCAGCAATGCTGGACTGGAAAACACAAAGACTGCCAACATCGACATGCCGAAAATACCGATGAGATTGGACGTCTGCATCATGATCGGGATCGGCATGATGCCATAGCCGACGGCATTCCACGGAAAACCGGTCAAAATGAAGCTGCGCAGCCATTCCATCAGCCCGAACGCGGCGGCCAGCGCTGCGATGCGGCCCCAGCCATCGGACCACAACAGGTTGGCCAGCATGGTGGCCACGCCGTAGAAAATGGCAAGGCAGGCGGGCAGTCCGAAAATGGCGAGGGGTAACGCCCAGGCGAATTCGTCGGCTTCCAGCAACAAGGCATTGCCGAGCCACCAGAGACCGGCCACGAAATACCCGAAACCGAACAGCCAGCCGACGATGAAGGTTTTCCAGCCACGCGACCAGCCACCGCCCTCGGGATGACCGGTGGTGCCGTCGATCAGCCAGACGAGCAGCGTGAAGGATACGAAAAGGGCGGCAAAAAAACCGATGGGCGGCAGGGCGAGCGCACCGAATGCGCCCGCAAGAACTGCGACGCAGATCCGGCCAAAACCACTGCCCAACATGATCTTGCCCGCCAGTCGTTCCATGCAGTTTCCACCTTATAAAGAGGTACCGTCTAACACTCATGACCGGGGAAACGACACCGTGTGCCCAACGGGACTTACTGCAAAAGACGCCGCGCGTCCACTGCGCTCGATGCAGATGCGCAAGGCCTGAAACAACGAAGACCGCAGGTGATTTGCCCTGCGGTCTTCGTCGTTTCAAATGGCCGTGATCCGCTTAGACCGGCGCGTTATCCGCACGGCTCGGAGATGGCAGCGCCAGCACCACCTGGCTCGCCGCATCGGCGGGTGCCTGGTCGTCCTCGCCCTCGGAAGACTGGTTGCGCACGATGCGGACACCCTTGATGCGTCGGGAATCGGCGTCGAGAATATGGAACTCGAAACCCGGGACGGCACGAACCACTTCGCCCTTGACCGGAATGCGGCCCAGCGCAAAGAAGATCAGTCCGCCCAGCGTATCGATTTCCTCTATATGTTCGCGAACATCGAAATCATGCCCGATGACATCGGCAAGCTCGGTCAATTCGGCGCGCGCATCGGCTATCAGAACATCATCCGACAGGCGCGAGAACATCGTCTCGTCCTTGTCATGCTCGTCGTCAATGTCGCCCACCACCATTTCAACGATGTCTTCGTGGCTGACGAGGCCATCCGTCCCGCCATATTCGTCGATGACGAGAGCAAGCTGCGTGCGCTGTGCCTGCATGGTCTTCAACAGGGTCGACGCGAGCATGGATGACGGCACGAAGAGGATTTTGCGGACGAGACCGGCATCTGCAAGCGTCTGCTCCAGATCGACGCGAGCCAGATCAAAATTCGCCCGTGGGGATTTTGCCGCCCGCGTTCCCTCGACCGCCGCAGCGCGCGAGCCGGCGCGACGCTTGTTGCGGGCCTGCTTGCCAATGAAGGCCAGCAGGTCGCGGATGTGGATCATGCCTTTGGGGTTGTCCAGCGTCTCGTCATAAACCGGCATGCGCGAGCGGCCCGTCTCTTCAAAGAGAATCATCGCTTCGCCGACCGTCATATCCTGATCCAGCCCGTCGATATCGACACGCGGAATCATGATGTCTTCGACGTGAACTTCGCGGAACCGCAGGATATTGTTGAGCATCGCCCGCTCTTCGGGCGTGAAGGCTGCACCGATTTCGGTGTCCGTCATCAGCGCGTCGGTAATGTCTTCCCGGAGACGCTCGCCTTGCGACGGCTTCAAGAGCCGCGAGATTCGAGACCAGAGGGATGCCCTGGGTTTAAAATGATACTCGGATCGTGAGGGACTACTGCCTTCCTCCGATGAGGATTGTTCCCCGGTATCTTTGCCCTCGAGGGGCGGTCGTGCCGAATGTTCGTTCATGGTCCCAGACTGTTTAATCAAAGCGGTTCCTGTCCCGCATAGGGATCAGATAGACCAAGCTTGGCCAAAATGCGAGTCTCAAGCTCTTCCATTTCTTCGGCATCCTCGGCGTCGATGTGATCGTAACCGAAAAGATGCAGAAATCCATGCACCAGAAGATGGGTCAGATGATCATCGAAACTCTTCTCGAGATCAAGCGCTTCACGCTCCACGGTTTCACGCGCGATGACGATATCACCCAGCATCGGCCCCGGCATGCCGCCGGGCTCCAGCGGATAGGCCGGGAAGGACAGCACATTCGTTGGCTTGTCCTTTTCGCGCCACTCCGCATTGATTTCCCGGATCGACGCGTCGTCGGTAAAGACCAGCGACAGCTCTGTGGTATCCTTGGGAAACGGCTGCTGTTCTTCCGCTTTCAAAAAATCGACAGCCGGGTCCAGGACCCGGCTGACAAAGGCGAACAGCTCGTCTTCCGATGGCCAGGCCTCAGCCTCGACGCTGATCTGTATATCCAGTGCGGTCATGTCTTGCGTCAAATGCCTCTTGGCAGGCTCTCGTCCGGTACCGCCGTCTGGGCTTCATAGGCGCGGACGATCCGTGCGACCATCGGGTGGCGAACGACGTCCACGTCCTTGAAGCGCACCACGGACACGCCTTCGACATCCGTGAGGATTTGCAACGCGTCCACAAGGCCGGACTTCATGCCGCGCGGCAAATCCACCTGGCTCGGGTCGCCCGTCACGATCATGCGGCCGTTTTCACCCAGACGCGTCAAAAACATCTTCATCTGCATCGTCGTGGTGTTCTGCGCTTCGTCGAGAATGACGACCGAATTGGCCAGCGTGCGTCCGCGCATGAAGGCCAGCGGCGCGATTTCGATGACGCCCGCCTGAATGGCACGCTCCACCTTGTCACCGGGCATCATGTCGTAAAGGGCGTCGTAAAGTGGACGCAGGTAAGGATCGACCTTCTCCTTCATGTCGCCGGGCAAGAAGCCCAGGCGCTCACCGGCTTCGACCGCCGGACGTGACAGGATGATCCGATCCACGACACCGCGCTCCAGCAATTGCGCCGCGTGCGCCACAGCCAGATAGGTCTTGCCGGTACCGGCCGGTCCAACGCCGAAGACGAGCTCCGACTGTTCCAGCGCCCGCATATAGACATCCTGCGTCGGCGTGCGGGCAGCGATTGTCTTCTTGCGGGTGGAGATCTGCGCCATGGAGACCTTGGCCTTGCGCTCCATGGTTGGCAAGATCAGCTGGTCGTCGGCTGCCATGGCCATCCGAATGGCCCCTTCCACGTCAGACACCTCGACCGTCCCGCCTTTTTGCAGGCGCTCGTAAAGGGTGTCGAGTGCGCGGCGCGCCTGATTGGTGGCGACGAGTTCACCGGTGATGGCAACGGAGTTGCCGCGAGGGCGCGCGTCAATCTTCAGACGCTGTTCCAGCAATTTGAGGTTCTGATCGAACTGACCGAATAGCTCTCCGGCTATCCTGTTATTCTCGAACGTGAGGACGAAGTGATTGGCGTCGGTCGCGGCTGGGCGTGGCTGGCGCGATGAGGGTGATACCAATTCGTGTGCGTTCAAGCGGTCAGGCTCCCGTCCTAATCAGTGTCGGTTCCTCACTCTAGCTTTATGCCACCTCGGCAAACAAGCTGTTTGGACCCGTTGCGGTGATTCGTACATGAATAATGTCGCCGATTTTCATGTCATTTGCATCAAGATTCACAGATTGCAGCCAAGGAGATCGTCCAATCAACTGGCCGGGCATCCGACCCGGCTTTTCCAGCAGCACATCCATGGTCTTGCCGACCAGCGATCCGGCAAATTCGTGCTGCTGTTTCAGCAGGAGAGCCTGTAGTCGCTCCAGCCTTTCGGCCTTCACGTCTTCGGGTACCTGATCGGTCAGATCCGCTCCCGGCGTGCCGGGACGTGTCGAATATTTGAACGAAAAGGCCTGCGCGTATTTCACCTCTTCCACCAGCGCCAGCGTATCGTCGAAATCACGATCCGTCTCGCCGGGGAAACCAACAATAAAGTCTCCGGACATGGCAATATCAGGGCGGGCACTGCGAATTTTTTCGATCAGCCTAATATACTCCTCGCCGGTGTGTCGGCGGTTCATGGCCTTGAGGATCCGGTCGGAGCCGGATTGCACCGGAAGGTGAAGATAAGGCATCAAAACGCGCAGATCGCGATGCGCCTCGATGAGCCGGTCGTCCATGTCGCGCGGGTGGCTGGTCGTATAACGCAGGCGGGCGATACCGGGGATCTCGGCCAACCGGTAGAGCAATTCGGCAAGGCCCCATTGCTCGCCCTTCGGTCCCGTCGAGCGCCACGCATTGACGTTCTGGCCCAGCAGCGTGATTTCGCGCACACCGGACTGCGCCAGCCGCGTCGCTTCATCGACAATCTGCTGTACGGGCCGCGAAACTTCCGAACCACGCGTGTAGGGCACCACGCAGAAGGTACAGAACTTGTCGCAGCCTTCCTGAACCGTCAGAAAAGCGGTGACGCCACGCGCCCGGATCTTCGCAGTTTCGGCGACCGGCAGGTGCTCGAACTTGTCTTCGACGGCATATTCGGTCTCGATCACGCGCTCGCCGCCGCGCACCCGCCGCAGCGCTTCGGGCAGACGATGGTAAGTCTGTGGGCCGATCACCACGTCGACTGCCGGCGCACGGCGCAGAATTTCCTCGCCCTCGGCCTGGGCCACGCAACCGGCAACGCCGATCACGAATTCGCGACCCTGCTCTTCGCGGGACTTCTTCATATCCCGCAGGCGTCCAAGCGCGGAGTAGACCTTCTCGGCGGCCTTTTCCCTGATATGACAGGTGTTGAGCAGAACCAGATCCGCCTCACCCATATCCTCGGTCGGCACATAGCCGTCCTTGGCCAGCGCGTCGCTCATGCGCACGCTGTCATAGACATTCATCTGACAGCCATAGGTCTTGATAAAGACCTTGCGGCTGTTTGCACCTTCGCGAAGAGCAGTCGGGGCGGCCTCGAGGCCGATCGTTTCCTGGGTCATGGCCGTTATCTAATGATTTTAAGCGCCACATTAAACAGAAAAATGCGCGATCGCGAACGTCTGAGCGAAAACCGGATCGCAGCATCGGAAAATCCCGGTCTCAACGTGGCTTTCGCCAGCCGCCGCGCAAGCTGAAGCCCAGCATCGCACGAAGAGACATCGTCGCTTGAACGCTCAATGCCTTTCGATTATCCCCACGACGAAAGGGGATCGTCTCGCCAAAGGACACATCGACATCGATGGCCCCGGCTTTCAACAGGCCAAGCAGCGACGGCACCAGCCCGACCGTTCCCGGCCAGGCCGCGACCGGGCGGTGGTAGCGACCCATCGCCATGCCGTAAATGCCGGTATAGGCGATCGTGACCGGCTGGACATGTACCAGCTCCCCCGGCACCTGCTCGGCCGCACTCGACGCTGCGCCGAAGAGGGAGGATTTGACGGGCAAAATCCGGTTGCCGTCAGAGGTCGTTCCCTCGGGAAAAAGCACGACGATTTCACCGTCCGCCAGACGTTGCGCAATCTCGTTGACCTGCGCGCCCGCGCTTCGTTTCTGCTCCCGCGCAATGAAGATGGTTTTCTGCAATCGCGCCAGAACACCGAAGACCGGCCAGTCGCGCACTTCCGTCTTGGCGATGAACGCCACATCGGCAACGCTGCCCAACACCATGATATCGGTCCATGAGACATGGTTGACCACCAGGAGAAGAGGCTTGGCGGTTTCCAGCCTGTCATGGACATGCACCTTGATGCCCAGCGCGTGGCACGCAATCCGGTGCCAGTATCGTGGCAAGCGGCGTCTGAGCGGGAGATCGAAGCAGAGACCAATCAGTTGCACGGGTAAAAGAACAAGTGTCGCCACCGTCAGGACGACGGTCAGATAGATCACCCGCAACCACATCATCGCTTCATCCGCTTTGTGGCCTTGTCTGCTTCAATTGTCTTCAGGCTTTAGAGGCACACCATAGAGCTCAAGACGGTGATCAACCAGCCTGAAGCCATGTTCACGCGCGATTTTTTCCTGCAAGGCTTCGATCTCGGGCGAATGAAACTCGATCACCACGCCATGCTTGAGGTCGATCAGGTGATCGTGGTGTTCTTCCGGCATCGTTTCGTAGCGCGAGCGGCCATCGCGGAAATCGTGCCGCTCGATGATACCGGCATCCTCAAACAGCTTGACCGTGCGATAGACCGTGGAAATGGAAATGCGCGGATCGACTGCGGAAGACCGGCGATAGAGCTCTTCGACATCGGGATGATCAACGGATTCCTGGATGACGCGGGCAATCACGCGACGCTGGTCGGTCATGCGCATACCGCGCTCGGCACACAGTTCTTCCAGGGTTTTCGAGATATCTATCACGTCGTTTAGGCTTTCAACTGCTTCCGTTGGGTCGCCCTGAGGCGCTGTGCTTGGTCTCTACACGACCTAGCGAAGATCACGCCGCATGACAAGCGCCGTCGACTTCGTGCCATCCTTGGCTGTGTAGTAGGCCTGCCGTTCGGCGACCGTTTCGAAGCCCAGTTTTCTATACAGACCGATGGCACCAGCGTTGCCGCCATCCACCTCCAGAAACATGGTTTCAGCGCCACGCATCATCGCTTCGCGCATGACCGACTGCATCAGCCGCCAGCCCAGACCGGAGCGACCGAACTTGTGGCTAACGGCAAGGGTCAGGATTTCCGCCTCCCCGCCCGCCTCCCGTGACAGCACGAACCCGCCCATCGGTTTGCTGAAGAATGCATTGGTCTGGCGCGCGACAGCACCAAACACACTCGATTGTCCCAGCAGGCCGGCAAATTCTGCGTCACTCCATGGACGCGGAAACCGCTCATGGTGGAGCGTGGCCACATCGGCGCAATCAGCGTGCTCCATGGCAAGAACTTCGAAAAAGGGTTTCCAGCTGAGATAATCGTCAAACATGTCAGGGAATCATCCGCATCAGGGTATGAATTGCCCGTATCAGGCTACCGGGCGACGTTCCAGTGCAAATCCTGTCTGCGGTTTGGCGTCGGGTCCGCGCAGGTAGAGCGGCGCGGGTTTGGGCACGCCCACCGGCTTTGTCGCAGCCACGCGGGCTACGGTCGCAATCGCGAACCGATCCGGCCCTGACCCGGTCTCGCCACCGGCCAAAAGCGGGTGAGCCGAGCCGATGATAGTGCCAGCGAACCCTGAAAGGGCTGCTTTCGCGTCCTCCAGAGACAGCAATGCCGCATCGCTTGAGGGCGCGCCATCTGCCGCGAACGTCTGGAGATAGACCTCACCGCGCTTAGCATCGAGGCCGACCGCAACCGGCAGACCGGGATTTTGAGACAGGTGATGGGCGGCGAGCGTTTCCAGCGTGGTGATGCCCACTGCCTCGACACCCAAAGACAGCGCAAAGCCGCGTGCTGCGGCAACACCGACGCGGATGCCCGTGAAGGAACCGGGCCCAATGGTCACAGCGATCCGCTCTATGGCATCGAGCGTCACGGATGCCTCGTTCAAGGCACCGTCGATGATGCCCATCAGAAGCTCCGCATGGCCCTTGCCGATGTGTTCTGTCACCTCACCCAGCACCGCGTCCGCCGCACTGTCATAAACACAGGCAGAACAATCCACGCCGGATGTATCGATGGAGAGAATCAGCATGAGGAAAGCTGCCCTTGATCAGACAGCCTCGACCTCTTGCACTTCAGGAACGAAGTGGCGCAGCAGGTTCTGAACGCCGTGCTTCAACGTCGCCGTAGAAGACGGGCAACCCGAACAGGCGCCCTTCATGTTGAGGAACACCGTACCGTCGCGAAAACCGCGGAAGGTGATATCGCCGCCATCCTGCGCAACGGCGGGACGCACACGCGTTTCCAGAAGTTCCTTGATGGTGGCGACGATTGTTTCGTCACCAGCCTCGAAGAACTCTTCTTCCTCATCCGATATCTCAGCCGAGACCGCCGTTCCCATCAACGGGCGCCCGGACATGAAGTGCTCCATGATCGAACCGAGAATCGCAGGCTTGAGGTGCTGCCATTCGGCGCCGTCCTTGCTCACGGTGATGAAATCGAAACCGTAATAGACGCCGGTGACGCCCGGAATTTCAAAAAGCACAGAGGCCAGCGGCGAGGCCTGCGCTTGCGCGGCGTTCAGGAATTCCGCCGTCCCGCTTTCCAGAACGACCTTGCCCGGAAGAAATTTCAGGGTGGCCGGGTTCGGTGTGGATTCCGTCTGAATGAACATAGTGATCTCCCTCGGGACGAGCACGAGCCATCCCGGAATTTAGAATACTTCCAAAGTATGCCGGACGAAGCCTGACTTCAAGTCCTGACATGATAAACCCATTCAAGAAATAAGCATATCCTGTTCAAGCCGATATCGTCGGCCTCAGCACAGCGCGTCGATTTCCTCGTCGGTCAAGCTATCCGGCAGAACCGTCACCGGAATGGGAAACGCCGTACCGCGTCCGGCGATGGACGACACCAGCGGGCCGGGACCTTCCTTGGTGGAACCGGCTGCCAGAACGAGAATGGCGATATCGCGGTCTTCCTCGATCAGCCCGTGAATCTGCTCGGCGGCATTGCCTTCGCGGATCACCATTTCCGGCTCCGACCCCACATTTTCACGCACCTTTTGTGCGACCTTCGCCAGCGATGCCTCCGCTTCCTCACGCGCTTCGGCACGCATGATCTGCTCGACACCCAGCCATTGCTGGAAATCGCCGTCCGGGATCACATAGAGAAGCACGAGCGCGCCATTGGAATTCTTTGCGCGGCGACCGGCATAATGAACGGCCCTTTCGCATTCGGGCGTCCCATCGATGACCACCAGAAACTTACGGCGGTGTCCTTCGAGACGCGAAAGCCGTTTCGATACCATTGCGTTCTCCTGTCTTCGCCGTCATAGCCAAAGCCGCCCGACGGCTCGGGCGGACTTTATATCAAATTCCAGGATTAAAACATGCTCTTGCGCGCAGGAAAATCTCGTCGCCTCAGCGCAGGAAACCGATGATGTCGCGCACCTCGTTCATGGTCTTTTCGGCGATTGCGCGTGCTCGCTCGCCACCCTGTTTCAGGATCGCGTCGATATGGCTGACATCATCCAGCAGGCGGCGCATCTCGCTATTGATGGGAGCGAGAACATTGACCGCGAGATCGACGAGTGCGGGCTTGAAGGCCGAGAACTGCTGGCCGCCGAATTCCGCCAGCACGTCCGCCTTGGTCTTGTCCGACAGAGCCGCATAGATGCCGACCAGATTTTCGGCTTCCGCGCGGCCTTTCAATCCCTCGATTTCACCTGGCAGCGCGTCCGGGTCGGTCTTGGCCTTCTTGATCTTGCGCGACAGCGTGTCGACATCGTCCATCAGGTTGATGCGCGACAGATCGGAAGGGTCGGATTTCGACATCTTCTTGGTGCCGTCCTTCAACGACATGACACGCGGCGCAGGGCCGCCGATCAACGGTTCCACCATCGGGAAGTAGGCGTGAACCGGTTCATTGCCGACGGTGATGTCAATGCCGAGACCGGCATTGCGAATATTGTCGCTGAAATCGATGTTGAACTTCTGGGCGATGTCGCGCGCCAGTTCCAGATGCTGCTTCTGGTCGTCGCCAACCGGAACATGGGTCGCACGATAGACCAGTATGTCGGCGGCCATGAGGCTTGGATAGGCCAGCAGTCCCAGCGAGACCTGCTCGGCATTCTTGCCGGACTTGTCCTTGAACTGCGTCATGCGCTCCATCCAGCCGATGCGCGCCACGCAGTTGAACACCCAGGCCAGCTCCGCATGTTGCGGCACGGCTGACTGGTTGAAGACGATATGCTTGACCGGATCGATGCCCGCCGCGATGAAGGCCGCCGCAATCGAGCGCGTCTGCGCCTTCAGATCAGCATGGACCAGCTGGGCGGTAATGGCGTGCATGTCCACGACGCAATAGATGCAGTCATTGTTGTCCTGCAAAGCGACGAACTTGCGGATGGCACCAAGATAGTTGCCCAGATGGAGGTTTCCGGTGGGCTGGACGCCCGAGAAAACCAGCGGCTTGAATGTATCCATGATCATCCTCGAAAAGGCTTGTGGAGGGCCTTGCCTCTTGTTTCAAATTGGCCGCGCTTATGCACCTGCAAAACTATCCGATCAAGGGGTTTGCATGAATTCAACGCGCAGGTTGCAACAGATCCCATTTGTTACCATAGGAGTCTTCAAAAACCGCGACCGAGCCATAGGCCTCGTGACGCGGCTCCTCCAGAAACCGGATGCCCTTTGCGGTCATCGCTGCAAAATCACCGGCAAAATCATCCGTATGGAGAAAGAAGCCAACGCGTCCTCCTGTCTGTTTTCCGATGACGTCGTTTTGCTGCGGACCATCTGCCTGCGCCAGCAAAAGACCCGCGCCCTGACTTGCCTTGGGCGCAACCACGACCCACCGTTTTCCATCGGGAAGCGGCGTGTCGGAAACGCAATCGAAGCCCAGCAGGTCGCAGTAAAAGGATTTCGCCCTGTCATAATCGTCGATGACAAGCGTTACCAATGCGATGCGTCTGGAAGAAGAAAAATCCGACATCAGCCCTCCTGCTCTTTTTCCGCAGGTTTCGACTTTCGCTTCAATCCCCTTTTGACCATGCCGAGACTGGCACCGCCTGACAGAAACGCCAGACCGAAATAAAGCACCATGGCCGCAAAGACGAGAGCAAGCAGCGTTCCGGCCCTGACCGCGATGGAGGACGCAGACGACAGCTCATAGGCGAGATAGGCGAGCGCATAGTGGATGGCGATGGCCATGACAGCTGCTGCAAACAGAAGCCGTGGAATGCGGGTCAGAAGCGGAATATCGAGCTTCCAGTGGCCTCGCCAGAGCAGCATGCCGAACAGCAGCGCGGCATTGACCCAACCAGCTGTGATTTCAGCTGTCGCGATGCCCGGGCCGCCGTGGGTCGGAAACAGCGTGAGCGCCATCGATATGTTGACGACAACCGAAATGGCCGCAAAGATCATCGGTGTGCGGGTGTCTTCCCGTGCGAAAAAGCCCGGAATGAACGCCTTGATCAGCACGAAGGCGGGCAGGCCGAGACCGTAGATGCCGAGAATTTCAGCCACGGTGCCAGTGGCGGACGCGGAGAAGTTGCCGCGCTCATACAGAAACCGCACGATAGGTTCTGCCATCACCAGAAGAGCGGCGGCGGCAGGCAGCGTCAGAAACATGACGAATTCGACCGAGCGGTTCTGCAGATTGGCCGCTTCCACCTGATGTCCACCACGCAGCGCGCGGGCGAGCTCCGGCAACAGCACGGTCGCCACGGCAATGCCGACGACGCCAAGGGGTAGCTGATAGATACGGTCCGCATAGGCGAGAGACGAGATGACGCCTTCCTTGCCGGATGCGATATTGGTGTTGATCAGCAGGTTGATCTGGGTAATGCCACCGGTAATGGCGGCGGGCAGCGCCAGCACCAGCAGGCGTTTGACGTTGCCGGTCATGCGCGGGCGCCGAAAGCCGATCTTGATGCCGGCATTGCGCACCGCAATCCAGACGATGGCAAGCTGGACGAAACCGGCCGCCATCACACCCCAGGACAAGGCATAGCCCACCTGAAGCGGATCGAAGCTCTTCCACCAGGCAAAACCCAGCACGCCGATGAGAATGATGTTGAGGAACACGGGCGCGATAGCCGCTGCAAAGTAACGATGCAGCGAATTCAGCATGCCGCCCATCATGGCCGCCAGCGACATGCAGGCGAGATAGGGAAACATGATGGTCGCGAGACGCACGGTGTTGTCGAACTTGGTCGGGTCCTCGACAAAACCCGGCGCAATGACGGTTCTGACGATGAACGGCATCGACAGCTCCATGAGGATCGTCAGCGCCATCAGCACCGTGAAGAGGACACCGAAGACCTCCTCCGAAAACCGTTTCGCGCCCTCCATGCCGTTGGCCTCGATTTCCTTGGCAAACAGCGGCACGAAGGCCGAGTTGAAGGCACCTTCGGCAAACAGGCGGCGGAAGGTATTGGGAAACCGGAAGGCGGCGTTGAAGGCGTCGGCCACCGGCCCAGTTCCCACGGCAGCCGCCATCAGCATTTCACGAACGAAGCCGAAAAGCCGGCTCCCCAGCGTCGCGGTGCCGACGGTTGCGAATTTCGCGATCAGACCCATGGTTTCGTCAAGCCTTCGCGGTGCGTGCAGCGGGCAGAGCCGCGACATCGGGATGGGCGATGATGCCCGACGGCATTCGGTCGCGCAATTCGTCTTCCTGTTCGGCCATCACCGCTTTCAAACGGGATGCGATGCTGGCCTGGCGGTTGTCGGTCATGACCTTCTGGCCGAAGAGATCGGTCACATAGAAGGTATCGATGACCTTTTCGCCGAACGTCGTGATACGCGCCGAGGTGATGTCGAGGGAGAGATCGGCCAGGACCGCCGTCATATCCGCGAGCAGGCCGGTACGGTCGAGGCATTCCACCTCGATCACCGAAAACTTGTTGGACAAGCCGTTCGAGATGGTCACGGAGGGCGGAATGTTGAAGGTTTTGCTCTTCTTGCGGCTCTTGGTGCGCGTCGCGATGATTTCCGGGATCCGCTTTTTGCCCGCCAGCACCTCCTCTATCATCTTGCCGATATTGTTGGCGCGCCGCGTCTCATCCTCGTCGATGGGGAACTCGCGATTGATGAGGATGGTATCGAGCGCGCGGCCATCCGACGTGGTGAAGATTTGCGCATCGGCAATGTTGGCACCGGCAGCCGCACAGGCGCCGGTGATGATCGACAGGAGGCGCGGATGGTCTGGGGCCAGCACGGTGATTTCGGTGATGGCGTGGAAGGAATGGGTCCGCACCATCGTCGACAGCGCTTTTTCCTGCTTGTCGGCCTCGCGCAAAAACCGCGTGTGGCGGATTTGATCGTCCAGATCGACCGACAGAAGATAGGGCTCATAGTGCAGGCCGGTATATTTGCGCCGTGCCTTCTGGCCCCAGTCCGTCAGCGCGTCATACAGCGCCTGACGGGCGATCTTTGCGCGTTCCTTGCGAGACGTCTCCGAGAAACCACCCGATAGAAGAAGCTCGGTTTCGTAATAGAGCGTGCGCAGAAGCTGGCCTTTCCAGCCGTTCCACACATCCGGGCCTACCGCCCTGATGTCGCAGACGGTGAGGATGAGCAGCATTTTCAGCCGTTCCATCGACTGCACTTTGGCCGCAAAGTCGGTGATCGTCTTGCGGTCGTGCAGATCGCGCGTCTGCGCCACCATCGACATCAGCAAATGCTGTTCGATCAGCCAGAACACGGTCTCGGTCTGCTTGCTGCTCAGCCGGAAACGCTGGCACAGCTTGCGCGCAACGCGGGCACCGGCAATCGAATGATCCTCCTGCCGACCCTTGGCCACATCATGCAGCAGCACAGCCACATAAAGAGCCTCGCGATCCTCCACTCCGGGTATCAGCTGATTGACAAGCGGATGGGTGTCGACCGCCTGTCCCTTTTCGATTTCCGCAAGCACCGCAATGGAGCGGATCAGATGCTCATCCACCGTGTAGTGGTGGTACATGTTGAACTGCATCATCGCGACGATCTTGCCGAATTCCGGAATGAACTTGCCCAGCACACCCGCCTCGTTCATGCGCCGCAAGGTCAGCGCGGGATCACGCCTGGATGTGAGAATGGCGAGGAAGAGACGGTTGGCCTCTTCGTTCTCGCGCAGGTCGTGGTTGATCAGCGCCATGGATCGTGTGACGACGCGCAGCGCATCCGGGTGCAGTTCGAGATTGTTGATGTCGGCCACATGAAACAGCCTGATGATGCTGACGGGATCGTTGCGGAACACGTCGGCATTGGCCAGCGCAATGCGGCCGCGATCTTCCACGAATTCGTCGGAGCCGGGTATCTTGCGCAGACGGTGGGCAAAACGGCTGAACACGCCCGACAGACCGGGGACGTCCTTGGCCTGCCTGTCTTCCAATGCGGCGCAGAGAATGCGGGTGAGATCTCCCACATCCTTGGCGACGAGGAAATAGTGTTTCATGAAGCGCTCGACGGCGGACAGGCCGGGGCGCGGCTGGTAGTTCAAGGCCGCGGCGATGTCCCGCTGTATGTCGAAGGACAGCCGCTCTTCCGCCTTGCCGGTGATGAAATGCATCTGGCACCGCACGGTCCAGAGGAAATCGTCGGCCTTTTCGAACAGCTTCAGTTCGCGTTTCGAGAGTACGCCAAGCTTTACCAGTTCGGCGGTATCGCGAACATGGTAGTAATATTTGGCGATCCAGAACAGCGTGTGCAGGTCACGCAGGCCACCCTTGCCTTCCTTGACGTTGGGCTCCACCAGATAGCGTGTATCCCCTGCCTTGCGGTGGCGCTGGTCGCGCTCGGCCAGTTTGGCGGCAATGAATTCCGGACCACTGCCGGTCACGACTTCCGTCTCGAAACGACGCTCAAGCTCATCGGCCAGCGTCTGCTTGCCGCAGATGGAGCGCATTTCGAGAATGGCGGTGCGGATCGTCATATCCGCCTTCGACAGGCGAATGCACTCGTCCACCGTGCGCGTGGCATGGCCGACCTTGAAGCCGATATCCCACAGAATATAGAGGATGAACTCGATGGCCTTGTTCATGTCAGGCGTATTTTTGGTGGGCAGCAGGAACAGGAGATCAATGTCGGAGCCTGGCGCCAGCGTGCCGCGACCGTACCCGCCAACCGCGGTGATTGCGATCTGCTGGGCGTCGTTGGGGTAGACATGGCGGCAGGCCAGTTGGTAGAGCACCTCGATCAGGCGGTCCTGAAGCCAGGAAATCCGGCGTGCGCAATCGATACCGCCGCCTTCCGTATCCAGCAGTTCGCGCGCCTTGTCGCGGCCCTGTGCACTGGCCTTCTTGAAGATCGGCAACAGATCGGCCCGCAGATCGGAAACGCGCTGCTCATCACCCTGAAAGACGAATTCGCATTCCCGTTTCAGTGCGTCGACATCCAGTATCGCTGAGAAATCCAGGTCTTTTGTGGCCATTGATGCCGTTATCCATTTCATATGGGCTCTGCTTTTGGCATAGCCCTATAGCGATTTTCGGGCGTGAAGGACAGGCACGATGCGCATCTAAAAAGGACAGTGCCCCTTCACAAGGACACTATAGGGCTCAAGCCTTGCCAAGTTGTTTCTTGAGCGCGTATAGCGCGTCCAGCGCCTCACGCGGGGTCATTTCATCCGGGTTCAGTGCCTTCAGTGCCTCATCCACCTTCGAATTTCCATGGTTGCGGCTTTCCTCGCGCCGCACCGCGATCTGGAACAGCGGCAGATCGTCGATCAACTGGCTCGCCGGGTTCTTGCGGTCGGCATCTTCGAGCTGGGTCAGAACCGCCCGCGCGCGCTCGACCACAGAGGCCGGAAGACCCGCAAGCTTGGCGACCTGGATACCGTAGGAACGATCGGCAGCACCCGGCCCGACCTCGTGCAAGAAGATCACGTCGCCTTCCCACTCGCGCACTTTCATGGTGGCATTAGACAAGCGACCGAGCTTTTCGGACAGCACCGTCAATTCGTGGAAGTGGGTGGCAAACAGGCCCCGGCAGCGGTTGACCTCGTGCAGGTGTTCGACCGCCGCCCATGCGATCGAAAGGCCGTCGAAGGTCGCCGTACCGCGACCGATCTCGTCCAGAATGACGAGCGAGCGATCCGTCGCCTGATTGAGGATCGCTGCCGTCTCCACCATCTCCACCATGAAGGTCGAGCGGCCCCGCGCCAGATCGTCCGACGCGCCGACGCGGGAAAACAGCCGGTCGACGATGCCGATATGGGCAGCATCCGCCGGAACGAAGGAGCCGATCTGACCCAGAATGGCAATCAACGCGTTCTGGCGCAGGAAGGTCGATTTACCGCCCATATTCGGGCCGGTCAGCAGCCAGATAGCGCCGTTGCGGTTGCCGTTGACCGCCGAGAGATCGCAATGATTGGCGATGAAAGGTCCGGAAGACTGGCGGCGCAGCGCCTGCTCCACCACCGGATGCCGCCCGCCCTTGATGCTGAACATCATCGAACCGTCGATGACGGGGCGGCAATAGGCCTGTTCCGCAGCAAGATGGGCAAGACTTGTGGCAACGTCGATCTTTGCGAGTGCCAGGGCGCCAGCCTTGATGGCTTCGGCATGGGAAACGATGGCCCGGACCATCTGCTCGAAAGCCTGCAACTCGATCGACAGCGCCTGCGAGGCCGCGTTGGCAATGCGGCTTTCCAGATCGGCGAGTTCGGTCGTGGTAAAGCGCATGGCACCCGCCATGGTCTGGCGGTGGATGAAGCGGGCTTTGGCCTCGTCGCCCGTCATCATCACATCGGCATTGCCCGCGGTTACCTCGATGAAATAGCCGAGCACGTTGTTGTGCTTGATCTTCAGAGACTTGATGCCGGTCTCTTCGCTATATTGCAGTTGCAGCCCGGCGATGACACGGCGCGATTGGTCCCGCAGCGCCCGGATCTCGTCCAACTCGGTGTTGGAACCCTCCCGCACGAATCCACCATCCCGTTTCAGCAAGGGCAATTCGTCGGCAAGCGTCGCGCTCAGCATCGCTTCCAGCGGTGTCGGAAGCGCTTTGAGCGCAGCAAGCGCGTCGGCCAGCTCATCCGGCAACAGGCCCTGATCGAGCAATTCCGCAACATTGGCGGCGGCGGAAAGCCCCAGCCTGATGGCGCCGATGTCGCGTGGCCCGCCGCGATCGAGCGCCAGGCGCGATAGCGCGCGCGGCATGTCGGCCACCTGCTTCAGCGCATCGCGCAAGCCATCGGAGAGCGATACATCGTCCAGCAGATAGGCAACCGCATCCAGCCGCGCATTGATCTTGTCCGCATCGGTCAGCGGCGACATCAGCCGCTCTGCCAGAAGTCGCGCCCCGCCGCCCGTCACCGTGCGGTTGATGGCGTGCAGCAGCGAGCCGTCGCGTTCACCCGACAGCGTCTTCGTCAGCTCCAGATTGGCGCGCGTGGCAGGATCGATGAAGAGCGTGGAGGCGGCACTTTCGCGCTCGGGTGCCGCCAAGGGCGGGCGTTCGGCAATCTGGGTTTTCTCGACATAGGCGACCGCGGCGGCGGCCGCCGCCATCTCGACGCGGGAGAACGTGCCAAAACCATCCAGCGTGGTGACACCGAAATAGCGGGCAACACGGCCTTCTGCCGTTGCGCTGTCAAACAGGACGGCAGGCTGCGGCACGGTCACGCGACCCAGTACGTCGAAAACTGCCTTCAATTCCTCGTCGTGGAACAGGCTGTCGGCAACGATCAGCTCGCGCGGATCGATGCGCCAGATATCGGCCAGAAGCCGTGTCAGCGTCGTCTCTGCCAGACGAAAAACGCCGGTTGAAATATCGATCCAGGCGAGCGCGAACTGCGCCTCGGCGCTGCCCCTGATCCGCGCGAGCGCCATCAGATAATTGGATTCCTCCGGCGACAGCAGCTTTTCTTCGGTCAGCGTTCCCGGCGTCACGAGCCGCACCACATCGCGCCGCACCACCGATTTCGAGCCGCGCTTCTTGGCTTCCGCCGGGTCTTCCGTCTGTTCGCAGACGGCGACGCGATACCCGCGCAGGATCAGCTTTTGAAGGTAATCATCCGCCGCATGCACTGGGACGCCGCACATGGGAATGTCCTGACCCAGATGCTGGCCGCGTTTCGTCAGCGTGATGCCGAGCGCACGCGAGGCTTCTGCGGCATCGTCGAAAAACAGTTCGTAGAAATCGCCCATGCGATAGAACAGCAGCGAACCGGGGTTGTTCGCCTTGATCTCGATATATTGCTCCATCATCGGCGTGGCCGACGCGCGGCTCTGTTCAGAAATGAGCGAGGCGGTGGAATGAACGTCCGTCAATGGCTTTTCAATATCGTTGTATGTTGCGGGAAACGAGCGTCAGACTAACGGCCCCTCGCCTTTACCACAACACAGTCGACCCGCCTGCCCACAGGAAGCTTCAGACTTAACCGTTGAAACGATAGCCTTCGCCGCCGTAATAGGTGATGTATCGTCCGGCGATGGATGACACCGGTAGAATGACCAGCACATCCGTCGTGTTGAAGGCATGGTCGACCACGGCGCCGGAACCGAATGTGGCGCCGATGCGCATATAGGCCTTGATGAGCGGCGGCATACCGACAAGCGCACGGCGCGGGTTGATGGCTTCGGTGGGCATCATGTCCATCTCGCGGTAAAGCTCGGGCAGGGCAGATGCAGACCATTCGCCTTTCGCACCGCAATTGTGATGGAGGAAGGAAAGCGCCAGAGCATGCGCCTCCGGCTGCACACCGGGAAACGAAGCGCAGCCGATCATGGCATCCATACGGTGGCGGACGGCATAGGCCCAGTTGCCCTGCCACAGAAGTTCGACCGTTCTTTTCGTGCGATATTGCGGCAGAACGCAGGAGCGGCCGAGTTCCATGAAGCGCTTGCCCGGATGGCGGGCGATCAGCCCGTCGACATCGAACTCGCTGGCCGAGTAAAAACCATTGTAGGCAAAAGCCGTTTCCTGGCGCAGCAGGCGGTAGGTGCCGACGATCTGGTCTTCCGGATCGCCTTCGATGGAATTGTCCAGAACCAGCAGATGGTCGCAGACGGCATCGAATGCATCGATATCACGATTGCGGCGCATGGCGTCGGCGGGAAGCCGCGCGCCCATCTCCTCCACAAAGACCCGGAAGCGGACATGCTGTGCCGCGTCGATTTCACGGTCGTTTCTGGCCAGCCGGGTTTCCAGCGGGCCGATGCGACCGAACACATCGTCGTTGCGCGGCGGCGAAACGGGCGCGATATGTGCAATGACATTGCGCTCGCGAATGTCATGTTCAAGAGTTTCCGTGACCATGGAGAATCGCCCCACCACCGTTTCGTTCTGGCTGTCATAAATCACTTCTTGACGACACAACAGTGACAGTTAGCCGCGTAACGGGCAGGAGATCAATTCAAAACGCGCCGGTGCGTTTTTGTGGAAACAGACGCAACACATCCTCGATCAGACGCTTCGGCTCCACCGGTTTGACGAGCACCGTGCTGATGCCCGCCTTGAGCAGAACGGATTTCGTCTCAGGCGTCGTATCGCCGCTCAGCACCATGATCGGTAGGTTTTTACGACCCTTCAGCAACGCGTTGAGGCGTGGCAGTACCTCCAGCCCATCACCAAGGGGCATATGGAGATCGGAAATAACGAGATCCGGCAAAGGTCCACCAGCCACCGAAAGAGCCTTCGTCAGAGCTTCGAAGTCGTGGACCATACGCACCTGACAGCCGGATTTCTCCAGCACGGCACGCAAGATGCGGGCGTTGACAGGATCGTCCTCGGCCACGAGAACATCAAGGTCATAGGGCGCCTCATTCAGAGCCGTGGAAAAACCAAAACCGGGATGCTGATTGTCATTGATGGCATCGCGACGCTCAAGCCCGCGCAGACGACCGCACAGAACGTCGGTCAGCGACTTTTCACGCAAGGGACGGATCAGCCAGGCGTCGAACGCCTCCTGCGACTGCGCGCCGCGCTCTTCCGGGTTGACCAGCAAAATCTGGCGGACAGTGCGGTCAGATCTTGATGACCAGCCTTCCAACGCCTCGCGAAACTGCGGGGCAACCCGGTGATCGACGATGATGTCGGTGATGTCAGCCAGACTATTGGGGGTGTTAAGCCTCGCCGCCTTCAATTGTCTCGGTGTCGAAACCAAAGTGCAAGTGCCACCCAGACCCCGGATGATATCGCCGGTGGCGGTTGCAGCAACGCCTGCCGGTGCCAGCAACAGGACGTTCGACTTGCAGAGCGCGCCCGCGCGGCTGGACACCCCGTTGGAGGTCGGTGCTGCGCCCGGCTTGAAGGTTGCCGTAAAGACGCTGCCCTCTCCCTTCTTGCTCGCCACCGTCAGCGCCCCACCGAATTCGCGGATGATGCGGGCGGAGATGGCAAGGCCAAGGCCCGTGCCTGCATGTCTGTGCGATGCGGAGCCTGCCTGTTCGAACTCACCGAAAATGCGGGCCTGTTCTGCTTTCCCGATCCCGGGACCGGTGTCGTTCACGGCAATCGAAAGCGTGTCGCCGAGCATGGATGCTCGCACCAGCACACCGCCCCTGGTCGTGAACTTCACCGCATTGCCGATGAGGTTGAACAGCACCTGGCGCAGACGTGCGGGATCGAAATCGAGACAGTCAGGAACATCGGCCGAAACGATGGACGCGATTTCGATGCCCTTTTCGTGGGCGCGATGGGCCAGCATTTCCACCACACTTTCGATGAGCTGGCGCAGGTTCTCGGCTCTCGGATTGAGCCTGAACCGCCCGGCTTCCATCGTGGAAAAATCGAGCAGATCCTCGACGAGCTGCACCAGTGATTGCCCCGACTGGCGCATTCCGTCGAGATAGTTGTGCTGCTCCTGTGTGAGTTTGGTCTGCGACAGAAGATGGTTCATGCCCAGAATGCCTGATAGCGGCAGACGAATTTCGTGGCTGACAGTGGCCAGAAGTCTGCCCTTGGCGGCGTTGGCATTTTCCGCCCGCAGTCTGGCATCCTCGCGGGTTCTGAGTGCGGCGCGCTCATCGGTCACATCGCGGGCGAGGCTGCTGATGACCAGACGGCTGCTGGCCGCGTCGTTTGCCACCACGTCATGCCAGGTAAAGATGCGCTGGCCATAGGGTGTGGCGATCTCGACATCGTAGCAATGCGCCTTGCCGCCGGGGCGGAACGCGATGCCGATTTCTTCGCAGGTTTTGCCCTGCGGCTCCGTACAGCCGGTCATTTCGCAAAAGGCGGCATTGGTGTGGAGGATGCGCCGGTCCATGTCGCGCGTGACGACGATATCGCCCATCGCCTCATGAATTTCCGCCATCAGGGCCACGTTCTGGCGGTAGCGGGCATCAACGATCTTCACGTCGCGCAGGGAGGCCTGACGCAGCATGGACGACCGGACCATCATGTAAAAGCCGCAGGACACGCAGATCGTGACCGAGAGCGCCGCCATGTAGAGCGCGACGTTTCCACCCAGATAGACGGCACTCGCAAAGGCAAACCCGCACCCTGCCGTAAACAGCGTCATGGCTCGAAGCAGGCGGAGGTAAAAACGTGCCGTCTGCTGCCCTGCCGTCGCTTCGACGGCGGGCGGCGCAACCAGAGCTGCGTCCTTCGCAACAGGGTCGAACGTTTCGGACAGCCGGTGTTGCAGTTTCGCCAGTTCGCTCATGGTGCCAGCCTTAGCATGGCAGCCGTTTTGATTGACTTGGCGAATACGCTAAAAATTTAGCTTTTCTTCGCCTTGGCGTGAAGAATTTCATCCAGAATGACGCAGCCCGCACCGATGGTGATGAAGGAATCCGCCAGGTTGAATACCGCGAACGACCATGTCTGCGTGTGAAACAGAATGTAATCGATGACATGGCCATACAAAAATCGGTCGAAGATGTTGCCGGCGGCACCGGCAATGATCAGCGCGAAACCCAGATGCGCAAAGGTGCGATCGGAATCGGTCTTTCGCCACAGCCAGATGACGAAACAGACGATGAGCAGCCGCATGGTCACAATGAACCAGCCTTCCATTCCCGACAGCATCGAAAACGCCACGCCGAGATTATAGGTGCGGTAGAGCGCCAGATACGGCACGACGGGCACCATTTCCTGAAGAGGCAGATAGGCTTCCACCAGAAGCTTGACGACCTGGTCGGTAATCAGTGCGATGACGATCAGGGCAACAGCGGGGGCGAGTTTGGAAAACAGGGCAGGCTTGGCCATCATGTCACCGGGGAAAGTTCGAGAAGATGGCGGCGGGCTTCAAACAGCATGACACCGGTTGCAATCGCCAGATTGAGCGAGTCGGCACGGCCCTGCTGGGGAATGCGCGCCAGCTGGTCTGCCTTGGACGCAAGCTCCGGCGGCAGACCGCCCTGCTCGTTGCCCATCAACAGCACGGTCGGCTTCTTTTTGTAATCGACGGTCCTGTAGTCCACCGAACCGGCCAGATGGGTGGCGACGACGCTGACACCTGCCGATTTTTTCCAGCTCAGGAACGCGTCCACGGTTGCGTGCGCAACGGCGATGGCAAAGACCGACCCCATGGTGGCGCGCACGGTTTCCAGCGAAAACGGGTCTGTGCAGTCACCCAGAAGGATGACACCGGATGCGCCAGCCGCATCGGCGGTGCGGATGATGGTGCCGAGATTGCCGGGATCGCGCACCCTGTCCAGCGCAATATAGGTCTGGCCACTGTCGGGGCGGATATCGTTGAGGTCAGTCCATTTCTGATCGAAAATTCCCACGACCATCTGCGGATTGTCACGACGGGTGATGGAGGACAGAATTTTTTCGGTGACTTCCAGAACAAGACCGCCAGAGGCGACCGTCTTTGCGGCCACCTGCTCGACCAGCGATTTGCCCTTGGCATTCTTGGCGTAGACCAGCGTGCGGATCGTCCAGCCCAGCTCCAGCGCATCGATGACCAGCTTCAGACCCTCGGCCATGAAGGTGCCGGTCTCTTCCCGACCCTTCTTCTGGGTGAGATTCTTGATGTCCTTGATGATGGGGTTGGCGAGGCTGGTGACCTCCTTGACCTGCCCTACCCGGCCCGGTCTGTTTTCACGGCGGTCATCGGTCATTTCGGCACCCAGCGGCTGAAGAGTGAGGTGGAAAGGGCGCGCCCCTGGGTCTTGCCATCAAGGCCAGCTTCGCGGATCACGAGTTCACCGGAGGCAACCTCGCCGCCTGCGCCACGCATGGTTTCACGCATCAATTCATGCATCGAATAAAAACTGGCGCGGATCGAATAGGCCGTCAGCACAAGCCCTAGCGCATTTGGCGACAGAATATCGCGGCAGACATCCAGCATCAGCGGCAGGTGATCGAACAGCTCCCAGATTTCGCCATGGGTGCCACGCCCGAATTTCGGCGGATCGGTCAGAATGATGTCGTAGGTGTTGCCACGCCGTTCTTCCCGCAGAATAAACTTCATCGCATCTTCGCAGATCCAGCGGATAGGCGCGTTGTCCAGACCTGCCAGTGCCTGATTTTCGCGTGCCCAGCCAATGGCCTTCTTGGAGGCATCCACATGGGTTACTTCCGCACCGGCAGCAGCCGCCACCAGCGAAGCGACCCCGGTATAACCGAAGAGGTTCAGCACCTTCAAAGGACGATCCGAAGCCTCGATGGTTTCTTTAAGCCATTCCCAATGCACGATCTGTTCCGGAAAGACACCGACATGGCGAAAGGCGGTGAAACGACCGAGAAAGTTGACACCTAGAAGAGAAAGCGGCCAGGTTTCACCCAGCGGCTCCTTGGGAAAGCGCCAGCGGCCCATGCCATCCTCGTCCGTATCGCCGGAAAAGACGGAATCGGCATTGTCCCAGACACGCTGCGGCAGAGTGGGTCGCCACAGAGCCTGCGCTTCCGGTCGAACGATGCGGTAATCACCGTATTGCTCCAGCTTCAAGGCATTCCCGCTGTCGATCAGGTGAAAGTCGCCAGCCCCGAGCGATTCCAGGATGACCGGCACCCGTTCACTCGGCAGGGCGCCCGTACGCTCCTTCAAGGGGCGTGGCGCAACCTGTTCCGTCTCAGCGGCAGGCCCGTTGGTCTTTGCCTTGGCGGCATCCTTCACGCTGTCTCTGGAACCGGTCCTGACCGGTGCGGCCGTCGGCGCGCGGACATGGTCGGCAGCGCGGCCGCGGGCTTCGGCATTTTTTGGCCTCGGCGGTTTGCCAGCGCTCTTGTTTCGGGGCTCCTGCCCTGCGCGCGGCTTGGCACCCGGGCGATTGTCTTTTTTCTTCAACGGGGTTCTTTCCAAGTCTGACCGCATCTGTTGCGACAGCGAATATCATCAAGGCGCGCCATTATCAAAGGGCTGCGCCTCAAACACCTATCGCTTCACGCGGAATTTTACTTGGAGGCGATCTGCGTTGTGGTTGGCGTTGTGGCGACAACAGCATTGGCAGCGGCCTTGTGGCGATTGGCCTCATCGTGCCAGCGTACGGCTTCCTTGGCTTCGGTGCGCGCCCGCTTGCGGTATTTGCCCTGCGAAAACCAGGTGACCATGGACCCCAAAACGATGCCCAGGATAAGCGAGAGGAAGATGAAGACGAAGAATGGCGCGGAAAACGACAAAAGACTGTCATCAGGTCTGAACGGATTGAGCGCGAGCGTCACGGCCTGCCGGTTGGCCACGCACAACACCACCAGAATAATGGCGAGCGGCACGAGGACCAGGAGGTTGATGATCTTTTTTGGCATCCAACGATACTCCGTCTTTAGGGGCCTTCAGACAAACCTGCATGGACGTCAGATAGGAGGCCGATTGCTCAGTCTCAACCGTTGTTGAAAGCGCATAAGGTCAAAACCACGTCGCACGGTGCGCTCAGTCTTCGTCTTCGACGTCGCTCATGCCCGGATTGAGCCGCTCGCGCAGTTCCTTGCCGGTCTTGAAAAAGGGGACCCACTTCTCTTCAACGAAAACCGATTCTCCCGTGCGCGGGTTACGACCGGAGCGCGAAGGGCGGTTCTTGACCGAAAAGGCCCCGAAGCCGCGCAGCTCCACGCGGTTGCCGGCAGCCAGTGCATCGGTGATCTCATCGAGCACGGCGTTGACGATATTTTCAACGTCGCGATGGTAGAGGTGCGGGTTATGCGCAGCCACGATCTGCACCAGTTCAGACTTAATCACGGTTGCCCCCTGAAAGGATTGGATTTTTATCGTTCGCCAACCTGCCAAACCGAAACAAGACCGTCAAGAAACAACTTGTCGGCGCCCAGCTGGTGCGGCACGTTAAATGGCAGGAATTGGTCATATCCGAGCACCTTGGCGATACCGGCAATGCTCAGGAGCGATAATGGCGATCTTTGTGACGGCGCGGTCCACTCCACGATCGGGAGATCCTTGGCAACCTTGCGGCTGTCGAAATAGGCGCGAATTTCCTTTTCGCCGCCCAGGGTATCGATCAATTTCACCGCAAGCGCCTGGCGGCCAGTGAAGATCGAGCCATCGGCAAGCTTCAAGACGTCCTCGCGCGGCAGCTTGCGACGGTCGGCCACCAGATCGACGAACCAGCCGTAGCTGTCCATGATCATGTTGCGGATCATGGTTTTGGACTCTTCCGGCGGCTCATGGAAGGGCGACGGTTCAGCCTTCATCGGCGATGATTTGATTTCCTGCAGCGATACGCCGAGCTTGTCCAGCAGCGGGCCGACTTGCGGATACTGGAAGATGACGCCGATGGAACCGGTGATCGAGGTGTCGCCTGCAACGATCGTATCGGCTGCGGTCGCGATCATGTAACCGGCGGAAGCAGCCAGGGTGCGCACATCTGAAACAACCGGTTTCTTTTCGGCAACGGCGCGGATGGCCTTGAAAATACGCTCGCCGCCATAGGTGGTGCCACCGGGCGAGGAAATCGAGACGATCAGGCCCTTGGCGCTGTCGCTATCGGCAATCTTTTGCAACCGCTCCAGAAGTTCGGTATCGTCCTGGATCAGACCGGTGATCTCGATACGCGCAATGTGCGGGCGAGTGCTTTGCTGTGGCGGCGTCAAAGCGAAGCGGTAGAGCGCAAAAAGACCCACAACCAGAAGAAGGACGACCGTGACACGCCAGAAGGTCAGCTTGCGTCGCAACTGCCTGCGGTCTGCGATTGCCATCTGATCCATTTACCCGCCTTCGCTATAGAGTGTTCACAGCGTCTGAAGTTCGCCATATGAGCCTTGTAGCCACCTCTTGCAAGGAAACAAACGGGAAAGCATCGTTTTGATAAAAATATCGTGGCCCTTGCGATGTTTCCGAGAAAAACCATATTGGCAGAGCACGCCACGCGTGCCACACCCGACGTTGCAGCGAATGATGGCGCCCGATTTTATTGAATGGTACCGTATCGACACCCGGATTTTTAGCACATGCTTGAGCGACTAAGCCAACCAAGTCCCAGTTTCGCGTCGTCCCATGGACACGCCGATACCTATGCCATGGCGTTGCGCCATTCCGGCCGGGTGCGAAAACTCAAGGTCATCCTTCCGCTGGGCGCCGCCATCATATCGCTGTCCTTCATCGCGGTTTCGCTCGTGCGGACATGGGTACCGGACGAGGTCACGCTCGAAAGTTCGAAGGTGGAAAACGGCAAGCTCGTCATGGAAAAACCCGCGCTTGCCGGGCGCAACAACAGTGGTTTCGACTATTCGATGAATGCGGAGCGGGCGCTCCAGGATATCGCCAGCCCCAACCTGATGACGCTGGAGAAGGTTTTGGCTGCATTGCCCATGAACGACATCGTGGCGCAGGTTGTAGCGCAGGAAGGTCTGTTTGACCGTGCAACAAATAAGTTGCAAATGATGGCACCCTTTGACATCAATCTCAGCAATGGATTACAAGCAAAGTTCCAGTCTGCAAATGTCGATATGAAAGCGGGAACGATGGAAACGGACAAGCCTGTTTTCGTGAAGACCCAGGAAGGCTCGATCAATGCGGAAAGTTTACGCATTGCAGATAATGGTAAAACGATTACATTTTCGGGGCAGGTACGAGCTCGTATCGCTGCATCGACCATTCAGAACGCCGGCCAGAACGCTGGCAAGTGAGAGCCCGACCCAGATGATGCAGATTTTGCGCACAGCCCGTCATACCAACGCCGCCTGTTTTGCCGCCGTTGCAATTGCATGTCTTGCGGGCACCGCAGCCGCGCAATCCACCACGAGCAACATGGAAGGCCTCAAACTTTCCAATGACCAGCCTATTGCCATCGAAAGTGATCAGCTGGAAGTGCGCGACCAGGAGCACAAGGCTTACTTCACCGGCAATGTGAAGGTGGTGCAGGGGACGACGACCCTGCAGGCAGGCAAGATGACCGTGCTCTATAAGAGCAAGGACGGGAACACAGCCGAAAATGCCTCGATCACCGGCGGAAATGCCGACATCGAAAAGATTTTCGTCGACAACTCCGTTTACCTCACGTCCGGAACGCAAAAGGCGACAGCCGACAAGGGTGAGTTCGACATGGCGGCGCAGACCTTCATTCTCTCGGGAAAACAGGTGGTCCTGTCGCAGGACACGAATGTTTTCACCGGTTGCAAACTGACGGTTTTCATGACGACGGGTCAGGCAAAGCTGGAAAGCTGTGGCGGACCGGTTCGCATCATGCTCGACCCGAAATCGCAGAAAAAGCAGTAGTCTTTAGCCCGTGAAAATCCAATCCATTTCAAAACTGTTTGGCGCAGGCTCGTCGCGCGCATCGGAAACGGACAATCTGTCCGAAGACAAGGCGCGCTATGAGGGTACCCTGATCGCTCAGGGCCTGACCAAGACCTACAATACGCGTCGCGTTGTCAATGGCGTGTCGCTTGTCGTGCGCCGTGGTGAAGCGGTCGGACTTCTGGGACCGAACGGTGCTGGCAAGACCACCTGTTTTTACATGATTACCGGTCTCGTACCCGTCGATGCCGGCAAGATCGCCATAAACGGCAATGATGTGACCAACATGCCGATGTATCGCCGGTCGCGGCTGGGCGTGGGCTACCTTCCCCAGGAAGCATCGATCTTTCGCGGACTGACCGTGGAAGACAATATTCGAGCTGTTCTGGAAGTTCATGAACGCGACGAAAAGAAGCGCAATCGCAAGCTCGATGAGCTGCTGGAAGAATTCCACATTTCGGCCCTGCGCAAGTCGCCTGCCGTTGCCCTTTCGGGCGGTGAGCGTCGTCGTCTCGAAATCGCGAGAGCGCTGGCAACAGATCCGACCTTCATGCTGCTGGACGAGCCTTTTGCCGGCGTCGACCCGATCTCGGTCAGCGACATCCAGAATCTCGTGCGTCACCTGACGGCCCGCGGCATCGGTGTGTTGATCACCGACCACAATGTGCGTGAAACGTTGGGCCTGATCGACCGCGCCTATATTATCCACGCGGGTGAAGTTCTGACCCATGGCAGGGCATCGGAGATCGTCAACAACGCCGAAGTTCGTCGCCTTTATCTGGGCAATAATTTCAGCCTGTGACGAATGCACGATAAAAGTGACGTGGGCGCCTCTTTCCCCGAAAAGATTCTGCCTCCCCGCCCGCAAGTGAGCTTGACCAAACCTCAATAAAAAGCAATTTTTGGGCCAAGTCAGACTTTGGCGCCGAAACATCGTGAAAAAAGCGGCGCTAAAGGGGTTTATGGGAGTTTAGCGTCCGCCATGGCCTTGTCCGCCAGTCTTTTGTTGCGTCAAAACCAGTCTCTGGTCATGACCCCACAACTGATGCAGTCCATTCAGCTGCTTCAGATGACGCATATTGAGCTGACGCAATTCATCGCCCAGGAAGTCGAGAAGAACCCGCTGCTTGAAATAGTGGCAAACGATATCGATTTGGGCACCGCCCCGCTGGACGATGGCTTTGATCGGCACAGCGAACCGCCAGAGCCGAATTCGGACCCGTCACAGGAGGCGGACGAGTGGTACGGTGACCGCGCAAGCACGCTGAACGAACAGCTGGACACCAATTTCGAAAACGTCTTTCAGGATGATACCGCGCCGGCAAAGGCCGACGCGCCGGAGCTTGTCGGGCAATGGAAGTCCATGCCGGGAGCGGAGGCGGGCGAGTCCTACGATCTCGACGATTTCGTTGCGAGCAAACCCAGCCTTCGAGACCATATCGGCCAGCAACTTCCCTTTACCGTGCCCGTGCCGCAGGACAGGATGATTGCGGATGCCTTGCTCGATCACCTTGATGAGACGGGCTATCTCCCTGTCGATGCGATAGACGATATTTCTGACCGTCTGAGCGCCTCGAAAGCCGACATCGAACGCGTGCTTCACGCGCTGCAGACCCTTGACCCCCCGGGCATTTTTGCGCGCAGCTTGAGTGAGTGCCTTTCCATTCAGCTTGCACAGAAAGATCGTCTCGATCCGGCGATGAAGGCGTTTGTCGGTCATCTGGAGCTTCTGGCAAAGCGTGATTTCGCCTCTCTCAAGCGGCTCTGCGGTGTTGGCGAGGACGATCTTCTGGATATGCTGGCCGAGATCCGCGCTCTCAATCCACGCCCGGGCGCTGGTTTCGAGACGGGTATTTCGGAAACCATTGTCCCTGACATCGTCGTGCGGCCCTCCATCGATGGTGGCTGGTTGATCGAGCTCAACCCGGAGACGTTGCCACGTGTTCTGGTCAATCAGACCTATTTTTCAGAAGTGTCCAAAGTCAAGACGCGCAACGGCGAGGATGGAGAGTTCCTGTCCGAGTGCATGCAGACCGCCAGCTGGCTGACCCGCAGCCTGGACCAGCGCGCCAGAACGATCATGAAGGTCGCAAACGAGATCGTGCGCCAGCAGGACGCGTTTCTTCTCCATGGCGTCGATCATTTGCGCCCGCTCAATCTCAAGCAGGTGGCGGATGCGATCAAGATGCATGAATCGACCGTCAGTCGGGTCACATCGCGAAAATACATGCTGACGCCACGCGGACTTTTCGAGCTGAAATATTTCTTCAGCGTTTCGATTGGCGCTGTCGAAGGCGGCGATAGCCACTCGGCCGAAGCGGTGCGTCATCGCATCAAGATCATGATCGCGCAGGAAGCGCCCGACGACGTTCTATCGGATGACGATATCGTCAATAATCTGAAGAAAAGCGGTGTCGAACTGGCGCGTCGAACGGTCGCAAAATATCGTGAGGCGATGAATATTCCGTCGTCCGTACAACGACGCCGGGAAAAGAAAGCCATCGCAAAAGTTGCGACGGCGTAACGAATTCTTTATATATTTCAATTTGTTAATAATCCCGTTTGACTCTTGACCCCTCCAGCGTTAGAAGCTCGCCGCACAGACGGCAGGATGCCGATCAACGCAAAAGTGTACGCCACGCTGAGGCGCCAAACAGGAATGAGACTGAAAGTCTCTCGAAACGCTTGGATGAGCGTCTGGCTTAACGTAAGCTGTTACACGCAAATCACTGAAAAAGGAAAAATTCCATGAGTGTGCGTGTATCTGGTAAACATATGGATATCGGCGAATCGTTCCGTCAGCGGATCGAGGACAACATTAGCCTGGCGATTACCAAGTACTTTGATGGGGGGTATTCTGGTCAAGTAACCGTGGAGAAATCCGGCGCGGGTTTCGCAGCCGATTGCAAGATACATCTCGATACGGGTGTCGTCTTGCACGCAGCGGGACAAGCCAATGATCCACAGGCGAGTTTCGATGCGGCAGCCCAGCGGATAGAAAAGCGGCTTCGCAGATACAAGAGAAAATTGAAGGACCACCATCACAACGGTGCGTCGGCCAACGGCATTCTGGAAGAGTTTCCCTATACCGTCATGGATGCCGTCCCGGATGAGGATGACGAACTGCCGGAAGATTTCGCTCCGACCATCGTTGCTGAAACCTCCAAGCAGGTCAAAACCATGACCGTTGCAAGCGCCGTCATGGCGCTCGACATGACAGATGAGCCGGTGCTGCTGTTTCGCAGCCCAGCCAAGGAACTGAATATCGTCTACCGTCGGACCGATGGAAACATCGGCTGGATCGATGCAGCGACGATAAAGAACTGAACAGTCTGACAAGGCACCGGGGGTGCGGCCGCATGGCGGCACCTCCGGCCCGTTTCGATCGCATGAAGGATATAGAGAATGGCGTTGGCAGATTTGCTGCAACAGGATGCGATTATTCCCGCCCTCAGAGTGAATTCCAAAAAGCAGCTTCTTCAGGAATTGGCGGCCCGAGCCTCACGAATCACAGGCGTGGCCGAGCGGGAAGTGTTTGACGTCATCTTGCAACGTGAGCGGCTGGGTTCGACCGGCGTCGGTCACGGTATCGCCATTCCCCACGGAAAGCTTGCCAGCATCGACCACATCGTCGGCGTTTTCGCACGTCTCGAAAATGCCGTCGATTTCGAAGCCCTGGACGATCAGCCCGTCGACCTGGTGTTTCTGCTGCTCGCACCGGAAGGCGCCGGTGCCGATCACCTGAAGGCGCTGTCGCGCATTGCGCGGGTGCTGCGCGATCCCGAGCTGGTCGCCAAACTGCGCGCGACCGAATCCGACACCGCGATCTTTACCTTCCTCAACCAGGAACAGGCCAACGCCGCCTGACATGTCCGTTGGTCTTGCCGTTCGGCTAGAGCATTTCCGGCGATCCATGGATCACCTGCAACGCTCCATCTGTTTGTTTTTCCGCAATTGCGGATGCGAAACCGGTTCCGACTTTCTCTACAATCGGTCTATTGCCCGACGTCCCGCTCGATTTTCATCTCGGCCATCCGGTCATCCAGCCTGCGCAACCGCTCAAGGCTTGGAAGACCCAGTTCGTGGCGCGGCGTGTTGTCGGGCGGCATAAGTGTGTAAGGCTGCGGCTCCTTCCACACGGGCGGATTGGTCTTGCGCAGATGATAGAGGTAGAGCGCTGCAAAGCCCAGCGCGAAGACGCAGGGCATATAGATCGCGAGCACCTTCACCTGATCGGACATCATGCGGAAGGTGTGTAAGAGATCGGCAAAGAAGCTGTAGGATTCCATCACATTTCCCCATCGTACATGGTGCTCACGCGGAAAAACGCGCAGCAACCGGCCATTCTGTCGAAACGGGAGATCGACCACCGGAGGAAACGGACCTCTGGTGGCCGGGGAGTTAGAAAGCCGCAAGTGAACGACCGCCCTGACCTTTAGGCTCGCGCCTTGGACATACGTCAGGACCTCCCCAGCCATAGGAAAGGCAGAGGAATTGCGTATAGCAACAATAGACCGCCTCAGCCACAAAACTATGGCTGAGGGGTGTCATTACGGCCGACACCGGCCGTCACTTGAGGGGTTTCTATGCCCCAAGACCGGTCCGTTACGCCCGGTCTCGCTGCAACCATAGCGAAAGTTGTACTGAGGGGAAATAGCTATTTTTCGTGTCTTAGAGCAAAGCCCCGTCTTATGCGCGAGGCGTACCCGTCAGACGATGAAGCGCTCTGGAGGTGTTGGGGTCACCCGCCGTTCAGGTGACCCGAAGTGCCTCCATCATGCGTCTTTTTCGTTGACGCTGCTCGTGCCTGGCTCGGCTGTGGCCGGTGCATCACCCTTCGGTCCACCCTTGGCAACACCCACCATTGCGGGCCGCAGCACACGGTCACCGATCGTGAAACCGGCCTGAACCACCTGCACGACAGTATTGTTGGGAACAGCCGTGTTGGGAATTTCAAACATCGCCTGATGGAAGTTCGGGTCGAACTTCTCGCCTTCCGCATCCATCTTGCGCACGCCGTGGCGCTCCAGCGCCGACAGCATCGAACGTTCGGTCATATCGACACCTTCGATGAGACCCGCGATGCCTGCTTCCGAATTTGTCTTCAGCTCTTCGGGGATCGTGTCGAGCGCGCGGCGAAGATTGTCGGATACGGCCAGCATGTCGCGGGCAAAGCCTGCGACGGAATAGGCCTTGGCATCCTTCACCTCTCGCTCGGTGCGGCGACGCAGGTTGTCCATCTCGGCAGCAAGACGCAGGAATTTGTCGCGCAGATCAGCATTTTCAGCCTTCAGCACGTCGATCGGATCGGGCTCGGACGTTTCAGGCGCATCATCTTCGACAGCCATTGCCTCGAGTGCCTCGTCTACGACGTCTGCGTCAGGTCCGTTTTTCTTGGTATCGTCGGTCATGACGTTCTCCAGCTCTACATCTGTTATGGGTTGAGCCCGATATCGAGGTTTACCATGCAAAAATCAAGGCTTGCGGGCAAACCATCTCCTATTCGGTAGCAGGTTTTCGAGATCAGCGCCGTTTGCCGGCCAGCCGGGCCATGATCTGGGCCGTATAATCGACCATCGGCACGATGCGCGAGTAATTGAGCCGCGTCGGCCCGATCACGCCGACGGCACCGACGACACGGTTTTCATCGTCCCGGTAGGGCGCAACGATCAGCGAGGAACCTGACAGCGAAAACAGCTTGTTCTCCGAGCCGATGAAAATTCTGACGCCCGAACCGGTTTCAGCCAGGTTGAGGACCTCGATCAGATTGTCCTTGCGCTCGAGATCATCGAACAGCAGCCTCACACGGTCGATATCTTCTTCGCCGGCGAGCCCTTCCAGAAGGTTGGAGCGTCCCCGAACAATCAGCCGCCCCAGCTTACCCTCCTCATTGTCGCCGGACCAAACCGCAAGACCGCGCGTCACGAGATCCTGCGCCAGCGTGCTCAGCGCCGCCTGAAGCTCGGATTTCTGTTCCAGCAGCTGGGTGCGCAGTTCCGGCAGCGTTTGTCCGGCCAGATGGGCGTTGATGAAATTGGCGGCCTCCGTCAATTGCGACGACGTGATTCCGGCGGGTAGTTCGATGATGCGGTTTTCGACCTGGTTGTTGTCGCCCACCAGAATGGCCAAGCCCTTGGTTGGTTCGAGGCGAATGAACTCCACATGCTTCAGCACCGCGTCGCTCTTGGTCGTCAACACCAGACCCGCGCCACGCGACATGCCGGACAGCATGCGGCTGGCCTCCGTCAGCAAGCCCTCGATCGGCTGCTCGCGGCCTGAGACAGGGCCGATCTGGCGGTCGATGCTGGCACGCTGCTCGGCAGGCAGATCGCCCACCTGCATGAAGGCGTCCACGAAAAAGCGCAACCCGATCTGCGTTGGCAGGCGGCCCGCGCTGATATGCGGTGAATAGATCAGGCCGAGTTCTTCCAGATCGCTCATCACATTGCGAACGGATGCGGGCGACAGCGACATGGGCAGAACGCGCGACAGACTGCGCGAACCCAGCGGCTCGCCATTTTCGAGATAGCCTTCCACGATGCGCCGGAAGATTTCGCGCGAGCGATCATCCAGCAACGCACCCGGTTCTTTTCCGATCGGAGGAGAAATGCTCATTACGTCCGTTCTTCATCCCGTCAGTTCATGGCAGGAATATAGTCGCTTGCGCGCTTAAGTAAAAACGGAAATTCCGCATATGCCCTGCACCGACCCGCTTTTCCTTTGCAAAACGGCCGGTGCGGCCTTAGAAGGCGGAGATCAAAACGGAGACGAACCAGATGCGGCCTTCAGGCAGAAAAACCGATCAGATGCGCAAAGTGTCTTTCGAGCGCAATTTCTCGAAGCATGCAGAGGGCTCCTGTCTGGTCAAATTCGGCGACACGCATGTCCTCGTGACCGCCAGCCTTGAAGAAAAGACGCCACCATGGCTGCGCAACAGCGGCAAGGGCTGGGTCACTGCCGAATACGGCATGCTGCCCCGCTCCACCAACGAGCGCATGCGCCGTGAGGCCGCGTCCGGCAAGCAGGGTGGCCGCACGCAGGAAATCCAGCGCCTCATCGGACGGTCGTTAAGAGCGGTGGTCGATCTTCAGGCGCTGGGCGAACGCCAGATCAGCATCGACTGCGACGTCATCCAGGCCGATGGTGGAACCCGTACGGCGTCCATCACCGGCGCATGGATTGCCCTTCACGATTGCCTGAAGTGGATGGAAACCCGCAACATGATCAAGGTCGAGAAGGTTTTGAAAGACCATATCGCCGCGATATCCTGCGGCATCTTTGCCAGCCAGCCGGTGATCGATCTCGATTATCTCGAAGATTCCTCGGCCGAAACAGACGCCAATTTCGTCATCACCGGTTCGGGTGGCATCGTTGAAATTCAGGGCACGGCCGAAGGCGCACCGTTCAGCGAGGAGGAGTTCCTGACGCTGCTGGGCCTTGCCAAGACAGGCTGTGCGGACCTCGTCGAGCTGCAAAAACAGACGATTGCCTGAGCCAGGAACGCGAAACCCATGCGCAAACTCGACACCAGAACCATCGTCGTTGCCAGCCACAACAAGGGCAAGATCGCCGAAATCGCCGATCTGATCGGCCCTTTAGGCTTTTCCGCCAAGTCTGCGGCGGAGCTGAATTTCGCCGAGCCCGATGAAACCGGCACAACATTCGAGGAAAACGCCGCCATCAAGGCGCTGGCCTCTGCGCGGGCGTCCGGATTGCCATCGCTGTCCGACGATAGCGGTCTGGTGATCGATGCGCTTGATGGCAATCCCGGTGTCTACACCGCCAACTGGGCGGAAACGGCTGACGGCACGCGTGATTTCGACATGGCGATGCAGAAGGTGGAGGACGCCTTGCAGGAACGCGGCGCGACCGAGCCTTCCGCCCGCACCTGCCGCTTCGTCAGCGTCCTGTGCCTGGCCTGGCCCGATGGCCACACCGAATTCTTCCGCGGCGAGATCGAGGGCACCGTCGCATGGCCTCCACGCGGCACCAGCGGCTTCGGCTATGATCCGATCTTCCAGCCGCAAGGCCATGACACGACATTTGGCGAGATGACATCCGACGAGAAACACGGCTGGAAGCCGGGCGATCCCCAGGCGCTCTCGCACCGCGCCCGCGCGTTCAAGACATTCGTCGAAACCTGTCTGGACGCATGATGATCGATCTTGGGAGCAGGTTCTCCCCTGCCCCCGATGCGACACTGCTGCCTGACACCGGTGAGCCGGGTTTCGGCATCTACGTGCATTGGCCATTTTGCGCCGCCAAGTGCCCCTATTGCGATTTCAACAGCCATGTCCGCCACAAGCCCGTGGATCAGGAGCGTTTCGTTGCTGCTTTCTTGCGGGAAATGGAAACGATGCGCCAATTGAGCGGCGCAAAGGTCGTCACCAGCGTTTTCCTGGGCGGCGGCACGCCCTCGCTCATGGACCCGCAGACGGTCGGCGCCATCATGGATGGCATCGCCCGTTTCTGGCATATGCCCGATGGCATCGAAATCACCATGGAAGCCAACCCGTCCAGCGTGGAGGCAGAGCGGTTTCGCGGCTACCGCGCCGCTGGTATCAACCGTGTCTCCATGGGTGTGCAGGCTCTCAACGACCGCGACCTCAAGTTTCTGGGCCGTTTGCATGATGTCGCAGATGCGTTGAAAGCCATCCGGCTTGCCCGCGAAATCTTCCCACGCATGTCCTTCGACCTCATCTATGCCCGGCCCAACCAGACGGTGGAGGAATGGGAAAAAGAGCTTGTCGAGGCCATCTCCTATGCGGTCGATCACCTGTCGCTCTACCAGTTGACCATCGAGGAAGGCACGGCCTTTTACGGTCTGCACAAGGCAGGCAAGCTGATCGTACCGGATGGCGACCAGTCGGCCCTTCTCTATGAGGCGACGCAGGACATCACCGCCCGTCACGGCATGCCGGCCTATGAGGTATCCAATCACGCCATACCGGGTGCTGAAAGCCGCCATAACCTGACCTATTGGCGTTACGGCGATTACGCCGGCATCGGCCCCGGCGCGCATGGACGCCTGACCACGGGCGGCGCAAAACTTGCGACCGCCACGCAGCGCCACCCGGAAACATGGCTCGAAAGCGTCGAGCGCGATGGTCACGGCATTCTGGATCAGGAGATGCTGGGTGTCGAGGAACAGTCCGACGAGTTGCTGCTGATGGGCCTGCGCCTGCGTGAAGGCGTGGATCTTGCCCGCTGGAGCGACCTCTCCGGTCGCGATCTTGACCCCGACAAGGAAGACTTTCTTCTCCAACACGGCTTCATCGAGCGTCTGGGCAATTCACGCCTGCGCTGCACGCCGTCGGGCATGCTCATCCTCGATTCGGTGGTGGCTGATCTGGCGTGTTGATGTCGCTCCCTTGGTCCGACGCGGCACCCCCATCTTTTTCCTGCGCCTTACGCGCATTCTCCGCGCTTTCGCGGCGAAGCGGTGCGCCGATCGGGCAGATATCCTGCACGAAGCCCGTCAGGCTGTTGGCAAGCGTGTCCGATACTTGCCGGTAATAGACATACTTGCCCCGTTTTTCCGACGCGACGAGCCCCGCATGCTCAAGCAATTGTAAATGCTGGGAAATAGACGGTTTCGACATATCGAAACGCGCGGCGATATCGCCTGCGTTCATCTCGTGATGCGCGACATAGGCGAGGATTTTGCGTCGGACGGGAGAGGCCAGCGCCTCGAAAATCAACTGTATGGACATAGCGCTTTCTACCATTAATCAATTAGCCAATCAACTAACTGTTGACAGAATTACATTTCGTCGATTACCTAATTGTAGAAATGATGGAGACTTGATCATGCAGATACACTCGCAATGGATTTTCGACTGCGCCCCTCAGCACATCTGGCCGCATTTTTTGCATGCCAAGATGGACAGCTCGAAGCCGTTCCTGTTCCGCCTTGGCATTCCCAAGCCTGTCAGCTGCAAGGTTCTGGAAGGCCATGGCGCACTGGGCAACACCCGCCAGTGCACCACGGATCGCGGCACCATCGACCAGCGCATTCTCGATTACGTCCCCAACCGGAAACTGCGTTATCGCATGATCGACAGCACCGTGTGGTGCAAGGACTGGATCGGCACTCTGGAGGATGAATTCACTCTTGTTCCGATTGGACCCAACACGACACGCGTCGAACGCCGCAGCGATTTTACCGCGCGTGGATTGCTGGCCCCGCTCAGGCAACTGGCGCTGTGGATCGCCTTGAAACAGGCCCATCGCTACGCCTCGAAAAACTGGCGCAGATTGAGCAGCGAGGCGCAAACCGCAGAGCAACGGGAGGTCACGCCATGAAGGATCGTCAGACACCGCAAACCATAGCCCGGATCGTGTATTTCGTCGAAATTCTCGTCTTCGCGGCACCATTCTACCTGACCTACGGAATTCTAGCCGTCATCAGCGCCCCCTATGCGGGACTGCTGATCCTGTTCAGCCCAGCCTGGTTGATGGCCTATCTGATGGACGCAAATGGAGAGTTCGCTCCGGTCATTCTCGTGGGAACAATCGTCATCGCCATCGCTGCATTGTCCCTAACTGGTGTGGTCGCCCTGTGGAAACTGGCAAAGCTCTCCCACATCTATATGTTCAAGGGTGCCGAAGCGCTGTCGAAACATCACCGCGATCTCCGCATCGGTCTCTTCTGCGGTCTCGCGCCGCTCATTTTCACCACCACGGTCATGGCAGCGATTGCCGTCAGCGACGGCGGCTGGACAAGTCTGCCCTTTGCCATCATCGGCGGCGGTACCTTGCTCATCCCGGTCGCCCATCTGTGGCTGGCGATGCCCAACGCTCGCGAAAAGCTCGGCGCAGGCACCGAAACGCCGCTCCTTGCCTAGATCCGGTTTCGTCCCGGCCCGCCGTACAGTCACGTTTGATGACAACAACCAGCCCGACAGAGACAAAATCCGACAGGAGCTGATGCCGACCGCTGCGCCAAAGCGCAAACGTCCCGCGTCGCACCTTCTGGTCGCTCTATTTAAAGATCTCGGACGTCATGACGCGCTAGCGACAACGACACGTAGAAAGACCGGTCACGCCGTTTGAAGGCGGTACCGGTCTCTGACGGGAGCAATGAGAAGGGACAGAGATCGCCGGGTTTCCCCGACCATCTCATTTAAGCGTTGTTTTCGTTGATCAAGCGCTTCAGCAACTCAACCTCATGGCCGAGTTTCGTATCGCCGCCGATCAGTTCCTCAATCTTGCGTACCGCATGCAGAACGGTTGTATGATCGCGCCCGCCGAAGCGACGGCCGATTTCCGGGAAGGAACGCGGCGTCAGCATTTTTGCAAGATACATGGCGATCTGGCGCGGCTTGACGATGACACGGGTGCGACGGTTGGAGACCAGTTCCTGACGCGAGACGTTGTAGTGCCGTGCGACGATGCGCTGGATGTCCTCGATGCGCACACGCTTTGCTTCGCCCGTGCCCACCAGATGGGCCAGCAATTCATCGACACGCTCGATCGACAGGTTGGGCTCGAAGGAGCGACGGAAGATCAGCTGGTTGAAGGCGCCTTCCAGTTCACGGCCGCTCGCGGTCACGCTGCGGGCCACGTGAGAGACGATCTCTTCTGGAATATCGAAGCTCGGATCGTCCTGACGGGCGGTCGCGATCCGCTGTGTGAGCATTTCGTGGCGCATCTCATAATCCGGACCTTCGATTTCGATGGCCATGCCACCCTGAAGGCGCGAGCGAACCCGTGGATCAAGCGATTCCAGCTCCCAGGGCGCGCGGTCTGCAGCCACAACGACCTGCTTGGCGCTGTCGAGCAGCATGTTGAGCAGGTGGCAGAATTCGTGCTGGATCATCTTGCCCTGCAGGAACTGCATGTCGTCGATCACAAGAAGATCGATGTTGCGCAACGTGTCCTTGAGGGTCAGTGCGTCATTGTCACGGATCGCAGTTGCGAAACGCCACATGAAATATTCGGCCGTCAGATAGACGACACGCGGGGTCCGCGGGCTGTCGATGGCGGCATTGGCGATGGCCTGGAGAAGATGCGTCTTTCCAAGGCCCACACCCGCGTGAATGAACAGCGGATTGAAGCGCACCGCACCCGCACCGGCCTCGGCAATGGTCTTTGCGGCGGCCAGAGCCACACGGTTTGATGATCCTTCGACAAAGGTGTCGAAGGTGAAGCGGCTGTCGAGCGGCGATCCGAACAGGGGACCCGCACCCGAATGACGGGTCGCGTGGGCCGATTGCGAAGCGCCCGATATCTGGCCATTCGACGAGGGCTGCGGTGGAATGAACGGCTTTGCACGCTGCGCAGTCGTTGCAGCCTCGGAGACGGGCTGTACCCGCTCTTCGACTGGAGCAGCCCGTGCCGGGCGGCTCGCCGAACGCACCAGGATTTCAACCTTCAACACATCCGCATCCTCGCTCTGAACGAGCGTCGTGATGAGATCGATATAACGGTTGTTGATCCAGGATTTCAGAAAGGTTGTCGGTACGGTAAACCGCACGACGCTCTTGGAGACAGAATGAAGCTTGAGACGCGCGAACCAGCTTGCATAAACTTCCGGTCCGACCTGTGCCTTCAACCGCGCGCTAAAACGTTCAAACAGCGCGTCATGCTTCATATCCTGCTTTTCCCCTGAGATATCCGTATCAGCTGCATCACATGCCTTTGGCGTGCGGTCCCCATTTGCTACCGCACCCATCACCAAATTCAATTGCATATTGCCGCCTTTCAAATTGCCAATCATAGCCTGACGAACAAAAGTCCATCAGGGATACCCCTCGTTTATTCTTGCCTCTCGGACGCCCCCTCGAAAGTTGTCCTCAAGTCCCCGTCTATAGACGCGAGCCGGTTATCCCATTTTCCTCTCCATCATGGAGAGGCCTGCGATGACTCAACGTTGCTTCCACAACACCTTCACAATATCAGTCGATCCAGACACGGTTTCACGTTTCCGCAACCTGAAAGGCTGCGGCCAAACCGACCCCAATACTTGAAAAAACGAACCCGAACAGGACCCGTCCGCAAGGAGCTTGTATCTGCGAACTCAGGATCGAGATAGCTTGTGGATAGACTTCCTTGCCCCTTGTCGAGATGCATTTAGGCAGGATCAGGGGGGGAGATCAATCGCGTTTTTTCTGCAAAGGGAGCGATCTGCCATTGACTCATACAGGCCGTTTTGCATGGCCCGAGGCTCTATCTGGAGAATCTCTTATGAATCAATGAGATTCAATTTCATGGCTTTTTTTTAGGCCGCAAGAACCGAAAAATTAAATTTCGCTTGACCGATGATTGAGGCGACCTTCCGTAAGGTCAGGCAGCTACACTTTTATGGACCTTTTATAAGTATCTGTTTTATAACGATATTTTCCGTCATTGCTTTGACGCATAAATGTCATGCCATGCGCCAACAGGTTAACGAACCGTTAGAAACGAAAAAAGCCCGGTCGTAGGACCAGGCTCTTATCACATTTTCGAAATAGCAGATTAGGCGGAAAGTGCCTTCACGCGCTGTGCCAAACGGGACACCTTACGGTCTGCCGTGTTGCCTGGCATCACACCGCGGGTGGCGGCGCGCTGGATCTCAGGCTGTGCTACTTTGAGCGCTTCTGTTGCAACTGCCAGATCACCCGATGCAATGGCTTCTTCGACCTTGCGAATGAAGCCGCGAACGCGCGAACGACGAGCCTTGTTGACTTCCGTACGGCGAGCGATCTTGCGAGTCGCCTTTTTCGCCGAAGTTGTATTGGCCATGTATGCCTCTCTTCGAATTCAAACCAAAATCCGCAACCACAGGATCAGGTCCTTCAAAGACCTCGCGTTCCAAAGAGTGCGGGAGTAATTGGAACAAGCCGGATGGCTTTTCCTAACCGTGGGCGGGCATATAACCTTAAAGCAGCTGCCCGTCAACGCGCATTTACAGCAAAAACGCTGATATTCCGAATCCTTGGCACCCTTTGAGCCCAAAACGCATGAAGCGCTTTGGGTCGCTGAGCGAAGCTGCGGAGAACCTAGAGCGTTTCCTTGTTAAATGGAAACGCTCTAGCGATTGTCGAAGACAGGTTTTCTCTTCTCCGCGAAAGCCGCCATGCCCTCTTTCTGGTCATTTGTGGCAAACAGCGACTGGAACAGGCGGCGCTCGAACCGCAGCCCTTCGCTCAGAGAGACTTCGAAGGACCGGTTGACGCTTTCCTTGGCCATCAGCACCGAGGCGCGCGACAACGATGCGATGGTGCTGGCGGCATCCACTGCCTCATCCAGCAGGCGCTCCTGCGGCACGATGCGCGAGACAAGGCCTGCCCGCTCGGCTTCCGCTGCATCCATCTTTCGGCCTGTCAGCACCATATCCATGGCCTTGGCCTTGCCCACCGCCTGCGTCAGGCGTTGCGAGCCGCCCATTCCGGGAATGATGCCGAGCGTAATCTCGGGCTGGCCGAATTTGGCACTGTCGGACGCAATGATGAAATCGCACATCATGGCCAGTTCGCACCCACCGCCCAGAGCAAAGCCCGAAACAGCCGCAATGACGGGTTTGCGGCAGGCCGCCACCTCGTCCCAACCGCCCAGGAAATCGCCCAAATAGACGTCGACGAAATCGAGCGACTGCATCTCCTTTATATCGGCGCCTGCCGCAAAGGCCTTTTGCGAACCGGTAATAACGATGGCGCCAATGGAATCATCGCTCGAAAACGACGCCAATATATGCCGCAGCTCTTTCAGCAAGGCGGCGTTCAGCGCGTTCAATGCCTGCGGGCGGTTGAGTGTGATGACGCCGACATTGTCGCGCTTTTCAACGATGAGCGTTTCATAATCCATGATGAGGTCCTCTCGCGTCATTTCTGGCAGGCGGCGCAATAGAAGGTGGAGCGTCCCGCCTGGACGATCCGTTCGATCGTACCCCCGCAACCGGGTGTGGGGCAAGCATGACCCTGCCGGTCATAGACCGAAAAGGAATGCTGGAAATAACCAAGTGTGCCGTCCGTCTGAATATGATCTCTCAAGGACGAGCCGCCGGCTGCGATGGCGTCGGCAATCACCTCGCGGATTTTCTGGGTCAGCTCGACGAGTTGCGCCCTGGGTTTGCCGGTTTTCGTCACCAGCGTGCCAGCGGCTCTCAAAGGCGACAGATGCGACCGCCACAGCGCCTCGCAGACATAGATATTGCCAAGTCCGGCAATGACCTTCTGGTCCAGCAACGTGCTTTTCAGCGGCTGGCTCTTGCCAGCGAAACGGCTTGCCAGATCGTCCGCGCTCAGCGCATTCCCCGTGGGTTCCGGGCCCAGCTCGGCAAAGGCGGGGTAGAGATCGATATGGGCGCGCTCCACCAGATGCATGAAGCCGAAACGGCGCGGGTCATTATAGATGACCTGCTTGGACGAGCCGTCATCGCCGTGCAGATGGAAGATCACATGGTCGTGCTTGCCATCCTTGGAGCGCGCATAGTGGAACTCGCCGGGTGTGTCCGCTTCTGTATCCTGCTCTTCGATCCGGAAGGAGCCGGACATGCCCAGATGCGAGATGATGGTCAGGCCGTCTTCCAGCTCGATCAGCAGATACTTCGCCCGGCGTCCGAGCGACACGATGCGCTTGCCTTCCACCAGCGCCGAAAAGTCTGGCGGGAAGGGAAATCGCAGGTCTGGTCTCGCCAGCGTCAGCTTTTCGACGCGCGCACCTTCCATGGTCGGCGCAAGGCCGCGTCTGACGGTTTCCACTTCGGGCAGTTCTGGCATGACTATCTCACATGTTTACCGCAACGGTCTTGTGATCTCAAACCTGCGGACATACATGTCGCAGGCATCTCATGCCGCAACAGATAGCGCCGCATTCCCGTTTCCGCTATGGTCGGCACCGCAATTAAAGATGGAGACCGCTCATGACCGAAGCCCGCACCACCGCAGATGGCGGCATGGAAACCTCCTACGGCTTTCACAGGGTCGACGAAGGCCAGAAGCAGGGCATGGTCAACGAGGTCTTCCACAAGGTCGCCAAGCGCTACGACATCATGAACGACGTGATGTCAGCGGGCATGCATCGGGTGTGGAAAGATGCCATGATCTCAGCGCTCAATCCACGCAAGGACCCGTCCTACAAGACGCTGGATGTAGCTGGCGGCACGGGTGATATCGCGTTTCGCATCATTGAAGCCTCCAACCACCTGGCGCATTCCACCGTTCTGGATATCAACGGCTCGATGCTGGCGGTGGGCGAAGAACGGGCTGCCAAGAAGAAACTCTCCGACAATCTGACCTTTGTGGAGGCCAATGCGGAAGAATTGCCGTTCGAGGCCAACAGCTTCGACGCCTACACCGTGGCGTTCGGCATTCGCAATGTGCCGCGCATCGATGTGGCTCTGAAGGAAGCCCACCGGGTTCTGAAGCGGGGCGGGCGTCTGCTGGTGCTGGAGTTTTCGGAAGTCGATATGCCGCTTCTCGACAAGGTGTACGATGCCTGGTCGTTCAATGCCATTCCCCGGTTCGGCAAGATGATTACCGGCGATGCCGAGCCCTATCAGTATCTGGTGGAATCGATCCGCAAATTCCCCAATCAGGACGATTTCGCCGCGATGATCCGCACCGCCGGTTTCTCGCGCGTCAGCTATACCAATTATACCGGTGGCATCGCCGCACTGCATTCGGGCTGGAAGCTTTGATCGACATGATGGCTTGCAGCAAGAAGAAGGCATTCGCATGAGCACTCCCGGCGCATATTTTCGCCTTGCAAAGGTCGGCTGGGTTCTGGTGCGCGAAGGCGTGGTGCTGGCCCTGCCATCAGAGGATCTTCCCGCATCCGCCAAACTCGCCAAGGCGCTGCTCAAGCCCTTTGCCCGCAACCGTGCAAAACATGCCGACCGCCGCGACCGGCTGGCGACCGCCGTGGAAAGGCTCGGTCCTTCCTATGTGAAGATGGGCCAGTTTCTGGCGACACGCCCGGATGTGGTCGGTGCCGATTTTGCCGAAGACCTGTCACGCTTGCAGGACAGGATGGCCTTTTTCCCCAACGCTGCGGCGAAGGCCAATATCGAGGGATCGCTCGGACGTCCGGTGTCCGATCTTTATCTGGAGTTCCGTGACCCGATTGCCGCCGCCTCGATTGCTCAAGTGCACCCGGCCATCGTGCGCACCTCCACGGGGCAGAAGAGGGTGGCCGTGAAGGTCATCCGCCCCGGCGTGCGTCAGCGCTTCCAGAACGATCTGGAGGCGATGTATCTGATTGCCGATCTTCAGCAGCGTTTCGTCCGTTCCGCCCGGCGCCTTCGCCCGGTGGAGGTGACGCGCGCGCTGGAACAGACGACCAAGATCGAGATGGATTTGCGGCTGGAAGCGGCGGCGCTCTCTGAAATCGCTGAAAACACCAAGGGCGATCCCGGCTTTCGCGTGCCGGAGGTGGACTGGGAGCGCACGGGCCGCGATGTCGTCACCATGGAATGGATCGACGGCGTCAAGATGTCGGATGTGGCGGGCCTGCGGGCTGCCGGGCACGATCTCGATGCGCTGGCCGATACGCTCATCCAGTCCTTCCTGCGCCACACATTGCGGGACGGCTTCTTCCACGCCGACATGCATCCGGGTAACCTCTTCGTCGATCCACAGGGCATGATCGTTGCCGTGGACATGGGCATTGCCGGTCGGCTGGGCAAGAAGGAACGCCGTTTCCTGGCCGAAATTCTCTACGGCTTCATCACCCGCGACTACATGCGCGTGGCGGAGGTGCATTTCGAAGCGGGTTACGTTCCCGGCCACCATGACATTGCAAGCTTCGCCCAGGCGATCCGCGCCATAGGCGAGCCGATCCATGGTCAGCCAGCCGAAACCATCTCCATGGGCAAGCTGCTGACGCTTCTGTTTGAAGTGACGGAACTGTTCGACATGGAAACGCGGCCCGAACTGGTGATGCTGCAAAAGACCATGGTGGTGGTGGAAGGCGTCTCGCGCATTCTCAATCCGCGCTTCAATATGTGGAAGGCGGCAGACCCCGTCGTCAGCGGCTGGATCCGGGACAATCTTGGTCCCAAACGCATTGTGACCGACATGAAGGATGGCCTGAAAGCCGCCATCAAGCTTGCCGAAGCGGCACCGGAAATCGCGGCCAAGACCGAAAAGCTTCATGCTGATCTGGTCTATATGAGCGAACACGGCCTGCGCTTCGATGCCAGCACGGCCGAAGCCATCGGCAAGGCGGAAGCGAAACACACGCGCTGGGGCAGGATTGCGCTTTGGGTGATTGCGCTGGTGATGGTCTATATTGCGGTAAGGCTAGGGTAAGGCGGCATACCGACCTCACCCTAGCGCGATGCCCAGCTCGGCCCGCAGCTTGCGCGTCAGTCCCTTTGCCACCAGTTCGTAGGACCGGCGCACATAGTGCTCTAGGTCCTGTGCATCCAGGGGCGAATCGTCTGAAATGGAAATCCATTTTCGCCTGGCGAAATAGGGTGCCTGCGAAATGCCATCCAGCGCGGTGAGGATTTCAAAGCTTTCTTCCGCACATTTGATGACCAAGCGCCAGTCCTCGCGTTGGCCCAGAACGGCAAAAACCTTGGGGCCGACCTTGGCGACATGCGATTCCCACTGGTCAACGAAGCTGACGCCCGGCCATGCTTCAAGGGTCGTATCGAAAGAGTGGCGTTCGAAAAAGCTCATGCGAGCCTGTCCGCAATCAGCGCCGCCAGACGTCTTGCCACTTCGGCCTTGTCGAGATCGGGCCATGCGTCGATGCCATCTGCCGAGATGATCTTCACGCTGTTGCGATCTCCGCCCATGATGCCGGTTTCGGCAGAAACATCGTTGGCAACGATGAGATCGGCACCCTTGCGCGTGAGCTTGGCGCGTCCATTGGCTTCGACGTTCTCGGTTTCGGCTGCAAAACCGACGACGATTTTCGGCCTGCTCGCGTGATGGCCGATGGTCTTGAGAATATCGGGATTTTCCACCAGTTGCAGTGCCGGGGGCTGGTCTCCCTGTTGTTTCTTGATCTTCTGATCGAGCGATGTCGCCACACGCCAGTCGGCCACTGCCGCAACCATCACGGCGATATCGGTCGGAAGGTGGGAGACGACCGCAGCCAGCATCTGCTCGGCGCGCTCGACATGCACCGTGGTGACACCAGCGGGATCTGCAATCGTGACCGGACCGGAGACCAGCGTAACCTCCGCACCCAGCGCGGCCAAGGCCTTTGCAATGGCATGGCCTTGCTTGCCGGAGGAGCGGTTGGCAATATAGCGCACCGGATCGATCGGCTCATGGGTCGGGCCTGAGGTGACGATGGCTTTTTTTCCCGCCAGTGGTTTTGGTCCATGCTCCAATAGCGCTTCGACGGCCTCGACAATCTGCAGGGGCTCAGCCATTCGGCCTAGACCCACCTCGCCTTTCTCGGCCATTTCGCCTGCCATCGGCCCGATGAAGCCGATGCCATCGCCTTTCAGCGTTTCAATGTTGCGTTGCGTGGCTTTGGCCATCCACATTTTGGGGTTCATGGCGGGTGCGATGAGCACCCTGCGGTCGGTTGCCAGCAGCACCGTGGATGCCAGATCATCGGCCAGACCGTTTGCCATCTTTGCCATGAGATCGGCCGTGGCGGGTGCGACCAGAACGAGATCGCAATCGCGCGCCAGCCGGATGTGGCCGACATCCTGCTCGTCCTTGCGCGAAAACAGGTCCGTAAAGACATGGGTGGCCGACAACGCTCCGACGACGAGCGGGGTGATGAATTCCTGAGCGCCCCTGGTCATGACAGGTGTCACCCTGGCGCCGCGTTCCTTCAATCGACGAATGAGATCGAGGCTTTTATAGGCCGCGATGCCGCCGGAGATGATGAGAAGAATATGCTTGCCTGAAAGTGCCATGATGCCGACCGAATTCCCGTTTGGGTGGGAAACTAAGCCCTTGGCTTTCAAAGTGCAATCGCGCCGGACAAAGTGATGCGTTCACGCGGCGCAAGCGCCCGTGCTCTGTTTCGTTTCAACCCGGAGAGCCCACGCACATGCGCGGATGTCTCTGGTATGGTGTCGTCGTTGGCGTGCGCATGTGCGTGGCCATCGGTCTTTTCGTTCTTGCAGCCATGTCTTGCCCAGACCGGGCCGGAAAGATACCGGCCTGAGCGTGACAGGCAGTGTCCGACAGACCGTTTCGCCTCGCCCTGTCCGAAAGCCGTGAATGGTCTTTCGCGTCGCGGAAATCGGGTCCACCGGGCTTGCCCTGACATGGTATTCCTGATGCCTGGCCGCACGTCTGCGTTCACCCACCAGCCCTCACCGCCTTGATGGCTCGCGAAACATCTCCGCGGCGAAAGTGGGAGGATTGTAGGCATGGGTTCGGAAGCCGTGGAGAAAAGTTTTTTGACTTTTTTTGGTTTTCGGAGAGTTTTTTTAAACGCTGATATCTGCGTTTTTGCAGTGCGATCAGCCAACACGCCCCGAAATGATTGGCATGGCCGATACCGGTTCTTGCGAGATCGCATAAGCCCCGAGCACAGTTGCTCCGGCACGTCGCGCATCCTCTTGCGTTGAGGCATGCACCATGGCAATCGGCTGGTCTTTTTCCACGCGTGTTCCCAAAGGAAGGATCGCCGATACGCCGACACGATGATCGATCGCATCGCCGGGATGGCGACGACCGCCACCCAGTTCGACGACGACCATGCCAAGATCGCGCGTCTGGCAGGACGATAGCCAGCCCGCCTCATTGGCCAGCACCGGCACAATATAGGGTGCCTGAATGAGATAGGTGTTCGGTCTCTCCACGAAATCAGCGGGGCCACCCAGTGCGAAAATCATCTGCCCGAAACGCTCCAGGGCCTGACCGGAGTTCAATGCCTGACGCGCCTGCTGTTCGCCTTCGGCGAGGCTGGAAACGACAGCTGACTGCACCAGCATTTCAGCGGCAAAGGCAAAAACCAGTGTGTCGATGCGGGTCCCGGCTTTCTTGCCAGCGAGAAAATCCAGACAGTGAATAATTTCCAGCGCGTTGCCTGCGGTGTCGGCCAGAGGCTCGTTCATATCCGTGATATGGGCTGAGGTTTTGACGCCTGCGCCATTGGCAACGTCTACCAGGGAGCGCGCCAATTGCTCGGCTTCATCAGAGCTTTGCATGAAGGCGCCACTGCCGAATTTCACGTCGAGTACCAGCGTTTCAAGCCCGGCGGCGAGTTTCTTCGACAGGATGGAAGCGGTGATCAACGGTACGGAATCCACCGTCGCCGTCACGTCTCTGATGGCATAGAGCCGTTTGTCGGCAGGGGCGAGATCGCCGGTCTGGCCGATGATGGCGCAGCCGACACTGCTGACCGTGCGGCGAAACTGGGCCTCGTCCGGCATGACATCGTAGCCGGGAATCGATTCGAGCTTGTCCAGCGTGCCACCGGTGTGGCCAAGACCCCTTCCCGAAATCATCGGCACGGCGAGACCGCAGGCCGCAACGATGGGGGCGAGCATCAGCGATACGTTATCGCCCACGCCGCCGGTGGAGTGCTTGTCGGCGATCGGCTTGCCGATATCGGCCCAGGAGAGGACATCGCCGCTGTCGCGCATCGCCAGCGTCAGCGCCACGGTTTCATCCCGGCTCATGCCGCGAAAGAACACGGCCATGGCGAAGGCTGCCGCTTGGCCTTCGGAAATCTTGCCCGTGGACAGGCCGGAGATGAAGGCGGAGATATCATCCGCCGTCAGCACCTGACCATCGCGTTTGCGGCGGATGATTTCCTGCGGGATCATCTGATATCAGTATCCGCTGGCAGATTTCGCCGGTTCGCCACCACCCAGAACATTCAGGATATCGTCCAGAATGCCGGATGCGCCGAAGCGGAAGGTGGAGGGCATGGCCCAGTTGGGCTGCATGATCGTTTCTGCCAGACGCAGATAAAGCGTTGCATCTTCCACCGTGCCGATGCCACCGGCGGGCTTGAAGCCGACCTTCTTCTTGCTGTCTCTGATCGACTGCAACATGATGTCGGCGGCTTCCAGCGTGGCGTTGACGGTGACCTTGCCTGTAGAGGTCTTGATGAAGTCCGCACCCTCGGCAATGGCGATTTCGGAGGCGCGGCGGATCAACGTCTTGTCCTTCAATTCACCGGTCTCGATGATAACCTTGAGCAGAACCGGCGAAACGCATGCCGCGCGCACAGCGGCGACCATCTCGGTTACGGCATGTTCATCGCCTGCAATGAATTTTTTGTAGGGAATGACCAGATCGATTTCATCGGCACCATCGCGAATGGCGCGGTCTGTTTCGCTCACGACCGTTGCGACATCCAGATCGCCGGAGGGAAAGTTGACGACGGTTGCGATACGGATAGACGTATCCTTGCCGAAGGCGGCGCGGGCCTGTGCGACGAAACGTGGCCAGATGCAGATGGCGGCCGTCGTGCCATATGGCGTACGGGCCTTCTGGCACAGCGCAGCGATCTGCTCCGGCGTGCAGTCTTCCTTGAGATTGGTGAGGTCCAGCAAGGACAGGGCGAGAGCGGCGGCTTCGCGCGGGCGCTGAAGTTCCATGCTCAATTTCCTCCTGAAATCATTTCCGTTAAAATCGCGGCCAGTCGTGCGCCGCCTATGGGTGCCATGTCTTTGGTCTCTTCATGGCTCAATTCCGCGCCGGTCATTCCGGCACCGTAATTTGTAATAACGGAAGCGGCGGCAACGCGCATCCCGAAAAAGCGCGCAAGGATGACTTCCGGCACCGTGGACATGCCAACGGCATCGGCCCCGAGCGTGCGCGCCATGCGAATTTCCGCTGGCGTTTCGAAACTCGGGCCTGAAAACCACATATAGACCCCCGAAAACAAGGGCACGGTGGCGCGAATGGCGGCATTGCGCATGGCAATCGACAGATCGGCGTCATAGGCGCTGGTCATGCCAACGAAGCGGCCATCACTGTCTTCACCAATCAACGGGTTCATGCCGGAATAATTGATGTGATCGGTGATCTGCATGACCGATCCGGGTGGCATGTCCTGACGCACGGAGCCTGCCGCATTGGTGAGGATGAGCGCTTGCACGCCGATGCCTGAGAGAGCCTCGATGGCCGGACGCATGGCGCTCGCATTACCCCGCTCGTAATAATGCACACGGCCCGCCAGCATGATGATGGGTTGCCCGCCAAGATAGCCGGCCACCAGTTCACCTGCATGGCCCGAAACGGCACTTTCAGGAAAGCCGGGGATGTCGGCGTAAGGAATGCGAACAGCGTCGGTCACCTCGTCCACCAGAGAGCCCAGGCCCGAGCCGAGAACCACGGCGGTGCGTGGCATCAGCCCACTCAGCCTGTCCACGAGGACGTCGATGATCGCGTGATCCATCAATCCAACTCTGTCTTGAAGCTGAAGGGCAAAAGCTCTTCCATGGTCATGACCTTTTGAACACCGGCCTCATCGCAGAGATAAATCTTCGTATCGGCAGAGGCGAATTCTGCGATCTTCTGGCGACAACCGCCGCAGGGCGGGCAGAGCGCCAGCTTTTCAGCGATGACGGCGATTTCGGTGATCTTCTTTGCCCCACCCATGATCATGGCACTGATGGCGGAAGGCTCCGCGCACCAGCCCTGTGGAAAGGACAGGTTCTCGATATTGGCGCCCTTGTAGATCTTGCCATCTTCCGCGCGGATGGCGGCACCGACGGGAAACTTCGAATAGGGAGCGTGGGCGAAGGCCATGGCCTCGCGGGCTGCCTCGAACAATGCGTGCGACATGGTTTAACGCTCCTTGGAATAGGCCACGCCACCGGCCTTCGGCGGCTTGGCGATGCCGATGAAACCGGCTAGCAGAATGCAGGTGAGAATATAGGGCAGCGCCTGGAAAATCTGGACCGGCACTTCGCCAATGCCCGGAATGGCCTTGCCCTGCATGAAGTTTGCGACCGCATCCAGGAAGCCGAACAGCAGGCAGGCGAACATGACCGGTACCGGCTTCCATTTGGCGAAAATCAGGGCTGCCAGTGCGATATAACCCTTGCCCGCCGACATGTTGGCGATGAAGGCTGCCGACTGCGCGACGGCGAGATAGGTGCCGGCAAAGCCGCAGAGGAAACCGGCGACGATGACGGCGCGGAAACGCATCCATGTCACGGAGATGCCAGCCGTATCGACAGCACCGGGGTTTTCACCGACCGCACGCAGGCGCAAACCGAAGCGGGTGCGGTAAAGAACCCACCAGGAAATCGGCACGGCGATGAAGGCGAGATAGGTGAGAATATTGTTGCCGGAGATGACATTGGCATAGAGCGGGCCGATGAAGGGTATGTCGCGCACCATATCCACGCCTGGCAGGATGATGGGGGTGAAACGACCTTCACCGGGAATTTGCGGCGTGCGCCCCCCCTGCCCGAACCAGGCCTGCCCCAAGACCACCGTCAGACCGGCAGCCACAAAGTTGAGCGCGACGCCCGACACGATCTGGTTTCCGCGGTTGGTGATGACCGCAAAGCCGTGCACCAGCGAAAAGAAGATCGAGACGCCGATACCGGCGGCGAGACCCGCCCAGGGGTCGGACGTGATATAGGCGACGCAGGCGGATGCGAAGGCAGCGGCCAGCATCTTGCCCTCAAGCCCGATATCGAAAACACCGGCGCGCTCTGAAAACAGGCCTGCCAGCGCCGTAAACAACAGCGGAATGGTCAGGCGAACGGTCGAACCGAGAATGCTGACCAGCATATCGAAGGTTTCCATGGGCCTTACCTCTTCACGAATTGTTGGTAGATGCGCACAAGCGCGGGGCGATACATATATTCTAGCGCGCCTGCAAACAGGATGACGAGACCCTGAATGACGATGATCATCTCTCGGGTGATATTGGGCATTTCAAACGACAGATCAGCCCCGCCCTGGTAGAGGATGCCAAACAACAGCGCGGCGAAGACGATGCCGAGTGGATGACTTCGCCCCATCAACGATACGGCGATGCCGACGAAACCGGCGCCGCCAACAAACTCAACCTGCAACCGGGCGGATGCGCCCATGACAGGGTTGAGCGCCATCATTCCCGCCAGACCGCCCGAAATCAGCATGGCGATAATGACGGTGCGCGAATAGGGAATGCCTGCATAAACGGCCGCCGAGGGGCTGATGCCAAGCGTGCGCATTTCATAGCCCAGCTTGGTACGCCAGATCAGCACCCAGACCAGGAAAGCGGCAACCAGCGCGATGAGAAAGGACACGTTGAAGGGCGCAGGCCCAAGTTTCAGGCCGAACATCGCCATCAGCCAGTCCAGCTTCGGCAATTGGCCACCTGGCAGGAACGTGCGGGTTTCCGGCGCCATCTTGCCCGGCACGATGAAAACGTTGACCAGCAGGTAGACCATCAGCGCGGCGGCGATGAAGTTGAACATGATGGTGGTGATGACGACGTGGCTGCCACGCTTTGCCTGAAGCCAGCCGGGAATGAAGGCCCAGGCAGCACCGAACACGGCGGCACCGATGATGGCAAACGGCATGGTGACATACCAGGGCACGTAGCGATCCAGCGCGAGCGCGACCAAGGCAGCACCCAGCCCACCAATATAAGCCTGTCCTTCCGAACCGATGTTGAAGAGACCCGCATGGAAGGCGACGGCAACGGACAGGCCGGTGAAGATGAAGCTGGTGGTGTAAAACAGGGTGAAACCAATGGCGTCACCACGACCCAGCGCGCCTTCGATCAAAAGCCGCAGCGCCGCGAACGGGTCTTCGCCAATGCCCCAGACGACGAGCCCGGAGATGAAAAAGGCGGTGGCGAGGTTGAGGAACGGCAGGAGGCCGTAGGACATCCAGCTGGGAAGGGGAACGGAAGCTGTACTCATGAGCTTTAAAGCCTTTGCCTTATGCGGCGATGCCGGCCATCATCAGGCCCAGTGTCTGTTCTTCAGCTTGCGCCGTTTTTTCTCCGACAACCCGGCCCGCAAACATCACCAGAATGCGGTCCGACAGAGAGCGGATTTCATCCAGCTCCACCGACACCAGAAGAATAGCCTTGCCTGCATCGCGCATTTCGATAATGCGCCGGTGGATGAATTCGATGGCGCCGATATCCACGCCTCGCGTCGGCTGGCCGATGATCAGCATTTTCGGATCGCGCTCGATCTCGCGCGCAACGACGATCTTCTGCTGATTGCCGCCCGAGAAATTGGCGGTCTTCAAATTCGCGTTCGGTGGGCGGATGTCGTATTTCTCGATCTTTTCGATGGCATCCTTACGGATGGCTTCCGGGTTCAGGAACATGCCCTTGCCGTATTTCTCATCGCGGTGATAGCCGAGAATGGAGTTCTCATACTCCTCGAACTTCAGGACGAGCCCCATATGGTGGCGGTCTTCTGGAATGTGCGCCAGACCCAGCTTGCGCAAGACAGCCGGGTCGACCCTATCCACGGTCTTGCCGCCCATCAGGATTTCACCGGAATGGGGCTTGCGAATGCCGGCGATGGCTTCCAGCAATTCCGACTGGCCGTTGCCGGCCACACCGGCAATGCCGACGATTTCCCCCGCGCGCACATCAAACGAGACATCGTCCACCATGGTCACGCCACGGCTGTCCTTGACGGTGAGATTGCGAACCGAAAACAGGACCTCGCCCGGATTGGCTTCGCCCTTCTCAACCCGCAGAAGCACGCGACGGCCAACCATGAGTTCGGCCAGTTCCTCGACCGTGGTTTCCGAGGTCTTGCGTGTCGCCACCATCTCGCCACGGCGCATGACCGAGACCTCATCGGTGATCGCCATGATTTCGCGCAGCTTGTGGGTGATGAGGATAACGGTCTTGCCCTGATCCCTGAGAACGCCGAGGATTTTGAACAGGTGATCGGCTTCTGCCGGTGTCAGCACGCCGGTCGGCTCATCGAGGATGAGGATTTCGGCGCCGCGATACATGGCCTTCAAGATTTCGACGCGCTGTTGCAGGCCCACCGGCAAGTCCTCGATGATCGCATCGGGATTGACCTCGAGACCGTATTCGCTTTCCAGCCGCTTCAACTCCTTGCGGGTTGCCGCCGTGCCCTGGGCCAAGAGCATGCCGCCTTCAGCGCCCAGCATGATGTTTTCCAGCACCGAGAAATTCTCGACCAGCATGAAGTGCTGATGCACCATGCCGATACCGACATCGATGGCCGCCTGGCTATCCCGAATGTTGACGGGCTTGCCATCGATACGGATTTCCCCGGAATCTGCGGAATAGAAGCCGTAAAGGATCGACATCAATGTCGATTTTCCCGCGCCGTTTTCCCCGATGATGCCGTGGATGGTGCCCTTGGCAACGGTAAGATTGATATTCTTGTTGGCGTGCACGGTGCCGAATTTTTTATCGATACCGACAAGCTCGATCGCAGGTTCCATCGTCAACCCAAATGTCTCCGGAGGCTGGATATGAAAAGGGCGCAACGCGAATGCCGCGATGCGCCCCTGTTAAAATGATCACATCACTTCGGGCAGGAATTGTCAGACATATAGTCGTGAACCTTGACGGTGCCAGCAATGATGTCGGCCTTCGCCTTGTCCACAGCTGCCGTCATTTCCGGCGTGATCAGAGCCTTGTTGTTGTCGTCCAGAGCGTAGGCCACGCCATCTTCCTTGACGCCAAGCGACGTTACACCAGCGGTGAACTTGTCGTCCTTGGTGTCTTTGAAGGCGTTATAGACGGCCAGATCGACGCGCTTGACCATGGAGGTCAAAACGGAACCGGGATGCAGGTGGTTCTGGTTTGAATCCACGCCGATGGAGTATTTCTTGTTATCGGCTGCGGTCTGGAGAACGCCGAGACCTGTTGCGCCAGCTGCCGCGTAAATCACGTCCGCGCCCTGATCGAGCTGGTTCTTGGTCAGCTCGCCACCACGAACCGGATCGTTCCAGGCGGCACCGGTGGTTCCGGTCATGTTCTGGAAGACTTCGATCTTGTCGTTGGCGGCCTTTGCGCCCTGGGCGTAGCCGCAGGCGAATTTGCGGATCAATGGAATGTCCATGCCGCCGATAAAGCCGACCTTGCCGCTCTTGGAAGCCATGCCAGCCAGGAGACCGACGAGGTAGGACCCTTCCTCTTCCTTGTAGACGACAGAGCGCACATTCGGCAGCTCAACGACGGAGTCGATGATGGCGAATTTCGTGTCCGGGAACTCGGCTGCAACCTTTTCCATGGCTGATGTCCATGCAAACGACACCGCAACAACGGGGTTGAACCCGCGGCTGGCGAAGTTGCGAATGGCCTGCTCGCCCTGCGTGTCGCTGGTCGGCTCGAAATCGCGGTATTCGGTACCGGTTTCGGCCTTGAACTTTTCAGCGCCTGCGGCAGCGGCTTCGTTGAACGACTTGTCGAATTTGCCGCCCGTGCCATAGACCAGCGCAGGCTTGATGTCCGCAGCCAAAGCGGAAGCCGACATCGCGGCCAGCGCGAAAAGCGTCAGAAGGGATTTTTTCATTGTGCAGCCCTGTTGTTACAGTTTGGTTTTTTAAAGGGTCCTCCCGCAAACCCGTTGAAGCGGGCATGTCTGCGGAACCGCCAGCCTTTTCTAGACTGTGCGCGGCGATACTTGCACGCCTTCAAGAAAAATTCATCCGCTTTTTTTGACCCGATGGAAAAACCGTTAACTGCCGATATTTTCATCCCTTACAACAGGCATTTGCCAAAAAGAAAAGCGCCTCTCGACGTTTGATGACGTCAGAAGGCGCTCTCGATCAACTCAATTTCGGATCAACCGATGTTGCAGCTCACACCGGTTCCGCGCAGGCCACAATATCCGCCGGGGTTCTTGGCGAGATATTGCTGATGATAATCCTCGGCGTAATAGAAGATATCCAGCGGCTCGATTTCCGTCGTGATCGACTGATCGTGCCCGGCGGCCTTCAACGCCTGCTGGAACGTATCGCGCGCAGCCTTGGCCTGCGTCAGCTGCTCGTCGCTCGTCGTGTAAATGACGGAGCGATAGGTCGTGCCGATGTCGTTGCCCTGACGCATGCCCTGCGTCGGGTCGTGTTCCTCGAAGAAAATCTTCAGCAGGGCACCGAGCGAGACTTTTGCCGGATCATAGACCACCTTGACGACTTCGGCATGACCGGTCAGCCCGGTTGTGGTTTCCTGATAATGCGGATTGCGGGTCAAGCCGCCGGAATAGCCGACCGCGGTGACCCAAACGCCCGGCGTTTTCCAGAACAGACGTTCTGCACCCCAGAAACACCCCATGCCGAGGTAGACCGTTTCGAGGTGATCGGGATAGGGACCTTTGAGGGGGTTTCCGTTGACGAAGTGGTGCTCCGGCACGGTGACTTCTTCATCGCGACCGGGATAGGCCGTCTCTGGCGTCGGCATCGTGGTTTTCTTGGACTTGGTATCAAACCCGAACATTGCATTCTCCTTAGCGCGCACACATGCCGCCATTTGGTTTGTGCAGTCATGGTCGTGGCGAACCCGCCTCTAGGCGGAAAAGCGGCCCAGTGCCCTGCGCTTCCTGTATCCCGCCATCCAGAACAGGAGGGACAGGGCAAGAAGAACCGCAAAGGCAGGGACCATCGAAAGGCCATTTTCGAACCATCGCCACGCTTCAGGATGAATATAGTGCGCGACACCCGTTTGTGCCATGGCGAGCGAGGCGGGAAAAAACTCAAACCAGACATCCCGCGCACTCATCAGGTCTACCGATGAGGTGGAAACGGAGCGGATCGAATCAAACACGCCAACGCCCACGGCCGCTGCCAGACACACAAAACTAATGAACCGGAAAATCGCTTTCACGAAAAAACCTCTGCCGATGGCTGTTCAGGACCGCGCCGCCCTTGATGGACCGGCGCATTTTTATGGGCCTGTTTCCCCACTGGATAAAGGTGCCAACACCCCTTTGCAATCGCGGCGACGGAAAGGAATTGGCCGGCAAATGAAAAAACTGTCAGATTCAGGTTGATCCCAGCGAATTCATCGGTATATATCGCGCCGTTCCAGTGATTTGCAGTTTTCCAAACATGCAGACGTTTAGACGGACAGGTGGCCGAGTGGTTTAAGGCGCACGCCTGGAACGCGTGTGTGCGTGAAAGCGTACCGTGGGTTCGAATCCCACCCTGTCCGCCATCCTCTTCATCAAAACCTTCAGACACGTCAGCACGATCAACCTGTCGTTTCCTTGAACAGCACGTTCTGGTCGAGCAAATAACGCGAGAACAGCGGCAGGCTTGCGCCGCCGATGGCGCGGGCCTGGCTGCCGACAGCCCCTTCTCGGATTTCGGGGACGACGACGCCCTGGAGGTCGTGGAGATCGAGCGCCTTGCGGGTGGCGGCGGTGATGCGCGCGCGGACCCATTCTGGAAAACCGCCGTCGATGATGACGGAGGCGAAATCGATGATCGAGGCTGCGGCGAGAACAGCCTGGGCAAGTGCTGCAGCGGTGTTCTGGATCCAGCGTTCCAGAGGTTCGCCGAAATCGACCCATTCATCCGGCGAGAACCAGAGCGGTTTCGGGTCTATGTCGTTTTCGCGCAGCATGTCTTCCAGCACAAAGATCGAAGCGATCTTGAGAAGCGGTACGGTGGAGCCATCTCGTCCCTGCACCGGAAGCGGACCGATGGCGCCCGCAGCGCCCGTACGTCCGGAAAACAGGGCGGAATTCAGCACGACACCGCCGCCGATGAAGGAGCCGATGAAGACATAGAGAAAATCCGGGTAATTCTGACCGGCACCGAAAACAAGTTCTGCGCCACAGGCGCTTGTCGCATCGTTCTGGAGGAATACCGGATAATCAACCTTTTCGGCTACTCCCGCCCGCAGATCGACACTGCGCCAGCGGTCCATTTCCACCTGCGGAGCACCCACTTCCTGCGCCCAGCTCCACAATTCGAACGGGGCTGCGATGCCGATGCCCGCAATACGCTGGCGCTGGGTGGCTGTGAGTTGCGCTTCCAGTTCGGCAATGCCATCGACCACGAAAGGAATGATCCATTCCGGCATGGGATAGGGGTAGGTGTTGCGCAGCTTCAAGCGGATGTGCCCGACGAAATCCATCAGCACCAGATCCACGCTTCGACGACCGATTTTCACACCGAAGGAGAACACGGCGTCCGGGTTCAGTCGCATGGGCGTGGAGGGCTGCCCAACCTTGCCGCGCAGAGGTTCTCCACGGATCAGCAGTCCGTCGCTTTCAAGCGAGCGCATGATGACGGACACGGTCTGGGCCGACAGGCCGCTTCGGCGGGCAATCTCGGCTTTCGACAGGCCGCTGTGCCGTCTCACCAGCGACAGGACGAGACGTTCATTATAGGCGCGAACGCGCACCTGATTGGCGCCCCCGCTCACATCCGGTGCGGTTGCTGGCGCGTGCTGTTGAAGCTCGCTTGAGCGTCTCATATGGCATTTCCTCCCTGCCAGCGGCGTTTTCAGCCGCCTGCATATGCTCTCCCCAGCCTTGATTTGCTTGGAAAAAGTGGCGTCCTCTCACCCCGTTTCCCTCAGCTGAGGAAGGCTTAACATGCCATATGGAATTAATAATTCAATTGGATTTATTTATTGACAGCCGTCTGTTTTGGTGCTTCCATCTGTCGCAGTGGCTCCGCTCTTGGAGGAGAAGGGCCGCAACAGTCGCTTCAACAGAAGCACTTGTCTCATCAGGGAGGACTACATGAAAAGCACTGTTTCCGCCATTCTCGGCGCGCTTGCGCTTGGCGTTTCTTTTGCATCCGTCGCATCGGCTGCCGACACGTCGGTTTGCCTCATCACCAAGACCGACACCAACCCCTTCTTCGTCAAGATGAAGGAAGGCGCGACCGCCAAGGCCAAGGAAGTCGGCGTGACGCTGAAGTCCTATGCCGGTAAGATCGATGGCGATTCCGAAAGCCAGGTTGCCGCCATCGAATCCTGCATCGCCGACGGTGCCAAGGGCATTCTCATCACCGCTTCCGACACAAAGGGCATCGTTCCCTCTGTCAAGAAGGCACGCGACGCTGGCGTTCTGGTCATCGCGCTTGACACGCCTCTCGATCCTGTTGATTCGGCTGATGCGACCTTCGCCACCGACAACCTGCTTGCTGGCAAGCTGATCGGCGAATGGGCCAAGGGCACGATGGGCGAAAAGGCCAAGGATGCCAAGGTCGGCTTTCTCGACCTCACGCCTGACCAGCCAAGCGTCGACGTTCTGCGCGACCAGGGCTTCATGATCGGCTTCGGCATCGACCCGAAAGACCCGAACAAGATCGGCGATGAAGTCGATCCGCGCATCGTTGGCCACGACGTGACGAACGGCAACGAAGAAGGTGGCCGCAAGGCCATGGAAAACCTTCTTCAGAAGGACCCCGACATCAACGTCATCCACACGATCAACGAACCTGCCGCTGTTGGTGCCTACCAGGCACTCAAGGCTGTCGGCATGGAACAGAACGTGCTGATCGTATCGGTTGATGGCGGTTGCCCGGGCGTGAAGTCTGTTCAGGATGGCGTCATCGGCGCAACATCGCAGCAGTACCCGCTGATGATGGCAGCTCTTGGCGTGGAAGCGATCAAGAAGTTCGCGGACACAGGCGAAAAGCCAAAGCCAACCGAAGGAAAATCCTTCTTCGACACAGGCGTTTCGCTGGTAACTGACAAGCCGGTTGAAGGCGTACCTTCGATCAGCGTCAAGGAAGGTCTTGCCAAGTGCTGGGGCTGATCTCCAGCTTATGACAAGCATCAGGCCAGCCGGAACCCCCGTTCCGGCTGGCATTGCCCGGAAGTTTTCGCAGTCAGATTATCCGGCTAAGGATCAAGCCCCGCAGCGGGCTTACGCTGGCGAGCGGGAGGAGGAAACATGAGCGGAATTCAGGAATTCGAGCAGGTGCTCGATGGCAGCGACAAGAATGTCGCCTCGTTCGAACAGCAAAATATCTCACTTTTGAAACGTGCGCAGAATTTTCTGCACTCGACACCGGCGGCCGTGCCGCTGATCGTTCTGGTGATGTCGATCGCGATTTTCGGTCTGACCATCGGCGGTCGTTTCTTTTCATCCTATACATTGACCCTGATCCTTCAGCAGATTGCCGTCGTCGGCATTCTTGGCTCGGCGCAGACGCTCATCATCCTGACGGCCGGTATCGATCTGTCGATCGGTGTCGTCATGGTGATCTCATCCGTCGTGATGGGCAACGTGGCTGTGACCTATGGATTGCCAAGCGGTGTTGCCGTTCTGGCCGGTTTCGTGGTCGGCGGATTGTGTGGGCTCTTCAACGGCTTTCTGGTCGCCGTGGTCAAACTACCGCCGTTCATCGTGACTCTCGGCTCATGGAATATCGTCATGGCGACAAATTTCATCTATTCCGCCAACCAGACGATTCGCGATACGGATGTGTCCCAGAACGCACCCCTTCTTCAGGTCTTTGCCACCAATTTCCGCATTGGCAGCGCCATTTTCACACTTGGCGTCATCGCCATGGTGCTTCTGGTTGGCCTTCTCTGGTACATTCTCAACCACACGGCCTGGGGCCGTCACGTCTATGCCGTGGGGGACGATCCAGAAGCCGCAAAGCTCTCCGGTATCCAGACGCGCAAAGTCCTTCTCAGCGTCTACACTGTTGCCGGCATCATCGCAGCCTTTGCAGCCTGGGTGGCGATTGGCCGTAACGGCTCGATTTCACCCTCTGCTGCAGTGACAGACTATAACCTGCAAGCCATTACGGCGACCGTGATTGGCGGCATTTCGCTGTTTGGCGGACGCGGCTCCATTCTCGGCACTCTGTTTGGTGCGATGCTGGTGGGTGTGGTGTCGATGGGCCTCAACATGCTCGGTGCAGACCCGCAATGGAAAGTCATGTTGACCGGCTGGCTCATCATCGCCGCCGTCGCAATTGACCAATGGATCCGAAAGGCAGGCGCGTGATGACCACAGACACCACAAAGCAACCCATTCTTTCCGCCCATGGTCTGGTCAAGCGTTACGGGCGCGTGACCGCTCTCGACAATGCAGACTTCGATCTCTATCCAGGTGAAATCCTGGCTGTCATCGGTGACAACGGCGCGGGCAAGTCCTCTCTGATCAAAGCTCTGTCAGGGGCCGTCCGTCCCGACGAAGGCGAGATCAGGCTGGATGGCAAGGCCGTGCAGTTCAAAACGCCGCTCGAAGCCCGCGATGCCGGGATCGAGACCGTCTATCAGAACCTTGCGCTCTCGCCTGCCCTGTCGATCACCGACAATATGTTCCTCGGGCGAGAACTGAGAAAGCCTGGGTTCATGGGCACAGTCCTGCGCAAGCTCGATCATTCCGCCATGGACAAGTTTGCCCGCAACAAGCTCTCCGAGCTGGGCCTGATGACCATTCAGAACATCAACCAGTCGGTGGAAACCCTGTCGGGTGGTCAGCGTCAGGGCGTGGCCGTGGCCAGAGCAGCCGCCTTCGGTTCCAAGGTCGTCATTCTGGACGAACCGACGGCTGCGCTGGGTGTGAAGGAAAGCCGTCGCGTGCTGGAACTCATCCTCGATGTGCGCGCCCGTGGCATGCCGATCGTGCTCATCTCCCACAACATGCCGCATGTGTTTGAGGTCGCAGACCGCATTCACATTCACCGGCTGGGCAAGCGCCTTTGCGTCATCAACCCGAAGGAATACACCATGTCTGACGCCGTGGCCTTCATGACGGGTGCCAAGGAACCTCCGAAAGAGACGCTCGCGGCATGACGATGACACTGGATGCGATGGCTGACGACATCGTCAAACGCGCGTCAGACCATACCCGCTTCATCGTCGCCATTGCCGGCCCCCCCGGGGCCGGCAAGTCCACGTTGGCGGACGCGCTTCACGGCGAGCTGACCAGACGCGGAGAAAAAGCCGAAGTCCTGCCCATGGACGGCTTTCATTTGGACAATGGCATTTTGCAAGCGTGCGGACTGTTTGCGCGCAAGGGTGCACCCGAAACCTTCGATGTCAGGGGCTTTGCCGATATCGTCGCCGCCGTACGCAAGGCGGATCAGGAGGTGCTCGTGCCGGTGTTCGACCGTTCCAGAGAAATCGCCATCGCCTCCGCCCGGGCCATTGCGCCGGATACACGGTTCATTGTGGCCGAGGGCAATTATCTTCTTCTCAACGAAGAGCCCTGGGTGCATCTGAAAAGCAGCTACGATTTTTCGATTTTCGTGGGTCCGTCCGTTAAGGTTCTGGAACAGCGACTGCGCGATCGCTGGATCGGCTATGGGCTGGACGAAGCGGGCATTATCGCCAAGCTTTATGAAAACGACCTGCCCAACGGCAAACGCGTGGTCGAGAACTCTGTGGGCGCCGATATCAGCATCGATATCTGGGAGTAGCGCCCAGACCAGCAATCAATATGCGCTTTGTCTGAAAATCCATTCCGATTTTCGAGCGCATGTTGTAGGTCATGATCCCATGACGATTCTGGATGCGGCATGACTGCCAAGGTTTTTCTCTCACGACTGAAACTGAGCGAGTTTCGCAATTATGCGGAGGTGTCGCTGCGCCTCGACGCGCGCCATGTGGTGCTGACGGGCGACAATGGATCGGGCAAGACAAATCTGCTGGAGGCCGTCTCCTTTCTATCGCCCGGGCGCGGATTGCGACGTGCCATCCTTTCCGACGTCACGCGGGTGGGGGCCGAACATGCGGGCTTTTCCATCTTTGCCGAGGTTGATGGCATGGATGGCGAGGTTGCCATCGGCACAGGGGTCGAGGGAGAAGGCGAGACCCTGTCGCGCCGGCTGCGGTTGAACGGCACGCCGGTTAAATCCGTCGATGAGTTGACCGATCATCTTCGCGTCTTGTGGCTCACGCCTGCGATGGACGGCCTGTTTACAGGCTCGTCTTCCGACCGCCGCCGCTTTCTCGACCGATTGGTTTTGTCGCTCGACCCAAGCCATGGACGCAGGGCGAGCGATTTCGAAAAAGCCATGCGCGGCCGCAACCGTCTTTTGTCGGACGGTCGTTTCGATCCGGTCTGGCTCGAAGGCATCGAGAAGCAGATGGCGGAGCTTGGGATTTCCATGGCGGTCGCACGCCACGAAATGCTGGGCCTGCTGAAAGCGCTGATCGACAGTCGCAGCAACGACGCAAATTTTCCGACCGCATCGCTGACGCTGTCTGGCTTCATGGACGGCGAGTTTCATCGTCCTGCGGTCGATCTGGAAGACGCCTATCTGGCGACGCTCAAGGACAACCGCTACCGCGATGCTAGCGCCGGGCGAACGCTGGAAGGTCCGCACCGGGCTGACCTCTTCGTGCGCCACGCAGAGAAGGACATGGATGCGGGCCGCTGTTCGACAGGCGAGCAGAAGGCACTCCTCGTCGGGCTGGTTCTGGCGCATGCGCAACTCACGGCCAACATGACCGGCCACGCGCCGGTGCTGCTTCTGGATGAGATTGCCGCTCATCTGGATGAAGGGCGACGGGCTGCACTGTTCGATCTCATCCATGCGCTGGGTGGGCAGAGCTTCATGACCGGCACGGACGTGTCGATGTTTGCGGGGCTCGGTGAGCGCGCCCAGTTTTTCGATGTTTCCCATGGAAGCATCGGGTGATAGTTCTTAAATCCGCTTCATATTGTCTGGAGAGTAGACCTTGGATCCGCTGACGCCCGAGGAAATCGAACGCTACAAGCGTCATATCCTGCTGCCGGAGATCGGCGGTACGGGCCAGCAGCGTCTGAAGGCTGCCAAAGTGCTGGTGATCGGCGCCGGGGGCCTCGGCGCGCCGGTGCTGTATTATCTGGCAGCGGCCGGCGTGGGTACGCTCGGTCTTATCGATGACGACGTGGTATCCCTGTCCAATCTTCAGCGCCAGATCATCCACGATACGGGCACCATCGGCGAGCGGAAGACGCAGAGCGCCCGCCGCGCCATCGCGCAGTTAAACCCGCATGTGCGGACGCAGAATTTCGAAGAACGATTCTCGCTTGTCTGGGCGCATGACCATCTGAAATCCTTCGATCTGGTGATCGATGGTTCCGACAATTTCGACACGCGCTACGCCGCAGCCGACGCAGCAGAGACCGCTCGCGTGCCGCTGGTGACTGGCGCCGTCGGTCGCTTCGATGGGTCCGTGACCGTCCTGAAACCCTATGAGACCGGACCCAACGGCATGTTATGGCCCGGTTACCGCGATCTCTTCCCTGCCCCCCCACCGGAGGGCGTGGTGCCATCCTGCGCGGAAACCGGCATCGTCGGTGCCTTAACCGGGGTCATCGGCACGATCATGGCGATGGAAGCCATCAAGCTGATAACCCGGACCGGAGAGCCGTTGATCGGACGGCTGCTCCTCTACGACGCGCTGGCCGCGCGTTTCGACACCGTGCGGTACAAGCGGCGCGCATCCAAAGCATGATCGATATCGTCAAGATCGACGGCGACTTCTCACGGTTTTCCGAGTTGCTGGCGCTGATCCTCTCGTCCTTTGCCTATATGGACGGCGTCATCGATCCACCGTCCTCAGCGCACCGACTGACGCCCGAGACACTGGCGCAGAAAGCACGCGACGAGATGGCTTTCGTTGCGCTCCAGGACGAGACCCTGCTGGGGTGCATATTCTTGAGGCCGGAAGCAACCAGCCTTTATATCGGAAAACTCGCGGTTCCCCCGGTGGCGCAGGGCAAAGGCGTAGGCTTTGCTCTTCTGGGTAAAGCGCAAGAGGTAGCCGTTGGTTTGGGACTTACGGCGCTGCGGCTGGAAACACGCATCGAGCTTGCTGGCAACCATCGTCGCTTTGCGGCATGGGGTTTTGTGAGGACGGCGGAAAATTCCCATCCCGGCTACACACGGGTGACCTTTATTGAGATGACGAAGCGTCTTGCCTGATATCGTCTAGGCCCGCCCCGGCAGAACCCGGTTTGGGGGACGGTGACCATCGTAAAAGGCGCGGATGTTGATGATGACCTTATCACCCATGTCGATTCGGCCTTCGATGGTGGCCGAGCTCATATGCGGCAACAGAACGACCTTGCCCTCTTTGGCAAGCTTGATGAGCTTGGGGTTCACAACCGGTTCATTTTCGAAAACGTCGAGGCCGGCGCCCGCGATCTTGCCGTCCATCAGGCATCGGATCAGCGCCGCCTCGTCGATGATATCGCCACGTGCGGTATTGACGATGTAGCTCGTAGGCTGCATCAGCGCCAGATGACGGGCCGATATCAGGTGATAGGTGGCAGGCGTCGACGGGCAGTTGACCGAGACGATGTCCACGCGAGCCAGCATCTGGTCGAGGCTGTCCCAATAGGTCGCTTCGAGCTCGGCTTCGGTGGCCGGATTGACGCGCTTGCGGTTATGATAATGGATCGAGAGGCCGAAGGCTTTGGCGCGACGGGCAACCGCCGTGCCGATGCGCCCCATGCCGACGATGCCGATGCGCTTGCCCGACAGACGGCGTCCCAGCATCCATGTGGGCGACCAGCCCAGCCATTCATCCGAGCCATTGGCAAGAACACGGGTTCCTTCCACCAGACGGCGCGGGACGGCCAGGACCAGGGCCATGGTCATATCAGCGCTGTCTTCGGTCAAGACATTCGGTGTATTGGTGACGGTGATGCCCTTGCGGGCGGCGGCATCCACATCGATATGATCGATGCCGTTTGAAAACCCGGCGATCAATTTCAGTTGAGGGCCTGCCTGCTCGATCATATCGGCTGTGATGCGGTCAGTGACGGTCGGCACCAGAACGTCCACGGTCTGCATGGCGGCAATCAGCTCAGCCTTCGTGCGTGGGGCATCTTCGATGTTCAGCTCCGCGTCGAACAGCTCTCGCATGCGGGTTTCGACCAGATCCGGCAATTTGCGTGTCAAATAGACGGTCGGTCTCTTCTTATTCGTCATTGTCCGATGGCACCTTGTTCAGAGGTCGTTAACCAAAAAGAGCGATAATTTCTTTCACCACGGGCGTTTCTACCAGACCCATCGGCGAAGACAAACAAATCTCGCATGTTGCCGTCATCGACTGTTGAAATGGTAGGCCCGATCGTCATCTCGATTGCTGAAACGCAAGGAAACGGAAACCGGCATGCGTAGCATTGTCCTTATTGTCTGCATGGCATTGTCGCTGGGTTTTCTCGACGCTGCAAGCGCGCCTGTGATGGCACAAGGTGCTGCCAAGGGCGCAAGTGGTCTTCCCTTGCCACGCTTCGTCAGCCTGAAATCAAAACGCGTCAACATGCGCATCGGCCCGAGCACCGATTATGCCGTATCGTGGATGTACATGAAGTCCGGCATGCCGGTGGAAATCATTCAGGAATATGAAAACTGGCGGCGAATACGCGACGCCGATGGCACCGAGGGCTGGGTCAATCAGGCGCTGCTCTCAGGCGAGCGAACCGCTGTCGCAGCGCCATGGATGCGCGGCAAGGGAAAAGACGTCTATGTCAACCTGCGCCGCGAACCACAATCCGGCGCGGCTATTATGGCCAAGCTGGAGCCCGGTGTACAAATCAGGATCGGCGAATGCAACGGCGACTGGTGCAAGGCCGAAGCCGGTCAGGTGACCGGCTGGGTGTCTCAGGGCGAAATCTGGGGTGCCTATCCCGGAGAAGCCTTCAAGTAAGCGATGGCTTTCAGATGAGGCCATGCTTTTCCGCCAGCGCCTGCAGCGATGACATGGGACGTGGGCCGACCTGCTGGATGACGGCAGCCGCCGCCAGGCAACCGAGCTTGCCGCTATCTTCCAGCGAACGCCCCTGTGTATAGCCATACAAGAAACCGGCGGCGAAAAGGTCGCCTGCACCCGTCGTATCGACCACGTCGAAAACCGGGTAGGCCTCGACCTTGATGCGTTCTGTGCCACGAACGATGGTGGCCCCCTCCTCGCTCATGGTCACCGCCGCGATCTTGCAATCGGCGGCAATCTTTGTCAGCGCCAGATCGAAGTCATCGGTCTCATAGAGCGAGAGCGCCTCCTGCTTGTTGGCGAACACGATATCGACCGTGCCGGAGCGCATGAGATCGAGAAATTCATCGCGGTAACGACCGACGCAGAAACTGTCGGACAGCGTCATGGACACTTCGCGGCCATTTTCATGGGCAATGCGAGCGCAATCGCGGATCGCATCCTTGGCGCGTGGCGGGTCCCAGAGATAGCCTTCGAAATAAGTGACCTGCGATTCGGCAACGACCGATGGCTCGACGTCTTCAGGACCGAGATCGACACAGGCGCCGAGATAGGTGTTCATGGAGCGCTCTCCGTCTTCGGTGACGAAGATCATCGAGCGGGCCGTTGGCGGAAAGGTTCCTTGCGGCTTGGTTTCGAAGTGGACGCCCTGGGCGCGAATATCGTGCTGGAAGATTTCGCCGAGCTGATCTTCCGCCACCTTGCCGAAATAGGCGGCACGTCCGCCGAAATTGGCGATGCCAGCCGCCGTGTTGCCAGCGCTGCCGCCAGACGCCTCCAGTGCCGGGCCCATCAACGAATAGAGCAGTTCGGCGCGCTCGGCATCGATGAGGTTCATCGCGCCCTTGGTGATCTTGGTCTCTTCCAGAAACTGATCATTGCAGCGGGAAATGATATCCACGATGGCGTTGCCAACTGTCAGTACGTCGAATTTTGTCATGAGCCTCTTATCCGAGATGCATCAGTGGATGCGTTACCTGCCATCAGGTCTTAAAGAATTTTGGCGACAAGAAAAGCCAAAACAGTTGCGACTCCTGCCAGAACAGCTGCTACGAAAAAAGAAACGCGTCATGTGTCTGTCATGCAGCGTTGTTATAGAATGCCCATTGCGTCATCACGGATGTACTGGTGACGCAAGCGGATGAAAGCGGGGGCGACCTCGCTTTTTTCTTTTGTACGGACCGTTGACGTTGTTCGGTCGCAAGAGATGCGCTAGACCGGAAGCCTTCTGCCAAGGGCCTGCGAAAGTACCTCCGCAATGTATGCTGTCGCCATCAATGTCGCGCCGATCTTCCTTCTGATTCTCATTGGCTGGATGACGGTCAAGGTCAAGCTTTTCAAGGTGGACGCCAGCGATGTTCTCAGCGACTTCGTGTTCAAGATCGCCGTTCCCACACTGATTTTTCGCACGCTGGCGTCTGCCGATTTTCACGGCGCCTCGCCGTTCAAGCTGTGGGTCACTTATTTTGCCGGTGTCGCAGTGACCTGGACCGTGGGACAGCTGGTGACGCGGCACGTCTTCAAGCAGGATTTGCGTATCAGCGTCGTCGCCGGCATATCATCGGCCTTTGCCAACAACATCTTCATCGGCCTGCCGCTTGTCGGTCGCTCCATCGGGAGCGACGGCATCGTGGCGATTTCCATTCTGCTGGTGATACACCTGCCGATCATGATGATTGCCGGAACGATCCTCATGGAAAATGCCACCCATAAGGTTCTGGGCGGAGAAAAGCGCAATGCGTTTGCCGTTCTAAAGCAGGTGGGACGAAATCTGGCGCAAAACCCCCTGGTGATCGCGCTTTTGCTGGGCTTGGGCTTCAATATGACGGGCTTCACCATGCCTGAGGTCATGACGACCGTCATCGATCAAATCGCCAGCATGGCAGGACCTGCGGCACTGATTTCGCTGGGCATGGCACTGACCAAATATCCCATTCGCGGCAATTTGCGTATTGCGGTGACGATGACCGCATTGAAGCTGATTTTGCTACCGGCGTGTGTGTGGGTCACCGCCCATGCTCTGGGCTTGAGCCCGGCATGGACCGCCGCACTGGTTCTGACATCCTGTGTGCCGACCGGCATCAATTCCTGGCTTTTGGCCAACCGCTTCGGCATCGGCCACAGCATTGCAGCTTCCACGATCAGCATTTCTACCCTGTTCGGTGTGCTGACCGTGTCGTTCTGGGCGTGGCTCCTGAGCTGATTACTTCTGCGCGCTCAAGACCTTGAAGCGGGAATTGCGGCAGACTTCCTGGCTGGAGCGGAATTCGGTGGACAGGATCGTCTCATAGGGCATGCCGCGATTGGCGACCATCAGCAGCTTTCCGCCGCTGCGCAGTGCCGTCGCCGCCGTCTTGATCATGGCCTGTCCGAGGGCCGGCTCTGACGCCTGACCATTGGCATGGAAGGGCGGGTTCATGATGATGAGGTCGTATTTTTCCTTTGGCGGCTCTGCCACCAGATCCTGCCAGAAGAAGCGGGCGGTCAGACGCGGGCAGTTTTCCAGCATATTGGTTTTTGCCAATTCCAGCGCGTTCCAATCGGCTTCGAACAGATCGATGCGGGCAGTGCGCGCGGACTTTTCAGCCAGCATGACGGAGAGATAACCCCAGCCAGCGCCAAAATCGGCAGCGTTGCCATCGAAGTCTGTCGGCAGGCGTGATGCCAGAAGTTCGGAGCCGCCGTCCACGCGGTCGTGCGAGAACATGCCGGGCATCGCGGTAAAGCGGCCATCGATGGTGGCAGCACCCTGCTGGAGCTTCGAAACAGCTGCCGAAACATCGTCGGGACGTCTGAACCAGATGGCGACGCCGTGATATTTCGGTGTCGATTCCGCCTCTATGCCCAGCTTCGACAGGGTCTTGCGCAGCGTGACGATGCCGTCTTCCTTGGAACCGGCAGCGACGATCAGACCGCCCGCCTTGACGCGGATGAGCGCCTCTGCAAGGCGGTTTTCGTTTTCGCCCCGGTGTTTGCCGCCGATCAGAAGTGCCACGTCGTAGTCTTCGCCCGAAATCTCCGGCGTTACCTCGACGCCCTGCGCATGCAGTGCACGGTAGAGTGGGCGAAGGTTCTGAACAGCGGTGATGGTGGCATCGAAGCCCTCCAGGCGCGGGGCGCCTGCTTCCGCGCCCAGAAACAGCACGCGCTCTCCCTGGCCGGGCACATCCAGCATCTGCGCAGCAAAAGGGTGGAACAGGGTTTTGACGGCGTCGCGGCTCATGGGGTCGGTCCTAAGTTCAAATAGAGCAATTCCAGCAAAAGTGGGAACCGGTTTTGCGTCCGGAATTGCGTAAAACAAACAGATAGAGCGTTTCCGGTGAACATGTGTTCACCGGAAACGCTCTAGAAAAAAGGCGCGGGACATATCCCGCGCCTCGATATTGCTCAGCGCGTGCAGCCTTACTCGGCAGCTTCGCCTTCGCTCTTCTTTTCAGCAACGGCTTCCTTGCCGGTTGCCTGATCGACAACCTTCATGGACAGGCGAACCTTGCCACGCTCGTCAAAGCCCATCAGCTTGACCCAAACCTTGTCGCCTTCCTTGACGACGTCGGAGGTCTTGGCAACACGATCGGATGCCAGCTGCGAGATGTGGACGAGACCGTCGCGTGCGCCGAAGAAGTTGACGAATGCGCCGAAGTCAGCAGTCTTGACGACCGTACCTTCGTAGATCATGCCAACTTCAGGCTCTGCCACGATGGAGTGGATCCACTTGCGGGCCGCTTCGATTTCCTTGCCCGAGGACGAGGCGATCTTGACGGTACCGTCGTCTTCGATGTTGATCTTGGCGCCGGTCTTTTCGACGATTTCGCGGATGACCTTACCACCGGAACCGATGACTTCACGGATCTTGTCGACCGGAATGTTCATGACTTCGATGCGTGGTGCAAATTCGCCGAGCTGCGAACGTCCTTCGGTGATGGCGTTGGCCATTTCGCCGAGAATGTGCGTGCGACCGCCCTTTGCCTGCTCCAGAGCGACCTTCATGATCTCTTCGGTGATACCGGCGATCTTGATGTCCATCTGCAGCGAGGTGATGCCGTCAGCTGTACCGGCAACCTTGAAGTCCATGTCGCCGAGGTGATCTTCGTCACCCAGGATGTCCGACAGAACGGCAAAGCGTTCGCCTTCAAGGATAAGGCCCATGGCAATACCGGCAACCGGCTTGGCAAGCGGAACGCCTGCATCCATCAGAGCAAGCGATGTGCCGCAAACGGTTGCCATCGAGGACGAGCCGTTCGACTCGGTGATCTCGGAGACGACGCGCAGCGTGTAAGGGAACTGCTCAGGCGATGGCAGCATTGGACGAATGGCGCGCCACGCCAGCTTGCCGTGACCGATTTCGCGGCGGCCCGGGGAGCCCATGCGGCCGGTTTCACCAACCGAGTAGGGAGGGAAGTTGTAATGCAGAAGGAAGCGTTCCTTGTACATGCCGGTCAGGCTGTCCACGTACTGCTCGTCTTCGCCGGTGCCGAGTGTGGCAACAACGATGGCCTGGGTTTCGCCGCGTGTGAAGAGCGCCGAACCGTGGGTGCGTGGCAGCATGCCGACTTCAGATACGATCGGACGAACAGTGGACAGGTCGCGACCGTCGATGCGGCTCTTGGTGTCCAGAATGTTCCAGCGAACGATCTTCGCCTGAAGGTGCTTGAAGACAGCGCCGATGACTTCGTTGGTGTACTTCGGCTCGGCACCTTCTGGGAAGAAGTGGGCCTTGACCTTGGACTTGGCGACGTCAACGGCTGCGTAACGGGCAGCCTTTTCGGTGATCTTGTAAGCATCGCGCAGTTCAGCTTCGGCAACGCCGAGCATTTCAGCTTCGAGAGCGGAGAAATCTTCCGGCTCGAATTCGCGGGGTTCCTTGGCAGCAACTTCAGCCAGCTTGATGATGGCGTCGATGACCGGCTGGAAACCGCGATGACCGAACATGACGGCACCGAGCATGACTTCTTCGTTAAGTTCCTTGGCTTCGGACTCAACCATCAGGACGGCGTCCTGCGTACCGGCAACGACGAGGTCGAGAACAGACTCGTCCATCTCGTCGAGATGCGGGTTCAGAACATATTCGCCGTTGATATAGCCGACGCGCGCGCCGCCGACGGGGCCCATGAAAGGCACGCCCGAGAGCGTCAGGGCGGCAGAAGCGGCAACCATGGACAAGACGTCCGGGTCATTTTCGAGATCGTGCTGAATGACGGTGACGACAACCTGTGTGTCGTTCTTGTAGCCTTCAGGAAACAGCGGGCGGATAGGACGGTCGATCAGGCGGGAAACCAGCGTTTCCTTTTCGGAAGGACGACCTTCGCGCTTGAAATAGCCACCGGGGATCTTGCCGGCTGCATATGTCTTTTCCTGGTAGTTGACGGTCAGCGGAAAGAAGTCCTGACCAGGCTTTGGCGACTTGGCGGAAACGACGGTCGCGAGAACCATTGTTTCGCCGTAGGTTGCGATAACCGCGCCATCAGCCTGACGGGCAACTTTGCCTGTCTCAAGTCTTAAGGGGCGGCCTGCCCACTCGATTTCGACGGAATGTTGATTGAACATATCTTGTCCTCAAATGTAGCCCCGGTTCTCACATTGAAGGAAAACACGGAGGCTTTAACAGGTCACGGGCAAGACAGCGGGAGGCTCAAAGGCATGTACGAGAAACATGCGGCAACGCTTCAAGCGCTGCAAAAGCATCCGGCAATCCTGCCCCATGACAGGTCATCGGTTTATGTCAGACGGCACCGGCCCATCCGGCCCATCTTCGTTTTCGCGTCTTGAAAAGACTGCGGATAAAGAAACCGGCGGGACTTCTGAATGAACCCCGCCGGTGTCATGTTTTTAGCGGCGGATACCGAGGGCACCGATCAGCTTGGTGTAACGGCTTTCGTCCTTCTTCTTGACGTAGTCAAGAAGCGAACGGCGGCTGGAAACCATGGTCAGAAGGCCACGACGCGAGTGGTTGTCCTTCTTGTGATCCTTGAAGTGGCCTGTCAGGTTGTTGATCCGTTCGGTCAAAATTGCGACCTGAACTTCCGGCGAACCGGTATCACCTTCCTTGATGGCATATTCCTTGATGAGGGCGGCTTTGCGCTCTGCAGTAATCGACATCGGACGATCCTTTCTATTTAAGGAAAAACGGGACGCCAAGTACCGGGATGTCGTCCAGCACTGGCCATTCATTAGCGCGGGCGCTGCCCAAGCTGCCGCTGCCTATAAACCAATTGGTCCATAAAGGAAAGAGGCGATTGGAACCGCCTCTTTGGGATGACCGGATGTCTGAGCGTTCAACCGAAAACGCGCTTAGGGCGGAACTCGCCTTCGGCAATCTCGCCAATGGCAATCAGTTTGCCGCGTGCCGTGGCATAGGCTTCCATTTCCTGGGTCGGCGCATCGCGGCCGCGCAACAGGATTGCATTCCCCATCTTCAGACGATGCGCCTGATCATCGTTGATGATGAGATGCGGTAGAGACGACAGGGCTTCCGATGTGTCAATAAGATAGGCGTCAAGCGCTGCTGCTCTCTCGTCGCGGTCTTCGATGGCTTCGAATTCGATCAGCTTTTCCAAGGAAACCATGGTGTCTTCCGCGAAGGGCGCCACCATGGAGCGGCGCAGCTGCGAAATGAAGCCGTAGCAGCCGAGATCGCGACCCAGGTCACGGGCGAGCGCGCGCACATAGGTGCCCTTGCCGCACTCGACTTCGAAATGCGCCGTGTTGGCATCCGGGCAGGCCAACAGCGTTATGCGATGGATGATGACTTCGCGGGCGGGGATTTCGACGGCTTCACCGCCGCGTGCGATATCGTAGGCGCGTTCACCGGCAATCTTGATGGCCGAAAACTGCGGTGGTATCTGCATGATGGTGCCGGTGTAATTCGGCAGCAGGTCACGGATCGCCTGCTCGTCCGGACGGTCGGTCGAGGTGTTGAGCACGTCGCCTTCCATATCATCGGTGGTACGCTCTTCGCCCCACGAGACCGTGAATTCATAGATCTTGCGGCCATCCATCACATAAGGGACGGTCTTGGTCGCATCACCCAGCGCAATCGGCAGCATGCCGGAGGCGAGCGGATCGAGTGTTCCGGCGTGGCCAGCCTTTTGGGCATTGAAGAGCCATTTGATCTTCGAGACGGCTTCGGTCGAGCCAAAATCGAAAGGTTTGTCGAGAATGAGCCAGCCGGAGATAGCCCGGCCCTTGGGCTTACGGTTCTGCTGTTTGCGTGGTTTGGACATGCTTCAGTTCTGTTCGTCGTCTTTTTCAGTTGAAGGTACCAGATCGCGCTGAACCTCCGGCGAGCGCAGCAGTGCGTCAATCTTCTTGTAATTGTCGAAGCTGGTATCGTCGCGGAACCGCAGCTCCGGCACATATTTCAGCTGTCGCAGATGCGGACCCAAGCGGCCGCGCAGAAATTTGGCGTGACGGTTCAATGCCGTGATCGTATCGGTGTGATCGTCCACGCCAATCGGCGTCACGTAAGCGGTGGCGATCTTGAGATCGGTGGACATGCGCACTTCCGAAATGGAAATCACCGTCTTTTCGATCAGATCGTCGTTCACCTCTCCGCGTTGCAGGATCCGGGTCACCGCAGCGCGGACCTGTTCGCCAACGCGCAGCATGCGTTGCGAAGGGGCGGATGATGTTACTTTTGCCATTTTATCAAGCCTCAAACAGAGCGAGCGCCGGTTAAGCCGGCGCCCGACAGTTTTATTTCGTGTGGCGAAACGCTTAGAGCGTTCTGGTGATGTGCTCTACGCGGAAGCACTCGATGGTGTCGCCAGCGCGGATGTCTTCGTAGTTTTCGAATGCCATACCGCACTCCTGACCGACCGGCACTTCGCCGACTTCGTCCTTGAAGCGCTTAAGCGTCTTGAGTTTGCCTTCGTGGATAACGACATTGTCGCGCACCAGACGAACGCCTGCACCACGTTCCACCTTGCCTTCGACCACACGGCAACCGGCAACCTTGCCGACCTTGGTGATGTTGAAGACTTCCAGGATTTCGGCGTTGCCGAGGAAGGTCTCGCGACGTTCCGGCGACAGGAGGCCCGACATCGCAGACTTCACGTCATCCACCAGATCGTAGATGATGTTGTAGTAGCGAATTTCGATACCAGCCCGTTCGGCAGCCTGACGCGCCTGAACATTGGCACGAACGTTGAAGCCGATGATGGCGGCGTTCGATGCTTCTGCCAGCGAGATATCGGACTCGGTGATACCACCGGCACCCGAATGGATGATGCGAGCGCGAACTTCGTCCGTTCCAAGCTTGTCCAGCGCTCCGGCAATGGCTTCGATCGAGCCCTGCACGTCGCCCTTGATGAGCAGTGGGAAGTCCTTGCGGCCTGTCGACTGCAGCTGCGTCATCATCTGTTCCAGGGAACCACGCTGACCGGTCTGACGTGCGACAGCCTTATCGCGCGTCAAACGCTGGCGGTACTCGGAAATTTCGCGGGCACGTCCCTCGTTCTCGACAACCGCGAAGCGATCACCGGCAGATGGTGTACCCGACAGACCGAGAACTTCGACCGGCATGGCCGGACCAGCTTCCTTGACGTGATCACCCTTGTCGTTGACCAGAGCGCGAACACGGCCCCACTGGTCGCCAGCAACGATGATCTGACCTGGACGCAGGACGCCCTTCTGGACCAGAACCGTTGCCACGGAGCCACGACCACGATCGAGCTGAGCCTCGATGACCGTACCTTCGGCAGTACGGTTCATGTTTGCCTTCAGATCGAGAATTTCGGCCTGAAGCAGAACAGCTTCGAGAAGCTTGTCGAGGTTGAGCCTGTTTTTGGCCGAAACCTCGACGTCGAGAACTTCACCGCCCATGGATTCCACGAAGACTTCGTGCTGCAGGAGCTGTTGGCGAACCTTTTCAGGATTTGCCTCGTGCTTGTCGATCTTGTTGATCGCCACGATGATCGGCACGCCAGCGGCTTTCGCATGGTTGATCGATTCAATCGTTTGCGGCATCACGCTGTCGTCGGCTGCAACGACAAGGATCGCGATATCGGTTGCCTGCGCACCACGGGCACGCATGGCCGTAAAGGCGGCGTGGCCAGGGGTATCGATGAAGGTGATCTTGTGACCGTTCTTCTCGACCTGGTAAGCACCGATATGCTGGGTGATGCCACCGGCTTCACCGGAAACGACGCTGGTCTGACGGATTGCGTCGAGAAGCGATGTCTTGCCGTGGTCGACGTGACCCATGATGGTGACGACAGGAGGACGCGAAACCAGTTCACCGCCGCCATCTTCGTCAGACACGTTGAAGATGCCTTCTTCGATGTCGGATTCCGAGACGCGCTTGACCGTATGACCGAATTCGCCTGCGATCAGCTCGGCCAGATCGGCGTCGATGACGTCGCCCGGCTTCATCATCTGACCTTCCTTCATCAGATACTTGATCACATCGACGGCCCGTTCGGACATACGCTGCGACAGTTCCTGAATGGTGATGGTCTCAGGCAAGATAACTTCGCGCATGACCTTTTCGCGGGTTTCCTGCATCTGGCCGCGACGGAACTTCTCCTGACGACGACGCATGGCAGACAGCGAACGGCCACGGGCCTGACCATCTTCTTCCAGATTGGATGTCACCGTCAGCTTGCCACGACGGCGTTCTTCTTCCGTCTTGAGGCGTGCGGCAGGCTTGGCAGGAACCGGTGTCGCGACCTTGCCGCGAACAGGCAGATTGCCACGGCGCTGGTTGCTGCGCTCGTCCTCTTCCTCTTTTTCGGTCCGGCGCGCGCCTGGCGTGCCGCGTGCCGGCGTCAAGCCGGGAGCAGGTGCCGCGGCAGGCGCAACATTCCGTGTCGGTTGCGAACGCGCATCCTGACCCGCGGGCTGTGCCGAGGTATCGGCCGGAGTTTCCACGGGGGCAACCGGCGCCGGCTGAGAGGCCGCGATCTTGGCGGCGGCAGCCTCTTCCCTGGCGCGAACGATAGCTTCTTCTTTTTCCGCGATGAGGCGGGCTTCTTCTTCTACCTTGCGGCGGGCTTCTTCTTCAGCGCGCTGCTTGGCTTCCACGATGTCGCGGGCCTGCGCCTCCGCAAGGGCACGACGGCGTGCATCCATTTCACCGGCCGAGAGATCGTGCAACACGTTGCCGCGTGGACGATCCGGCTGGCGCTGTGGCTGCGACGACGGAGCTGGACGTTGCTGATTACCGGACTGGTGACTGCGCTGCTGAGGCTGCTGCGGGCGCGGCGCGGCTGGAGCAGCGGCAGCCGGTGCGGCCGGGCGTGCGGCAATCGGTGCAATCACATGCTTTTCGTCTTCGGGACGCAAAGGGCGGCGCTTGCGTGTTTCCACCACAACCGCGTTCGTGCGACCTCGACCCATATCTTGACGCACAGTACCTTGAGACGCCCCACTCGGCTTGAGTGTCAGGGTCTTCTTGGCTGGTGCATTCTGTGTCTTGTCGTCGTTGTTGTCGGTCATTCCGTTCCCGTTCCTTCAGACGAGAGCCGGATGACGTCACCAGACCCTGTCTCTACAATTGCTGTATCCGAACGCGGTAGACGGTCATGTCCGATAACCGCGTCATTGTGTTTCCATCCGGGCAGCGTCAATTTCTTCCCGAGGTTTTTCGCCATGGCGATACCGCTCGAGCATCTTTGCGCGCTTCACTACACCCTCACCCGCCTGTCCTGCAAGCGCGCAGGCATGGATAAAAGCATTCTGGCCCATCAGGTCGTCCATTTCCTGCTCACTGAAGAGCTGAAAGGACGGTATTTCCGTCTCGGCGCCTGAGCCGAGTGTCCAGGCCTTGCGGGCCTGATTTATCTTTCTCACGCCATCAGGCGCTGCATCGGTTGCGTGAAAGACGGCAAGCGCCTTTCCCGATCGTACGGAGGCATCGACCTTCGTTGCGCCGGAAATGAACTGGCCCGCCTTTCGAGCCATGTTCATCATCCCGGCCAGCTGCTGCGCCATCAACCGGTCCATCATATCCAGAAGGTCCGGTCCGGCTTTCACATCCGTCTTCAAGGCCCGTGCAAAGAGTTTCTTCGCAATGGCCTTTTCGATCAGGGCGCGCTCGGGTGTGACCCAGCAACCGCGCCCCGGCAATTGGCGTTTCAGGTCCGGAACAACACTCTGGTCCGGGCCTGCGACAAAACGGATCAACTCATCCGGTGTTCCGATTTGTCGCGTCACAATGCACATCCGCTCACTTGCGGTGCCTTCGAACTGGTCGTCATCGACCAATTCGTCCGGCTCATGCGATTGCGAAATCATTCCTGATCGGCGGTATCCGCCTCCTCGATGCCAAGGTCTTCCTGCTGAGCCGCAAGATCCTCTTGCGTAATCCAGCCAGCCAGAAGGCGGGCCTGAACGATCATGTTCTCAGCTTCGACACGCGAAACGTCGAGCTTTGAGAAGGTGCCTTCAAACTTCTTGGTCTCGCCATCCTTGCGTTCGCTCCAGCCGACCAGATCGTCGGCGGCGCAACCTGCAAAGTCTTCGATGGTCTTGACACCTTCCTCACCCAGCGCAACCAACATCTGTGATGTCAAACCATCGATCTGGAGAAGCTCGTCGGTAACGCCGAGTTCCTTGCGCTTTGCGTCCATTTCAGTCTCGATGCGTTCCAGATATTCCTTGGCGCGCGTCTGGATTTCGACAGCCGTATCTTCGTCGAAACCGTCAATGGAGGAAATTTCGCTCAAGTCCACATAGGCGAGTTCTTCGACCTGCGCGAAGCCTTCGGACGCCAGAACCTGGCCAACCATTTCGTCCACATCCAGCGCTTCCATGAAAATGCCGGTGCGTTCGTTGAATTCCTTCTGACGACGCTCCGACTCTTCGGCTTCCGTCATGATGTCGATGTCCCAGCCGGTCAGTTGCGACGCGAGACGTACGTTCTGTCCGCGACGACCGATAGCGAGCGACAGCTGCTCATCGGGCACGACGACTTCGATACGCTCGGCTTCTTCGTCGAGAACAACCTTGGACACTTCAGCGGGCTGAAGGGCGTTGACGATGAAGGATGCCGGGTCCTGCGACCAGGGAATGATGTCGATCTTTTCGCCCTGAAGCTCACCCACGACAGCCTGAACGCGCGAGCCGCGCATACCGACGCAGGCGCCGACCGGATCGATCGACGAATCGTTGGAGATAACCGCGATCTTGGCACGTGAACCCGGGTCACGGGCAACGGACTTGATCTGGATGATGCCGTCGTAGATTTCAGGCACTTCCATGGTGAAAAGCTTGACCATGAATTGCGGGTGCGTGCGTGACAGGAAAATCTGCGGGCCACGCTGTTCGCGGCGCACGTCGTAGACGAAGGCACGAACGCGGTCGCCATAACGCAGGTTTTCGCGCGGGATCATCTCGTCGCGACGAATGATGCCTTCACCACGGCCCAGATCGACGATGACGTTGCCGTATTCGACGCGCTTGACGGTGCCGTTGATGATCTCACCGATGCGATCCTTGAATTCGTCATACTGACGGTCACGCTCGGCTTCACGAACCTTCTGGACGATGACCTGCTTGGCGGACTGAGCTGCGATGCGGCCGAAATCCATCGGCGGCAGCGGATCGGCGATGTAGTCACCGATCTTGGCATCGACGTTGCGGTCACGGGCCAGTTCCAGCGGAATCTGCGTGCCGTAGTCTTCAGCCTTCTCGACCACTTCGAGCAGACGCTGCAAGCGGATCTCGCCGGTCTTGGAGTTGATGTCTGCGCGAATATTGGTCTCAGAACCGTAACGCGAGCGGGCAGCCTTCTGGATGGCATCGGCCATTGCGGCCAGCACGATTTCGCGGTCGATGACCTTTTCGCGCGCCACAGCATCGGCGATCTGCAGAAGCTCAAGCCTGTTAGCACTGACTGCCATTTTCATGTCTCCGTATGTCGTTTTGCCCGGGTTATGAGGGCTTATACGTTGGAATTAGTCTTCGTCTGCTTCTTCGTTCTGGTTGGCAGCAGCGGCCTTGGCCTGCTTGTCCGCCTTCAGCGCGTCGCGAATGAGTTCATCCGTCAGGATCAGCTTTGCGTCGGACAGCGTGTTGAACGGTATCATCACCACCGGCTCCTCGCCGTAAGCAATCTGATCGCGCTCGAGCTTGAAACCGTCTTCTTCGACACCCGCAATCTTGCCACGAAAGCGCTTGCGGTTGTCCACCAGGATCGATGTCTCGACCTTGACGATATGGCCCTGCCAGCGCGCAAAATCTATCTTACGCACCATCGGCCTGTCGATGCCAGGCGACGACACTTCCAGATGATACGCCGTTTGAACGGGATCTTCTACATCCAGAACCGGAGAAATCGCCAAAGACACCGCTTCGCAGTCCTGAACGGTCATGGTTCCGTCTTCGCGCTCAGCCATCACCTGCAAGGTGGAGCCATTCTGGCTGGACAGGCGAACCCTGACCAGCAGGTATCCCATGCCTGTCAGCACCGGCTCGATGATCTCGGCGATGCGCTGGTCCACACCCGTTTCGGTTATCAGTCTTGGTTCGGCTTCTGCCATCGTGGCCTTCCGGTCTCATGTCCAAAACCGGCGTTCATGCCGGTTTTCAGGGCGCCTAACGAAAAAGAGCGGGGCCTTGCGACCCCACTCTTCATCAGACGATCAAGAATTTGAAGGTCCGTATAAACCCTTAACGCCGATAATGCAAGGATAAGGCGCAAGCGCTGCGAAATTGGCTATCGTCACAATTTTACCTTGGGAGAGCCTGAAACAGTAGCATCCTCTCAAACGGCGTCTATAGTGTCCGCCTCATCACCAGCAATTGCATCCATTGGACTGCCCGTGCCCGATAGAAAATCTCCCCTCACGCCGCTCAAGCATCAAACCTACAGAACGATCTGGTTTGCGAGCATCGCCTCCAATTTTGGCGGGCTCATCCAGGCAGTGGGTGCTGCATGGATGATGACGGCGCTGTCCTCGTCGGAAAACATGATCGCGCTGGTGCAGGCATCGACCTCCCTTCCCATCATGCTGTTCTCCCTTGTGTCAGGCGCACTTGCGGACAGTCTCGACCGCCGCCGTATCATGATTTCGGCTCAGTTCCTGATGTTGACCGCCTCCGTCATGCTGACCGTTTTCGCCTGGTTTGGCTGGCTGTCGCCTTGGTTGCTTTTGTTTTTCACCTTCATGATCGGTTGCGGCACGGCTCTCAACAATCCGTCATGGCAGGCGTCCGTCGGCGAAATGGTGCCGCGTGAAGACCTGCCCGCGGCCGTGACCCTCAACAGCGTCGGCTTCAACATCACCCGCAGCGTCGGGCCCGCCATCGGCGGCGTCATCGTCGCGATTGCGGGGGCGGCGGCAGCATTTCTCGTCAACACCTTCAGTTATTTCACGCTGATCTATGCCCTCATCAAATGGCAGCCGCCGAAAAATACGTCGACCTTGCCACGCGAGCATCTGTTGGCCGCGATTTCGGCGGGGATGCGCTACGTGGCGATGTCGCCGAATATCGGCAAGGTTCTGGTCCGTGGCTTTCTGTTCGGCCTGTCGGCCAGCGCGATTTTAGCCCTCATGCCACTGGTCGCCCGCGATCTCGTGCAGGGCGGGCCACTTACCTACGGCATCATGCTCGGCGCGTTCGGGGTCGGCGCCATCGGTGGAGCGCTGATCAGCGCCCGTCTGCGTGAAACGCTGAGCAGCGAATGGATCGTTCGCGTCGCCTTCCTCGGCTTTGCCTTCAGCGCCGGTGTGACGGCCATCAGCACCAATGCCATACTGACGGCCCTCGTTCTTACCGTCTCGGGTGCAAGCTGGGTGCTGGCGCTTTCGCTGTTCAACACCATCGTGCAGCTGTCGACGCCGCGCTGGGTGGTGGGGCGCGCGCTGTCGCTCTACCAGACGCTGACGTTCGGTGGCATCGCAGTGGGTAGCTGGTTGTGGGGCTCGCTGGCGGAAGATTACGGCCTGACCTACTCCTTGCTCTGTTCGTGCGTGCTGATGCTGCTCGGCGTTCTCGTTGGTTTCAAGCTCACTATGCCCGCCTTCGCATCGCTCAATCTCGATCCGCTCAACCGCTTCGTGGAGCCGAACCTGCGCCTCGATATCAAGCCCCGCAGCGGCCCTATCGCTATTCTGGTCGATTACGAAATCGACGACAGCGATTTGCCGGAGTTCATGGCGATCATGGTGGAGCGGCGGCGCATTCGTCTGCGAGACGGCGCGCAGAACTGGACGCTGATGCGCGATCTGGAGAACCCCGACGTCTGGACCGAGATTTACCACGTTCCGACATGGGTGGAATATGTGCGCCACAATCACCGCCGGACCCAGGCCGATGCGGAAAGCTGGGACAGTATTTTAAGGCTTCACCGCGGTTCGACACGCCCACGCGTTCACCGTATGATCGAGCGTCAGGCGATACCGTCGCAGGACGACATCTTCCACAAGGCGCATATCGAGCCACACTGAAGCCCGACCGGTAGCGCTTATCCGCGAAGCGCTTCGGCCGGTGACTGGCGGTAGGCCAGCCGTGCAGGCAGGATGGCCAGAACCGCTGCGACGACAAGCAACAGAGCAGCCTGGGTCGCATCAGCCCGCGCAAATTCCACCGGCATGACCACGCCACTTTTGGCGACGAGCATGCCGGTGATGATGTTTGCGGCGGCAAAACCGAGGGCAAAGCCCAGCGCGATGCCTGGTGCAAACAATGCGAACAACTCCGTCCATACGATGAGCGAGATGAATGATCGTGGCGCGCGTTTCACCGCCCGGCTTGTCGTCATCGACCGTGCCGACGATGGAAACGCCATGGGTCTGGTCACCTGTAACGACGATCAGCCGTATCCGGGTTCTTGGCCGCGAATTCACTGGCAACGCCAAGGGCTTTGTCGAATTCGATGGTCTCCATCACGGCGCGGCCCCAGTCCAGCGGGTGGGACATCTTGTCGATGTTTACCGCTTCGACCGTCAGGACGAAGCCGGCCTGGTTTTTCGAAAGCTAACGAAGAGCGGCCTTGAACATGTCAACGAGACCAGGCTGATTCGGAAACTTGTCGACGGCACCCTTTTTGAGGACGTTGCGATCAAGAACCGTATCCATATTGGAGGGATGGGAGAGACCAGAAGCTTTCCGGTGTTGGACCCTTCGGCTTTTCCAGTTCGCTCCTGTCGGTTGCCAGTGTCTAACCGGCGTCCTTGAATAGCTTGATGTCATCCTTGTCGTTCTCGCCGAGGAAGCCGGCGGAGCCACCACCCAGAACAACCTATGGCTTGACGTCGTACATCATGCCGGTGATCTCGGCCTTGTCGGCGCGTTTGCGAGCGTGTGACACGACGGCCGCAGACGTCGCGTCCTGCAATTCGGCGGTCGTCCCGATGCCGATGGACTTCCTTGTCCGGCGGCGCAGAGCCACTGCCATCGTCTCGACGCGCGGGTCGTCGAGGCTTGCGGGTGTGCGGTCGCCATAGACGCCAAGTGCATTTACGGCCGTCTTGTGGCCGATCATGCCCTTGGACATGAGCTTGACGTCTTCAGGTTTGACGACGCCCTTGAACCCGACCTTGAAAACAAAAGGCGAGCCTATGAGGATCGCCGCACGGTCGAGGGGATAGACGGGCGCAGCCTGTGCGGCACCTGCGAGAATGGCGGTTGCGACAAGCAGCGCGAGAAATTTGCGCTTGGCAACCTCGCGGGATGGGTATTGGGTCGAAGATATATTCGCCTGTAGGAACTGTGCGTGACAGACACGTGACGGTTTTCAGGGATTTGGCTTCGATACCCAAAGGTCCAAAGTTTCCTGCATTCGGATGGAGCGCCTGCACGCGGAGGGACTTCATACGCATATGAGGGCTTCATTTCTTTTTTTTGCACCTCTCAGCAGCGCTATCGCCTTGCAGCCTGAAAAATCGCTCCTTATATACCCCGCAGACCAGCAGAAATGCTGACAAAACCGGAAGACCCATCCAAGTCAAGGAGTTGTCAATGGAATGCCTCCCGGGGTTCCGACGACTCGCTTCAAGGAGAGAAGAAAAATGGCAAAAGTAATCGGTATCGACCTTGGCACGACCAATTCCTGCGTTGCAGTGATGGACGGCAAGGACATTAGAGTTATTGAAAACGCGGAAGGTGCACGCACGACCCCTTCCATGGTTGCATTCAGCGACGATGGCGAGCGTCTGGTCGGCCAGCCTGCAAAGCGTCAGGCCGTCACCAACCCAACCAACACTCTGTTTGCCGTGAAGCGTCTGATCGGTCGCCGCTACGAAGACCCTACCGTCGAGAAAGACAAGGGCCTCGTCCCGTTCGAGATCGTCAAGGGTGACAACGGCGACGCCTGGGTTCAGGCACAGGGCAAGGGCTATTCTCCTTCCCAGATTTCCGCCATGATTCTTCAGAAAATGAAGGAAACAGCCGAATCCTATCTCGGTGAAAAGGTCGAAAAGGCCGTCATCACCGTTCCTGCCTACTTCAACGACGCACAGCGTCAGGCAACCAAGGACGCAGGCCGCATCGCCGGTCTTGAGGTTCTGCGCATTATCAACGAGCCGACCGCTGCTGCCCTGGCCTATGGCCTCGACAAGAAGGAAGGCAAGACGATTGCCGTGTACGACTTGGGCGGCGGTACCTTCGATATCTCCGTTCTGGAAATCGGTGACGGCGTTTTCGAAGTAAAATCCACCAATGGCGATACGTTCCTTGGCGGTGAAGACTTCGACATGCGTCTGGTCGAATATCTGGCTGGTGAATTCAAGAAGGATCAGGGCATCGATCTGAAGGGCGACAAGCTTGCGCTTCAGCGCCTGAAGGAAGCCGCTGAAAAGGCAAAGATCGAACTGTCATCTTCTCAGCAGACGGAAATCAACCTGCCGTTCATCACAGCTGACGCGACCGGTCCCAAGCACCTGACACTGAAACTGACCCGCGCCAAGTTCGAAAGCCTGGTTGACGATCTGGTCCAGCGCACCGTTGCACCGTGCAAGGCAGCGCTGAAGGATGCTGGTCTGACCGCAGCCGAGATCGAAGAAGTGGTTCTCGTCGGCGGCATGAGCCGCATGCCGAAGGTGCAGGAAATCGTCAAGCAGCTGTTTGGCAAGGAGCCGCATAAGGGTGTGAACCCGGATGAGGTGGTTGCGATGGGTGCGGCCATTCAGGCTGGCGTTCTGCAGGGTGACGTCAAGGACGTCCTGCTTCTCGACGTGACGCCTCTGTCGCTGGGCATCGAGACGCTGGGTGGCGTGTTCACACGTCTGATCGACCGTAACACGACGATCCCGACCAAGAAGAGCCAAACCTTCTCGACAGCCGAAGACAGCCAGTCTGCCGTCACCATCCGCGTCAGCCAGGGCGAGCGCGAAATGGCTGCCGACAACAAGTCGCTTGGTCAGTTCGACCTCGTTGGGCTGCCGCCAGCACCCCGCGGCGTTCCGCAGATCGAAGTCACCTTCGATATCGACGCCAACGGCATCGTGCAGGTTTCTGCAAAGGACAAGGGTACCGGCAAGGAGCAGCAGATCCGTATCCAGGCATCTGGTGGCCTGTCGGACGCCGACATCGAAAAGATGGTCAAGGATGCCGAGGCCAACGCCGAGACCGACAAGAAGCGTCGCGCCGGTGTTGAAGCCAAGAACCAGGCCGAAAGCCTGATCCACTCTACCGAAAAGTCGGTTAAGGAGTATGGCGACAAGGTTTCCGAGACGGACCGCAAGGCCATCGAAGATGCCATTGCCGCGCTGAAGACGTCTGTCGAAGCTTCCGAGCCGGATGCAGACGACATTCAGGCCAAGACACAGACCCTCATGGAAGTCTCCATGAAGCTTGGTCAGGCGATCTATGAAGCGCAGCAGGCTGAAGGCGGCGAAGGCTCTGCCGAAGGCGGCAAGGACGATATCGTCGATGCCGACTATGAGGAAATCAAGGACGACAAGAAGTCCGCATAAGTGTGGCTCTTGAAACCCAATTGATGCTTGACTGAAATCCGGCTGCCCCAAGTCTTTGATGATTTTAAGGTGTTTCAATCTTAAATCATCTTTGTCTGGCAGCCGGAAATCCATTTCCGGGGCGTGTTGATTCATGGCGAAAGCAGACTTTTACGAAACACTTGGCGTTGGCAGGGCAGCTGACGAAAAAGAGCTGAAAAGCGCCTTCCGCAAACTCGCGATGAAGTATCATCCGGACAAGAATCCTGGTGACGCCGAGTCTGAGAAAAAATTCAAAGAACTCAACGAAGCCTATGAGACACTGAAAGACCCGCAGAAGCGGGCTGCCTATGACCGCTTCGGTCACGCGGCCTTCGAGCAGGGCGGCATGGGCAATGCAGGCGGCGGCTTTGGCGGTGGGGCCAGCGGCGGTTTCTCGGACATCTTCGAAGATATCTTCGGCGAGATGATGGGTGGCGGACGTGCGCGGCGCTCCAGCGGTGGCCGCGAACGCGGTGCCGATCTTCGCTACAACATGGAAATCTCTCTGGAGGAGGCCTTCGCCGGCAAAACGGCGCAGATCCGTGTTCCAACCTCCATCACCTGTGATGTCTGCACCGGTTCGGGCGCAAAGCCTGGTACGCAGCCGAAAACCTGCGCGACCTGCCAGGGTTCGGGCCGCGTGCGTGCAGCGCAAGGTTTCTTCTCGGTGGAGCGTACCTGCCCGACCTGTCACGGTCGTGGCCAGACGATCACGGATCCGTGCACCAAGTGTAACGGTCAGGGCCGTGTGACGGAAGAGCGCTCGCTGTCGGTCAATATTCCCGCCGGCATCGAAGACGGCACTCGTATTCGCCTTCAGGGCGAGGGCGAGGCCGGTATGAGGGGTGGTCCATCCGGCGACCTCTACATCTTCCTGTCGGTTCGACCGCACGAGTTCTTCCAGCGCGATGGTGCAGATCTCTACTGCGCAGTTCCCATCTCGATGACGACGGCGGCGCTGGGCGGCACGTTCGATGTGACGACGCTGGACGGCACGAAGTCGCGCGTGACCGTGCCCGAGGGTACACAGGCCGGCAAGCAGTTTCGTCTAAAGGGTAAGGGCATGCCCGTGCTGCGGTCTGCGCAGCAAGGCGACCTCTATATCCAGATCCAGATCGAAACTCCGCAGAAGCTGACGAAACGGCAGCGCGAACTGCTACAGGAATTCGATGAACTGTCTTCCAAGGACAACAACCCCGAATCCACCGGCTTCTTTGCCCGGATGAAGGAATTCTTCGACGGTTGATCCATTCTTGATTTCCAAGACAAAGCCGCGCTTCGGTAGAATGCGCGGCTTTTTTTATATGAAGGTGCTGGATCGGTCAGCCCGAAAATCCGCCCTCTTCCAGAAACGTGTTTTCTTCCGCCGTGCTCTGCCGCAACAGAACATCGTTGCGATGTGGGAAGCGACCGAAGCGTTCGATGATATCGCGATGTTCGATTGCGAAGGGAAAATAGCGGTCGCCCAACGGTTCGCACAGTGTGCAGCACAGGTGCTGGTCTTGCAGCTCTTCCGAATGCATCAGGGGAAGATAGACGAAGATGCGAAGCTGCGCATCGACAGCCATGTCATGACCGCGCCGCAGGCATTCCTGCGTATAGTACCGGGCAAGAGGATCGGTCGCGTACATATGCGCCGTGCCTCTGAAACAGTTGCGCGGAAACTGGTCGAGCAGCAACAGGAGGGCCAGACTGCTATCGGCAGCGTCAAGCCATGTTCCCAACTCGCGTCTTGCCGCAGAAAAATGCAGCTCCCTGAAACGATCGTGAAACGCCGTGTCGAATTGGGCGTCCTTGTCGAACCATTTTTCCGGCCCGGCCTCTTTCCAGAAATTCAGGACTTCTGGCGCCGACATAGCGGTTTGAGTTACACCCAAGATGCTCTCCTCAATAATGCGGCGGCTTGGTAATCGCGGGCGCTTCGAGAGACTGTTCCTCGAGGTTCAGGAAACGGTCGGTCAGCCGGTCCAGCTTGGCGCGGGTCTGCTCGACCACCTTCCATTGCTCGGTCAGCTGGTCTGAAAGCTCTTCGATGGTTTTTGCCTGATGCGCCACGGTTTCTTCGAGCGCAATGATACGGTTTTCGCTGTCGTCGGCCATCGGGATCTCCTGTCCATGGCCTGCTTTGCCAGCTTTGCATCTCACAAACAAGACAAAGGCCGAGCAAGATGCCCGGCCCCTGAAATTTTGAAGATCAAACAGGCGATCAATCTTCTTCCTGAAAAACCTCTTCGCGCTTTTTCTTGACGCTTGGCAGGAAGACCACGACCAAAACCGCCAGAGCGATCAGCAGCAGTGTCGCGCTGATGGGACGCGTCACGAAGGTGGTTGCGTCACCACGCGACAGGATCATCGCCCGCCGCAGGTTTTCCTCCAGAAGCGGCCCCAGCACGAAGCCGAGCAGAAGCGGCGCCGGTTCGCACCGCAGCTTGACCAGCGCATAGCCGATGAGCCCGAAGAAGGCGACGGCGTATAAGTCGTAGACATTGGAGTTGACGCTGTAGACCCCGATGGCGCAGAAGGCCATGATGATCGGGAACAATACATAGTATGGGATGGTCAGAAGCTTCACCCACAGCCCGATGAGCGGCAGGTTGAGAATGACCAGCATCAGGTTGCCGATCCACATCGAGGCGATGATGCCCCAGAACAGCGCGGGCTGCTCGGTTGCAACATTCGGACCGGGAACGATGCCCTGAATGATCATGGCGCCGATCATCAATGCCATGACGGGATTGGCAGGAATACCAAGCGTCAGAAGCGGAATGAACGAGGTCTGCGCACCGGCGTTGTTGGCTGACTCAGGGCCAGCCACACCGGCGATGGCGCCATAGCCAAACTCTTCCGGATGTTTCGAAACACGCTTTTCGACTGTGTAGGACGCAAAAGCCGCAAGGATGGCACCGCCGCCTGGCAAAATGCCAAGAGCCGAACCGATGGCCGTACCGCGCAGAACGGGGCCGATCATCTGCTTGAAGTCTTCCTTGCTGGGCAGGAGGCCACTGACCTTGGCCATCAAGACGGAGCGTGTCTTTTCGTTTTCGAGGTTGCGCAGAATTTCGGCAATGCCGAAGACACCGACGGCAACGGCCACGAAATTCAAACCATCCGCATATTCGCGGATGCCCAACGTGAAGCGCGGCGTACCGCTATAGATATCTGTGCCGACGAGACCCAGAAGCAAACCCAGAACCACCATGGCCAAGGCTTTGATGATGGAGCCGTGGGCGAGCGCGATGGACGACACGAGGCCGACCACCATCAGAGAGAAATATTCGGCAGCGCCGAATTGCAGCGCGATGGCTGTCAGCGGTGGTGCGAAAATCGCCACGAGGAATGTCGAGACCGTACCCGCGAAGAACGAACCGATCGCTGCAACCGACAGTGCCACGCCCGCCTTGCCCTTGCGCGCCATCTGATAGCCATCGATGGCGGTGACGGCGGATGAGGATTCGCCCGGCATATTGATGAGGATGGCCGTGGTCGAACCGCCATATTGCGCGCCGTAATAGATACCGGCCAGCATGATGAGCGACGATACCGGTTCCAGCTGGAAGGTAATTGGCAGCAGCATCGCGATGGTTGCCGTGGCACCGATGCCCGGCAACACGCCGATCAACGTGCCGAGAATCACGCCGATAAGGCAGAAGAACAGGTTGTCGAGTGAGGTTGCGGTGGAAAAACCCAGCGCCAGATTATTGAACAGGTCCATCATGCACCTCAGAAATTGAGCCAGGGGCCGAAGCGCTGGAAGGGCAGACCAAGACCATAGTCGAAGACTGCGACGGAAAAGATCGTAATGCCAATGGACAAGAGGACGGCCATTGCCGGCTTCATCTTATGCGATGCAAAGGATGCGATGAGTGCGCTGATGAAAAGCGCTGGCACGAAGCCAAGGCCCCGCACGGTCAAGCCGAAGAAGATGGGTGCCGGCAGAATGAGAAAGATGCCACGCCAGGCGATTGGCCCCAGCGGCTCGCCCTGAACCTTCCCGGCCCGCACGAGAATGAGTGTGCCGAGCCCGACAAGAATGAGCGACAGTACCAGCGGGAAATAGCCGGGGCCCATGCGAAATGCCGTTCCCAGTTCGAGCCCATAGGACTGCCAGGCAAAGAAAATGCCGAGAAGCATGAAGAAGGCGCCGCAAACCGCCTCTGTTGTGTCGAAAGAAAGTGATTTCATGGTGATGTCCCCCGCTGGCGAGTGAAGACCGGCAGCTCTTGAAGGCCACCGGTCGATTGCTTGAAAGCAGGCTCAGTCGGCGTACTGACCGGCGGCCTCTATCACCGTTTTCCAGCGCGGTATCTCGGCTTCGAGCTTGGCCTTGAGGGCCGCTGGTGTGCCATCGGCTTCAGGCGACGGCGTGGTGCCAAGCTCGGCAAAACGGGCAGCGACATTCGGGTCCTTCAGCGCGATCTGAAGCGACTTGGACAGCCGCTCGTTGATAGCGGACAGTGTACCCTTGGGCGTGTAGATGCCGTGCCATACGCCGACTTCGAAGTTCGGCAGACCGGCTTCAGCCGAGGTCGGCACATTTGCTAAAACATCCAGACGTTTCGGCGTGGTGACGGCATAGGCTTTGACCGTGCCGCCCTGAATCTGCTTCGTCGTATTGGTCGTCTGGTCGCACATGATATCGACCTGACCACCGAGAAGATCGGTCATTGCTGGACCGGTACCCTTGTATGGAACGGTGACGAGCGGCGTCTGGATGGCGCTCATGAACAGCATGCCGCACAGATGGGAGGCCGCACCAATACCGGCATTGGCGACGGTCACCGTATCCTTGTTGGCCTTGGCGTATTCGATCAGGCCCTTGAGATCAGTCGTTTCGAGCGTCTTGCGCGACAGGATGGTCATCGGCACTTCGGTGACGAGACCGACATAGTCGAAGGCTTCGAGCGTGTTGTAAGCCAGCTTGCGGTATAGCGTGGCACTCGTCGCCATGCCGATGTGGTGGAGAAGCACGGTGTAACCATCCGGATCGGCGGATGCGACGCGGCCTGCACCAAGGGTACCACCGGCACCGCCGACATTTTCGACGATGATCTGTTGTCCCAAATCCTTGGACATGGATTCGGCAACAAGGCGCGCGACCGTATCGGTCGGGCCGCCTGCGGCGAAGGGAACGACCATGGTGATGTTGCGCTGCGGGTAGGTTTGCGCAGCCGCGGACAGGGCAAACAGTGATACGGCAGCAGCAGCGACTGCACCTGTGACGGTTTTCAGAATTTTCATCTTTTCCTCCCGATGAAATATGGCCTCTTCGACCGGCGCACTCCTATTGCGGTCGGTCGGGGTGAGGCTATTTGCAATCGGTGTCGAGATGCGCGCAATGGCAGTCCATGAAAACCAACGGAAAAGAGCCCTCGAAGCCGCCGAGATGGGTGGAAATCGAAACATTGGGCACCGCCGATGGGTAGAAATCCACCCATCAAAGCTTATCAAACGGATTACGACAGTGTGTTCAGGTCTTCATCCATAAGGCCATGTTTGGTCAGAGCGTGTTTCTGCATTTTTTCGTAAAGCGTCTTGCGCGATATTCCGAGCGTCTCATAGACAGCCTTGAGGTTGCCTTTGTGGAGGGCGATCGTTCTTGCCAGAACCGATTTTTCAAACTCTGCGACCTTGGCCGACAGGTTTGCCGGATCCTGCGAGGCAGGCTGCTGTCCCTCCGAGGCGCCGCCATCCAGCCCCAAAACCAGCCGGTCTGCGGCATTTCTCAACTCTCGCACATTCCCGGGCCAATCCTGCATGGACAGCGTCGAGATGATTTCCGAGGGCACATCGAGATCGTCTCTGCCATAACGCGCGGCGGCTTCGCGCACCAGTTGGAGAAAGAGAAGCGGAATATCGGTGCGGCGCTGGGCAAGTGACGGCACATGCACGGTGGCGACATTCAACCGATACAGCAAATCCTGCCGAAAGCGGCCCGCCAGTGCTTCCTGCGCCAGATCGGCCTTGCTGGTGGCAATGAAGCGGACGTCGAGCTCGACACTCTCATTGGAGCCGAGACGGGTTATCGTGCGTTCCTGAAGAACCCGCAGCAGCTTGCCTTGCATGTCTGAAGGCATGGAGCCGATTTCGTCGAGCAGCACCGTTCCGCCCCGCGCATGTTCGAACTTGCCGTAACGTGGGCGCAGCGCGCCTGGAAAAGCACCTGCCTCGTGGCCGAACAATTCGCTTTCGATGAGGTGCTGCGGCAAGGCCGCGCAATTGATGGCAACGAAGGGCCTGTCGGCGCGGGCACTGACATCGTGAAGCGCACGCGCCACGACTTCCTTGCCGGCGCCGGTATCGCCAATGATCAGCGTATCGGCATCGGCGGCACCGATTGCCCTGATGCGGTAGCGCAAATCGACCATGACCTGCGTGCGTCCCGGCAAACGGGTTTCCAGATCGTCGCGTTTGCCTGCAACGGCGCGAAGCCTGCGGTTTTCCAGAACGAGCGAACGTCGGTCTATGGCGCGTTTGATGATGCCCGCAAGATATTGAACGTTGAAGGGTTTTTCCATGAAATCGTAAGCGCCGTTGCGCATGGCGCTGACCGCCAGTTGCACATCGCCATGGCCTGTCACGAGAATGACCGGAATTTCCGCATCGAGTTCTCGGACCTTTTGCAGCAGGGTCAGTCCATCCATGCCCGGCATGCGGATATCGCTGACGATGACACCATCGAAGCTGTACCCGATCAGTTCGAAGACATGATCGGCATTGTCGACTGTAACGACCTCCAAACCGGCAAGCTCCAGCGCCTGCGCGGTAGAAAGCCGCAAATCCTCCTCGTCATCGATCAACAGAACACGCGACACACTCATTCGGCAGCCATCTCCATCGGCAGTTCAGCATCCAGCTCCATATCGAACCTTGCTCCACCTTCGGGCAGATTGGTCACACTCAAACGCCCGCCAAAATCCTTGACGATATTGTAGGAAATGGACAGCCCGAGGCCCAGCCCCTTGCCGACACCCTTCGTGGAAAAGAAGGGATCGAATATGCGTTCGATGATCGCCGACGGCACGCCGGGGCCACGATCGCGGATCGACAGAATGACCTTGTCGCCCTCCTGGCGGGCGGTGAGATCGATGTGGCGATCCTCAAGCCCTTCGACGGCATCGGCAGCATTGGAGATGATGTTGACCAGAACCTGCTGAAGTCTGACAGGCCCCGCTTTGACGTTGAGCGGCACTGGCCCCAGGTCCACGACCAGCGTGGCATCCGCCGCCTTCAGGCGGGCATTGACGATCTCCAGTGTGTCGCTGACGACGGTATCCAGTGGCACGGGGCCGAGCTTTTCGTTGGGTTTGCGGGCAAAATTGCGAAGATGCTTGCCAATGGCCGCCATGCGGTCGATCAGCGCGGAGATGCGCTTGAGATTGTCCGAGGCCTCGCCCACTCTCCCGCGCTCTATCAGCAAAGATGCGCTTTCGGCATAGGTCTTGGCCGCAGCCAGCGGCTGGTTGAACTCGTGCGACAGAGCAGCCGACATCTGTCCCAGTGCCGCCAGCTTTCCAGCCTGGATCAAATCCTTCTGGGTTTTGCGCAGCCGCTTTTCCGTCTGCCTGCGCTCGGCAATCTCATGCTTGATGTCGACATTGACGCGGGCAAGGTCGGCCGTGCGTTCTTCCACCCGTCGCTCCAGTTCGGCACGCGCTTCGGCCTGATGGACAAGCCTGTCCTGAAGGCTCTTGCGCCGCTGCAACATGGCAGCCACCAGCGCAACGGCAAGGCAAAGGCACAGAACAATGGCAATCATCGTCGTCTTGACCTGCGTGCGCACCGAGCCCGTGTCCATCAGCACATTGACCGTCCAGCCTGCATCCGGCATCGGCTGGGACAGGAAGACATACTCCCGGTCCTGATCGCCCTCGCGAATGGTCATCAGGTCGTTTTTGCCGAACGTGCTGCGGGTAAGGCGAAGCTGCGTAAGGTTGGCGTCGGAATAGCGGCGTGATCTCTCGGTTTTCGCAATGCGCTCGGGCGTCAATGGCTGCACGGCCGCATAAAGCCATTCCGGCGTTCCCGTCATGAAGATGATGCCTTCGGGATCGTTGACAAAAATCCGGTTTTCGCCATTGCCAAAGGACGCTTCGATGCCTTCTATATCCACCTTGAAAACGATGACGCCCTTGATTTCGGTGTTGAAGAGGATGGGTGAAGCGAAATAATAACCGCGCTTGTGCGAGGTGGTGCCGAGCGCGAAGAATTTCGATTGCTGGCCTTTGGCCGCATCCTGAAAATAGGGACGGTAGCTGAAATTCTGTCCGACGAAGCTTGCCGGACCGTCGTAATTGCTGGCGGCAATCGTCTCGCCATCCAGCGTCATGATGTAGATATCCGAGGATTTCAGCAAATCGTTGATGGATTTAAGGTAGATGTTGGCGCGCAGCCGCAGGGCCTGATCCTGGGGATGCGCGACAAGCTCCTCGATATCGTCGTGATCAGCCATCAATGCGGGCAGCGGCTCATAGCGACTGAGATGCCCACCGAGAGCCGAGACCGCCAGCCTCAGCGTCGTGCCGCCCTGAGCGGCGACCTCATCGAAATAGCTTTCGGCAACGAGATCGCTCCCCTTGGTCAAGGCGAAACCGCCAAGGCCCAAGCAAACAATGACAACACCGATCCAGCGATATCTCACCGGCTCACCCCTCCACATGGCAGACTGATCGATGTCCGCTCTCCCTCATACAAGTCTAAGTGGAGGCGCCTGATTTTCCAAGCGGGATCGAACCGGCTCCGATCAAAACAAAAAAGCCGACCCAGGGGCCGGCTTGTTCGTCAATCAAAGACTGCGCTAAAGATTAAGCGCTTTCTTTCGGTGTCAGAACCTGACGACCACGGTACATGCCTGTCTTCAGGTCGATGTGGTGTGGGCGACGAAGTTCGCCGGAGTTCTTGTCTTCAACATATGTTGCGGACTTCAGGCCATCGGCCGAACGACGCATGCCGCGCTTGGACGGGCTTGTTTTTCTCTTAGGTACTGCCATTTGTGTAACTCCACTGAAGCGGCGAAACACGGGAACCAGCCAGGACCCAGGCCGAATGTCTCATGTTTCTATATCTGAATTTTGGCGCGCTTATACATGCCCCATCAGGCTTTGACCAGCCCTTCCCCATATTTTTTCGATAAGGGGCCGATGAGGCTTTCGCGTCGCGACCGTGACGCCAGACTTTAATCGCGCTAAGCCCTACACTACTTCAGTCTGGCTTTCAACGACGCTTGCGGAAAGCATGTCGGCCGCATGCCGTTTTTCGACTGCCAGTCTCCCAGGGAACGACGGGTTTTGAAGCCTGCGAGGCCATCGGCTTTTCCGACATCATAGCCCTTCGCGACCAGCGCCTTTTGCATGGCCAGCACATCGGAGCGCAGCATGGAGCCGACATCGCTCCACTGTCCCTGAAACGGCCCCGCACCATAGGCGATACGATCGGCCAGATTGCCGATGAAAAGCGCGTAGAGATCGGAGTTGTTGTATTCCTTGATGACATAAAAATTCGGCGTCACCACGAATTCCGGTCCGTTGCGACCAGCCGGAACCAGCATCATGCCATCCGCTGTCAAATCATTGGAAGGAAAGGCTTTTCCGGAGACGCGGCGGATGCCCATCTTCTGCCAGTCCGCAACCGGGCGGGCCAGATCAGGACCTTCCTGCGCACAGGATACATCGTCTGGTATGGAAACCTCGAAACCCCAATCGCGGTTTCGCTGCCAGCCACGCTTGGAAAGATAGTTGGCTATGGATGCGAGGGCATCAGGCACGGAATTCCAGATGTCGCGGTGACCGTCACCATCGAAATCAACGGCATATTTCAGGTAGCTGGAGGGCATGAATTGCGGCTGGCCAAGGGCGCCCGCCCATGAGCCCATCATCTTCGACGCTGAAATATCGCCGCTTTCAACGATTTTCAGGGCGTCGATCAGCTCGTCACGAAACATGTCCTTGCGGGTGGAGGTGTAGGCCTTGGTTGCCAGCACGTCGATGACGGAGTTGGGCAGCTTTGCGCGACCGAAGCCGGATTCCCGGCCCCAGACCGCAATGATGATGTTGCCAGGGACGCCATAGGTCGCCTCGATGCGCTTGAGCGTCGCGGCATGTGTTGCTGCCAGCGAACGGCCTGTTGCCGCCAGGCCCTGCAAACGTTGCTCTGAAAAATAAGCGCCGGGCGACGAAAACTCTGCCTGGCTTTGCGCCTGTTCCTTTGGTGGCTTTTGACCGGGAATGATGAGATCGGGCAACTTCCAGTTTATGGACAGGTCCGTGAGCGTTGCGTTCAGCGTCTTTTGCGAAATACCGGCCTGGCGTGCTTCCGGCCAGATGTCCTGTTTCAGCCATGTGTTGAAGGCGGCATCGTATCTGGCAGCGGCGGCACCCGTCGGGTTCGTTTGCGCAAGTGTTGCACTGGCTGGCACAAGACAGGCGGCAGTGGCGAAGATGAGGCCAATCGTTTTCAGACGCATTCCGTTTCCTTTTCAGTCAACCGGCCAGAGACCAATGCTTGGCGTGTCAGATCACGGTTCGGGCGCGCAGGGCTGCGGTCAACGTGCCTTCATCGAGATAATCCAGTTCGCCACCGACCGGCACACCATGGGCAAGACGAGTGATCTTGACGCCGAGATCGCTTAGCCGGTCGGTGATGTAGTGCGCCGTCGCCTGTCCCTCGACAGTGGCGTTGACCGCGATGATGAGCTCACGAATGCCACCTTCGCTGACGCGTTCGATCAGCCCCTTGATGTTCAGGTCTTCTGGTCCCACACCATCGAGCGGCGATAGCGTACCGCCCAGAACATGATAGGCGGTGTTCATGGCGCCTGCCCGCTCCAGAGCCCAGAGGTCGGAAACATCCTCGACCACAATGATGATGGCCTGATCGCGGCGATCATCGGTGCAGACCGTGCAGGGGTCCATGGTGTCGACATTACCGCAGTGCGAGCACACCTTCACCTTGTCATAGGCGTCACCCATGGCATGACCGAGCGGGCCGAGAAGCTGCTCTTTCTTCTTGATCAGATGCAGTGCTGCGCGGCGGGCCGAACGGGGCCCAAGTCCCGGCACCTTGGCCAGAAGCTGGATGAGTTTTTCGATTTCTGGGCCGGTGACTCGTTTTGCCATGAGCGCTTTCTACTGCATAAATGTCATAACGGGAATCACAAGCGGAAAGCATCCCATGAAAATACGCGCCATCTGCCGGGCCGATGCGAAAATCCTGCCCGGAAAAACATCGAAAACCGGGATTTTCAAACATCCCGTGCAAGGTCCTGTTCTGGTCGATCAGGCCGGTATCGTCAGCGACGCCGTCTGCAACAAAAAGCACCATGGCGGGCCGGATCAGGCGCTTTACGTCATGGGCTCCGTAGATCTCGATTTCTGGTCGCGCGAATTGGGATTTGTCATCGAACCCGGATTTTTCGGGGAGAACTTTGTGATCGAAGGCATCGACAGCGCTCAGATGCATGTGGGCGACCGGTTGATAGCAGCAGAGGTGCAGCTGGAAGTGACCGCCGCCCGCATTCCCTGTGCCACACTGTCAACGCGGATTGGCGACGATGGTTTCGCGCCTCGCTTCAAGCAGGCGGGACAGCCAGGCTTTTATTGTCGTGTGCTCAAAGGGGGCATGATCGCCACCGATGAAGTGGTGACGTTCACGCCCTATCAGGGGACCAAGCTGCCGATACCCGTCATTCTTCAACGGTTCAGGCCGTGCAGACTGTCGCAAGCGGAGCGGGATGCCTATCTCACCACCCCGCTTGCCAGCCGTTTCAGGGCCATGCTGGACGGTTGAGGTCGATTAAAAGGGAAGCTTCATGCCCGGCGGGATTGGCAGACCGGCGGTGAGGTCGCGCGTCTTTTCAGCGGTGACGGCTTCGGCGCGCTGCTTGGCGTCATTATGGGCTGCAACCAGCAGGTCTTCGAGAATTTCGACTTCCTCTTCCTTCAAAAGCGAAGGATCGATCTTCACACCAAGCAGAGATCCCTTGCCGCTCATCCTGACGGTAACCAGACCGCCACCGGATGTTCCCTCGACCTCAAGTGCAGCAATCTCTTCCTGCATCTTTTCCATCTTGGCCTGCATTTCCTTGACCTTGCCCATCATTCCCATGATGTCACGCATGTCGAAACTCCTGTCTTTTGCTTAGAATTCTATGTCGTCGCCCGGCAAAATATCGCCTTCGCTGGATTCGGCAACGGAGGGCGGCGCGATCTCTTCGACGTCATCCACCAGGGGTGCGCGGATGCGGACGTCGGTAATCTTTGCACCGGGAAACTGCGCCAGAATGGCAGCGACATCCGGGTCCTGGCGCGCATCGACGAAGCGGGCTTCGCGCGCATTGCCTTCGGCCTCCACGAGCGTCGGCTCGCCAGTCTCCTTGCTGATGGACACGACCCAGTGGATGCCGGTCCATTCCTTCAGCTTCGTGCCGATCTCTCCGGGAAGCGAGCCGGGCGCACCTTCGCCGAGCCGCAGGTCGAACCGCCCGGGCTCCAGCCGCACGACATGGACGAAATTGCGCAATCTCGCCTTCAAAATTGGGTCACGGTGCTTGGTGCAAAGATCAACGATATCATTCAGGGAATTGACGGGAACCTTGGGTTCCAGCCGTTCCTCTGGCTTTGGCGTTGCAACCTGCATCTCCTGCGGGCGAGCGTCCGGCACCGCGCGCAACAGGGCTGTCGGCTGTGGCGATGTCTGGCGTTGCGGTGAAAGCTGAGCGGATGCGACAGCCTGCGTGGACGAATAAGCCCGCGCACCGCCGCCATTGCCACCGCCGGATGGCGCTCCACTGCCGGACGTACCACCTTCGCCGTTGGAAAGCTCCAGGAGACGACGTGCGGCATCTTCCGGGGCGGGCAGATTGGCGGCATGCGAGAGCCGTATCAGCACCATTTCGGCGGCACCGGCCGGACGCGAGGCATTTTCGGTTTCAGGAATGCCCTTCAGCAGCATCTGCCAGATGCGCGATAGTGCAGAGACTGCAATCGTATCGGCGAACTCAGCGCCACTGACACGCTCGACCTCGGACAGAGATGGGTCGTCGGCTGCGTCCGGCACATATTTCATGCGGGTGACGAGATGGGTGAAATCGGCAAGGTCGTTCAACACCACGACGGGGTTGGCACCCGCTTCGTACTGACCCGTAAACTCTTCCAGGGCGGAGGCGACATCGCCCTTCACCACATGACCGAACAGATCGACAATACGGGCCCGATCGGCCAGACCGAGCATGCCGCGAACCGCTTCCGCCTCGACCCGTCCACCGCCATGGGCGATGGCCTGATCCAGAAGCGACAAGCCATCACGGGCAGACCCTTCGGCGGCGCGGGCGATCATTGCCAGTGCTTGGCTCTCGGCCTCGAAGCCTTCCTTGGCAGCAATCGCGGTAAACAGACCAACCAGATCGGCCGCACTGATGCGGCGCAGATCGAAACGCTGGCAGCGTGACAGAACGGTGATGGGAACCTTGCGGATTTCGGTCGTCGCGAAAATGAACTTCACATGCTCGGGCGGCTCTTCCAATGTCTTCAGGAGACCGTTGAACGCCTGCGTCGAGAGCATGTGCACTTCGTCAATGATGTAAACTTTGTAACGTGCCGAGACCGGGCGGTAACGCACCTGCTCGATGATCTCCCTGATGTCGTCGATGCCGGTATGGGAGGCAGCGTCCATCTCGATCACATCGACATGGCGGCCTTCCATGATGGCCTGACAATGTTCACCTGGAATCCGCAGATCGATCGTCGGCTTGTCGATTTCGTCGGTCTTGTAGTTGAGCGCGCGCGCCAGAATACGGGCCGTGGTGGTTTTACCCACGCCGCGAACGCCGGTCAGCATGTAGGCTTGCGCGATGCGGCCGGTTTCGAACGCGTTGGTCAGCGTGCGAACCATCGGCTCCTGGCCAACCATCAGGTCGGAAAAATCTTTGGGGCGGTACTTGCGCGCCAGAACCCGGTAACCGGCACCCTGCTCTTTTGTCTTGGGCTGATTGGTTCCGGTTTCGCTCATCGCCTCGCCAGTCGTTAAAACTATCGCATGTCTTGGTCGCAAAACCGCTATACACTTTTGCGAGACATGCTTTGGGTGGCGCCCGCTTTCAGGCCGAACTGGCCCGGCGAAACCTGAGCACGTCTTCGAAATAGAAAAGGTGGGAGGCTGGCACGGCGACCCGTGCCTGGCTCGTTAGGGCTGCTTCCTTCCGGACCTGACCCGGTTGGCGAGTGGCTCGTCCACCACCAACCTCCCGGAGGCACATATCGGCAATAATAAAAGCAAATGCAAGCCAAGCTGCCAAAAAACTGCTATCACATTCAAAACAATTGGGAGGATGCCGTGGAAACATTCCGGCTGGATGAAAGACTGGCGCGCGACAGCGTGCTGATAACCCGGCTGGGTTTGTGCCAAATGCGTCTTCAAAACGACCAGCGTTGGCCGTGGATCGTTCTCGTGCCGCAACGCAACGACAAGAGCGAGCTCTTCGAGTTGACCCCGCTGGATCAGGCGCTGGTGACTTTCGAAACCAATCAGGTCGCCTCTGCGCTGAAAGAACTGACGGGAGCGACAAAAATAAATGTCGGCGCTCTTGGAAATATCGTGCGCCAGCTCCACGTCCATATCATTGCCCGCAGGCAAGGCGATGAATGCTGGCCGGGTCCGATCTGGGGTCACGGGACAGCTGTTCCCTACGCGGACGATGACAGACATGATCTCATGAAGAAACTGGCCGGCGCATTGTGATGAATTCAAAAAGCATATTCGATACCAACTCCCCCCATCCGGAACCCAGCACTCTGACCGCATTCGCCCAGAATGATCTGGATCGTCTGGCCGAAAAGCGAACCGAAAGCTGTGTCTCCGATGCGCTGAAGGTGGAAGGTACACATCTTCTGGCCTTTGCAGGTACCAAGCTCGTGCTCAAGCATGACGGTCAGGTTCTGGACCCGCTGTTTTCGGCCTACGAGCTGGCCGAGCTCGATCCCGATTTCGAAAATGCTGTTCTTCTCGGATACAAGGACAATGGCGAGCCACGCGTCGCAGTGCCGGTGCGAACCGCCGAAGACAATCTTGCCAGCCATTTCAAGCCTGTCGATGCCCGCAGCCTCTATCGCGATCAGTTGATCGGTGAGGAATTGCTGGGCGAGGTCGCGCAGGCTGTGAGCCTTCTTCACTGGAACTCAGACAATCGTTTTTGTGGACGGTGTGGCGGCGCGATGGAACTGCATATCGGCGGTTACAAGCGGATTTGCGCTGCGTGCAGCCACACGATTTTCCCGCGTACCGATCCCGTCGTCATTATGCTGACCATCGATCTGGACCGGGAACTGTGCCTGCTGGGTCGTGGAGCGCATTTTCCACCCGGCATGTATTCCTGCCTTGCGGGCTTCGTCGAACCCGGCGAAACCATTGAAAACGCTGTTCGCCGCGAGACGCATGAGGAAGCCAATATCGCTGTTGGCCGGGTGCGTTACCATGCCTCCCAGCCCTGGCCGATGCCCCATACGCTGATGATCGGCTGTTTTTCCGAAGCGCTGTCGACCGATATCACCCGCGACGAGGCAGAGCTTGAAGATTGCCGCTGGTTTAGCCGCGACGAGGTGGCTACCCTTCTGGAGATGGGGGCGGCCAACGGCCAGTCACCACCACCACGCGGTGCCATCGCGCACCGTTTGATGCGCGACTGGATCGAATGGGACACGGCTGAATAAACCGGATCGCAAGCTTAGAGGATGTTGAGCTTGCGCCGCATGGCATGGCCCTTGTAGACGCCGAGAATACGAACTTTTTCGGAGAAGAAACGCAGTTCTTCCAAAGCGTGGCGCACCGGCTCGTCTTCGGGATGGCCTTCAATATCCGCATAAAACTGCGTGGCCACGAACTTGCCGCCCAGCTGGTAGCTTTCCAGTTTCGTCATGTTGATACCATTGGTCGCAAAGCCGCCCATGGCCTTGTAGAGCGCGGCTGGAATGTTGCGGACATTGAAGACGAAGGTCGTGACGATCACCTCTTCCGGCGATGTCCGCTTGACCCAGTCTTCCTCGCGCGACAGGACGACGAAACGGGTGACGTTGTTGTCCGAATCCTCGACATTCTCTGCCAGGATTTCCAAACCGTAGAGATCTGATGCCAGCCGCGGCGCAAGCGCTGCCATACTGCGATCGCCCAGTTCGGAGACCAGCTTTGCCGCACCGGCCGTATCGCCTGCAACGACGGGCTTCCAGCCGTTGGAGCGAATGATCTTGCGGCACTGTCCCAGCGCGTGAATGTGGCTGTGGACGGTCTTGATCTCGTCCTTCTTCACACCCGGCAACACCATCAGCTGGAAGCGAATGGGCATGAAATATTCGCCTATGATGTGCAGGCGTGATTCGGGCAAAAGGTGGTGAATATCGGCGACACGACCCGCGAGCGTGTTTTCGATGGGGATCATCGCAAGATCGGCGTCACCGTTTTCAAGCGCGTTGAAGGCATCCTCGAACGTCGGGCACGGCAGCGGGTCAAGCTGCGGAAAGACATCGCGGCAGGCCATGTCGGAATTGGCGCCATAGTCGCCCTGAAAGGCAATCGAATTGCTGCTCATGATTTGATCGCCATTATCTGCCTGTGTTTCCCAAAATCTCGCGCGCCTTGTCGAGCTGCACTTGTGTGTCGACGCCCAGCGGCACCGAATGGACGATTTCCGCATCGATGCGCATGCCGGCCTCCAGCGCCCGTAGCTGTTCGAGGCTTTCACGCATCTCAAGGGCCGATGGCTTGAGGGACACGAATCTTTCGAGTGCTGCGCGGCGGTAGGTGTAGAGCCCGATGTGATGATAAAGCGGACCCTGGCCGTGGGGTGCCGTCGCGCGCGTGAAATAAAGTGCCTTCAAACGTGTCTGGGATATCGGGCTGCCGACGATCTTGACCACGCTGGGGTTGGTCTTTTCTTCCTCATCGGTGATTTCGACCGTCAGCGTGGCTATATCAGTCGAGGCATTTTCCATGGGACGGAGTGAGGCACGGATCGTCTCCGGCTCGATCGTTGGAAGATCGCCCTGAACGTTGATGATGAATTCGGCGCGGCCGTGCGGGTCGGCTTTTTGCAGGGCTTCAAAAATCCGGTCGGAGCCGGACTGGTGGTCGAGGCTCGTCATCGTCACCTCGAAACCGGCATTCTTCACCACGTCAAAGACATCGGGATGATCGACAGCGACGACGATGCGCTCAGCACCTGCTTCGCGCGCGCGCATTGCAACCTGAACGACCATCGGGTGGCCCGCAATATCCGCCAGAGGCTTTCCGGGAAGGCGTGTGGAGGCCATTCGTGCCGGAATAAGGACAATGGCCTTTTCGAAAACGTTATTATTCATCCAACACCCTTCAAATCCCGCCTGAAAAGTGGCAATACGTCACGGTGCGGGGAACATATTCAAGTTGCGCAGGCTGTGCAAAAGCCATAGCTTTCGAGCAATTTCAAGATGTCCGTTTATGCGAACGGTTGTGAGGGAGCGCAAATCAATGGATTCACGTGTTAACATGGCGGTTGGTGCCCTATTGGGCACGATCTTCGTCCTGATGTCGGTGTCGATCGCATCCGAGGGAATTTTCCACGCGCCAGCGCCGGAAAAGGAAGGCTACGCCATTGTTGCAGAAACAAGTGCTGACAGCGCCAGCGGTGAACCCGCCGCCGCTGCCACGCCAATTGCAAAGCTTCTCGCCAGCGCTGACGCCGCGAAGGGTGAGACCGTCTTCAAAAAGTGTACGAGCTGTCACACCGGGGAGAGCGGCGGCCCCAACAAAGTCGGTCCTAATCTTTATGACGTCGTCAATCGCCCGATCGCCAGCCACGCAGGTTTCAGCTATTCGGCTGGCATGAAGGACTTTTCCAAGGGTAGCACCGTGAAGTGGGACTACGACCACCTCAGCTATTTCATCGAGGCGCCGAAGAAGCACGTTCCAGGTACAGCCATGGGCTTTGCCGGTATCAAGAAAGAAACGGAACGCGCCGATCTGATCGCTTATCTGCGCACGCTTTCGGCCAATCCGGCTCCCTTGCCGGATCCGAATGCGCCGCCTGAACAGATCAACTAAAACGAAAAAAGCCCGGCTCGACCGGGCTTTTTTCTGTCCAGATGGATGCGACATAGACGTGCGATCAGTTGCCCATCAGAATGTCGAACAGGGTCGTCTGTTTCGGTGCGGGCTGTCTTTGCTGTAAACCACCGCCGCCGATATCGGCCGGGGGTACAGGACCGCCATCATATTGCTGCTGCTGCTGATGCTGCGGGAACTGCTGGGACGGTGCATCGACCGGCGGATATTGCGGGTTTGATGCGGTCTGGTCGCGACCGACTGGTGCTGCCGGATAGTTAGCCGGGACAGGCGCACCGTTTCCACCCAGTGCATTGGATATGAGATCACTGAGCGATTTTGGCAGGGCAGTCGGTGCATCGGCCATGGGCTGACCGATCTCAGGGGTGCCTAAATTGCCAAGACCGAAGAGCGGCGATGGCGTCAGCCCGGAGTGGGCAGCCGTCATGAATTCCTTCCACGCCTTAGCGGGCAGGCCACCACCGGTCACCTTTTTCATGGAGGTGCCATCGTCATTGCCGAACCAGACGCCCGTTGTCAGCGTGCTGGTATAGCCGACGAACAGCGCGTCGCGGAAGGACTGCGTGGTGCCGGACTTGCCCGCCGCCTGCCAGCCTTTGAGCTTGGCGGCCTTGCCGGTGCCCGCATTGATGACGCCGGTCAACATGCTGTTCATGGTGGCGGCAATCGCTTCGCTCAGCACCCGTGGCGGATTGTCATATTTGTTCTCATAGAGAACCTTGCCATCGGCATCGGTGATTCGCTTGACGATGTGCGGCGTGGCCTTGAAGCCGCCATTCATCATCGGCGCGTAGGCCGAGGTCAGCTCCAGAAGCGAGACTTCCGACGTTCCCAGCGCAATGGAGGCATTGGCCTGTAAATCCGATTCGATGCCCATGCGGTGCGCCACCTGAGTGACCCTTTCAGGGCCGACTTCCATGACGAGCTGGGCTGCGATGGTGTTGAGCGAATTGGCCAGTGCGGTAGCAAGGGTGACCTCGCCGCGATATTTCTGATCGTAATTTTCCGGTGTCCATTTGCCGATCTTGACCGGCGCGTCGTTTCGCACCGAATTGGGCGTCAGGCCATTTTCCAACGCGGCAATGTAGACGAAGGGTTTGAAGGCCGAACCGGGCTGGCGCTTGGCCTTGGATGCGCGGTTGAACTGACTTTGGGAATAGTCAGCGCCGCCAACAATGGCCCTGATGGCACCGGTGCCATCGATGGAGGCCAGTGCTGCCTGCGATGCGCCGAGCTTCTTGCCCTCGTTTTTCAAGACGTCGGACAACGACTTTTCAGCCTCTTTCTCCAGATCGAGATCGATGGTCGTATCGACCACCAGATCCTGCTTAACATCGCCCACCAGCATGCGCACTTCATCGAGCACCATATCGGCGGCATAGTGTTCGGCACCAGACCAGAAGCGCTTGGCCTTGGTGGGTGGCTGTGACATGGCTGTCTTGATTTCGTCTTCTGTTATGAAGCCGACATCCTGCATCGACTGCAGAACGACCTGCGCACGCTCTTCGGCGGCCTGAGGATCTCGCGCAGGTGACAGGCGCGACGGCGCTTTAAGCAATCCGGCCAGCAAAGCGGCCTCGCCCAGATTGACGTCCCGGGCGGACTTGTTGAAATAACGACGCGACGCCGCTTCAACACCATAAGCGTTGGAGCCGAAATAGACCCGGTTCAGATACATCGCCATGATCTGATCCTTGGTGTATTTCTGCTCCAGCCAGAAGGCGAGCAGAACTTCCTGAATCTTGCGCTCCAGCGTTCTGTCGGGAGACAGGAACAGGTTTTTCGCCAGTTGCTGAGTGAGTGTTGACCCCCCCTGGACAGCGCGACCGCTGACGATGTTGGTAACGATGGCACGGGCAAGGCCAAGCGGGTCGACACCGAAGTGCGAATAAAACCGCCGGTCTTCGATGGCCATGACGGCTTGGGGCAAATAGGGCGACATATCCTCTAGCGCCAGCGCCTCGCCCCCCGTCGTACCGCGATTGGCAAGAACGGAACCATCGACCGCGACGATTTTGAGGTTGGGCGGACGCTCGGGAATCGACCATGTGCTGGCGCTGGGCATACGCGCGGCATAGTAGGCAACGAGACCTGCCACACCGATACCGCCCCATATGCCAAGCACGATGCACCAATAGGCGAATGTGCGGATGAAACCAGTTATGCCGCCGCCAGCGGAACGCGTCTGCCGCTTTTGCGCGCGAGACGGTTTTGCGCGCTGGCGCTTGGGTGCCGGTGCATCGTCAACGTCATAGGTCGCGGACGTCTTGCCGCGCGCTTTGCCCTTGTTGCCGGTAATGCGGTCGCTTTCATCCAGACGCAGATCATCGCCGGATTCCTTGAAATCCCCGAAAGAAGGTTCTACGCGCTGGCGTGACTTGCCGTTACCTGCCATTAGCGGGAAATTGCTCCATGATGTGGCGCTTCGATCTGCTGCACCGTGATCGCCTTTCGATCCCGATGAAGCTTAAATGCGGCGATTTAAGGTGGGGTTAAGGACGTCGAACCATCACGTTGCCGTCACTGGCAGACGTCGATCCACTCCGCCGCCGTGAGTGCTGCCATATGATCGGGTGCAATGCGCACGGCGGCATTGGTGGCTCCGGCTGCCGGTACCACTTCGTCATAGGCCTTGAGCGAGATGTCGCAATAGACGGGCATGGCAGAGGGCAGACCGAAGGGGCAAACGCCGCCGATGGGATGACTGGTCACCTCCACGACGTCGTCACCGCCCAACATGCGCGGTTTGGCACCGAATCGGTCGCGGAATTTGCGATTGTCCAATCTTTTTGTGCCGGCAGTGACGACGAGAAGAACGATGTCTCCGGCCCTCAGGCAAATCGTCTTTGCGATCTGATCTGGATCGACATTGTGGGCCAGCGCCGCCATAGCCACAGTCGCAGAACTGTCCTCGGTCACCAGCACGCCGATCTCGGGTGCACGACGTGCGAAGAATTCTCTGACGGATTCAAGGCTCATGCGTAATCTTTAGGCGTTGCGCTTCACAGAAGCAAGGTTTCGATAGAGAGGTATGCATTTTACGCAATGCTGCGCTGCAATGTCTCGACTGTTCATCGCTATCGAATATGGTATTTTCAAATCATCGAAGCGACGCACTCCTCCTCCCAGCGTCGCCCGATTGGACTGACAACACTCCTCCTCCCAGTTGTCAGTCAGTATCAAGAACCCGGCGCACCTCCTCCCGCGCCGGGTTTTTGCTTTCCTAGATTCCTGTTTCAGTTGAGATACCCCGAATTCCTGCAGGAATTTACACGATCAGGTCGCAAATTTCGAGGCAGCAGACGCGGCTTCGTTATCGAAGAAACTTGACTTATTGGTGCCGTAACCTTAGGTGTTTTGCCATCGATATTTGTTTGACGACCAGAGCTTCAGCGTCCCCATAGACGTAAACGACGATCTTCCCTTCAAATTCGAGAACACCGCGCTGACGTTCAGCGCAAAAGTAATGCCAACGGAAGGAACATCGTTATGGCGACTGGTACAGTAAAGTGGTTCAACGCAACCAAGGGCTACGGCTTCATTCAGCCTGATGATGGCGCACAGGACGTTTTCGTTCACATCTCCGCAGTTGAGCGCGCTGGCCTGAACGGCCTCAAGGATGGTCAGAAGATCACCTATGAACTCGTGCAGGACCGTCGTTCTGGCAAGATGTCTGCAGACAGCATCGTCGCTGCTTAAGACTGACGATGGATCGGCTGTGGGGTTGATCCGATAAAACGTTGAAGGCCGGGTCAAACCGGCCTTTTTCTTTGGGTAAAGCGCCCGCCTTGAAGCGCACTCTGAAGACGGAACTGGGTTAAAAATCAGTCTTCCCCTTGAAAACATGCGACCCGACACCAATATAAAGGCCATCAGTGTTTCAGCAACCTCTTATGAGGTCATCTGAACGAAATGATGGCGCAGTTGAGCGTTAACTAAATGTTAACCAAAGCAGCGCAATCTGTTTCGGAAGACATGAGCGACAGCGGATTTGCTGGCGCCGTGCTGAGACACATACCGTTTTATGCGCTTTGACCACGGATGTACTGGCACTGAGGCTGAAACGGTAAGGAAAGGTCGGGCTTGCCCCGGCCTTTTGCTTTTTCAGGCATTCGCCTCGATAACGCCGCCCGTTGCCGGGCGGCTTTTTTTATTTCACAGCCAGGGCCGTCAAGATGCGAACCCACGAACGGATGCCCTTGTGGAACGATTGCAGATCGTATTTTTCATTCGGCGAATGAATACGGTCATCCGTCAGGCCAAAGCCGATCATCAGCGAATCCATACCCAGCATCTTTTGGAAGTCCCCCACGATGGGGATCGATCCGCCCATCCCAATCACAACGGCAGGCTTTGCCCACTCGTCCGAAAGCGCATTCTTCGCTTTCGTCAATGCGGGCGAATCATAAGATAGCTGGATGGCTGGCGAAGCGCCGTGCTCATGAAATTCCACCGAGCAATCGGCGGGAATTTTGGAACGGACATAGGCACGGAAGCTTTCGCGGATAGCGGCAGGGTCCTGGTTCCCAACCAGGCGGAACGACACTTTCGCCGACGCTTTCGCCGCAATCACGGTCTTGAAGCCTTCACCGGTATAGCCCCCGATGATCCCGTTGACTTCAGCAGTTGGGCGCGCCCAGGTCAGTTCCAGAACTGAACGACCCTTTTCGCCAGCCGGGATGGAGAGACCGACCTGTCCCAAAAAGCTTTCGGCGGTGCGGCCGAGATTATCCCACGACGCCTTGATATTGCCCGGTGTTTCTTCAACGCCATCATAGAAGCCCGGCAAGGTAATGCGACCCGTCTCATCGTGCAGACCGGCCAGGATTTGCGTCAGAATATGGATCGGGTTGGCCGCAGCCCCGCCGAAAAGACCGGAGTGGAGATCGCGGTCAGCCGCCGTCACCACGATTTCTTCTCCGACCAGCCCGCGCAGGGCTGCCGCAATCGCAGGTGTTTCGCGATCCCACATGCTGGTATCACACACCAGCGCGTAATCCGCCTTCAGTTCATCGGCATTGGCATCAAGGAAGGGTTTGAGCGAGGGAGAACCAGATTCCTCTTCGCCTTCAAACAGAATGGTGATGCGCAGCGGCAACGCGCCATGGACCTGCTTGTAGGCCCGGCACGCTTCCACAAAGGTCATCAACTGACCCTTGTCATCCGAGGTACCACGCCCCGTGATGGCCTGTCTGCCTTCGCCAATATCCTTCAACGCAGGATCGAACGGCTCGTTTTCCCACAGATGGAGGGGATCGACAGGCTGAACGTCGTAATGGCCGTAAAACAAGACGTGCGGCGCATCCGGTGCCGCGCCATCGTGGTGGGCAACGACCATAGGATGACCTGCGGTTTCACGCACGGATGCCTTGAAGCCGATATTCGTCAAATCACGAACCAGCCAGTCAGCCGCCTTGCTGCATTCCGCCTTGTAGGCAGGGTCCGTCGAGATGGATTTTATGCGAACGAATTCGAAAAGCTTGTCGAGGCTGGAGTTGAGGTTTTCGTCAACCGCCGAGAGAACGGGGGATATGTCTGTCATTACGCGATCCTGTCATGCGAAGATTTCAGGACAATAGAGCAAAGACTTCAGTGTTTCGAGCCGGAAAATCACCTCTTTGCCGAAGGCGATGACATCTGCCCTACCGCGCATGGTCGCGCGGACTCGAAAGTTTCACATCAGATTTTCTGGTCGGCCGCTCTCGCTGCGTCGATCGTACGCCCCATATATTCGAGCAGCAAGTGTCGCTCGAACTTCAAAAGTCCCGCCAGCATCGCATCGTCTGTATCCTGGGAGGCGGCAATGGCCTGGACCTCCAACTCGCGGCCCTTCTCCGTCAATTCGATAATCTGTGCCCGGCGATCCCTGGGATGCGGTTTGCGATGGATCAACCCGTCGCGCTCCATCCGCCCCAGCGTATTGGCAAGCGTCGCCTGTTCGACATCAACGCGATCCAGCAATTGTCGCTGGGTCAGGCCATCCTCGTTCCAGAGCTCCAGCAACACCGGAAATTGGCCCGGAGAAAAACTGAGCACCACCGCGCGCCTGTTTAGCGCCTTCGAAAAACTTTTTGCCAATTGCGCTGCAAGATAGGTCGCCGAATCGTTTCTCGAAAAACGCATATCATCTCCTCCCTTGGATCACGCTGCACGGCTTTTATTGCATATCATGCTATGTAGATCGGTTGGCTTTCGCGGAGCATACGGATCAAAAAACGACAATAAAAAACCGCCATGGCCGGGAGGGACAGCCATGGCGGTATGTTGAAGGACAAAGGCCCGGAGAGGGGGGGTAGGCCTTTGTCCGGTCTGAAGCGGCGGGGGACGAGCCAGCAATCAGACTACGGCGTGATCAGTCGCCGTCCTCCAAGAAATGCGCCTTCAAATGCGGTTTTTCAAGGGAGGGCAGAATTACAAATTTGTAACGTTCCGGTGAAGTTTGATCGACCTGTTGACGCATCTTGCACCGATACGCAAATAGCAGAATGTTCGCGTCGGCGATGATCAAGGTACCAGCACCGAAATCAAGTCCGACGCGCCATGCGCTCGCTGCGTCTTTCGGCTGAAGGAGGACAAGAAAGGTGGCGATCAGTGCGGCATTCAAAAGCTCGAACTGCGCTTGACGCGAGGCTTTGTCTATTTTTGCGATGCGCTGGAAAGTGGCCGCGAAGACCGTCTGCCACCAACATCACCGTCGCCAGCAGGACTGAGATATTCGATTTCCCATTCATCACTCGCAACACGGTCAAAGAATGTTGTAGGGCAGTCGTCGCGACGATAGACCTTTGCGCTTTGGCGCGCTATCCCTTCTTCCCATGAAAAAAGGCGATCATCTCTTTCTCGTTGACGGCTCCGGTTTCATCTTCCGGGCGTTCCATGCCATTCCTGCGCTAAACCGCAAATCGGATGGATTGCCCGTCAATGCCGTCTCCGGTTTCTGCAACATGCTGTGGAAGCTGCTGAAGGATGCGCGCAACACCGATGTCGGCGTTACGCCTACGCATTTTGCGGTGATTTTCGACTATTCCTCGAAAACCTTTCGCAACGAACTCTACGATCTCTACAAGGCCAACCGCTCCGCACCGCCGGAAGATCTGGTGCCGCAGTTCGGATTGATCCGCCAGGCCACCCGAGCCTTCAACCTCCCCTGCATCGAGACCGAGGGTTTCGAAGCGGATGACATCATCGCGACCTATGCCCGCCAGGCCGAGGCGATCGGCGCCGACGTGACCATCATCTCATCCGACAAGGATCTGATGCAGCTCGTCTCGGCCAATGTGCATATGTACGACGCCATGAAGGACAAGCAGATCGGCGTGCCCGATGTCATCGAAAAATGGGGCGTTGCTCCTGAAAAGATGATCGACCTGCAAGCCATGACCGGCGATTCGACCGACAACATTCCCGGAATTCCCGGAATTGGGCCGAAAACGGCAGCACAGTTGCTGGGCGAATACGGCGATCTCGATACGCTGCTGGAGCGCGCTGGCGAAATCAAGCAGCAGAAACGCCGCGAAAATATCGTTGCCAATGCCGAGCTTGCGCGTCTGTCGCGCCAGCTCGTCGCGCTTCGAACCGACGTACCGCTGGAAATGCCACTCGACGCCCTGACGCTTGAGCCACAGGATGGCCCGAAGCTGATCGCCTTTCTCAAGGCCATGGAATTTACCACGCTGACGCGGCGCGTTGCCGAAACGACAGGAGCGGATGCAGCATCCATCGATGCAGCGCATGTGCCTGTCGAGCGTGGTCCACAGGCGCATGGCCCGGATATGGATGCAGCAACGAATCTATCTGTTCCACTGGCCGAAAATGCCGTCGACAATTTCGATCCGGTCGGTTCCAAGATGGATGGCACAGGACCGGCTGCCTTGGCATCATCGCGAGAAGCCGGATTTTCTGCCGCCAAAATCGATATCACGTCTTACCAAACGATCTGCACCGTCGAAGAGCTCGATCGGTGGATAGCGCTTGCGCGCGAAACCGGCGTCGTCGCCTTCGACACCGAGACCACCTCGCTGGACCCTATGCAGGCCGAGCTCGTCGGGTTTTCCCTGGCGGTGGCCGACAATTCCAAGGATGCTGGTGGCCTCGATATTCGTGCAGCCTACGTGCCGCTCAACCACAAGACAGGCTCGGGCGGCGATCTGTTCAGCGACGGTATCAAACTTGCGCCAGACCAGATCGCATTCGATGAGGCGCTTGTCCGGCTGAAATCACTGCTGGAAGACCCCTCGGTGCTCAAGGTCGCGCAGAACCTCAAATATGATTACCTGCTGGTTAAGCGTCTCGGCATCGTCATGCAGAGTTTTGATGACACCATGCTGATGTCCTATGTTCTGGAAGCGGGCAAGGGCCTGCATGGCATGGACGCGCTTTCCGAACGTTGGCTGGGCCACACGCCGATCTCCTACAAGGAGGTTGCAGGATCCGGCAAGTCCGGCGTTACCTTCGATTTCGTCGATATCGACAAGGCGACGACCTATGCCGCCGAAGATGCAGATGTGACGTTGCGGCTATGGATGGTGCTGAAACCACGCCTCGCTGCCGACAAGATGACGGCGGTTTACGAGCGGCTGGAACGTCCGCTCCTGCCCGTCCTCGCGCGCATGGAAGAACGCGGTATCACCGTCGACCGGCAAATCCTGTCGCGCCTTTCTGGCGAGCTTGCACAGAAAGCAGCGGCCTTCGAAGACGAGATTTACGAACTCGCCGGTGAAAAATTCAATATCGGCTCGCCCAAGCAACTGGGTGACATTCTCTTTGGTCGAATGGGCCTGCCGGGCGGCTCGAAAACCAAGACAGGGCAATGGTCGACATCCGCCCAGGTCTTGGAGGATCTGGCTGCCGAAGGTGCGGAACTCCCTCGCAAGATCGTGGATTGGCGCCAGCTGACAAAATTGAAATCGACATATACGGACGCGCTTCCGACTTACGTGCACCCGCAAACCAAGCGCGTGCACACGTCCTACTCGCTCGCCTCCACGACCACTGGACGTCTGTCGTCGTCCGAGCCCAACCTGCAGAATATCCCGGTAAGGACTGCCGAAGGGCGGAAAATCCGCACTGCCTTCGTCTCGACCCCCGGCAACAAGCTTTTATCGGCCGACTACAGTCAGATCGAACTGCGCGTGCTCGCGCATGTGGCGGATATACCGCAGCTGAGAAATGCATTCGAGAACGACATCGACATCCACGCGATGACCGCGTCAGAAATGTTCGGCGTTCCCGTCGAAGGCATGCCATCGGATGTGCGACGACGCGCGAAGGCGATCAATTTCGGCATCATCTACGGTATTTCCGCCTTCGGTCTGGCCAATCAGCTTGCCATTGGCCGCGCGGAGGCGGGGGAATATATCAAAAAATATTTCGAGCGTTTCCCCGGTATTCGCGACTATATGGAAAGCACGAAAGCCTTCGCCCGCGATAAAGGATACGTCGAAACGATCTTCGGTCGCCGCATTCATTATCCGGAAATCCGATCGTCCAACCCTTCCGTCAGAGCCTTCAACGAACGCGCTGCTATCAATGCGCCTATCCAAGGCTCAGCCGCCGACGTCATCCGCCGCGCCATGATCCAAATCGAGCCGGCCCTGGATCAGTCCGGCCTATCGGCACGCATGCTCCTCCAGGTCCATGACGAACTGATCTTCGAGGTCGAAGAAGCCGAAATCGACAAGGTCCTCCCCATCGTCGTCACCATCATGGAAAGCGCCACACTGCCAGCCATCGACATGAAGGTGCCGCTGAAAGTAGACGCAAGAGCCGCTAGCAACTGGGACGAAGCCCACTAGAGTCTGTCAGGCCTATACTGAACCATATGCTGCCTGCGTTAGATAGTTTGAGCTTTTGCGGGGAGCGAAGGCCTTGAGAAGATTGCCGACGCGCCTCAACCCTGTCTCGCCGATCCGCTCTTCGGCTTTTCGGACGAGGATTTTGAGCTTGGCGAACACGACCTGAGACCCTGATTGTCCTCGATATTTTGGTAGAGTCCGTCACTCTGAGGAGACGGACGGCATGAAGCAATCACGGTTCACGGATGAGCCGATCATCGGAATCTTGAAAGAGCATGAGAACGCCCGATGTGAAGCGGGACGCTGTGGCTCATGTCGGCCAACAGCATGGGGTGAGCCAGCTTCGAGCGTGCGAGGTTTTGCCCGTTGATCGATCGACGTGCGATACCTCAGCATTCGACCAGATGATGCCAAAGGCAAGATAGAAAACCCCAGACTCTCCCGAAAACTGGAGGAAAAATGGGTCTCAGGTCAGTCCAGTTTCAACAGCAATATTTGTCGCGCTAATTCACCGCGCACTGCGCTCTTGACAAAGTTCAGCATCCGATTCCATACTTCGTCAAGTTGCCGAACAAATTACGCGAAGGTTACGTCGGAATAGGACAAGCGTTTGGGAGAAGGCATAGGAAGGCGAATTGCGGGTGCGTTAAGGAGGTCTCCTTCCGAGCCGTGCGCTGCCTACTTTCTACTCCAGGCTCCACAGCGAACCCTTCCCCTGCAGAACCTTGCCACTCTGGCACTCCTCTTTCCGGGCTGCTGGCGCCCGAGGGGGCCAGCCTATGATGTATACGAGCCAGGCCGCGAACTACAAGAAATGCCAACTCCAGAGAAGGAAAACCGAAATGAAAAGGTTTATGTACGGCTCTCTTATCGCAGCCGGTCTGCTCGCCGGCGCGCCCGCATATGCGTCTGAACTGAAGATCATGTGGTATCTTGGCACGGATGCCGAGGAGCAGGCGATCAAGGATGTGCTTGCTACCTATACAAAGCTGAAGCCGGAAACGACTTTCAATTTGCAGATCGTTCCCTACGACGACATCGACAATCGATTCGCCCAGCTAGCGGCTGCAGGCACGCTGCCGGACCTTTCGAAAACATCGTCAATGCGGCCCTTTATCCGCCCCTACCTGACGGATTTCGCGCCGGTGTTCGGCAAGGATTATCTCAAAGATTTCGTTCCAGGATGGGCCGCTGGCGCCAAGTTGGGCGACCAGATCATAGCCGCGCCGCTACAGGTAACGGCGACAGGCATGCTGATCAACAAGTCCGCCTTTGAAAAGGCAGGCGTTGATATTCCAGACATCAAGACCTCTTGGACTTGGGACGAGTTCCTCGCCAAGACCAAGGAGGTGGCGGACAAGGCCGCCGTGCGCTACCCGCTCGTTTGGGATATCTCCCAGAGCCGCTGGCTGACCATGCAATTCCAGTATGGCAACCACATTTATTCCGAGGACGAGCCTTACAAGGTTGTCTTCGATCACGACAAGGCAACCGCCGTCCTTGACAAGTTCATCGGGCTGACCAAGACACACATGCCGCCAGGCCTGTGGTCGGGTTCGAGTTCTGACAATCCGAAACAACTCTTCACCAGCGGTCAGGCAGTCGCGTGGATGTCCGGTAACTGGCAAGTAGGAGGATTGGCCGAAAATGCCTCTTTCGATTGGCAGGCAGGCCCGACACCCTACGGCACCGTCAAGTCCAGCATGGTTGGCGGCGACTACGTGATCGGCTTCAACACGAGCGAGCATGTGGATGAAGTCAATGCCTTCATCAAGTGGCTGACCACCGATCCAAAGGCGCAGGAACTTTACACCAAACCGATAATGTACATTCCGGCTAATCTTAAGGTTCCGCCAATCGACTACGGCAACGCCAAGGCGTCCGCCGCCCTACAAGCCTTCAAGGAGGAGCTGTCCGCAAGCCCCAATTTTGCCGCCACCGACCAGGCGAACCCCGCCATGCAGTATGTCTGGGGTCCGATGCGCCAATCGCTGTTCCAGGCCACCACAGGCCAGATCACTAGCAGTCAGGCAATTGACCAGATCATCAAAACGGCTCAGGAATCCTTGACGGAAGCGGGCCAGTGACCAGCACCCCATCCACCATCGAAGCGGCGCCGGGAGCAATCCCGGTGTCCACCGGCAAAGCCCCTGGCGGCACGCCATGGACGACACGGCTTTTTCCCTACATGCTGTTGACGCCAACGGTTGTACTGCTCGCGGTTTTCACCCTCTATCCGCTGGTCCAAGGCCTGTGGATGTCCTTCTTCAAGCGCGGTATCGTCGTGGTTGAGCGGGCACAGGCCACCTGGCCCAAATTCGTCGGCATCGACAACTATGTCCGCCTTTTCAACGACCCGGAGTTCTTCAGCACACTGGCCAAGACTGTCGGCTTCGTGCTGATCGCGGTCCCTGCGGTGACCGTTGTCTCGCTCGGGCTTGCCATCCTGCTGAAGAACCGATTCTTCGGTGTGGGCGCTGCACGCGCCGTTGTCTTTTTCCCTTCAATGATCAGCCTTCTGATTACCGGCGTCGTCTGGAAATGGATGTTCGGCCTCAATTCCGGCCTGATGAACTATCTTCTGTCTCTGGTAGATGTCGCGCCCGTTCCATGGCTCGACAACGGTACAATGGCGCAGGTCGCGGTCGTTATCGTCTGGGTTTGGGCCAGCGCCGGCTTCTATATGATGATCCTGATTGCCGGTCTCACTACCATTTCCGAGGATCTCTACGAAGCGGCCCGCGTCGATGCTGCCAGTAACTGGCGCATCTTCACGCGCATCACGCTGCCGCTTTTAAAGCCTAGTATCTCACTGGTCGTCATTCTGTCCTCGGTCGAAGCCTTCAAGGTCTACGAATTGGTCGTGTCTCTGACTGGAGGCGGTCCAGGTAGATCGACGGTCTACCTTATCCAGACCATCTATGAGACAGCCTTCACAAAGGCCAATCAGGCCGGCGTGGCCGCGGCGCAATCCGCCGTACTGTTCCTGATCCTGCTCGTGCTCACTGCCATCCAGCTTCGTGTCAGCAAGGAGAAAGCATGACCACCGCCCTACTCTCCAGCCGCGCCGCCCGCGACTGGGCCTTCCGTGGCCCATTGCTAGTGATCGTACTTGTGCTCTTCCTGCTGCCGCCGCTTTGGCTGCTGGCCAGTGCACTGAAGGCACCGAACGACATCTTTGCCTGGCCGCCAACGCTCCTGCCCTCTCCAGCGACGTTGGTGAACTTCGCCACCGCCTTCGATCAGACAGGTTTTGGTCTATTCTTCCAAAACTCTCTGTTCGTGGCCATCATATCTGCGGCGATCTCGGTCTTGATCAGCTTGATGGCAGGCTATGCACTGGCCAAGTTTCGCTTTCGAGGCGAAACCTTCTTCTTCATGCTGATCATGTCGGCTCTGATGATTCCACTGCAAATCATCCTGATACCGATTTTCATCGTGCTGAAGGATCTGGGCCTCTTGAACTCGCTTTGGGGCGTGATCCTCGCTCCGGCGGCCACCCCCTCGGGTGTGTTCATCATGCGCCAGTACATCCGCAGCATTCCCGACAGCTTGCTGGAAGCGGCACGCATCGACGGCACGCCAGAATGGCGCATCCTGTTTCGGATTATCCTGCCCCTATCCGTCCCGGCAATTGCTGCCCTTGCCGCCTTCAATTTCGTCTGGCGGTGGAACGACTATCTTTGGCCATATCTGATCATCACCGACCAGTCGAAATGGACGGTACAACTGGCGCTCGCCAATAATGTCGGCCAATGGGACATCAACTGGCCACGGCTGCTTGCGATGTCAGTGCTGTCAGTCATTCCGACGCTGGTGCTGTTCGTGAGCCTGCAACGCTATTTCATGAACGGGCTGTTGTCGGGTGCAAGCAAGGAGTAACCCTTAAGGCCCTTTCGTCAGCGAGGGTACCGGATACCAACCATCCGGCGCCTCCCTTTTTATTTCTTCCGAATTTTCCTGCCTGATGGATATGTGACATGCTTGGCGTCTGCTATTACCCCGAACACTGGCCTGAAGACATCTGGGCTGAAGATGCCAGGCGCATGGCAGAGACCGGTATAGGCGTGGTGCGGATTGCAGAATTCGGCTGGGCCCGCATGGAACTGGCCCCTGGTGTTTTCGACTGGTCCTGGCTTGATCGCGCGATAGAGACACTGGCCGCCGCCGGGCTCAAACTGGTTCTTGGCACGCCGACTGCTGCTCCGCCCCGCTGGCTTGTCGATCTGCATCCGGATATCCTTCCTGTTGATCGTAACGGACTGCCGCGGCTGTTTGGTTCGCGCCGGCACTATACGCCCGCGAGTCCCGCTTTCATCGAGGCAACGCGCCGAATCGTGACGGCCATGATGGAACGCTACGGCGAGCATCACGCCATTATTGGTTGGCAAGTGGATAACGAATTCGGTTGCGATGATACAATCTTCTCCTGGGGCAATCTCGACCGTGCACACTTTCAAGACTGGCTGAAGGCCCGCTACACGACAATCGATGCACTGAATGCGGCTTGGGGCAATGACTTCTGGTCGATGACGGTTGGCGACTTTGCGGAGGTTGAACTTCCCACGCGCCAGGTTTGCGACACCAATCCATCGAGCCAGATCGATTTCATGCGCTGCCGTTCCGATCTCTTTGTGGACTATTTCCGCTTGCAGGCCGAGATCATTCGCGCCCACGCACCAGGCCGCTTTGTCACTCATAATTTTATGGGTTTCTCTCATACCTTCGACCATTTCGAGATGGGCCGGCAGATGGATGTGGCGAGTTGGGATTCTTATCCGCTTGGGCGGATCGAAAGCCTGCCGCTGACGGACGCGGAGCGCAACCGCTTCGCCCGCACCGGCCATCCCGATGTCTCGGCTCTGCAGCACGATCTCTATCGCGCTGTGGGCAATGGCCGCTTCTGGATCATGGAACAGCAGCCAGGCCCGGTAAACTGGGCCACTTGGAACGCCGTGCCCGAACGCGGAATGGTGCGGCTGTGGACCTGGGAGGCGCTGGCGCATGGCGCCGAGGCCGTGGTCTACTTCCGGTGGCGGCAGTATCGCAAGGCGCAGGAGCAGATGCATGCAGGCCTTCTGCGTCCAGATCATATTCTGTCTCAAGGTGGCGCGGAAGCAAGCCGAGTGGCTAAGGAGATTGCATATCTCGGTCCGCTACCCGCCACAACGCCTGCGCCTGTTGCGCTCGTCTTCGATTATCAGGCGGCCTGGGTCACGCAGTTCCAGCCGCAGGGAAAGGATTTCGATTATCGCATCCTCAAACTGCGTTGGTATGAGGCCTTCCGCCGGCTGGGAATCGACGTGGACGTGGTGGAGCCCGGCACCTCCCTTTCTGGCTATAGCTTGGTGCTCGTGCCAACGCTGCCGATTGTCTCCGAGGCGGCCCTGCAGGCGTTTCAGGAAACCAACGCCCTGATATTATTCGGACCACGCACCGGCTCGAAGGACCAGAATTTCGCAATCCCCGAGAGCCTGCCACCCGGCCCTACGCTACAGGGAATTATGCCACTAAAGGTGACAGAGGTCGAAAGTATGCGGCCTGGCCTCTCTGCCGCAGTCTCCGGCACGGTTTCCGGCACCGTCACCCGTTGGCGGGATTTTCTCGAGACCGATCTAGAGGTGCTTGCCCACTTCGATGACGGCGCAACCGCACTCACCGCCGCTGGTCGCTTTCACTATCTGGCTGGCTGGCCGGAAACCGACCTGCTTGGCTCGGTTGCGCGTTATCTTTTGGCAAAGGCGGGGCTCTCGGTGGTCGACCTTCCCGAACATGTCCGGATGCGCCGCCGCGGCTCCCTCACTTTCGCGTTCAACTACGGACCGGAAAGTTATACTCTGCCGGTTGCAGCCGAACAGCTGCTGATCGGTACGCCAGAGTTGAAGCCGCACGACGTTGCCTGCTGGCGGGCGTGACAGTCAGCATCAATTCCGGGGCCATCTGGATGGCTGGAGACATCCTGACGTCGGAGTTCAGGGCGTTTCCAGCTCATCGCTTCACCGTAAAATTGGAGTGAAGAGCCCATTGAAGATGACCATACAGATGGTTCGGCTCAATTCCTCGCCTGTGGCAAACGCATTTCGCTTGGCAGTTCCTGCGGCGAAAACAGTGCGTTGTGCAACTGGTTGAGGGCGATCGCAACGGCGCCGATCAGAGTAGCTCGCGGACCAAGCGCGCTGGACTCCAGGCTGATCTGGCGGCGGGTCAGACGAGGTAGTTCGGACCGTATCAGCGACAGGAGCAAGGCGTTTCGTCCAACATTGCCACCTAGCACGATCATTTCTGGATCGATCATCGCATCGACCGAAACGATCAGAAGTGCTGCCAGCCTCGCCGTTTCCCGAATTACGGCAAGCGCTGGTTCAGCACCTGTTTCCGCCGCTTCCAGGATCTGCCTTGTGTCGGCCTCGACGCCACCGGCCGCGCGATAGCGATCAACGATACCTTTCGCGCCGATGACACTTTCGAGCGCGCCACGCTCAAGACTATCCTCACGATAGGGATCGGCGCCGATGGGCAGGTATGAAATCTCGCCAGCCGCCCCGCGCGCGCCCTTTACCAGCTTGCCGTTGACAAGCATACCAAGGCCGATACCGGTGCCAAGCGCTATGAACACAGCCGTCTCCAACCGTGCGGCGCATCCCTTCCAGGCTTCGCCGAGCACTGCGGCATTCACATCATTTTCGATGACAACTTGGCAGCCCAGTGCATCGTTGAGCTGGCGCACCACGTCAAGGCGACCCGTTTCGGCCATGTTAGGCGCCAGCGCCAGATATCCAGAAACGGGATCGACGACACCAGGCGTCGCAACAGCGGCCAGCAGTATCTTTTCGAAACCGATGCCTGCAAACTGCAGATTTTTTTGAACCAGATCATGCACGTGGCCGATCAGCGCCTCACCTGCACGCCCATCTGTCGGATGATCGCTTTCATGAACGATGGTGCCGGAAACAGAGACAATGGCGATGCGGATCGTCGTCGCCCCTAGATCCACGCCGACAGCATAGCCACTCGCTTCCGCCACCTCGTAGGTCACGGCGCTACGCCCGACCTTGCCGCTAATAATGCCGTTGACACGCACCCATCCGGATTCCTCCAGCGCGCGGATAACCTCCGACATGGTTTGCTTGGACAGACCTGTCTTCTTGGCCAGCGTTGCACGGGAGGTCGGGCCTTCTTGCAGCAGCACGTCCATGGCGGCACGCACGGAAATCTGGCGGAGAACGGGAGAAGGACTTTGGCGTAGGGTCATCAATGCGCTCTTAGGTGACTCGGTTTCAATATTTCCACTTTTCCTCATCTACAGAAATCGAGCTCATCTGCATAGGGTTCGGAGAGGTGACGAACTATCGGAGTGGGTGCGTTAGCTATATAAACCATGATGCAAGGATTCGACGACCTTCCACGGCGACAAATCTGAAAATTATATTCGGCAACTTGACGAACTATATAAAAGACAGCAAAGTGGTATCGCTACAGCCGCTTCGATGATCTGCAGCGGCGTGCCGAGAAGAATAGATCGAAGGGGTTCGCAATGGCTAGTCTCACACTAAACGGCGTGGTGAAGCGCTATGGCACGCATCCCGTTATCCACGGCGTTGAACTGACTGTCAACGACGGAGAGTTCGTTGTGCTCGTTGGTCCTTCTGGATGTGGCAAGTCCACCCTCCTGCGTATCATCGCGGGTTTGGAAGAGACCACAGCTGGTCGTGTGCTCATCGGTGAGGAGGATGTGACTGCCCTTCCACCTGGGGATCGTGGCATTGCCATGGTCTTCCAATCCTATGCGCTTTATCCACACATGACAGTTCGCCAGAACCTTTCTTTCGGGCTCGAAAACCTCAAGATGACGAAGGTGGAAATTGAGCGACGGATCATCGAGGCGGCGCGGATGCTTGCCATCGAACCGCTGCTGGAGCGTCGTCCAAAACAATTGTCCGGTGGCCAGCGCCAACGTGTCGCTATCGGCCGCGCCATCGTGCGGAATCCCAAAGTCTTCCTGTTCGACGAACCCCTGTCGAACCTCGATGCGGCGCTTCGCGTGCAGACACGTGGCGAAATCAGCCGCCTGCACAAGCGCCTCGATGCCACCATGATCTACGTGACGCATGATCAGATCGAGGCCATGACAATGGCCGATCGCATCGCGGTGCTGAATGCCGGTGTACTGGAACAGTTTGGCGCGCCACTCGATCTCTTCGATTTCCCCGTCAACAAGTTCGTTGCCGGCTTCATCGGCTCACCGCAAATGAATTTCTACGACGGAATTTTGCGAGCCGTTGGTGCCGAGAATGTCGGCGTCGAGGTCGCAGGGTTCGGTGTTGTGCAAGTCCCGGTGGATGGCTCCGCGGCTGCCGTCGGCGACAAGGTTATCCTTGGCGTACGCCCTAACCACTTCCATATGCTGAAGGAGCACTCGGATACCTATCACCGCGTTCGCGTCCGGGTCACCTATACCGAAAGCGTTGGCACGGAGACCTACATGTTTGGCAAGGTCGAAGGCTCCGAGGTTAACACGGTGCTTCACCTGCCAGACCATGTGCCTGCTGAAGAAGGCGACGTACTGAATTTTGGCATCAAGCCAGACCGCTTCCACCTCTTCGATGGCAAGACGGAACAATCACTCCCCAAGCGTCGCGCCGATGGAAGCCGCATCGTCAGCGCTGCTTGAACTCCATCCAGCGGAGAGCCGTACCGCCTCGCGTCGGCATAGTCTCCGGATCTCGGAATACTAACATGACACCGATCATCCTTGCCGACGCACCGCAGGCGGCAAATGCCGTTGCCGAGCGCATCATCGCGGTCTTGCGCGACAAGCCCGAGGCAGTGCTTGGCCTTGCCACCGGTGCCACGATGGAACCCGTTTACGCCGCGTTGGTCGCGGCGTACCTGAGCGGTCGGGTGAGTTTTTCCCGCACCACGACGTTCAACTTGGATGAATATGTCGGAATACCTCCCGATCATCCCGGAAGTTACCGCGCCACCATGAACCGGCTGTTATTCGATCACGTCGATATTGAATTGTCGCGCACCCACGTTCCAGACGGTATGGCCGCAAATCCGGAAGAGGCAGCCGAAGCCTATGAGCTTCAAATCCGTCAAGCAGGCTGCATCGACTTGCAGCTTCTTGGTATTGGACGCAACGGACATATCGGTTTCAACGAGCCTGGATCAACGCTTCAAAGCCGCACTCGCCACGTCGTCCTGCATTCCGAAACGTTGGCTGCCAACCAAGATTTCTTTGAAGATGCCGAAGTACCGCGAAGCGCGATCACCATGGGTATCGCCACGATCCTGACGGCTCGGTCCATCCTCGTGCTCGCCACCGGCAACGCCAAGCAATCAGCAGTCCGTCAGGCGCTCGCTGGCGGCTACCACTCCGATTGTCCCGCCTCTGCGCTGGCCGGCCATACCGACGTAACCTGGATCCTCGACGATGCAGCGGCGCAGAGCGCAAGGGTGGTTTGAAGGTGAGCCTCCAACCAGTCTTGAGCAATGCTCAGTCGGCCCGTCCTCCATCCGTGGCTCCTCATCGGCTAACGAGCAACACTTCTATTTGCACGTGAATATGCCTGACGAGGCGCGATCCGCTCCCATCGGGTTGAATGGCGCGGAAGTTCTGCTGATATCCCCTGGGGTGTAATGTATCCAGCGTCATCTCTTGGCCGATCAATGATCGGAGACGGCAGTGTGCCTACTGCCGTACCTTGGGTCTCTCAGTCGGCCAAGCGTCCTGCGTCAATCGCTGCCTCGATGATGGCGCGATGCTCGAGAATCGCGGCGGCGTGCATGCCAGTCCAGCCTTGCAGAAGAGATCCTCGCGCGAAGGGTGGCGAAAAATATTCGACGGAGCCTATCCAGCCCTTTTCGAGGCTGGTCTTCCACCAGCGCGTCAACGGATAATCCGCCCCCCCTACACCGTATTTCAGGCGCTGCTCGGCATAGAGGGCAGAGAGATAGGGCCAGTCAGCACCATTGTGGTATCGATAGGCGAAGGCGGACTTTGCACGGGTGTCGGCAGTACGCTTGAATGGTGGCCAAGCGCACATCACGCCCCAATCTCCATAGGGTTGGCGATCATTGTTGCGGGTTTCGAGCAACCGTGCAACGTTCTCCAGCACCGTTTGCGCCCGATCGGCGGAGACCGCATCAAAGCGCAACAGTGTCAGACTGTCGAGCGTCAGGTGATCCTCCACGAACTCGCCTTTCAGACCGTAGTCTTGATACCAGCCATCCGGCGTCAACATTGCCTCATCGAGATTGGCACGCGCCTTCTGGGCAAGTGCACGTGCCTCGTCTGACAAGTCCGCATCCAGCGCTCCTCCATGGGCGGCGATTACGTCGAGCGCCCCGATCCACAAGCCGATGTCATAGGCAACGTAGCCGTGGCGATAGACATTGTCGGCCCAGTCACGGTCGTGGCGCGGTTTGACGACGAGGCCCGTTCCGAAATGATCGAAACCCTGGTAACGGCGGAAGATCGCCGCCACCGTTTTCCAGTGGTCGGAGAGCGCCGCGGTATCGCCCGTGACGCGTATATAGTCTCCGATGGTCAGGACGAAGAAGAGAGGGCTGTCGAAGTGATCGCTCCACCAGTCTGTTGAACGAAGATGCTCCATCTTGTATTCGGCCGAATTGACGCGGAATCTCTCCCATTCCTCACCCTGCTTCGGGCCAGTGAGAATGACGGCACTCGGTGCCTCGCCATCTATCTGGATGCCAGTCGCCAGCAGGTCGATCTGGTCGCGCACCACCTGCGGTTCTAGGAAGAGCAGCGGCTGCAGTGTCCAGTAGCCGTCGCGATAATAGGTGCGGGTCGGTGCCGAATATGCCTGACCAGCGGCCAGCCCAAGAAAACGGCCATCTTCTGCGCGGCGGATCGAAGAAAGCGAGGCGTGCGTACTCTGTATGGCCATGGATCGCATCAGAGGTCCCGCAGAAGGCAGGATATCGCAACGCGCCACATGCGAGGAGCATTCGGCGATAATCTCATCGGCGGAAAGCAACAACCCGCGCTCCGCCTCTGCACGGCTAGCACCGACCGCAATCACGATGTCACCGCCCGTCCGCGTTTCAACGATAGTGAAACCCCAAGGCGTGGTGGCGATTCGACGCGCGCCTTCGTGGCGTACTTTTTCCGGCGCAGTCAGCGTGCCCCACCAGGCACAGCGTCTGGCGGGACGCACAGCCTTCAGCCGCGCGCCCCGCAAAAGAAGCGTCGGCGCCGTCTGCGCCACATGCACGGAGCGAGAGCCGGCGACTATCCGGTTTGGCGCATGGATAAAAGGACCATCCCATGCATCAAAGAAGATGTTCGCCATCTGGCCGCAACCCCAGAGGGACAGCTTCAATTGACCCTCCGGCATGAAATCGCCCTGCAGGCGCGGCGCCATGAACGCCATCTGCACCGAGTGGCGGGTCTCAACCAGTCCGTCGGGCCTCGCAAAGGCAATATCGGTCTCGGTCATCCAAGGTCTCCTCAGAAAGCTCAGGCAGCGGCGGCGGTTCGCGCCGCGGCCAGATGGGAAGCGAGCATCACGGCGCCGATGAGACCAGCCTGAACACCAAAGCGACTTGGTTCGACGGGGCAATCGAACGGAAGAAGCGGGACAAGATGATGGCGCAGGCGTTCGAGAAAGATTGGCTGCGCACCAATGCCGCCGCCAACCACGATGCGGGCAGGATCGATCAGCGCTTGAACTGCGGCAAGGCCGAGCGAGGCATCGCGCGCTACGACATCGATTGCTTCTAACGCGGACGCATCGCCGGCAATCGCACGGGTAAACAGACCGGCAACACTTTCGCTGCCCAGTTTAAAGCGCTGGCGGATACCAGTCGTGCCGACCAGATCCTCGAACAGGCCGCTTGCGGATGTGGGCGCTGATGCATGCGGTTGAGCACCCACAGGCAGATAAGAGATCTCACCTGCGCGACCGAAAGCGCCACGCGCCAACGCGCCATTGACGACCAGACCCATGCCGACGCCTGTGCCGAAAGAGATGAAGACGATCGAAGCAACGTCGTGTCCAGCAACGCTCTTGGCTTCCCCATAAGCTGCCAAGTTGACATCGTTTTCTACCGCGATCGGGCACGACAGGCGTTCGCCGACAAGGGCGGCAAGCGGCCGGTCGACTGGCAGCGCGAGGTTCGGTGAAAGCGACCCAAGTCCGGTTTGCGGTGATATTGCGCTTGGAACACCGATCATGACCTGTGCGATGTCATCGACGGTAACACCTGACTCACGTGCCAAAGCCATCGCCATCTCAGTTATTTGGTCGAGAACATGTGCATTTGGTCCGTGGCGCGTCGGCTCTTCGCGCGACGCAAGTATGTTGCCTTCGGCGTCGGCAAGCCCTGCTAGAAGTTTTGTTCCACCCAGATCGATTCCGATCACGAGGCGATTTTTCAGCATTTGATCAAACGCGCTCGCCTGCTTCACGCCTAACGTCTGCGCGGTCTTGGAAGCGTTCAAAACGGTACTCGCGAACGCGATATCCAGTGGCATGAACGACGCTCCTTTTATTTGTTCGGTACGTTGACGAATTTATTAAGCGGTGTTGCCTACACATGTCAAGTTGGCGCTCTATGGAGGGAAAGCCTATGTTTCGTTGAGGCGGGTGATAACCCGCTCACGGTGCCAAATATAAAGCCCGGAACCAATCAGAATCAGCGCGCCGGCAAACGTCCAGACAGTTGGGATGTCGCCAAAGAAAACGTAGCCGAGGATGAGGACGGCGAGAAACTGGAAATATTGTAGCGGAGCGAGAAAGCTTGCTGGCGCGAAACGGTGTGCCTGAATATAGAAATAATGACTGATCGCACCGAAGAAGCCCGCGCCGAAGAGCGCGAGCCAGGTGTACGCATCGCTCGGCCAAATGAAGACGAAGGGCAATATCGGCGTCAAAATAAGCGCCGGGAGAGCCGCCATGATAAGAAGCATGCTGCCTGCCGATTCTGTTCCCGCCAGCCTCCTCGTCATGATGGAATAGCCAGCGCCTATAATAACGGACAGCAGGACGATGCCAAAAGCGGGGTCAAGAGCACCGGGCTGGGGCCGCGTAATGACGAGCACACCGATGAAACTGAGGCCAATCGCCGTCCACCGGTAGCGCCCCACCTTTTCGCCCAGCCACACGATTGACAGTAGTGTGACGAAGGCTGGACCGGTGAACTGGATCGACAACGTCTCAGCGATCTGGAGTTGGCTGAGGGCGACGAAATTGAGGCCGGTGCAAACGATCTGAATGAGCGCCCGCATCATCTGCAGGCGAGGCTGCTTTGTCAGCCATGCCTCCGGCGCCTTCCATGGATTGAGTACCACCGCCACGAGCATGAAATGGATGGCGAACCGGAACCAGACCGTCTCGATAGCGGGCAGTTCTCGGCTGGCGAACTTGGCGCAGCTGTCGAGGCAGGCAAACAACGTAACGGCTACCAGCATCATCACCGCTGCCCGGCCCTTGTTGGCGCCGCGCCCGTCGGAGCTGACAATCAGGGTTTCTGTTTTTGCGGAAGATGAAGATGGTGAGAGAAAGGCCATAACGGTAACCTTGGGTTAATAATGAGACTCCCATCCGCTTACATAACATAAATTCTTATTTCGTCACCCTGTCGAACTAATATAACTTACCCACAAATCTTCCTTTAAATTTTGCTAGGGTGCGTCACGAATTTTTCGATAGCCCGCGCCGACAGGGCATGTTGGCGGCGGCAAGCTTTCGGTGCATCACGCGTGGATTGAAGGGCGGATGGCACAGAATGGCGAACTGACACTGGACGAGCTTTGCGTGGAACTCTGCGGATCTGGCGTTATCGTCCATCGCCCCAGTGTCGGACGGCTTCTTCAAAGGCTGGACCTGAGCCATAAAAAAAGCCTGATGGCCAGCGAGCAGCAGCGCCCCGGGGTCGCGCGGGCGCGTGAACTGTGGACCGGGCGGCGACAGCCTTTCTTCAACAAGGCATTGGCACGACTGGTTTTTATTGACGAGACGTCTACGAACACAAAGCTGACGAAGCAAACAGGCTGATTCCCCGAGGCCAGCGATATCGAACGAACGCTCCCTTTGAGTCGTGGAAATCCCAAACGTTCATCGCCGTGCTGCAATCCCATGGAATGTTTGCCCCCTGGATTGTCGACAGGCCGATGAATATGACCGCGATAAATGCGAGACGCCCGGCTTCCATCCTCACCTCGATGCAGGCGTTTCAGGAACACAGTGCCGGTCTGAATGAGCGGCATAGAACCGAGTTTGCCGGCCGGGTCAGGGCGGGAGAGTTCAGGGATAGAGCTGAGGAGCTGGCATATCTTGAACGCTTCCGTGCCGTACTCGCCGTGAGCGTCCGGTGAGCGGACTTTCGGTCAGCATCGCTCAATTCTGTCTTGAGCGATTTGTCGGTTCGGGAGCGAACTATCACGCCGCCTCGTTCAATTCTTTTAGCGATGACCACCGCCAAGGCAAAAGCTCTTCGAGGCGATCGGTGGGGTGATCCTGGATCCGGGCCAGGACATCGGTCAGATACGCCTCCGGATTGTGGCCATGAAGCTTTGCGGTTTCGATGATGCTCAGGATATTTGCGATGCGCTCACCACCCTTGTCGGAGCCCGCAAACAACCAGTTTTTGCGGCCAATTCCCAGTGGTCGCATGGCACGCTCAGCTATGTTCTTGTCGATTTCAACCCGGCCGTCATCAAGATAGACGCTCAATGCTGCCCATCGTGACAGCGCATACCGCATAGCTCCCGCCAGCCTCTGTTTCTGTGGCAGTGTTGTCTGGACATCCTCGATCCACTCTTTCAGCTCGGCCAGGATGGGTTTAGCATGCTACTGGCGCAAATCCCGCCTCTCGTCAGGCAACATGCCACGGATACGATCCTCGATATCGTAGAGAGCACCAATGCGCGACAGCGCTTCCTGCGCGATCGGTGATGGCTTGAGTTTGATCACGTCATGGAATTTGCGGCGTACATGCGCCATGCAGGCAGCCTCGATGATCTGATTGCCGTACAGCTTGTTGTAGCCAGCATAGCCGTCCGCGTGCATCACGCCACTGAAGTTGGAAAGATGTTCGGCCGGGTGCCCCCCCTTGCGGTCAGGGCTGTAATAATAAGCGATCGCTCCGGGCCTGGGGTCTTGATAGCCGCGCCCATCGAAGACGTAGACCCAGACCCTCCCGGTCTTGGTCTTTCCTCGTCCAGGGTCGAGAACATCGACCGGAGTGTCGTCGGTATGGATCCGATCGACGGCCGCGATATGCGCTCTGATCAGCAAAATCAGGGGGCCGAGCAAAGCCGATGCACGCCCCATCCAGTCGGCCATCACGGAACGGGAGATATCTATCCCAAGCCGATCGTACATCTCCGACAGTCGGTAAAGTGGGATGTGATCGTCGAATTTGGCGACCATGATATGGGCAAGCAATCCGGGACCGGGTTTGCCGCGCTCGATCGGTAGGGTCGGCATCTTGCCAGACACCGATGTGTCGCAGTCCTTGCAAACGAAGCGCTTTTCGACATGGCGAACAATCTTCACGGATGCCGGCATATGCTCCATGACCTGGACCACCTTATCAGGTGCTTTCAGGAACGATGTCCCGCCGCAGGTCGGGCAATTGCACCGCGCCGGATAGATCCGCTCTTCTGTCGGCAGCCCATCCGGCAAAGGTCTGCGCCTTGGCTTTTCGCAGGCATCTTCCAGCTCCGGCAGAGGTGTCCTTCCAGAGCGAACCTCAGCCTCGGCGCGGGACGCTTCAATCTCCTCGAGCATCAGTTCGAATTGTTCGATCTTGCGGTCTATTTTCTCGGACGAGGCCCCATGCTGTCGATGTCGCAGCAACTCCAACTGCGCGCGCAAAATGTCGATTATGGTATCGCGCTTGGTAACTTCCGCGTCTTGTCGCTCGAGTTTCGCCGCCTGTTCAGCAACCAATGCACGCAGTGCAGATAGCTCGTCCTGACCCTGTGGCGGCGTTGTTTCCATACCCAAAAATGTAACTGATTTGGCCCTCTAGCGCCAGTATTACCCCTGACACCCCCTGCAAAATAACACTTTCAGCCCGTGCGATGAGGCGCTGACGTCCATGTCGGTCGCCGCCAATCGATCCCCTCGACGAGCATCGACAACTGAGCCTGCGTCAGATGCACAACGCCATCTTTGACTGCCGGCCATGGGAAGTATCCGCGTTCCAAAACCTTGTAAAACAGGCAAACCCCCTGGCCGTCCCACCATAAAAGCTTGATCCGGTCGGCACGCCTGCCGCGGAACCCGAAGATCGCTCCAGAACCAGGCGCTTGTCTGATCACTCCCTCGACCAGTGCAGACAAACCGTCGATCCCGCGACGCATGTCAGTCACTCCGCAAGCCAGATAAACCTGTACGTTCCCTGACGGCCCGATCGTGCCGCTTCAACACAAGCGATCAACGATGCCAAAGTCTTTCGCTCGATCTTTGCCGGTACCTTCAGGCTGCGACCGTTGCGCAGCGAGATCCGTACAAACGTTTCCGGGGACACAGTGGATGGCACGTGCCGCGAAGGATCGTTGTCAACAAGACGAACCGGCAAGAACGACGGCGAGTCATCTCGACCGTAGAGAGTTCTGCGCCAGACCCTAATTTGCGATGGATGAACGTCATGCCGACGTGCCACATCGCAGACACGCACGTCTGGCTGAGCCGCTTCCGCCAGGATGGCCAGCTTCACCTCCAACGGCCAGCGCCGCCTGCGTTCAATGCCTGAAATAATCTCCATGCGAGCCATGCCAACATCTAAGATCCCGATCTAATCCCAGCATTAATGCCGGTACTAACGCAAGATCATCGCCTGGATGGCTCAGTTCGTGAAATGTGTTGGCCGGACGCACACGTTCAAACATGGGTCAATTCTCGATGGAAATATCCTATGCTACCGGGTCAGTTCTCAGTGGCAATCAACAACGCCGAG